>NZ_CP023202.1:3795000-4427500 GCF_000220705.2 Streptomyces xinghaiensis S187 | reverse complement strand
ACGCTCGTCGTACGGGAACGGGTGCCGGCTCAGCGGACGGGGGCCGTTCCGCAGGCACCGCCCTGGCTGCACGGGCGCTTCACGGGGCTGGACCTGTCCCGGGTGCCGGACGCGCTGTGGCTGGCGATACGCCAGTACCTCACACGGATGGACCAGCTCGACCCGGACGTGGGCGGGCCGCTGGCGGAGCGGCTGGCGGCGGATCTCGCGGCGGCCACGGGGGCACCGGTGCCGGCGGACGTGCCGCCCGCGATGTATCTGGCGGGGGTGGTGAGCGAGCGGCAGACGCGGGACGCGCAGCGGGTTCTGCCGGTGGCCACGGGGGCGCGGGGGTATGGGGCGCCCGGGTCCGGAGAGCCCGGCGGGATGTCCGGCTGGGCGGCTCCGTCCGGTGCGACGCCGGGACCGGGAGGATCTGCCGGGTCCGGTGGGGTGGCGGCGCCGGCTCCCGCCGGATCGCCCGGGGTCGCCGGCGTTGCGGGTGACGGCACGGGCGGTGGTGCGGCCGGCGATGAGGGCGCGGCTGGTCGCGGGGGCTCCGGGGACGGTTCCGGGGCTCGTACGGGGTTCGTGCCGCCGGGGTAGGGACACGCTGGGTGCGGGGCGTTCCGCCGTGGCCCGCCGGAGGGCCCGGTGCGGCCCTGCGGCGGTGGGGTCGTGGCAGGGGGTCAGGGGAAGGCCGAGGGCGGGGTGTCGAGGTCTTCGAGTTCGATGCCGGGGGCCGCGAGGACGACGTCGCCGGCGATGTGCACGGGGTGCCCTTCGCCCGTGTCCAGGTCCGTGACCTGGTACGCGTCCACGGTCAGCGGGCCGTTGTCGGTGGGGTGTGTTTCGCTCTTGAGCAGCGTCCAGGACTGGTCGAGGGTGCGCGGGGCCAGGACCGGGGCGGTCAGGGCGACCAGGCGGACGCGGGTCGCGGGCCCGCCGGGGGCGAGCCGCAACAGCCGGGCCGTGGCGACGAGAAAGGCGGGTGAGGCGCCGGTGAAGGCATGGGCGGGGACGTTGCCCTCGGTCGCCCGGGCACCTTCGGGGTCCGTGCGGACCCAGGTGACGCCGTCGAGCGCGGCGCCGCGGACTCGCCAGTCCCCGGCGTGGAGTTCGAGCCGGAGCGGCCGGCCCAGGTGGTCGGTGGTCAGGTCGACCGAGCCGGAGGGTTCGCCGGAGGGGCCGGTGGTCCGGGCCGTGTAGCGCCAGCCGGAGGGCCCGGGGGCGCACTGGAAGTGTTCCTCACCGAGGGGGGTGTGGTCGTGGGGGTCGTGGAGGGAGTAGCGGCCGCGGGGCATGGAGCTTCCTTGACGGGGCGGGCCCCCGCACGGTGCGCGGGGGCCCGTCTCGCCGGATGGGTGCCGGTGCTGTCAGTAGCGGTAGTGGTCGGGCTTGTAGGGGCCCTCCACCGGTACGCCGATGTACGCCGCCTGTTCGGGGCGGAGCGTCGTCAGCTTGGCGCCGAGCGCCTCCAGGTGGAGCCGGGCGACCTTCTCGTCGAGGTGCTTGGGGAGCACGTAGACGCCGATCGGGTAGGACTGGGGCTTGGTGTACAGCTCGATCTGCGCGATGGTCTGGTTCGCGAAGGAGTTGGACATCACGAACGAGGGGTGGCCGGTGGCATTGCCCAGGTTCAGCAGCCGGCCCTCGGACAGCACGATGATCTTCTTGCCGTCCGGGAAGGCCCAGGTGTGGACCTGGGGCTTGACCTCGTCCTTGACGATGCCGGGGATCGCGGCGAGGCCGGCCATGTCGATCTCGTTGTCGAAGTGGCCGATGTTCCCCACGATGGCCTGGTGCTTCATCCTGGCCATGTCGGAGGCCATGATGATGTCCTTGTTGCCGGTGGTGGTGATGAAGATGTCGGCGGTCTCGACGACATCGTCCAGCGTGGCCACCTGGTAGCCGTCCATGGCGGCCTGGAGCGCGCAGATCGGGTCGATCTCGGTGACGATCACCCGGGCGCCCTGGCCGCGGAGCGACTCCGCGCAGCCCTTGCCCACGTCGCCGTAGCCGCAGACCACGGCGGTCTTGCCGCCGATCAGCACATCGGTGGCGCGGTTGATGCCGTCGATCAGCGAGTGGCGGCAGCCGTACTTGTTGTCGAACTTCGACTTGGTCACCGCGTCATTGACGTTGATCGCCGGGAAGAGCAGCGTTCCGGCCTGCTGCATCTCGTACAGGCGGTGGACGCCGGTGGTGGTCTCCTCGGTCACGCCGCGGATCTCCGAGGCGAGCTGGGTCCACTTCTGCGGGTTCTCCGCCAGCGTGCGGTTGAGCAGCGTGAGGACGTGACCGTACTCCTCGCTGTCGGCCGTCGACGGGTCCGGGGCCTCGCCGGCCTTCTCGAACTCGACGCCCTGGTGGACGAGGAGGGTGGCGTCACCGCCGTCGTCCAGGATCATGTTCGGGCCGCCGGTGACCGTGCCCGGCCAGGTCAGCGCCTGTTCCGTGCACCACCAGTACTCCTCCAGCGTCTCGCCCTTCCAGGCGAAGACCGGGATGCCCTTCGGCTCCTCGGGGGTGCCCTCGGGACCGACGGCGACCGCGGCCGCGGCGTGGTCCTGGGTGGAGAAGATGTTGCAGGAGGCCCAGCGGACCTCGGCGCCCAGCGCGACCAGGGTCTCGATGAGCACGGCGGTCTGCACCGTCATGTGCAGGGAGCCGGTGATCCGGGCTCCCGCCAGCGGCTGCGAAGCCGCGTATTCCTCACGGATCGCCATCAGGCCGGGCATCTCGTGCTCGGCGAGGGCGATCTCCTTGCGGCCGAAGGCGGCCAGGGACAGGTCGGCGACCTTGAAGTCCCGGCCGTTGGCGGCTGTCGTCATTACGAGCTGCTCCTCGGTGAATCGAGTGCGATGGATGGGGCTGATCCGCGACAGGGCATACGGGTCCCACGGCCGCGGCGCAGTCCGTCGGAGGCCCTCTCTCCCTCGGCCGGCTCCCGGAGGGCCCGACCGACCGCCATCAGCAGCGACGTCTGTCCGGTCACGAATCTACACCGATTGGAGCAGCGACCGTAGTACGCAACCTCGACCCGCCCTGGAGTCGCCTGCCCGGCGGCCGGGCCGGTATGGCTCCGCCCCGGCGCATTTCAGGTCCGTCCGCCGCGGGCAGGAGGCCCGGAGGACGCGCCCCGCACGGCGCGTGTCCGCACGGCGGTAAGGAGATCCAGTGTCCAGTCCGGCTGTTCCCCCGACCGAGAAGCGAACGGAGGACCGGCGGTTGAAGCTGCTCGCGGTGACCGCCTGTCCCGCCGGCGCCGCCGGTATAGCCCACACCTATGTGACTCCACCCACGACTGAAGCTGAAGTCGCGGGCTTCCTGGGTCGGTGGCTAGGCACCGTCACAGAGGACCAGCCCGGCCCTGTGCAGGACGTTCAGCGCGCCCACGTGGTCGGCGTGCGCCACCAGACCACAGTTGACACACGCGAACTTCGCCTGGGTGACGCGGTTCTCCTTGGCCACGTGCCCGCATCCGCCGATGCTGGGTGGGCAGGTGCGGGTGGGGGTACCCCCGGCGAAGCCAGGGGGAGTGTTGCGGGCGTCCACCGGGACCACGCGACGGCCGGCGCTCTCAGCCTTGTCCGCCAGGATCCTCAGGAACTGCCCCCAACCCGCGTCGAGAATACTGCGGTTCAGCCCGGCCTTCGCCGCGGCGCCGTTCGCCAGGAACGCACCGTCGGGGTCGGGGTCGGGCCGGGGTACGGGCGTCTTGGTCATGCCAGCGGTGTTCAGCCGCTCGTGCCCGATCACATCATGCTTACGGACCAGGGCGAGGGCCTGCTTGTGGTGATAGTCCAGACGCCGTCGCCGGATCTTGGCGTGCAGTTCGGCGACCTTGCGGGCCGCGGCACGATGCTTCTTCGTACGACGCCGCGTGCGCTTCGGGAATGCCGCCAGGTGCTGCTGCGCTGCGGCCAGCTCCCCGGCCACCTTGCCGAGGAACCCGGGATTCTCGACGTGGCGGCCGCTGGAGTCGGTGAGGAAGTGGACCGTGCCCAGGTCGATACCCACCCGGCTGCCGGTCGGCGGCAGCGGCTCGGCAGGCACCTCGTCACAGGCGAGGATCACATACCAGCGGCGCCCCTCCCGCTTGACGCTCACCGTCTTCACCCGGCCCCGCACCGGCCGGTGCCGGTGGACCCGGACATGCCCGACCCCCTGCAGCCGCACGCGGGTACGCGTGTCGTGGGGGGTGGAGTCCCACCGGCAGCCGTCCCCGTCCTTCGGAAAGGTGACCGTGTCGAAGTGGCCGACCCCTTTGAACCGCGGGTACCCCGGTGCGCCACCGGCCTTCACCCGCCGGAAGAACGCCTGGAACGCCCGGTCCAGGCGGCGCAGGGTCGCCTGCTGGCTGGAGAAGGACCACCGGCCCTGACGCTCCGGATCGAACGCCCGGATTTCCTTCAGCTGCGCCGACTGGTCCCCGTACCGCACCGAGGTCCGGGAACTGTGCCGGTAGGCATCACGACGCTCCTGCAACGCCCCGTTGTACAGGGAGCAGTGATCCCGCAGCATCTCCGCCAGCCCCGCTCCTGCCGGACCGTGGGACGCAGGAGAAACTTGTACGCCTGCCTCACACCCACCCATCTCCCCCGTTTCCCCTGACCAACGCCGGTGTGCTCACGCTACCGCTCCGCACTGACAACGCAGCGTGCCCCGCCGCTGCACAGCTCCGGCCCAAGGATTCGATTCCCCCACCGGCTGAAGCCGGCGGTCCCCTCGAAAGAAGGTCTGATGGCGGGCGGCGCCGTCGCCGGCGCCGTCGCCGGGCTCGCGGCGGTGACGGACAGCGTGCCGCACGGCGGCCCAATCGTGGCGGTGCTGGGTGCCGTGGGCGGTGTGGGGATGTTCTTCCTCGCGATCCTGCTCGGCACCGTGGTGACGGCGGCGGTCACCATCGGCCTGATGTCGGTGGGCGGCCGTGGCGGGGCGGCCCCGGGCCGGGGCCCTCGCGGCGGCCGGTGCGGGCGGTGCTGCCAGTGCCGCCGGGACGACCGCGGGGGCGAGTGCCGGAGCCCCGTCCCGTCGTGAGGCGGGGGCCGGGGAGCCGGCCCGGGCCGGCGTCGCTCACCGGGAGGCCGCGGTCCCGCGTCAGACGGGGAGCGCGGAGCCGGCCGGATCCGCCGAGCCGGACGCCGGGGGCCCCGGGGCGCCCGGGGGATCCTCCGGGCCCGGTGAGGGGGCCGCCTCCCCCGGTGGCGACCGGGTGCTGTCCGGCCATCTCGACGCCCGGACCGTACGCGAGTGGATCACCGCCGACGGCAAGGAGGCGGCGATCCGGGAGCTGACCGGGCTGCTGGCTGCGTCCGGCCGGGTGGCCGACGAGGAGGCGCTGACCGCGGCCGTGCTGGCCCGCGAGGCGCAGGGCGGCACCGGGCTCGGCGAGGGGATAGCCGTACCGCACGCCAAGACGGACGCGGTGACCGCACCGGTGGTGGGTTTCACGCGGTCGGCGGACGGTGTCGACTGGGGGGCGCCGGACGGCACCGGGGCCCTGCTGATCTTCGTGATCGCCGTACCGGAGACGGCGGCCGGGGACGAGCATCTGCGGATCCTCGCCCTGCTGTCCCGCGCGTTGATGGACCCGGCGTTCCGGGAGCGGCTGCT
Organism: Streptomyces xinghaiensis S187; assembly: GCF_000220705.2. GTDB lineage: Bacteria > Actinomycetota > Actinomycetes > Streptomycetales > Streptomycetaceae > Streptomyces > Streptomyces xinghaiensis. The sequence goes on along the minus strand of NZ_CP023202.1, from coordinate 4,421,902 downwards.
GGAGGCGTCCGGTACCGGGGAGATCCTGCGGGTGCTGTCCGAGGTCGGCTGACCGGCTGCCCTTCCGCACGCGTCCGGCGGCGGCCGGCACGAAGGGGCGAAGAGGGCGGAGAAGAGAGCGCAGGGGCACGGGGGACGGCGACGGCCCCGCGGATGGTCCGCGGGGCCGTCGCCGTGGTGGTGTCGTACGGGCGTGGCGTGCCGTACCGGCGTGCCCGCCCGGGCTACTTGACGGCCGGGGCCCGGTAGATGTCCGGCTCCAGGTAGATCACGCGGGCGATGGGCACGGCCTCGCGGACGCGCGCCTCCGCGGCGTCGATGGCCGCGGCGATCTCCTGGGCGGTGTCGTCCCGCCCGACCGCGACCTTGGCGGCGACCAGCAGCTCGTCCGGGCCCAGGTGCAGGGTGCGCATGTGGATGACGCCGGTGACGGTGTCGCCGTCGACCAGGGCCGTGCTGATCCTCTCGACCGCGTCCGTGCCCGCGGCCTCGCCGAGCAGCAGGGACTTGGTCTCCACCGCCAGCACGATGGCGATCAGGATCAGCAGCACGCCGATGCAGAGGGTGCCGATGCCGTCCCAGACGCCCTCGCCGGTGGCGAGGGCCATGCCGACACCGCCCAGGGCGAGTATCAGGCCGACGAGCGCACCCAGGTCCTCCAGCAGCACGACCGGCAGCTCGGGGGCCTTGGCGTGGCGGACGAACTGGATCCAGGACTGCTCGCCCCGGATCGCGTTGGACTCCTTGATGGCGGTCCGGAAGGAGAACACCTCGGCGATGATCGCGAAGACCAGGACGCCGACGGGCCAGTACCAGTGCTCCAGTTCGTGCGGGTGCTGGATCTTCTCGTAGCCCTCGTAGAGCGCGAACATGCCGCCGACCGTGAAGAGCACGATGGAGACGAGGAAGGCGTAGATGTACCGCTCGCGGCCGTAGCCGAAGGGGTGCTGCGGGGTCGCCTCGCGCTGGGCCCTCTTCCCGCCGACCAGCAGGAGTCCCTGGTTGCCGGAGTCGGCCAGCGAGTGCACGCTCTCCGCGAGCATCGACGAGGAACCGCTGAAGATGAAGGCCACGAACTTGGCCACCGCGATGGCCAGATTCGCGGCCAGCGCGGCCACGATCGCCTTGGTTCCGCCTGACGCACTCATGGGTGCTGTGTGTCCTTCCCTCGTGGCGCGGCACGGGCGCCGCGGTACGGCCGCACATTGTTGCAGTACCGCGGAGCCCGGGCGGCCTCAGGGCGCCACGGTCGCCCGGAAGACCGTTCCGGCGCCGGAGAGTTCGGCGGACTCACCCGCCGCCGCGTACGCGGAGTCACCGGGCCGGAGCTCCAGGCGGTGGCCGTCGTCCGTGGTGAGCAGCACCGACCCGGCCGTGCAGAGGAGGATCTGCGGCCTGCCGGAGGGCAGTTGACGGGGCGCCTCGCCCTCGGCGCGGGCGAAGCGGGAGAGCCGGAACTCCTCGGCCGGGGTCTCGTAGGTCTCCTCGCCGTTCACCGCCTCGGGGCGGAGGACGCCGGGGGCGGTGGGCTCGAAGCGGGTGACGCGGAGGAGTTCCGGCACGTCGATGTGTTTGGGGGTGAGACCGCAGCGCAGGACGTTGTCGGAGTTGGCCATCACCTCCACGCCGAACCCCTCGAGGTAGGCGTGCGGCACCCCGGCGCCGAGGTAGAGCGCCTCACCGGGCTGGAGCCGCACGTGGTTGAGCAGCATGGCCGCGATGACGCCGGGGTCGCCGGGGTGGTGCCGGGCGATCGAGGCGTGGGCGGCGTAGGTCTCGCGGTGCGGGCCCGGGCTCTGGGCGAGCCGTTCGGCGGCCCTCCCGGCCTGGCGGACGGTCTCGGCCATCACCTCGCGGTCCGCGGTGAGGACGGCGGTGAGGACCTCGCGGAGGGCACCGCTCTCCGGCTCGGCGCGCAGGATGTCCCCGTAGGGCTTGAGGGAGTCCACGCCGAGGCCGTCGAGCAGCGCGGCGGTCGCGGCGGCCGGGCGGAAGCCGCACAGGCCCTCGAACGGCGAGAGGGCGCAGATCAGTTCGGGCTTGTGGTTGGCGTCCTTGTAGTTGCGGTGCGGGGCGTCCGCCGGGACGCCCCGGCTCTCCTCGCCGGCGAAGCCCGCCGCCGCCTGTGCGCGGTCGGGGTGTACCTGGAGGGAGAGCGGTGAGGCCGCCGCGAGCAGCTTGAGCAGGAACGGCAGGCGCGGGCCGAAGCGTTCGGCCACCTGTTCGCCCAGCTCGCCGGCCGGGTCGGCGTCGATCACCTGGGAGAGCGGCACGGGGCCGGCACCGCGGTCCAGCCGGGACGGGGCTCCGGGGTGGGCGCCCATCCAGAGTTCGGCCTGCGGCTCACCGGTCGGTTCGGTGCCGAGCAGTTCCGGGATGGCGGTGGTGGAGCCCCAGGCGTAGGGGCGCACGGTGTTGACGAGGCGGTCCATGGCTCGGTGCTTTCTGCGGGATCCGGCGGCGGGTCTCAGGGGCGCCGGGAGCGTGCGGGGTCCTCCGCGCGCTCCCGGCCTCTCATGATCGGTCCCCGGAGGCGAGCACCAGGTAAACGGAGGCGAAATCCGTGATGGCAAGGAGCTCCGCCGCCGCCTCCAGCGCGCTGCCCTCGGAGGGTTCGAGTTCGCTGACGGGGCTCTCGTGGGCCAGCGCGAACTCGCGGGCCGCGGGGGTCGGCGAGCCGCCCGTCAGGCCCTGTTCGCGGAGAAGCACCACGCGCGCGTGGAGAGCGGCGGGGTCCTCCACGCGGTCCCGGAAGAAGTCGTCGGGGTCGGCGCCCGCGGCGAAGGCACCGGAGAGCAGCGCGGCGTGCTCGGTGAGGGCCTCGGGCAGGGCGGCGGCGAGCGCGGGACGCCCCGCGACGGCCGCGAGCGAGCGCGCGAAGTGACGGCCGGCGGCACCGGCCACGGGGCCGTCGCTCCACAGCAGCGGCAGGGATTCGGCCAGCTCGGCGGCGAGGGTCTTGGCCGGGTTGCTGTACGTCGCGACGGCGGGGCCGCAGCGTTCGGCGGTCCGGTCGAGCCGGTCGGCGACGAGCTGCACGGTGGCCGGAGGCGCCGGGTGGAAGCCGGTCCGGTCGAGCAGGACGAGCAGCGGGACCAGGAGGGCCCACACCGTCCCGGGCCGCTCCCCGGACACGTCGCCGGCCGGTGCCCGGCGAGCGGGCCAGGCGCTGCTGTCGTCCGCGTCCCCGGGCAGCGGGGTCTCGTACACCGGTGCGGTGAGCGGCACCGCCAGGCCGTGCCGTCCGCCGACGTCGCCGGTGAGGGGGGCGTCGGCCGGGCAGACCGAGACGACGGAGCAGCCGCGCCGGTACGCCTGTTCGACCAGGGCGGACAGGCCCGGTTCGGTGCCGTCGGTCGTGAGAACGATCAGCAGGTCCAGCGGACCGGCCCAGCCGGGGAGGGTCCAGCGCAGCGCGCCGGGGGCGGCCAGGGCGCCGGCCGGGTGGATCGAGTGGACGAGGGTGTTGCCGCCGCTGAGGGCGGCCAGCAGGTCGGCGACGCAGGCGGTGGCCGGTCCGGAGCCGGCGATCAGCAGGCTCCGCGGCCGCCCGTCGGGCTTGAGGTCGGCCAGTCCGGCCTCCAGGGCGCCCCGGGCGGCGGTGCGCACCCGGGCGCCGGAACCTGCGGCGCCGCGCAGCAGGCCCCGGGTGTCGGCGCGGGCGAGTGCCTCGGGTGCGTCGAGAAGCGACTCGTCGAGCATCTGGTGGAGCCTCCGATCGCCGTGCGGCGGGCTTGCCGTGCTCGGGGGAGTACGCCGGCCCGGTCCGGCCGGTCCGTCCGGACCGGCGGGTCCGAGCCTAGAGCCTGTCCGGCCGTTCCCGTCGGGTCCGCGGGGCCCCGGCACCGCGTCTCGCCGCGTTGCCGGGCACGCCGCGCACGTCCCGTGGGCGGGCGCCCCCGCCGGCCCCGCCGCCTCGCTGCGTACGGCACCGGAGTCCGCGTCCCGCCGGCACGCGCGGCCGGACGGAACCTAGACGGGGCGGCGGGCCTCGTCGACGAGGAGCACGGGGATACCGTCCCGGACCGGGTAGGCCAGCCCGCAGCCGGTGCAGACCAGTTCGGTGGTGCCGGGCTCGCCGCCGGGCGTCTCGTCGGACGTCTCGCCGGACGGGCCGGTGCTCGCGCCTCCGGACTCCTCGCGGAGCGGGGCGTGGCAGGCCGGGCAGGCGAGGATGGCGAGAAGACCGGCTTCGAGCGGCATGGGGACGTCCCTTTCGGTGGGCTCTCCCGTCCGGCGGGGCCGTGGGAGAGGGCGTTCGGCCTCGTCAGCGTACCGCCGGGCCGCACACCGCGAGGCGTGCGGCCCGGCCCGGTCCGTGGGCGGCCGGCGGGCCGGAGAGGGACCGGCCGCCGGGGGCCGCTCAGGCGCGGACGATGGCCAGGACCTCGTCGCGGATCTTGTCGGCGGTCGCCCGGTCGCGCGCCTCGACGTTGAGGCGCAGGAGCGGTTCGGTGTTCGAGGCGCGCAGGTTGAACCACCAGTCGGCGGTGGTGACCGTCAGGCCGTCGAGTTCGTCCAGTTCGGTGCCGGGCCGGCCGGCGTAGGCGGCCCTGACGGCGGCGGCGCGGCCGGCCTGGTCCTCGACGCGGCTGTTGATCTCCCCGGAGGCGGCGTACCGGTCGTACTGCGCCACCAGTTCCGACAGCGTGCCCGGCTGGCCGCCGAGCGCGGCGAGGACGTGGAGCGCGGCGAGCATGCCCGTGTCCGCGTTCCAGAAGTCGCGGAAGTAGTAGTGCGCGGAGTGCTCGCCGCCGAAGATCGCGCCGGTGCGGGCCATCTCCCCCTTGATGAAGGAGTGCCCGACGCGGGTGCGCACGGGGGTGCCGCCGTTCTCCCTGACCACCTCGGGGACGGACCAGGAGGTGATGCAGTTGTGGATGACGGTTCCGCCGCCGTGCTTGGCGAGTTCGCGGGCGGCGACGAGGGCCGTGACGGCGGACGGCGAGACGGGCTCGCCGCGCTCGTCGACCACGAAGCAGCGGTCGGCGTCGCCGTCGAAGGCCAGGCCGATGTCGGCGCCGAGCTCCCGGACCCTCGCCTGGAGATCGACGATGTTCTCCGGGGCGAGGGGGTTGGCCTCGTGGTTGGGGAAGGTGCCGTCCAGTTCGAAGTACATCGGGACCAGTTCGACGGGCAGGCCGTCGAGGACGGTGGGCACGGTGTGGCCGCCCATGCCGTTCCCCGCGTCCACGACGACCTTCAGCGGGCGGATGCCCGTGAGGTCGACCAGGCCGCGCAGGCAGGCGGCGTAGTCGGCGAGGACGTCCCGCTGCGTGATGGTGCCCGGGGTCCCGGCGGGGGCGGGGGCGCCGCTCCCGCTCCACTCCTCGACGAGAGCCCGGATCTCCGCGAGGCCGGTGTCCTGGCCGACGGGGGTGGCGCCGGCCCGGCACATCTTGATGCCGTTGTACTGGGCCGGGTTGTGGCTGGCGGTGAACATCGCGCCGGGCAGGTCGAGCCGGCCGCTGGCGAAGTACAGCTGGTCGGTCGAGCACAGGCCGATCTCGGTGACGTCCGCGCCGAGGGCGGCGGCTCCGCGGCCGAACGCCCGGGAGAGGCCGGGGGACGAGGGCCGCATGTCATGTCCGACGACAATGGCCTCCGCCCCGGTCACCCGGGCGAAGGCCGCGCCGAAGAGCTCCGCGAGCGGTTCGTCCCACTGGTCCGGGACCACACCGCGCACGTCGTACGCCTTCACGATCTGCGACAAGTCGGGCACTGCCCACCCCTTCCGGGAGTCCTATCGGAACGACAAACCTACCCGGATCGGCGCCGGAGGCAGCAGGGGGCCCGGCGTCCGGACGGTACGCGTGCGGAAACGGGCCCGGGGCGGGCGGCGCACCGGGCGGCGGCGTCCGGTTTCAGGGCTCGGGCGAGCGCAGGACCCGCAGGTGCCCGCGGCGGGCGACCTCTCTCGGGTCGGCCTCGCGGCCGCCGGGTCCGCCCGCGCCGCCCTGCGCCCCGGCCGCGCGCTCCTGCGGGCGGGCGGCTTCACGGACGGCGTTGGCGAGGGCTTCGAGATCGTCGCTGCTGGGCCGGGCCGGGCCGGTGTCGACGGCGAGCCGGACGACCTCCCAGCCGCGCGGCGCGGTGAGCCGCTCGGAGTGCTCGGCGCAGAGGTCGTAGCAGTGCGGCTCGGCGTAGGTGGCGAGTGGCCCGAGAACGGCGGTCGAGTCCGCGTAGACGTACGTCAGCGTCGCGACGGCGGGACGACCGCACGCGGTGCGCGAACATCGGCGTACAGGGCTCACGAGGTTGGACGGTACCGCACTCTTGAGCGGGCCGCGACGACTCTCCCCGAGCCCACGCACCGTGTCGCGCCCCTGGGGACAAGGGTGTTGACCTGCGGGCGCGAGGTCTGACCTGCGGCGGGCACCCGGCGGAGCGGGGCCGTGCGAGCGGGGTGGCACAGCGGCTCGTCCCGCTTGACGGCACTTCGCCCGGAATCGTTTCACCACATCGTTCACCACGGAGACTGAGCCGCTGTCCGGATGATCCGGGTCGTGCCGGTTCGTGATCCGTGCGGGTACCGCTCGCCAATCTCTCGGGGCGGCCGGGCGGCGGCTACTCTCGGAGGTGATGAGCAGCTCCGTACCACCCCGCCCCTCCGAGCCCCGTCCGCGGCGCCGGGACCGCCACGGACGCGGTATGCGCGGACCGATCGCGCCGCCGCAGGTTCCGCTCGCCCTGAGCCGCGCCGCGGCCTTCACCGATCTGGTGCACGACTCGGTGGAGCGGCTCGAACGGCACTGGCCGCAGCTCTCCGAGGTGGAGTTCGCCGTTCTGGACGTCCCGTCCTTCGGCGACGGCGGCGAGGACCGCGCCGAGGGCTGGGAGGACGAGGGGACGGTGCCGCTGGGCCGGGTGACCTCCGCCCGCGGGGACGGGCCGGCCAGGATCGTCGTCTACCGGCGCCCGGTGGAGATCCGTACGAAGAACCGCGACGAGCGGGCCCTGCTGGTGCACGAGATCGTGGTCGAGCAGGTGGCCGAACTGCTGGGGCTGGCACCGGAGTCGGTGGATCCGCGGTACGGGCAGGACTGAGACCGGGCCGGGGGCCGGACGCGCCCGGTGCGCCCGGACCGTGCCCTCAGCTGCTCCCGCCTGCTCCCGGCTGCTCCGGCGCCGCTCTCAGCGCATCAGCAGGGACAGGTCCTCGGCGGCCTCCGGGACGACGACCGTGCCCCGGTCGTCGGGAACCGGCTGGACGGTGAACATCGGCACCCCGCCCTTGGGCCGTTCGAGCATCCGGGAGGCGTACACCGGCCCGCCGGACAGTGCCTTGACGGTCAGCGCGTGGGTGCCCTTGCCGCCCGAGGGGACGGGGGGCTCCGGCACGCTGAGCGTCGTACCGGCCTTGACCGTGTACTCCTTGCTCACCGGCTTGCCGCCCCCGCTGCCCGCCGAGGCGGTGACCTCCACCCTCGCGGCCTTCCCCGGCGCGACGAGGGAGAGGACGGACCCCTTGGCGCGGTTGTCGGCCGCGGTGCCGCGCGCCTCGATCCGCGAGGTGGCCGGGATGAACGCCATTTCCCGGTCTCCGCCCTTGCCGCGGACGACGCGCAGGGCGACCGCGTACGGGGCGGTCTCGCCGCCGTCCGCCGGGCTCAGCACCAGGGAGCCGGGCTCGCCCTTGGTGATGTCGTCCAGGTCCACGGACGTCACCATGCCGCGCTTCAGCGTCAGGCTCTCGTGTCCGGCGGGGGTGAACGAGCCGGTCGGTCCGGCGAGTTCCACCTTCAGATCGGCGTCGCGGTCGCCGGCCGCCACCGCCACCAGCCGTACGGATACCGCGTCCTCCGGGATGCCGGGCAGCACGGCGCTGCCGGCCGCCACCGTCGAGGGCGGCAGCCAGTCGCTGCCCGTCCCGCTGTCCGTGGCGCGGACGGCGGCCCCGACGCGGCCGGAACGGGCGACGACGTGCACGGCGACGTCGTCGGCCTTCTCGGAGGTGAGCGTGGACAGCAGGACGGAGGTGGCGGAGCGGGGCGGGACGGTGATGCCCTCACCCGTCTCGGTCTCGATCCGGCCCTTCCGGCCGTACAGCTCCAGGTCGACGACGGCGGCGGCGTCATCGGGATTGGTCAGCTCGACGTAGTCCTGGCGGCTCTTGGCGGTGCTCGTGCCCGGGAACCAGAAATCGGTGTCGGGGGCCGTGCAGGAGACGCCGAGGAGGCCGCGTCCCTCACCGGAGCCGATCACGGTCGTCTGCTGGGCGGTCCAGCCGGGGGCGAGGGCGCCGTCGGCGGTTCCGATGAGGGCGGGCGCGCCGGCCCCGGAGACGGAGGCGGTCGCGGGGGCGCCCGGCTTCTTCAGGGGGGCGACGGGGTCGGGTCCGGCCTTCTCGCCGCCGTCCTCGTCCTCGGCCGCCTCCTCGTCCTCGTCCTTGTCACCGTCCTTGCCGTCCTTGCCGCCGCCGGGCTCCGCCTCCTCCTCGGCGGGCAGGAGTCCGGCCGTGCCCTTGGAGCCCGCGGCCCCGTCCTCGGGCGTGAAGGAGGTGTAGCCGGTCTCGGCCAGCTCCGACAGGGACGGCTCCGGGCAGAGCAGCTCGGAGCGCTCCACGGGCAGCCGTTCGGCCGCGGCCGCCGATCGCTCCGGTGTCCCGCCGGGCGCGGCCAGGGCCGCGACTCCGGTGACCGCGGCGAGTGCCGTGGTGGCGGCGAGCAGGGAGAGGGTGGTGCGGTTCACTGCTGATCGCTCCCGTCGCGGCGGGGGGCGGGCTCGCCGTCGTCCCCGTGGACCGTCTCACTGCGGGCGGGATCGCCGCCGGCGTAGGGCTGGGCCGGGTAGCCGTACGGGCCGGGCTGCTGCCCGTCGTACTGCTGCCGCCCGTCGTACTGCTGACCGTCGTACTGCTGCTGCGCGTCGTACTGCTGCTGACCATCGCCGTACGGAGCGGCCTGGTAGGGATCCGGCTGGTACGGATCGCTGTACTGGCCGGCGCCGTACTGCTGGTACTGCCCGTCGCCGTAGCCCTGGTACTGCTGTTCCCCCTGGCCCTGGTACGGCTCGTGCCCGTACTGCTCCCCCGGGTACGGCTGTCCGCCGCCGGGGGCGTAGCTCTGCTGGTCCCAGGTGCCGTAGGGCTGTTGCGGCACCTGCTGCGGCACGCCCTCCGCGTACGGCCCGGCCGGTGCACCGGAGGCAGCGGCCCCCTGGGCCGCCCGGTCCGCGGACTCGGCCGCCTGAGTGGCGCGGAAGGCGTCGAACGCCTCGAACGGGTCGTCCTCGGCCGCGGCGGCCGGTGCGGTCCCGGCCGGCACGGGCTGCTCCGGCGCGCTCTCCGGCTCCGTGCCCTGCGCCGCGGCCTCCGCCTCCGCGGCCGCCCGCAGCCTGCGGGCCCGGCGGCCCTCGCCGTCCACGGGCTGCGCGGGCACGGCCGGCTCCGGTGCGGTCTCGGGCAGGTCGTCGTCGACCTCGCGGCGCCGGCCGGGCAGGGCGAGCACCACCAGGACGACGGCCAGCAGCCCTTGTGCCCCGGTCCACAGGGTGTGGCTCAGCGGCGACTCGTACGTCAGGTCGAGGCGGCCACCGTTCGCGGGCAGTTCGAAGCCCTGGGCCCACTCGTCGACGGTGGTCGGGGTCAGCGGCTCGCCGTCGAGCGTGGCGGTCCAGCCGGGGGCGGCCCGGTCGGCGACGCGCAGCACGCGGCCCTCCGGTCCTGCGGGGAGTGAGGTGTGGGCCTCGACGGGTCCGGCGGCGACCGGGACCGGCTCGGCGGCCTCCGCCGCTCCCCCGTCCCCGCCCTTGTCGGGGTTCCCGACGACGGTGACGCGGGCGACGCGCCGGTCGAGCCGCCAGAGGGAACTGCCGTCCTCCTGGCTGAGCCGGGTCAGTCCGGGGGTGGTGTCCAGCACCCGGCCCATCTCGCGGGGGGCTCCGTCGCGGACGAGGATGTAGCGCACCGCGTAGCCGCCGAGCTGGTCGGTCTGGTCGGCGCCGGAGCCCGCGACGAGGTTGGCGACGATGCCGTCCAGCCGGATGTCCCCGCCGCTCGCCGCGGCGAGGTCGGCGTCGCCCAGCCGGGCGCCCGAACCGCGCACCAGGGTGTACGAGACCCGGCCCGGCTCGCCGCCGAGCACGAGGGTGCGCGCCTGGTCCTGGGTGCGGCTCTCCTCCGCGACGAACGGCGGCACCTGCACGGGGTCGCGCCGTTCGACCGGGCCGGCCGCCCCGCCGTACATCCAGGCGACGGCGGAGAGCAGCGGGCCGGCGGCGGCCGCCAGGGCGATCAGCGCCGCGGCCGGCTGCCGCCAGCCGAAGCTCTGCGCGGCGACGCGTTCGCGCGCGTTCTCCGCGCCGACGGCGGCGGCGGACAGCAGTGCGATGCCGTAGACGAGGGTGGCGGGCCCGGCCCACGCGGAGCCGTTGGAGAGCGCGGCCAGGAGCAGGGCCGCGACCGCCACGGCCCAGGCGGTGCGGACCGCGCGCTGCCGGTCGCCGCGGAGCAGGGCGGCCAGGGCCGCGAGCACGACACCGGCGAGGAGGAACCCGCCCGCCGCCTTCGGCCCGCCGGGGCTGACCATCAGCAGGTCCAGCGCGGTGGCGGAGCCGGTGCCGTACTCCAGTCCGACCTCGCGGAGGAAGCCGGACGGCGAGGTCAGCAGCGACAGCGACCAGGGAGCGAGGACCACCAGCGGGGTGACGAGCACCAGGGCGAGGCGGATCCCGTAGGCGGCCGTACCGCCCTGGTGGCGCACGGTGCGCGTCACGAGCAGCGCGATGCCCAGCAGCAGGGTGAGCGGCCAGACGACGGGGGTGAAGGCCGTGGTGAAGGTGAGCAGGAGCGTGTAGGCCCAGACGGCGCGCCAGCTCGGGCGGGCGCCCGGAGCCGCGTCCCCGTCGCGCTCGCCGTCGTCGCTGTCGGACGGCAGGGCCGCTCCGGCGGCGGCGACGGCCGCACGGGCCATCAGCGGCAGCAGTACCGCGAGTACCGCGGTGCCCAGCCGGCCGCCCGCCAGCGCGCCGGTCGCGGCGGGCAGGAAGGCGTACGCCACAGCCGCCCAGGCGCGCAGCAGGCGCGACTCGACCAGCGGCCGGGAGGCGAAGTAGGCGCTCAGCCCGGCCAGCGGCACCGAGCAGACGAGGAGCAGGGTCAGGGCCGCGCCGGTGCTGCCGAGCAGCAGGGTGGACAGGGCGGCGATGACGGCCAGGTAGGGCGGTGCCGCCTCGGTGCCGCCGGTGCCGACGGGCTGCCAGGCGGACAGATAGCGGTCCCAGAGGCCGGAGGCGTCCGCGGGGGCGGGCAGCAGGGCCCCTCCGGCGAGCGTGCCGGAGCCGAGCAGTCCGCGGCAGGCGACGAGGGAGACCACCAGCAGCAGGAGGAAGAGGACGGGCCCCGGCTTGCGCGCGACGCGCTTCAGCCGGGCGAACTGTTCGATCTCCAGAAAGTCGGCGTCGTCACCGCCCGGCCCTGACTCGACGGCGCCGTGCCGGCCGCCGGAGGCGAGCTCGGGTTCCGAGCGGCCGCTGAAGTTGCCGACGACAGCCTCGGCCGTCGCCCGCACCGTCGCACCGGGCGGCGGGAACAGCGGCCGCAGCTCGGCCGGTTCGACGGCCGGCCGGCCGCGCCGGCGCCGCCCCGCGAGAATCCTCCCCGGCCGCAGCAGCACGCCGAGGAGCCCCGCGATCTCGTCCAGCGCCTGGCCGGGCACCTTGCCGACCAGATAGGCGAGAGTGCGCAGCACGGTGCCGAGCACCAGGCGCAGCAGGACGTACGGCAGCGCGGCGCCGCGGGAGTTGACGAGCATCGTGTAGACCGCGCCGGCCTTGTCGACACGGTGGGGGTTGGCCGCCGAGCGGCCGGCGCAGTCGATGGGCCGCCGTTCGCGCGCGGCGGCCTCCGCGTGCCGCAGGACGGCCTCGGGGGCGACGAGGACCTGGTGGCCCGCGGCCTGGGCGCGCCAGCACAGGTCGACGTCGTCGCGCATCAGGGGGAGCCGCCGGTCGAAGCCGCCGAGTTCGTCCCAGACGTCGCGCCGGATCAGCATGCCGGCGGTGGAGACCGACAGCACCGGCCGCACCTGGTCGTGCTGGCCCTGGTCCTGCTCGCGGCGGTCGAGACCGGTCCAGCGGCGGCCGCTGCGGGCGATGCTGACGCCCGCCTCCAGGAGCTGCCGGCGGTCGTACCAGCCGCGCAGCTTGGGGCCGATGATCGCGGTGGACGGGGAGGAGTCGGCCACCCGCAGCAGCTCGGCCAGGGCGTCCGGCTCGGGGGCGCAGTCGTCGTGCAGCAGCCAGAGCCACTGGACGGGCTCGCCGTGCGGCAGTTCGGGCATGTCGTAGGCGTCGTCGCGCCAGGTACGGGTCTCCGGGTCCCAGCCGCTGGGGCGCTTCAGATACGGCAGGTCGTCGGGGGTGAGCACACCGGCCGTGCGGACGGCCTCGTCGACGGCCGTGCCGAAGCCGGACCGGCGCGCGAGGTGCAGCACCCGCTCGGCTCCGAGGGTGTCGGTGAGCAGCGCCGCGGACTCGTCGGCGCTGCCGGTGTCGGCGGCGATGACGTTCTGGACCGGCCGTTCCTGGCCGACCAGTCCGGCGAGCGCCTGGGGCAGCCAGCGGGCACCGTCGTGGGAGACCAGCACGGCGGTGACGACATGCCGCGGGTATTCGGGGGCGGCGGCTCCGGAGGGGGCTGCCGGCCGGCTGTGTGCCGAGTGACTGTGCACGGACATCGAGGTACGGGCCCCGGTTCGCTGGACTGCGGTGGACGCACGCGCTCGCGAGGAGGCGGGTGAGTCTCGGACGGCCCCCCACACTAACGGCTCGGAGCGGGGCGCCGGCCCGGCCGTCCGCACAGCGATCCGCCTCCCACGCGGCTGCGGGGGAGGCGGGATGAGGAATGTTCAGGTATGCGCGGTCCGCGTATGTGACGTCGGGGTGTGCGCGGTACGGGTATGTGCGGTCCGCGCCGGCGCCGGGGGAATCCGCGGAAGGGCCCGCCGGTCAAACGGCGGCCTTCTTCAGCCGGCGGCGCTCGCGCTCGGAGAGCCCGCCCCAGATGCCGAAGCGCTCGTCATTGGCGAGGGCGTATTCGAGGCACTCGGACCGCACCTCGCAGGCCAGGCAGACCTTTTTCGCCTCACGGGTGGAACCGCCCTTTTCCGGGAAAAAAGACTCGGGATCGGTCTGGGCGCACAGTGCGCGCTCCTGCCATCCGAGCTCCTCATCCGCCTCCTCGACCAGCAATTGCTGGAACAGCTCGGTCATGTGCGCCCCTGTCTGTCTTTGCGTCCCCGTGATGCTGCCGTTATCGATAACGGCCGAACGACACGAGTGAAATTACAAGTGTGCCGATCCGGGCCAGTCAAGCCGAGATCTGCTATTGGGCCCCTTATTCACTCTGGGGAACCAAGGCTTTGCGGAAAGTGTTCAAATCGTCCTAAAGCATGACAGTTCGCCGCGCCCGCACGTGATCACCCCCTCCGCAGAAGAGACGCCGGCGCCCGCCGTCCCGTTGCCCTTCCGGCTCCGCGGGACGAAGCTGATCACAGTCGGATCACAGAAGCACAACGGCGGCGCCCCGGCGACTGCTGCGCCGTGTGTCCCCGAATCGGGGTGCACAAACCTTTCACCGTGCCGAGTCGCCGGAAGAGGTGAACCCTCGCCTCCACAGCGGGCCCCAGGTTGACAAGGAAGGAGCACACCGGGTCTTCTGGGTGCCATGCCAGTGACCCTCGCGCCCTCCCGGACCCGCTCCCGCCTCTCGTGCGGTGTCGCGCTCCGCTGTGCCCCGGGCGCCCGTCGCTGCTGTTGTGGCTGTTCCGGCTGTTGACCGCCACCGCGTTCCGGCTGTTGATCCCCACCGCGCGTCACCGCCGCGGACCGACCCCGCCGCTCGCTCCCGCCGTTCCCCCCGGCCGTTCCTGACCGCCGGCCCGGGCCACCGGCGGACGCCGACGGCCGGCAGGGCGGGTCCTCACCGCTGATTCGCCCGCACCGCTGATCGCCCTCGCCCCAGCCCGTCAGCTCTCCTTACGCCGAGGAACCCGACATCCCATGAACAGCGACGTCCAGATCGCCGGCGACCCGCTCGCCGTCCCCCACCTCCTGCCGCCCGCGCCCGCGCACCCCGCCACGGTCGCCGAGTTCGCCGGACTCGCCCGCGCCGTCGCCGACGACCCCGCCTCGTGGGCGCCGCTCGTCCAGTACGACGCCACGAGCCGCTGGTACCACCGGCTGCGCACCGGCCCCGGATACGAGGTCTGGCTGCTCAGCTGGCTCCCCGGGCAGGGCAGCGGTGCACACGGCCACGGACCCTCCTCGGGTGTGCTGACCGTTCTCCGGGGCGAGTTGACCGAACGCTCGGGCAGTGCGCCGCGCGTGCTCGGGTCCGGGGCGCAGCGTGTCTTCGCCCCCGGGTACGTCCACGAGGTGGTCAACGACGCCCTCGTCCCGGCCGTCAGCCTGCACGTCTACTTCCCGGGACTGACCGAGATGCCGATGCACGACGCCGGCACCGTCCGCGCCGGGACCCGGGCGTGCCTCGGCACGGCGGTGGCCGGCTGACGGCCGAGTCCCGCCCGTCACCCACCACCACCCTCAACGGAAGCCTTCGGCTGACAGACTGCCCCACCCGTCACCCACCACCGCCCTCAACGGAAGCCTTCGGCTGACAGACTGTCCCACCCGTCACCCACCACCACCCTCAACGGAAGCCTCCGGCTGACAGACTGTCCTTATGCGCATTGTGGTTCTGGCCGGGGGTATCGGTGGCGCCCGCTTTCTCCGTGGTCTCAAAGCGGCAAGTCCCGACTCCGACATCACCGTCATCGGCAACACCGGTGACGACATCCATCTGTTCGGGCTGAAGGTCTGCCCGGACCTCGACACCGTGATGTACACGCTCGGCGGCGGCATCCACGAGGAGCAGGGGTGGGGCCGGGCCGACGAGACCTTCTCCGTCAAGGAGGAGCTCGCGGCGTACGGCGTGGGGCCCGACTGGTTCGGGCTCGGCGACCGGGACTTCGCGACGCACATCGTCCGCACCCAGATGATCGCCGCGGGCTACCCGCTCAGCGCCGTCACCGAAGCGCTGTGCGCCCGCTGGAAGCCAGGGGTGCGGCTGCTGCCCATGACCGACGACCGCGTCGAGACCCATGTGCTGATCGACGATCCCGACGCCGGAGCCGGCGGGACGGCCGGGGACGGGGCCGCCGCCCGGGGCGGGCGCAAGGCCGTTCACTTCCAGGAGTACTGGGTGCGGTACCGCGCGGCCATGCCCGCGCACGCCGTCGTACCCGTCGGCGCCGAGCAGGCCAAGCCGGCGCCCGGCGTCCTGGACGCCATCGCCGCGGCCGACCTCGTGCTCTTCCCGCCGTCCAACCCGGTGGTCAGCATCGGCACGATCCTCGCGGTCCCGGGCATCCGCGAGGCCATCGCCGACGCGGGCGTGCCGGTCGTCGGCCTCTCCCCCGTCATCGGCGGCGCGCCGGTGCGCGGCATGGCCGACAAGGTGCTCGCCGCGGTGGGCGTCGAGTCCACGGCGGCCGCCGTGGCGCAGCACTACGGCTCCGGTCTGCTCGACGGCTGGCTCGTCGACACCGCCGACGCGGACGCCGTCGAGGCCGTGGAGGCTGCCGGTGTCCGCTGCCGCGCCGTGCCCTTGCTGATGACCGACGGCGAGAGCACCGCGGCCATGGCGCGTGAGGCGCTCGCCCTGGCCGGGGAGGTACAGGGATGAGCGGTACCGCGGCCGCCCCCTCCTGCCCGTCCTACCGGGTCTGGGCGCTGCCCGGGATACCGGAGGTGCGCACCGGGGACGATCTCGTCAAGCTGATCGCCGACGCCGCCACCGCGCCCGGGATGCCGGGGCTCGTGCACGGCGACGTCCTGCTGGTGACCTCCAAGATCGTCAGCAAGGCGCAGGGCCGGGTCAGCGAGGCCGCGGACCGCGAGGCCGCCATCGACGCGGAGACCGTACGGGTGGTGGCCCGCCGGGGGCCGCTGCGGATCACCGAGACCCGGCACGGTCTGGTCATGGCCGCGGCCGGCGTCGACGCCTCGAACACCCCTGCCGGCACCGTGCTGTTGCTGCCCGTGGATCCGGACGCCTCGGCGCGCGCGATCCGGGACGGGCTGCGGGAGGCCCTCGGTGTGGACGTCGGGGTACTGGTCACCGACACCTTCGGCCGGCCCTGGCGGACCGGTCTCACGGATGTCGCCATCGGGGCCGCCGGGGTCCGGGTCCTCGACGACCTGCGGGGCGGGGAGGACGCGCACGGCAACCGGCTCAGCGCGACCGTCACCGCGACCGCCGACGAACTGGCCGCCGCCGGTGACCTGGTGAAGGGCAAGGCGGGCGGGCTGCCCGTCGCCGTCGTCCGCGGCCTGCCGCATGTGCTGACGGACGGCCCGGGCGGGGCGGCGGAACCGGAACGGGGCGCGCGGGAACTGGTGCGCGATCCCGCCGACGACATGTTCCGGCTGGGCACCTCCGAGGCCGTACGGGAGGCGGTGACGCTGCGGCGCACCGTCCGCGAGTTCACGGCCGAGCCGGTGGACGGGGCCGCGGTGCGCCGGGCGGTGGCGGCGGCCGTGACGGCGCCCGCACCGCACCACACGACGCCGTGGCGGTTCGTGCTGCTGGAGTCGGAGAGCGCGCGCGTCGAACTGCTGGACGCCATGCGCGAGGCCTGGATCGCCGATCTGCGGGGGGACGGCTTCCCGGAGGAGAGCATCGCCCGACGGGTCCGGCGGGGCGATGTGCTGCGCCGGGCGCCGTATCTGGTGGTGCCCTGCCTGGTGATGGACGGCTCGCACACCTATCCGGACGAACGGCGGAACACGGCGGAACGGGAGATGTTCGTCGTCGCGGCCGGCGCCGGGGTGCAGAACTTCCTGGTGGCACTGGCCGGGGAACGGCTCGGCTCGGCCTGGGTGTCGTCCACGATGTTCTGCCGGGACGTCGTACGGGACGTGCTCCGGCTGCCCGCGGACTGGGACCCGATGGGCGCGGTCGCGGTCGGCCACCCGGCGGCACCGCCCCGCGAACGGCCCGTGCGGGACGCCGGGGCGTTCGTCGAGGTGCGCTGAGGGGACTCCAGCGTGCCGTGAGGCCCGGCCCGGTGCCCTCGTGCGGGGCCGCGGTGCCGTGGCGGCGGCCGGTGTCGCGGCGGGTCCGGCCGTACGGCGCGGCCCGCCGTGGGGCGCGGTGAGCCGTGGGCGCGGTGAGCCGTGGGCCGCCGCGGCTCAGAGCCGGCGGATGTCGCCCACCGGGAAACGGGGGGCGCGCCGCGGCGGCACGCGCCCCGACAGCAGGATCAGCCGGCAGGCGCGGTGGCGCTGTCCGGCGTACGGGGCGAGGAGCTCCAGCATCCGGGCGTCGTCGGTGCCGCGGGCGCCGGTGAGCGCGTAGCCCACGATCCCCGGCAGGTGCAGATCGCCGACCGTGACCGCGTCCGCCGCGCCGTTGCTGCGCTGGAGGACCTCGGCGGCCGTCCAGGGGCCGATGCCGGGGACGAGCTGGAGCCGCGCGGAGGCCGCGGCGAGGTCCATGGCGGTCGCCTCCTCCAGCCGGCGGGCGACGCGGGCGGCCCGCACGATCGCCGCGGAGCGCTTGCCGTCGACGCCCGCCGCGTGCCACTCCCAGGAGGGCAGCATCACCCAGCCGCGGGGGTCGGGCATGACCCGCATATGCCCGGCGCCGGGGGCCGGTTCGCCGTGCCGCCGCAGCAGGATCCGCCAGGCGCGGTACGCCTCGTCGGATGTGACCTTCTGTTCGAGAACGGACGGGATCAGGGATTCGAGGACGAGCCCGGTGCGGGCGAGCCGGAGGCCGGGGTGGCGGCGGTGCGCCTCGTACACCGGGCGGTGGCGGGGGGTGAACCGCTCGGGCTCGTCCTCCGCGCCGCAGAGGGCCGGCACGCCGTCGAGCAGCCATTCGGCTCCGGGGCCCCAGGCATGCGCCTCGACCTCGCCCGTGCGGAGCCGCGCGAGCCGCAGCGTGCCCGGGCCGAGGGGCGTGCGGCTGGCCCGCCACACGGACCCGTCGGCTTCGGTGCGGAAGGCGGGGTCGCCCGGGCCGCGGCGCAGCACGCCCACGGTGCGGGCGAGGTCGAGCGGCCACGGTGGTGTCCAGCGCCGGCCGCGGGCGCCGGCGGTGCGGGCTGCGCCGCGTTCCGGGCTGTCCGGCGCCACGGAGGGGCTGGGGTTCACGACGGTCGGTCCTCGGGGCGGGAGTGGGGCCCTACGAGGGTAAGCGCACCTCCGGACCGCCCCGGCCGCCGGTGCCCGGGCGGGCCTCCGGGCGGCCGTGCGCCGGGGAGCGGCCCGGGCGGGCCCGCGGGCCGGGACGACCGCGGGCCGGGGGCGGCCGGCCCCCGCCCCCTCGTCGTCGCGCCCCGGTCGTCCAAGGGGCCGGCGGCCCCGTCCTCCGGTGCGCTGTCCGGGAGTTCGGGCTCCCGGCCGGGGAGAACGGCCACCGGGACGGCGAGGACGGCTACTGATCGGAGGAGAAGCGGATCCCGGCCTCGGGGATGCGGGCGCCGCACCAGACGCGGACGCCTTCGCGGAGTTCGTTGTCGGCGCCCACGGTCGCGCCGTCGCCGACGACCGCTCCGTGCAGCACCGTACGGGCGCCGATGACGGCCCCGGCGCCGATCAGGGAGTCGGTGATCCGGGCGCCGTCGCCGATGACCGCGCCGTCCAGGACGGTGCTGCCGTCGACGCTCGCCCCGGCGCCCACCCGGGCGCCCGCGCCGATGGCGGTGCCGCCGGTGAGCTTGGCGTCCGGGGCCACGTCGGCGCCGTCCAGCACCAGCCGGTCGCCGCAGCCGCCGGGCACGGCCGGGGAGGGCGCGCGGCCGAGCACGAGGTCGGCGGAGCCGCGGACGAAGGCCTGTGGGGTGCCCAGGTCGAGCCAGTAGGTGGAGTCGACCATGCCGTGCAGATGGGCGCCGGCTTCGAGCAGCCCGGGGAAGGTCTCGCGTTCGACGGAGACGGGACGGCCCTCGGGTATCGAGTCGATCACGGAGCGGTCGAACACATAGGCGCCCGCGTTGATCTGGTCGGTGACGATCTCCTCGGGCGTCTGCGGCTTCTCCAGGAACGCCGTCACCCGCCCGCTGCCGTCGGTGGGGACGAGGCCGAAGGCCCGCGGGTCCTCGACCCGGGTGAGGTGGAGCGAGACATCCGCGCCCGAGGTGGTGTGGGTCTCCACCAGGGCGCGGATGTCGAGGCCGGTGAGGATGTCGCCGTTGAAGATGAGCACCGGCTCGTCCGGCCCGGAACGGAGGCGCGGGGCGACATTGCGTATCGCGCCTCCGGTGCCCAGGGGCTCGGTCTCGGTGACGTACTCCAGGTGGAGGCCGAGGTCCGAGCCGTCACCGAAGTACGGCTCGAACACCTCGGCCAGATAGGACGTGGCGAGCACGACGTGCTCGACGCCGGCCGCGCGGGCCCTGGCGAGCTGGTGGCTGAGGAACGGGACGCCGGCCGCCGGGATCATGGGCTTCGGCGTGTGCACCGTCAGCGGGCGCAGCCGGGTGCCCTTGCCACCGACCAGGAGGATCGCTTCAGTCACCTTTGTCTTCTCTGCTTCCTGCCAGGGCCGGCCGTGGGGTCGGCGGTCAGTCTATGCAGACCGTCCGGCGCCGGTATGCGGCGTCAGCGGCCCTGGAGCCGGGCGGCCAGACCGCGGATGCCGCCGAGCTTGTCGTAGAGGCGGGCTCCGGGGCAGTCGGTGTAGAACCCGTCCCGGTGTCCGGAGATGACTCTGAGGGTGACTCTGGTTCCCTTCGGGTACTTGGTGTTCCCCAGCGAGACGCGGGTGCCGGAGCCCGCCGGGTTCCGGCCGAACAGGCCGAGTTTCCAGGCCGTGAGCTTGGCCACGGCCTCCACGGCCTGACGTGAGGGCCGGGCCGCGTCGTACGTCCCGAGGACGGCGATGCCCATGCTGTTGTGGTTGAAACCGAGGGTGTGGGCGCCCTGGACGGCCCGGGCCACGCCCCCGGCGCGGCCTTCGTAGATGGTTCCGCACTTGTCGACGGCGAAGTTGTAGCCGATGTCGCGCCACTTCATGCTGTGGACGTGGTAGCGGTAGATACCGCGCAGGACGGAGGGGGCCTGCGCGCAGCTGTATCCGTTGCCGGTGCCGCTGTGGTGGACGAAGGCGGTCCGCACGGTCTTCGTGTAGGGGAACCGCCGTTCGCGCCAGCTCTCGTTCGCGCCCCAGCCCCGGCGGATGACGATGCCGGGCCGCGGGCCGATGTAGCGGCTCGCCGCGCGGGGCTCCGCCGAGCGACGCGCGGCCTCCTCGGTGGCGGTCCGGCCGAGCGGGGCGATCTCCGTGGCGCCGATGGGGGCGAGTTCCGCGTTGGCGGCGGCGCTCTGGCGTTCGGCGGTGGTCAGTCCGCCGGCCCGGTCGCGGGGTCCGCTGCCGGGTTCGGCGCCGGGGGCGCCGTCCTCGTTGCCGGCGGTGTCGTCGTCGCCGGGGCCGCCGCCGGGATCGCCGCCGGGGTCGACGAGTTCGATCCGGAGGCCGGCCGGGAACGCGGACGGGGCGCGGTGCGCGGTCCGCTCCGGCACCACCCGGACCTGGACGCCGTCGGACGCGCCGACCCAGAGCGGCGCGGTGCCGCCGCGGCGGCGTTCGCCGGGGACGGGGTCCGGTGCGTCGTCGTGGTGTGCCGAGAGGTCCCGCCAGCCGCTCCACTGCCCGGAGGCGGTGGAGCGGGTACGGACCTGGGCCCGGCCGTGCAGTTCCTCGCCGGCGTCGTCCCAGACGATGCCGAGCATGGAATAGGGACGCACCGTGCGGGGCGGCAGGACACGGGCGGCGGCGCCCGCCGACCGGTCCGCGCCGGCGGGTGCGGTCAGCGGCAGCGACTGGGTGCCGCCGGCGGGTTGTCCGGCCCCGGCCACCGTGCCCGCCGGCTGCCGGGACGCGGAGGGTGCGGCGGCGCCGGCGGGCAGGGCCAGGGGGAGGGAGAGAGCGGCCGCGCAGGCCACACCGATCGTGGAAGCAAGGAGTGCACGCATACCGGCATGTTGGACATAGGCCAGTAAATCTGTCTATTCGTAAGATGACGCCCAGTCGGCGCAATGCGGCCGCCGTCCCGGCCGCCCGGTTCACTCGGGCGCAGTGACGGCCGCGTACGCTTGTCCGGGTGAACGCCACCGATCGCACCCCGGCCGACCTGCTGCGATCCGCGCTCGCCGCGGATCCGTCCCGCCCCCTCGTCACCTTCTACGACGACGCCACCGGTGAACGTGTGGAGTTGTCCGTCGCGACCCTCGCCAATTGGGTGGCCAAGACCGCGAACCTCCTCCAGGGCGACCTGTCGGTCGAGCCGGGTGACCGGGTCGCGCTGCTGCTGCCGGCGCACTGGCAGACGGCGGTCTGGCTGCTGGCCTGTTCCTCGGTGGGCGTCCTCGCGGACATGGGCGGCGACCCGGCGGCGGCCGATCTGGTCGTCACGGGTCCGGACACCCTGGAGGAGGCCCGGGCCTGCCGGGGCGAGCGGGTGGCTCTGAGCCTGCGTCCGCTCGGCGTGCGCTTCCCCGAGCCTCCGTCCGGCTTCGCGGACTACGCCGTCGAGGTGCCGGGGCAGGGCGACCGCTTCGCGCCGTTCGCCCCGGTGGACCCGGGCGGGCCCGCGCTGGCCTTCGCCGGTGCGGGGGAGCTGACGGCCGCACAGGTGGTCGAACGGGCCCGGGCCGACGCCGCCACGCGGGAGTACACCCCGGTCTCCCGGGTGCTGTCCGGTCTGCCGTTCGACTCCTGGGACGGGCTCTCGGCGGGGTTGTTCGCCCCGCTCGCCGCGGGCGGCTCCGTCGTCCTCTGCCGCCATCTCGACCGGCTCGCGCCGGAGGCCCTGGAGCAGCGGCGGGAGAGCGAGCGCGTCACCGCGACGGCCGGCTGACGGACGTCCCGTCCGGCACTCGGGCCCCCGGCGGTGGCCGAAAGCCGCCACGCCACTCGTACAACCATGCGGTCAGCATTCCCGTCTACCCCAGTGACCGGCGGTCCCCCGCACGGTAAGACACCGCCGGATTCCGTGAGGGATGGACTCCACAGTGACCGACACCGCCGCGACCCCAGCGGGCCCGGAGGACGGCCCCGCCGACAGCGGCCACTCCGAGCAGGACCGGACCGAGGACGGGGAGCCGGGCGCGGACATACCCAAGCGCCGGCGCTGGCTCCGCTGGACCGCACTGGGAGCGGCCGCGGCCGTGCTGGCCGCGGCCGGCACGGCCTGGTCCCTCTACCAGCGGCTCGACGGCAACATCCGCACCGACGCGGACACCTCCCGCGAACTGGAGGAGCACGCCGCCGACCGGCCCGCCTCCGTGGTCCGTGAGGCGGTGAACATCCTGGTCATCGGCTCCGACAACCGGGGCGACGGCAACGGCAGGTACGGGCGGGACAGCGGCACCCAGCGCTCCGACACCACGATCCTCCTGCATCTCGCCGCCGACCGGAAGAGCGGCACCGCCGTCAGCATCCCGCGCGATCTGATGGTGGAGATCCCGGAGTGCACCACGTCCGACGGCACCACCATCGCTCCCCGGTTCGCCCAGTTCAACTGGGCGTTCCAGTTCGCCGGCGCGGGCTGCACCATCCGCACGGTGGAGCAGATGACCGGGATCCGCATGGACCACCACGCGATCGTCGACTTCAGCGGCTTCACGGAGATGGTGGACGCGATCGGCGGTGTGGAGATCTGCCTGGCGGAGCCCGTCGACGACTCCGAGGCGCATGTGGAGCTGCCCGCCGGACGGCAGACACTGAACGGCGAGGAGGCGCTGGGCTACGTCCGCGCCCGCTACAGCCTCGGCGACGGGACCGACACCGAGCGGATGGTCCGGCAGCAGCAGTTCCTCGCGACGATGCTGCGGCAGATCCAGGAGAACGGCACGCTGCGGAACCCGTCCGAGCTGTTCTCCCTGCTGGACGCCGCGACCTCCTCGCTGACCACGGACCCCGGGCTCGCCTCGCTGAAGAGCCTCTATGACCTCGCGGACAGTCTGCGGGGCATGCCGGAGGGCGGAATGCGCTTCCTCACCGTGCCCCGGCAGCCCTACCGATTGAACGCCAACCGCGATGAACTCGTACAGCCCGATGCGTCACTGCTGTTCGAGGAACTGAAGAACGACCGGCCCGTGACGGCCGGCGGCGGACGGGACGAGGAGCCCGGGGCCGCGGAGAGCACGGGAGCCCCGGAACCCACCGGGTCCCCCACCGGTGGCTCCGCGGGCGGCTCCGGCGCCACCCCGCTCGCCGGCCTCTCGACCCCGGCCGCCTCCGCCCCGGCCGATCCGGCCTCCCCCACCCCACCGGCCGAAAAAGGCCCCCTCTGCGGATGAGGAAACCCATGAGATCCCGAACAACGTAAAGCGAAATGCGAGCTTTACCCGGTTATCAGGACGTTGAATTCGTCACCGGCGTCGCCCCCCGGCGAATCGGGCGGCTAGTGTGAGCGACCCGGCGCGCACCACCTGCGCGTATGGACACCGGCACAAGGACTGAACGAGCGCCTGAGGGGGAGGGCGCCGCGTGGCACCGACGGAGGATTCAGGGAACCGTGGACGCGCAAGGCCGTGGGCGGGCGGACGACATCGACCCCGCAGACCAGTGGGTGCTCGACCCGAATACCGGTAACTACGTACTGCGACTGCAGGCCCCCGCAGAGCGACCGGCCTCCCCCGCCCCGCGCAGAGGGACCCCCCAGGCGCCCGCGCCCCGCTCCGCGCCGGGACGCTCCGGGCCGCCCCGCTCCGCCTCCCGCCGCGCCGCCCCGGCCCGCG
This sequence comes from Streptomyces xinghaiensis S187, assembly GCF_000220705.2. Classification (GTDB taxonomy): domain Bacteria; phylum Actinomycetota; class Actinomycetes; order Streptomycetales; family Streptomycetaceae; genus Streptomyces; species Streptomyces xinghaiensis. Next base: position 4,398,151 of record NZ_CP023202.1, on the reverse strand, counting down.
AAGAGGCCCAGCCCGGCATGCCGCCGCAGCGCGGCCGCCGGGCCGCGCCCAAGGCGGGTGGCGGCAGCAGCCGCCGCAAGCGCAAGCAGCAGGCCGCCCGGAAGAAGAAGGCGCTGTACTGGACCGGCGGCGTGATGGCGTTCGTCCTCGTCGCGGGCGGCGCGACGGCCTACGCCCTGCTCGAACACTTCAACGGCAACATCAGCACCGTGGACGTCGGCGGCGCGGGCAGCGACACCATCACCGACGGCCCGATGAACATCCTGGTCCTGGGCACGGACGTCCGTACCGGCAAGGGCAACGAGGGGTACGGCGACAAGGGCAGCGTCGGCCACGCCGACACCACGATCCTCTTCCACGTCTCCGAGGACCGCTCCAACGCCACCGCGCTCAGCTTCCCGCGTGACATGCTGACGGACGTCCCGGACTGCCCGACCAAGCAGCCGGACGGCTCGACCGAGGTCATCCCCGGTCAGCAGAACGTCCGCTTCAACACCAGCCTCGGCCAGGGCGGGCGCGACCCCGGCTGCACGATGCGCACCATCGAGGAGATAACCGGCCTGAAGGTCGACCACTTCATGATGGCCGACTTCAACGCGGTCAAGACGCTGTCCTCGGCGGTCGGCGGGGTCGAGGTCTGTCTCGCCAAGCCCATCGACGACCCGAAGTCGCATCTCAAACTGAGCGCGGGCAAGCACGTCGTCGAGGGCGACCAGGCCCTGGCCTTCGTCCGCACCCGCTACGGACTGAAGTTCGGCAGCGACCTGGACCGGATCCAGCTCCAGCAGCAGTTCCTGAGTTCGATGATCCGCAAGATGAAGTCCGGTGACACCCTGACCGATCCCACGAAGCTGTGGGATCTGGCCACCGCCGCCACCAAGGCGCTCACCGTCGACACCGGCATCGGCTCCGTCAACAAGCTGATAGCGCTGGCCAACAACCTGAAGAAGATCAACATCAAGAACATCTCCTTCGTGACCGTTCCGGTTCTCGACTCCGAGGACAAGGCGTCGGTCGTCCTCAACGAGGGGCCGGCCGACCAGCTCTTCGCGATGGTGCGGGAGGACGTCTCCCTCACCGACGTCAAGAAGAAGGAGAAGGCCGAGAAGGAAGCCGCGGACAAGGCCAAGACCGAGGGCCCCAAGGCGGACCCCTCGGAGGTCCGGGTCGAGGTCCTCAACGGCGGCGCCCCGATCGGGGCCGCCCAGACGACCGTCGACTGGCTGCAGAACAGCGAGGGCGTCACCCGCTCCGCCAACGGCGGCAACGCCGAGGGCGGCGAGAAGCTGAAGAAGACCGTCCTGGAGTACGCGCCGAACCAGGCCGACCAGGCCCGGGCGCTGGCGGAGATGATGGGCCTGGCCCCCTCCGCCCTCAAGCCCGGCACGGAGGACGCCGCCGAGACGGACGCCATGACGCTCACGCTCGGCGAGGACTTCGACGAGCCGGGGCAGCCGCTGAGCGCCCCGTCCAAGGCTCCGGAGAACATCCAGCGGGTCGAGGCCGACAAGCAGGTGTGCGCCGAGTGATCCGCCGGCCCTGAGGGCCTGACGACGACTGACTAACGGGGAGGCCCGATGCGGCAGCCGAGTGCCCGCAGGGGCGGTACGGAGAAGGAACCCGAGCCGGCCGATCTCGGCTGGGACGACAGCCTGTACGACGAGCGGGGCGGCATGGACACCGTGCCGCTCGCCCGCGCCTCCACCGAGGGCCGGGCGGCACGGCGGTCCGGCACGGCCGGCACGTCCGGTTCCTCCGGCGGCGGGCACGGCAGGTCCGCGCCGCCCCGCCGGGGCGGCGGCCGCCGGGTGCTCCGCTGGTCGGCCGTCACGCTGTCGCTGCTGATACTCGGCACGGCCGGCGCCGGGTACCTCTATTACGAGCACCTCAACGGCAACCTGGAGAAGGACGAGCTCAACCTCGGCGACAAGCGGCTCGACAAGACCGCGCCGAACGCCGACGGCAACACCCCGCTCAACATCCTGCTGCTCGGCTCCGACAGCCGTAACTCCGAGGAGAACGTCCGGCTGGGCGGCGCCCGCGGCGACGTGGGCCGCAAGCCCCTCGCCGACGTCCAGATGCTGCTGCACGTCTCGGCGGACCGCAGCAACATGTCGGTGATCAGCGTCCCGCGCGACACCCGGGTCACGGTTCCCAAGTGCACCGACCCCGAGGACGGCACCGTCTACCAGGAGACGAGCACCACCATCAACTCCAGCCTCCAGCACGGCGGTCCGGGCTGCACCGTCGCCACCTGGGAGGAGCTCACCGGTGTGCCCGTCGACCACTTCATGATGATCGACTTCGCCGGCGTGGTGGACATGGCCGACGCGGTCGGCGGTGTGCCCGTCTGCGTCAACGCCAACGTCAAGGACCCCAAGTCCGGGCTGCGGCTGGAGAAGGGCGAGACGGTCATCAAGGGCGAACAGGCCCTGCAGTGGCTGCGCACCCGGCACGGCTTCCAGAACGGCAGCGACATCGGCCGCGCCAAGGCGCAGCACCTGTACATGAACTCGATGGTCCGCCAGCTCAAGGCCGGCACCAAGCTGACCAACCCCAACAAGCTGCGCAAGCTCGCCGAGGCCGCCACCAAGGCGCTCACCGTCGACCAGGGCCTGGGCAGCGTCGGCAAACTGTACGACCTGGGCAGCGACCTCCAGCGGGTGCCGACGGAGCGGATCACCATGGCGACCATGCCGTGGGTCGAGGACCCGCAGAACCCGCTGGCGCACCTCGTGCCGAAGCCCGGCGACGCCGACCGGCTGTTCTCCCTGGTCCGCAACGACGTGGCGCTGGACGGCAAGGACAAGAAGAAGGCCACGGAGAAGAGCCCCGAGCCGAGCGACCCGGCCGCGCCCAAGGCGGAGATCCCGGTGATCGTGCAGAACGGCACCGGCACCGCCGCGCAGGCCCCGGTCCAGGGACGTGCCGCCGGCATCGCCGGAGTGCTGGCCCGGGAGGGCTACGCACGGGCCGTCGCGGACGCGACGCCCAAGTCACAGGCGGACACCACGGTCTCGTACCCCTCGAAGGACCTGCGCGGGGACGCCGAGCTCGTGGCGAAGTCGCTCGGCCTGCCCGCCGGCGCGGTGCGGATCGCTCAGGACGTCGAGCAGATCACCGTGGTCGTCGGCGCGGACTGGCGTACGGCGGGCGCCTACCCGGAGCCGTCGAAGAACCCGGCGGACGACAAGGCGCCGGAGAGCGCGGACGCGCTGAACGGCAACGACAAGGCCTGCATGGACGTCAACCCGCGGTACAGCTTCTAGGCCCGGGGTTCCGGACCCGGGGGACGGCGGCCCCTCCGGTGCGCCGCGGCGCGGGACATACGGAGAGGGCCGGACCACCGGGTCCGGCCCTCTCCGTATGTCCCGCCGGTCCCGTGCGGACCGTGGCGGCGCTCCGCGTGCGAACGGCGGCGCGCCGCGCGCCGGTCAGCCGGCGGTCTCCGCCGACCCGGCCTTCTCCGCCGGTCCCCCCTCCGGGGACGGGGCGGGCTCCGCCGTGACCGCCGGGCGGCGGCTCGCGATCACCCGGCGCGCCAGCGAACGCGGGCTGGTGAGGAACCCGAACCCCCACGACATGTGCATGGTCGCCAGCGCCACCGGGATGCGCAGCCGCGCCGCGAGCGGCAGCCCCCGGCCGGCCGGCAGCGAGCCCGCGGTGACGGCCGCGAGATACCCGGCGGGGACGACGAGGCCCCAGGGGGTGAGGACGGCGCCGACGACCGCGCCCGCCGCGATGGCGAGCAGGGCGGCCGGCGGGGCGAGATAGCGCAGGTTGATGGAGCCCTTGTGGTAGCGGGCCACGACATGGCGCCAGCGGCCGTAGTCCTTGTACTGCTTGGCCAGCGCCCGCACCGTCGGCCGGGGCCGGTACGAGACCCGGAGCTCCGGCGAGAACCAGATCAGCCCGCCGGCCTCGCGGATGCGGAAGTTCAGCTCCCAGTCCTGGGCGCGGATGAACTCCTCGTTGTAGCCGCCCTGCTGCTCCAGCGCCTCCCGGCGGAAGACGCCCAGGTAGACCGTCTCGGCCGGGGCCGCCGCGCCGCCGGTGTGGAAGGCGGCGTTGCCGACCCCGATCCTGGAGGTCATGGCCGCGGCGACGGCCTGCTCCCAGGCGTTCTCCCCCTCGGCGTGCATGATGCCGCCGACGTTCTGCGCGCCGGTCTCCGCCAGCAGCCGGACGGCGGTGGCGATGTAGTCCGGGGAGAGCATGCCGTGGCCGTCGACGCGCACCACGACCGGGTGCCGGGACGCCTTGATGGCGGCGTTCAGGGCGGCCGGGGTGCGGCCGGTGGGGTTGGGCACCGTGCGCACGCGCGAGTCCTCGCGGACCAGCTCGGCGGCGATCTCGTCCGTGCGGTCCGCGGACGGGCCGAGGGCGATCACCACTTCGAGCTCGCCCGCGTACTCCTGCTGCAGGATGTGCCGGACGGAGGCGCGCAGATGCCGCTCTTCGTTGAGCACCGGCATGATCACGGAGACGGCCGGCGGCGGCTGTTCAGGGGAGGCGTTCATCGTTTCTCACGTTACCGCGAACGGGGGACGGCGCCGTAGCCGCCCGGGTACGACCGGGCCCGCCGGGCGGCGTGGGGGCGCGGTCCGCTGATCGTACGGATCTACGGTGACACCTTCCCCGCCCCGTCCCGGCCCCGCGGAGGTACCGCCGATGACCACGCCCGCCGCCCCCGGTCCGCGCCCCGACCCCTCCGGCCGGACCGGGGGCCGGCGCTCCCGCCGGTCGCGGTGGGGCCTGCGGCTCGCGCTCTGCGTCTCCGCGGTCGTGCTGTCGGCCGCCGGGGCGGGGCACGCGGTGGTGGGCGGTCTGGGCACCGCCATCGAACGGGTGGACCCCTTCGCCGGGCTGCCCGACCGGCCCGCGCGGGCGGACGGCGGCGACGGGCTCACCTTCCTCCTCGTCGGCACGGACGGCCGCGACCGGATCACGCCCGAGCAGCGGCGGAAGTACCGGCTGGGCGGTGAGCCCTGCCACTGCACCGACGCCATCCTGCTGGTGCACCTCTCCGCGGACCGGAGGCGGGCCGGCGTGGTGAGCATCCCCCGTGACTCGTACGCGGAGCTGCCGGCGGACGCGGAGAGCGGCGGGAAGGACGGGCCCGGGGCCGGGGGCGGTACGGGGGACGGGGCCGGAGCCGGGGACGGGAGCGGCGCGGAGGGCACCGGCGGCGGCCGCCCCGTCAAGATCAACTCGGTCTACGCCGAGGGCGGTCCGCGGCTCACCGTACGGACGGTGGAGAACCTCACCCGGGTCCGTATCGACCATTACCTGGAGGTCGACTTCAGCAGCTTCATCCGCACCGTCGACCTGCTCGGCGGCGTCGACATCTGCACCACCCGGCCGCTCCGGGACCCGCGGAGCGGCCTGGACCTGCCGGCCGGCACCAGCAGGCTGGACGGCGGCGAGGCGCTGTCCTACGTCCGGGCCCGCCATCTCGACGCCGAGGGCGACCTGGGACGGATGCGGCGCCAGCAGCTGTTCCTGGCCGCGCTATTGGACCGGGCGGCGGAGAGCGGCCTGCTGCTGAACCCGGTCGCACTGGACCGGGCGGCCGGCCGGCTGCTCCGCTCCGTCCGGGCCGACCCCGGCCTCGGCCCGGAGGAACTGATTGGCCTGGGCCGGGCCATGCGCGGCTTCACCGCCGCGTCCTCGGAGTTCGTCTCGGTGCCGGTGGCCGACCCGGACCACCGGGTCCCCGGCATCGGCTCGACCGTTCTCTGGGACCGGCCGAAGGCGGAGGCGTTGTTCGAGGCGCTGCGCGAGGACCGGCCGCTGACCGGCGCCGGCGGGCACTCCGGCCGCCACGACGACTCCGGCCGCCCCGGGGAACCGGCCGGCGAGGAGCCGTCGCGACCCGGCGGTGAGACGCCGGGCCCGGTCCGGGGCGACGAGATCGTCTGCCCCTGAACCCCGCGCCGGCCCGGCCCTTCCGTGACCGCTGCGGCGATCCGCCGCACCCCGCTCCGTGTCCCGGCACGGCCGGGTCAGTCCCCGATGCCCTCGGCGGCGCGCTTCTCCCGCAGCTCCTTGATCGCGCGGCGGCGCGCCAGCCGGTGCGTCCGGCGGATCTGCGCCTCCTGGTAGCGGCGCTTGTCCCGCTCGGTCTCGGGCACCACCTGCGGCACCGGCCGTGGCCTGCCCGCGGCGTCGACCGCCGCGAAGACGAGGTAGGCGCTGCCGACCTGGGTGGCGGGCGTCGACTCGTTCCAGCGCTCCGCCATCACCCGCACGCCGACCTCCATCGAGGACCGGCCGGTCCAGTTGACCTGGGCCCGCACATGCACCAGGTCGCCGACGCGGACCGGCTCCAGGAAGACCATCTCGTCCATCGAGGCCGTGACGGCCGGACCGCCCGAGTGCCGTCCCGCGACCGCGCCCGCCGCGTCGTCCACCAGCTTCATGATCACGCCGCCGTGCACCGTGCCCAGAAGATTGGTGTCATGTGCGGTCATGATGTGGGACAGGGTGGTACGCGAGGCGCTGGTGGGCTTGCTCGGAACGGTCTGGTGCGCGGAGAGGGCCTGATCGGTCATGTCTTCAACTGTATGCGCCCGATCTTTCCCGGCCTTTCCCGGCCAACCGGGCCCGCTTGTGCATCAGCTCTGCTACAGCATTGTGTGTATCCGCCACCCGCCCTGGGACCCGGCACCCTCCGGCGTGCAGACTTCCCCCTATGACTGACTGGCCCCAGGGGCGGACCGCGGACGGTGACGGCTACGGACGCGGCGGCGCGATGCCCGGACCGGAGCCGACGCGGCGGATGCCCCACATGCGGCACGGCGCACAGCCGGCCGGACCGACACCGCCGCCTCCTCCCGCACCGCCGTACGGCCGCGTGCCCGCCCAGCAGTCGCAGGGCTACGACGACCCCTACGCCGGCGGTGACGGATACAACACCGGCCAGGTCTACGGCGGTGGCGGCGGGCACGGCGGCGACCCGTACGGCCGCCCGGCCCCGGACTGGGGCCGCCGCATCAAGCGCGGTCTGGTGACGCTGGTCCTCGTCGCGCTGGTGGTGAGCGTCGGCACCTACTTCTGGGCGGACTCCAAGCTGCGCCGTGAGGTGGATCTCAGCATCGTCAAGGACCGCCCCGAGGCCGGCGAGGGCACCAACTACCTGATCGTGGGCTCCGACAGCCGCGAAGGTCTCTCCGCCGAGGACCAGAAGCGGCTGCACACCGGCCGGGTCGAGGGCAAGCGCACCGACTCGATGATGATCCTGCACGTCGGTGACAACGGGAGCACCATGGTCTCCCTGCCGCGCGACTCGTATGTCACCATCCCCGACTTCACCGGCTCGGAGAGCGGCAAGGACTTCCCCGCCTCCGGCCCCGCCAAGCTGAACGCCTCGTACTCCAAGGACGGCGCGCCGCTGCTGGTCCGCACCGTCGAGTTCAACACCGGGCTGAAGATCGACCACTACGCCGAGATCGGTTTCGGCGGCTTCGCGGAGATCGTGGACGCGGTGGGCGGTGTCGAGATGGACATCCCGCGCGACCTCAAGGAGAAGAACTCCGGCATCGACCTGAAGAAGGGCCGCCAGACGCTCGACGGCGAGCAGGCGCTGGCCTTCGTCCGGCAGCGCTACGGCCTGGCCGGCGGCGACCTGGACCGCACCAAGAACCAGCAGAAGTTCCTCTCGGCCCTGGCCTCCCAGACCGCGAGCCCCTCGACGGTCCTGAACCCCTTCAAGCTCTACCCGGTGATGGGCGCCGGGCTCGACACCCTGATCGTCGACGAGGACATGAGCCTGTTCGACCTGGCCTCCATGTTCTGGGCCATGAAGGACGTCACGGGCGGCGGCGGCAAGCAGATGAACATGCCGATCGCGGGCTCGGCACCCGGCGGCTCCCTCCGGTGGGACATGCCCAAGGTCAAGCAGCTGGTCTCCGAGCTCAAGAACGACGAGCCGGTCACCGTCTCCGAGTAGGCGGCTCGCACCGTCTCACCACCGCGCCGCCCAGGCCGCTCAGCGAGCGGCCTGGGCGGCGTGACGCGTCACGGGCCCTCACGCGGCAGGGAAAGCAGGAGTCGCCGCACGGCGATGTCTTCTCGTACTCGTCCGCGCGGGCGCCCACCGCATCGCCCCGTACCGATTTTCCGGTGCCGGGGTGATCTTGCTGCGGGCGCCCGGGCGCGGACGAGCCCACGCACGCCGCATGCCCCCCGCTGACCGGCCGGGGGGCATGCGCGCTGGGGCGGGGCGGCAACGGGGGCCGCGCCCGGGTTACTTGGGCAGGTTGCGGGCCATGACGATGCGCTGGACCTGGTTGGTGCCCTCGTAGATCTGGGTGATCTTGGCGTCGCGCATCATGCGCTCCACCGGGTAGTCCCGGGTGTAGCCGTAGCCGCCGAGGAGCTGGACCGCGTCGGTGGTGACCTCCATGGCGGCGTCCGAGGCGTAGCACTTGGCGGCGGCGCCGAAGAAGGTGAGGTCGGCGTCGACGCGCTCGGACTTGGCGGCGGCCGCGTAGGTGAGCTGGCGGGCGGCCTCGATCTTCATCGCCATGTCGGCGAGCATGAACTGGACGCCCTGGAAGTCGGCGATCGGCTTGCCGAACTGCTTGCGCTCCTGGACGTAGCCCTTGGCGTAGTCGAGGGCACCCTGGGCGATGCCGAGCGCCTGGGCGGCGATGGTGATGCGGGTGTGGTCGAGGGTCTTCATCGCGGTCGCGAAGCCGGTGCCCTCCTCGCCGATCATGCGGTCGGCGGGGATGCGGACGTTGTCGAAGTAGACCTCGCGGGTCGGCGAGCCCTTGATGCCGAGCTTCCGCTCCGGGGCGCCGAAGGAGACACCCTCGTCGGACTTCTCGACGACGAAGGCGGAGATGCCCTTGCTGCGCTTCTCCGGGTCGGTGACGGCCATGACCGTGTAGTACTCGCTGACGCCGGCGTTGGTGATCCAACGCTTCACGCCGTTGAGCACCCAGAAGTCGCCGTCGCGGACGGCGCGGGTCTTCATGCCCGCGGCGTCGGAACCGGCGTCCGGCTCGGAGAGGCAGTACGAGAACATGCCCTGCCCCTTGGCGAGCGGGGTCAGGTACTTCTTCTTCAGCTCCTCGGAGCCGGAGAGCACCACCGGCAGCGAGCCGAGCTTGTTCACCGCGGGGATCAGGGAGGAGGAGGCGCAGACGCGGGCCACCTCCTCGATGACGATGACCGTGGCGAGCGCGTCGGCGCCCGCGCCGCCGAAGGACTCGGGGACGTGGACGGCGTGCAGGTCGTTGGCGGTCAGGGCGTCCAGCGCCTCCTGCGGGAAGCGGCCCTCCTCGTCCACCTCGGCGGCGAAGGGCGCGATCTTCGCCTCGGCGAGCGCACGGACCGAGTCGCGGAGCATGTCGTGCTCCTCGGACGGCCGGTAGAGGTCGAATTCGGTGGACGACAAGGTGCCCTCACTCCCAGCTGCTGCTAACTACCGTTAAGTAACTTGATTCTAGTCGCGCGGGCCCGCCGGGTATAGGTGAGTTTGACGACAGCGGGACGGCGGGGCGGGCGGCGGGTGGACGGCGGGCTCCACGGCGGGCCGATATGCTCGCCGCAGTCCGCTCGCACGCGCATACGGAGTAGCGATGGCACCCAAGATCACTGTGATCGGCACCGGCTACCTCGGCGCCACGCACGCCGCGGCGATGGCCGAACTCGGCTTCGAGGTCCTGGGGCTCGACATCTCCCCCGAGAAGATCGAGACGCTCTCGGCGGGCGACGTCCCCATGTACGAGCCCGGGCTGGAGGAACTGCTCCGCAGGCACGTCGCGGGCCACCCCGGATCCAGCGGCCGGCTCCGCTTCACCACCTCCTACGAGGAGGTGGGCGAGTTCGGCGACATCCACTTCGTCTGCGTCAACACCCCGCAGAAGCACGGCGAGTACGCCTGCGACATGAGCTACGTCGACAGCGCGTTCGCCTCACTGGCACCGCATCTTCGCCGGCCCGCGCTCGTCGTCGGCAAGTCCACGGTTCCGGTGGGCAGCGCCGCCCGGCTCGCGGCCCTGCTGGCCGGGCAGGCCCCGGCGGGCGAGGACGCCGAGCTCGCCTGGAACCCGGAGTTCCTGCGCGAGGGCTTCGCCGTCAAGGACACCCTCCACCCGGACCGCATCGTCATCGGCGTCACGAGCGAGCGGGCCGAGAAGCAGCTGCGCGAGGTCTACGCGACCCCGCTCGCGGAGGGCTCGCCGCTGGTCGTCACCGACTTCCCGACCGCCGAGCTGGTGAAGGTCGCCGCCAACTCCTTCCTCGCCACCAAGATCTCCTTCATCAACGCCATGGCCGAGGTCTGCGAGGCCGCCGACGGCGATGTGGCCAAGCTCGCCGAGGCCATCGGGCACGACGAACGGATCGGCAACAAGTTCCTGCGGGCGGGGATCGGCTTCGGCGGCGGCTGCCTGCCCAAGGACATCCGGGCCTTCATGGCCCGCGCGGGCGAGCTGGGCTCCCCGCAGGCGCTGGCCTTCCTCCGCGAGGTCGACTCCGTCAACATGCGCCGCCGCGGCCACATGGTCGAACTGGCCCGCGAGGCCGTGGGCGGCGGCTTCCTCGGGGTACGGGTGGCCGTGCTCGGCGCCGCCTTCAAGCCGGATTCGGACGACGTACGGGACTCCCCCGCGCTCAACGTGGCCGGGCAGATCCACCTCCAGGGCGGCCAGGTCACCGTCTACGACCCGAAGGCCATGGAGAACGCCCGCCGGGTCTTCCCCACCCTCGGGTACGCCCCGAGCGCGCTGGAGGCCGCGCGCGGCGCCGATGTGGTGCTGCACCTGACGGAGTGGCGCGAGTTCCGGGAGCTCGACCCGGTGGCGCTGGGCGAGGTCGTCGCCGAGCGCCGTCTCCTGGACGGGCGGAACGCCCTCGACCCGGACACCTGGCGCGAGGCCGGCTGGACCTACCGGGCCCTGGGACGGCCCCGCGCCTAGGCGTTCCGTCCGGCGATGCGCGGACGGGCACGGCCCCCGCCGGGTCCGGGCCCGTCAGCGGGCGCTGCCGCCGGCCACCGCGCGCAGGGCGTGGCAGGCGCCCTCCAGATGTGCCCGCATGGTGCGGACCGCCTCGTCGGCGTCCCCGGCGCGCAGGGCGTCCAGGACCGCGGTGTGCTCCGCGATGATGCGCTCGCGCCCCAGGGCGTGCCGTGTCTGCACCATCGACAGATGGACCTCGCCCTGGATGCCCCGGTAGAGCCGGCTGAGCCGGGGGCTGCCGACCGCCTCCACCAGCGACTGGTGGAACCGCAGGTCGCTCTCGACGAAGGCGCTGTGCGGGGCGTCGTCCTCCAGCTGCCCGAGGTCCGCGATGGCGCGCCCGGCGGCGGCCGGCGGCACGGTGCCGCGCTCGACGAGGAGGCGGACGACCGCCGTCTCCAGGGGGGTGCGGACCAGGAAGAGGTCCTCGACGTCGGCCCGGGTCAACTGGGGTACGTACGCGGCCTTGTTGGCCTCGCGGTGCAGCAGACCCTCGTGCACCAGGGCGGTGACGGCGCTGCGGGCCGTGGGCCGGGAGACCGCGTACTCCGCCGCGATCTCCGTCTCGGCGAGAGCGGTGCCGGGCGCGATCCGCCCGTCGAGCACCCGGTCCCGCAGGGACGCGGCGAGCGCCTCGACGACCGAGACGGTGGACAGCCGAAGGGCGGCGTCCGGAGCCATGAACACCTCCGTGAGGAACGGCCCTCATTCTCCCATGAGCCGGTGCGGCGGTTGACAGGCACGATTGATTGACGGGCACGAGTCGTTGACAGTCACGAGCCATTGTCTGACAATCTCCGGGTCCCCATGGGCCGGAACGGCGTGCGCCGCCGGCATACAGAGAGGCAAGGGCACCTCATGGCCGAGACCCCCGCCGCCGTCCGCCCGCCGGATACCGCGCGGCCGGCGCCCGTACCGGACCGAAGGGTGGCGCGCTGATGGCCACGGACACCGGTCTCGCCCGCGATCTGGCGGCCCTCGTCGGCCCCGGCCACGTCCGGACGGACGCCGGCGCGCTCACCGCCTACGGCCGCGACGCCACCCCGCTCTTCCACGCCCTGCCCCAGGCCGTGGTGCTGCCCGGCAGCACCGAGGAGGTCGCCGCGGTCCTGCGGTACGCCACCGAGCACCGCGTCCCCGTGGTGCCGCGCGGCGCCGGCTCCAATCTGTGCGCCGCCACCGTGCCGCTGACCGGCGGCATCGTGCTCGTCCTCACCCGGCTGAACAAGATCCTGGAGGTCAGCTCCGAGGAGCTGCTGGCCCGGGTGCAGACCGGCGTGAGCACCGCGGCCCTCGCCGACGCGGCCGCGGCGCGGGGGCTGCTCTACGCCCCGGACCCGGGAAGCCGCACCGTCTCCACGGTGGGCGGCAACGTGGCCACCTGCGCCGGCGGGCTGCGCGGCCTGAAGTACGGCGTCACCCGCAACTACGTCCTCGGCCTGGAGGCGGTCCTGCCCACCGGCGAGATCATCCGGACCGGCGGCCGGCTGTGGAAGGACGTCGCCGGCTACGACCTGACCCGGCTCCTCACCGGCTCCGAGGGCACCCTCGCGGTGATCACCGAGGCCATCGTGGCGCTGCTGCCCGCCCCCGAGGAGAGCGGCACCGGCGTCGCCTACTTCGACTCCCTCGCCGACGCCTCCCGGGCGGTCGCGGACGTCATCTCCGCCGGGATCGTCCCCGCCACACTGGAGTTCCTCGACCGCAAGTGCATCGCGGCGGTCGAGGAGTTCGCCGGACTCGGGCTGCGGCAGGACGCGGGCGCGCTGCTGCTCTTCGGCGACGACGGCGCGCCGCCCACCGTGGCCGCCAACCTGGCCCGTATCCAGGAGGTCTGCGCGGACGCCGGCGCACTGGAGACCACCCTGGCGGAGGACGTCGCCCGCGCCGACGCCCTGCTCGCGGCCCGCCGCTGCTCGCTCCCGGCCCTCTCCCGCCTCGGCTCGCTGACGATCCTGGAGGACGCCACCGTGCCGCGGCACCGGCAGGCCGAGATGGTGGACCGCATCGACGAGATCGCCGCACGGCACGACCTGCTGATCGCCACCTTCGGCCACGCCGGGGACGGCAATCTCCACCCGACCTGCGTCCTGGACCCGGAGGACACCGAGGGCGCCGACCGCGCGCACCGGGCGTTCGCGGAGATCTTCGCCGCCGCCATCGCCATGGACGGCACCATCACCGGCGAGCACGGCGTGGGCGCGGCCAAGCTGCCGTATCTCGCGGACAAGATCGGCGCCGACCAGATGGCCCTGCTGCGCCGCGTCAAGACGGCCTTCGACCCGGCCGGCATCCTCAACCCCGGAAAGCTGGGCTCGTGAACGACCGTACGAACGGCGAGCACGCCGTACCCCCCGAGCAGCCGGACCCCGGTCACGGCGCCGCGGGCCCCCGCGGCCCCGGCTGCGGCAGCGGCACCCGCGGTGCCGGAGCCGACGCCGCCTCCGGCCACGACCCCGTACCGCCCGCCGCCGTCGCCCCCCGCTCCCCCGGGCCGGACGGCAGCCCCGGCATCTTCGACAAGAACCTGCTCGACCGCTGCATCTCCTGCGGTTTCTGCCTGCCCGCCTGCCCCACCTACGCCCTCACCGGCGAGGAGACCTCGTCCCCGCGCGGCCGCATCACCCTGATGCGGGCCCTGGAGACCGGGCAGCTTCCGCCCGACGACCCGACCCTGGCCGAGGAGTCCTCGTTCTGCCTGGGCTGCCGCGCCTGTGAGACCGTCTGCCCGGCCGGGGTGGAGTACGGCTCGCTGCTGGAGCAGTGGCGCGACCACCAGTGGAGCGGCCGCGACCGGCCGTGGATCGCCCGCCTCCTGATGCTCCTGGTGTCGCGCCCCGCGCTGCTGCGGCTCCAGGGGCTGGTTCGCCGCCACGCGCGCGGCGGACCCGGGGGCCGGGCCGGCCGGCCCGCCGCGGAACCGGCCGCGGAACCGGCCGCGGCGCCGGATCAGCCGGTCTCGCTGATGCTCGGCTGCGTCGAACGGGGCCTCTACCCGAAGGTCTCCCGCGCCGTCCGCGAGCTGTGCCCCGAGGTCGCCGTCCCCTCCGGGCAGGGCTGCTGCGGCGCGCTCCACGCCCACAACGGCGACTCCGTCACCGGCGCCGCGATGGCCCGTGCCCTCGGCGAGAAACTGCCCGGCACCGTTCTGACCACCGCCGGCGGCTGCGCCGCCCACCTCGCCCACCATCTGGGCCGGGACCGGGTGCGGGAGCTGAGCGAGTACCTCGGCGAGGCCGGGTACGCGCCCGCCGGACAGGTCACGGTCGACGGCCGCCGGGCCCGGGCCACCCTCCAGGACTCCTGCCATCTGCGCAACGGACTGGGGGTCAGCCGCCCGCCCCGCGAGCTCATCGCCGCCGTCGCCGACTACGTCGAACTGCCGGGCGCGGACCGGTGCTGCGGGGCGGCCGGCACCTACGCCATGCTCCGGCCGGAGGACAGCAGGGCCGTCCTGGACCCGAAGCTGGACGACATCGGGCGGCTCGACGTCGACTACGTCGTCACCGTCAATCCGGGCTGTCTCCGTCAGGTCCAGCAGGGGCTGCGGCGCCGCCGCTCCCGGGCCCGGGCGATCCACCTCGCGGAGTTCCTGGCACTCGCCGGGAGGCCCGGCCGCCCCTCGGACGGCCTCCCCGGGCCCGGGGAGGGGTGAGAAGACCGGCCCGCCGATGACGCGCACCCGCGGGTTTCGCCCGGCCCCTTCCGGTCAACCGTCAACCTTGGGGTAGCGATCGGAAACCGGGAGGCAGCATGGCCATCGCACGCAAGGGCTGGGTCGTCCTCGACTGTCCCGACAACATGGAACTCGCCCGCTTCTACGCCGGGCTGCTGGGCGGCGAGCCGGACGTCGAGCAGGACAACGACCGCTGGGTGGAGCTCACCACCGAGGACGGCTGGAAGCTCGCGTTCCAGCGGGCCGAGGGATTCCGGCCGCCGCAGTGGCCCTCGGCGGAGCATTCGCAGCAGCTCCACCTGGACGTGTACGTCGACGACATGGAGGAGGCCGAACGGCGGACACTGGCCCTGGGCGCCAAGGCCCTGGACACCGACGACCAGGGCGGCACACGCGATTTCCGCGTGTACGCCGATCCGGCGGGCCACCCCTTCTGCCTCATCCGGGCCTCATCCGCCACCTGACGCCAGCGGGCACGGGCCGGCACCGGCGGGCCACGGCCGGGCCCGCCGCCCGGGGGCGCTCAGCCGTCCACGCCGTCCAGCTCCCCGATGGTGGCGTTCGACGGACCGCGCCGGGAGCGGAGGTCGCGGGCGACGTCCTCGGCGGCGCGCAGCGTGCGGACGGCGTTCCGCCAGGTGAGTTTCGCCAGGTCGGACTTGGACCAGCCGCGTCGCAGCAGTTCCGCGATCAGGTTCGGGTAGCCGGCGACGTCCTCCAGGCCGGCCGGGGTGAAAGCGGTGCCGTCGTAGTCGCCGCCGATGCCGATGTGGTCGACGCCGGCCGCCTCGCGCATGTGGTCGAGGTGGTCGGCGACGTCCGCGGCGGTGGCGGCCGGCCGCGGATGCCGTTCCTCGTACATGCGCTGCACCCGCATGGCGGCCTCGGTGGTGTCGAGCGGATGCAGGCCGTGGGCCTTCATGTTGAGGTCGGCGGCCCGCGTCCACGCGATGGCCTCGGGGAGCACGAACTTCGGTACGAAGGTGACCATCGCGGTGCCGCCGTTGGCCGGCAGCGCCTCCAGCACGTCGTCGGGGATGTTGCGCGGGTGGTCGCAGAGGGCGCGTGCGGAGGAGTGCGAGAAGAGGACGGGCGCCTCGGTGACGCGCAGCGCGTCGCGCATCGTGCCGGTGGAGACATGGGAGAGGTCCACGAGCATCCCGCAGCGGTTCATCTCCCGGACGACCTCCTCACCGAAGCGGCTGAGTCCGCCGATCCGCTTCTCGTCGGTGGCCGAGTCGGCCCAGGCGATGTTGTCGTTGTGGGTGAGCGTCATGTAGCGCACGCCCAGTGCGTACAGGGAACGGAGCGTTCCCAGGGAGCAGTTGATGCTGTGGCCGCCCTCGGCGCCCATGAGGGAGGCGATCCGGCTCCCGGCGCGGGCGGCCTCCATGTCGTCGGCGGTCAGGGCGCGGCGGAGGTCGCCGGGGTGGCGGTCGATGAGCCGGCCGACCACGTCGATCTGTTCGAGCGTGGCGCTGACCGCGCGGTCGCCGTCGTAGTCGGAGCGGACGTAGACCGACCAGAACTGCGCGCCGACGCCGCCCGCCCGCAGCCGGGCGAGGTCGGTGTGCAGGTGCGCGCTCTGGTCGGCGGCGATGTCGCGGCGGTCCAGGTCGTAGAAGACCTGTTCGCGCAGGGCCCAGGGGAGGTCGTTGTGGCCGTCGGCGACGGGGTACTCCGCGAGGAGCGCGCGGGCTTCGGCGAGGTGGCGGTCAGGGGCCTGGTCATGATCGGTCATGACCCCATCCTTGCCCGCCGCCCCGGGCCGCGCATCAGCCTCCGAAGCCGAATCCGCCCGCGCCGCCGGTCCTGGCCCGCAGCCGCTTGCCCTTCTCGGTGGCCTGCTCCCTGAGCTTCCCCTGGAACTCCCGCATCCGCTCCAGCAGTTCCGGGTCGTGGGCGGCGAGCATCCGTACGGCGAGCAGGCCCGCGTTGCGGGCGCCGGCCACGGAGACGGTGGCGACGGGGACCCCGGCCGGCATCTGCACGATGGAGAGCAGGCTGTCCATGCCGTCGAGGTGCTTCAGCGGGACGGGGACGCCGATGACCGGGAGCGGGGTGACGGAGGCGAGCATCCCGGGGAGGTGGGCGGCCCCGCCCGCGCCCGCGATGATCACTTTGAGGCCCCGGTCCGCGGCCCGCTCGCCGTACGCGATCATCTCGTGCGGCATCCGGTGGGCGGAGACGACGTCGGCCTCGTGGGCGATCCCGAACTCGGCGAGGGCCTCGGCGGCGGCCTCCATCACCGGCCAGTCGGAGTCGGAGCCCATCACGATGCCGGCGGCGGGGGCGGTGGCGCTCATTCGGTGATCGTCCCTCGGAGGTAGCCGGCGGCGTGCCGGGCGCGGTCGAGCACCTCGGCCAGGTCGTCGCCGTACGTGGTGACGTGGCCGACCTTGCGGCCGGGCTTCACGTCCTTGCCGTACATGTGGATCTTGAGCTGCGGGTCCCGGGCCATGCAGTGCAGATAGGCGGAGTACATGTCGGGATAGTCGCCGCCGAGGACGTTGACCATGACCGTCCACGGCGCGCGGGGCCGCGGGTCGCCCAGCGGCAGGTCGAGCACGGCGCGGAGGTGGTTGGCGAACTGCGAGGTGACCGCGCCGTCCTGAGTCCAGTGGCCGGAGTTGTGCGGCCGCATGGCGAGCTCGTTGACCAGCAGCCGGCCGTCCCGGGTCTCGAACAGCTCGACGGCGAGATGGCCGGTGACGTCCAGCTGCTCGGCGATGGTCAGCGCCATCCGCTGGGCCTCGGCGGACAGCTCCCCGGAGAGGCCGGGCGCGGGCGCGATCACGGTGTCGCAGACCCCGTTCACCTGCTGCGACTCGACGACGGGATAGGCGACGGCCTGGCCGTGCGGGGAGCGGACCACATTGGCCGCGAGCTCCCGGGCGAAGTCCACCTTCTCCTCGGCGAGCACCGGCACGCCCGCCTTGAACGGGTCGGCGGCCCCGGCCTCGTCCCGGACCACCCAGACGCCCTTGCCGTCGTAGCCGCCGCGGACGGTCTTGAGGACCACCGGGAAGCCGTCGCCCTCGGCGGCGAAGCGGGTGACGTCGGCGGGGTCGGCCACGATCCGGTGGCGCGGGCAGGCGATCCCGATCCGGTCCAGCCCGGCCCGCATGACGCCCTTGTCCTGGGCGTGGACCAGGGCCCCGGGCCCGGGGCGCACCGGGATGCCGTCCGCTTCCAGCGCCCGCAGATGTTCGGTCGGGACGTGCTCGTGGTCGAAGGTGATCACGTCACAGCCCTGTGCGAAAGCACGAAGGGTGCCGAGATCGCGGTAATCACCCACGACCACATCGCTCACGACCTGGGCCGCGGAGTCCTGCGGGGTGTCGCTGAGCAGCTTGAACCTGATGCCGAGGGGGATGCCCGCCTCATGGGTCATACGGGCGAGCTGTCCGCCGCCGACCATGCCGACTACCGGGAATGTCACGTGAACCAGGGTATCCGGCCGCCGCGGCGTTCCCGCCGCCCGGTCTCTCGGAGGATCCTCCAGGCCCGGCCCCGCCCGGGGCCGGGCCGGCGGGGCCGGATCCGCGCGCGGGATGCGGGAGCGCGTGGTTAGCATGTGGTGGCCCGGCCGCCGGGGCCACCACGGCCCTCCCCGCGGCGGGCACGACCGCCCACGGACACCCACGGACGCCCCCGGCCGGCGCAGACGCTCCCAGGCCGCCGAACGACGGAGTCAGACCATTCCCATGACCGGAAGGCCGACACTGCGCAGCCGCGTGCGGCGCGTGGGCCGGGAAGCGGCCAAGTTCGGGACCGTCGGAGCCGTCGGCACCCTCGTCAACTTCCTGGTCTTCAACCTCTGCGTGCACGGCTTCGGACTGGCCGTCGTCCGCTCCGGGGTCATCGCCACCGTCGCCGCCATCGGCACCAACTACCTCGGCAACCGGCACTGGACGTACCGCGCCAGCGACAAGGACGGGCAGAGCCGGGAGCTGGGCCGCTTCGTGTTCTTCAGCGGCATCGGACTGGTGATCGAGAACGGCATCCTGGCCCTCTCCCACTACGGGCTCGGCTACACCTCGACCCTCGCGGACAACATCGCGAAGAACATCGTCGGGGTGGGCATCGCCTCGGTCTTCCGCTTCTGGGCATACCGGACCTGGGTGTTCCGGAGGCGGCCGGTACGGGAGGCCGTCCCGGCCGGATCCTTTCGGGCGGAGCGGACGCCGTCCCCCGGGGAACCGCCGTCCGGCGGCTGAGGCTCCTCCCTGTCCCATCCGCTCCCCGGGCCCCGTCCGCTTCGCGGCTCAGGCCCCTTCCTACGTCCCGTCCGCTTCGCGGCTCAGGCCCCTCCTACGTCCCGTCCGCTTCGCGGCTCAGGAACAACGCGAACACCGGCGGCCGCTGCTGCAGCAGTTCCAGCCGGCCGCCGTCCGCCTCCGCCAGGTCGCGGGCGACGGCGAGGCCGATGCCCGTGGAGTTGCGGCCGCTGACCGTCCGCTCGAACACCCTGGCCCCCAGCACCGGGGAGACGCCCGGTCCCTCGTCCGCGACCTCGACGACGACCTGGTTGCCGGTGACCCGGGTGCGCAGGGCGACCGTTCCCGCCCCGTGCATCAGCGAGTTCTCCACCAGGGTGGCGAGGACCTGGGAGACCGCGCCGGGGGTGCCGACCGCCCGCAGCCCCTTCTTGCCCGAGCAGACCACCGCCCGTCCCGCGCTGCGGTAGGCCGGGCGCCACTCCTCCACCTGCTGTTTGACCACCTCGTCCAGATCGAACGAGACGGCCGACCCGGTGCGCGGGTCACGGGAGTTGGTGAGCAGCCGCTGGACGACGTCGGTCAGCCGCTCCACCTGCCCCAGCGCTATCGCCGCCTCCTCCTTGACCGTCTCCGGGTCGTCGGTGCCCGAGATCTCCTCCAGCCGCATGGAGAGCGCGGTCAGCGGCGTGCGGAGCTGGTGCGAGGCGTCGGCCGCCAGGCGCCGTTCCGCGGTGAGCATCCGGCCGATGCGCTCGGCGCTGGCGTCGAGGACGTCCGCGACCCGGTCGAGCTCCGGCACCCCGTAGCGCCGGTGGCGCGGCCGGGGGTCGCCGGAACCGAGCCGTTCGGCGGTGTCGGCGAGGTCGGTGAGCGGGGCCGTCAGCCGGCGGGCCTGCCACAGGGCCAGCAGCAGGGCCGCCAGGACGGCGAGCAGGGAGACGCCGAGGATGATCAGCACGGCGCGGCCGATCTGGTCCCCGACGACCGCGGCCGACTCCCGCACGGTGATCCGCTCGCCCATGTCGCCGATGACCTCGGCCTCGATGACCTCGCCGGCCGGCCGCTCACCGATCTCCAGGTCGGGGGCGCCGTCCAGCTCGACCCGGGCGTAGCGCCCGGCCGCCACCTGCTCGCGCAGGATCTCGGGGCCGACCCGGTCGCCGCCGGCCAGCCGCCCGTCCACGACGCTCATCAGCCGGACGGCGTCGGACTCCACGCTCTCCTGCGCGGCCTCCTTGATGGTGCGGGCCTCGACGAGGACGAGCGAGATCCCGAAGACGGCGATGACGACGAGGACCACGGCGAGCGTGGAGTTGATCAGACGACGGCGCACGGTGCACTCCGGGGCGGGCAGGGGTCTCGCACGGTCCCGGGAACGGCCGCGCGGCCCCGGTCAGCTCTTCTCGAAACGGAATCCGACGCCGCGGACGGTCGCGATGTAGCGGGGGTTGGCGGCGTCGTCCCCCAGCTTCTTGCGGAGCCAGGAGATGTGCATGTCCAGGGTCTTGGTGGAGGACCACCAGGTGGTGTCCCAGACCTCGCGCATCAGCTGGTCGCGGGTGACGACCCGGCCGGCGTCCCGTACCAGCACCCGCAGCAGGTCGAACTCCTTTGCGGTGAGCTGGAGTTCCTCCTCGCCCATCCAGGCGCGGTGCGACTCGACGTCGATCCGGACGCCGTGGGTGGCCGGCGGCTGGTGGGTGGCCTCGGCCACGCCGCGGCGCAGCAGGGCCCGCACCCGGGCGAGGAGCTCGGCCAGCCGGAAGGGCTTGGTGACGTAGTCGTCGGCGCCCGCGTCGAGGCCGACCACGGTGTCCACCTCGTCGGCGCGCGCGGTGAGCACCAGGATCGGGAAGGTGTGGCCGTCGGTGCGCAGACGGCGGGCCACCTCCAGCCCGTCCATGCCCGGCAGGCCCAGGTCGAGGACGAGGAGGTCGACGGCGTCCCGCAGCCCGGCGTCGAGCGCGGCGGGCCCGTCCTCCCGCACCTCGACCTCGTATCCCTCGCGGCGCAGGGCGCGCGCGAGCGGCTCCGAGATGGACGCGTCATCCTCGGCGAGCAGTACACGGGTCATGGACTGATGGTAGTCCGCGGTTCCGGGAGGCCGGGGCGGTCCGGGGAGACCGCGCGGCCGGGACGCTCCCCGTCACCGGAACCCCGTCACCGGAACCCCGTCACCGGAACCCCGGGCCGGACCCGCGGTCACCGGCGGGCGGGCCTTCCTGTGCCGGGGAACACAGCGATGCATCCGCCTTTTGTGTGCTAAGTTGGCGGAGTTGCAGTTGTGGTACCCAAGAACGTGCGCGCCTGGGAAATTGTGATCCCGGGCGCTCTTTGTTTTGCCGGAAGCATTTCCGGACTGGGGCGAACATCTCAGCGACTCGGAGCGGCGCAGTGCCGTTCCGCACGTCCCCCCATGAAGGAGAGCATTATGGCTACCGGCACCGTGAAGTGGTTCAACTCGGAGAAGGGCTTCGGCTTCCTGGAGCAGGACGGCGGCGGCCCCGACGTCTTCGCCCACTACT
Organism: Streptomyces xinghaiensis S187; assembly: GCF_000220705.2. GTDB lineage: Bacteria > Actinomycetota > Actinomycetes > Streptomycetales > Streptomycetaceae > Streptomyces > Streptomyces xinghaiensis. Next base: position 4,376,754 of record NZ_CP023202.1, on the reverse strand, counting down.
CCAACATCAACGCCCAGGGGTTCCGTGAGCTCCTCGAGGGCCAGAAGGTCGAGTTCGACGTCACGCAGGGCCCCAAGGGCCCGCAGGCGGAGAACATCCGCGCTCTCTGATGCGCTGAGGACCACCGCGTATCTCACGGCAGGGGCCCGCACTACCGGTGCGGGCCCCTTCCCGTGCCCCACCGAGCTCCCTGCCGCGGGGGCCGCGCCGCCCGGCGCCGCCCGTTCCGTACGCCGTCGAGCTCACCCGCAGCAGGAAGGCTCCTTATGCCCCGCCCCACCACCAGCGGCTCCGCTCCCTCCGGCGACGGCTCCGGCCGCCGCGGTCCGCGCTCCCGCGGCCGCAGGCCGGCGAACGCCCCCGGAAACGGCGGGCGGAACGGCGCCCGGAAGACGGCCGCCCCGGCCGTCACCACCGAGCCCGCGGCCCCCGCGTCCCCCGGCACTCCCCCGCGGCCGCCCGCCGCGACCTTCGCGGAGCTGCCGCTGAACCCGGCGCTGCTCACCGCGCTGACGGAGAACGGCGTCACCGACCCGTTCCCCATCCAGTCCGCGACGCTGCCCGACTCGCTCGCCGGCCGGGACGTCCTCGGCCGCGGCCGGACCGGCTCCGGCAAGACGCTCGCCTTCGGCCTGGCGATGCTCAGCCGCACCGCCGGCCGGCGGGCCGAGGGCAAGCGGCCCCTGGCGCTCGTCCTCGTCCCCACCCGGGAGCTGGCGACCCAGGTCACCGAGGCCCTCACCCCCTACGCGACGGCGCTCCGGCTGCGCATCGCCACCGTCGTCGGCGGCATGTCGATCAACCGGCAGGTCGAGGCGTTGCGCAAGGGTCCCGAGGTGCTCGTCGCCACACCCGGGCGGCTCGCCGATCTGATCGACCGCCGCTCGTGCTCGCTCGGCGACGTCGCCGTGACCGTGCTCGACGAGGCCGACCAGATGACCGACATGGGCTTCCTGCCGCAGGTCACCCGGCTCATGGAGCAGGTGGCGCCGGACGGGCAGCGGATGCTGTTCTCGGCGACCCTGGACCGGAACGTCGACAAGCTGGTGCGCCGCTTCCTGGTCGATCCGGTGACCCACTCCGTGGACCCGTCCGCGGCCACCGTCACGGCCATGGAGCACCACGTCCTGCACGTCCAGGACACGGACAAGAAGGCCACGGTGGCGGAGATCGCCGCACGCGAGGGCCGCACGATCATGTTCGTGCACACCAAGCGCGGCGCCGACCGGCTCACCAAGCAGCTGCTGGCCGCCGGGGTCCGGGCCGTGGCGCTGCACGGCGGGAAGTCGCAGCCGCAGCGCACCCGGACGCTGGAGCAGTTCCGGACCGGCGAGGCCACCACGCTGATCGCCACGAACGTCGCCGCGCGCGGCATCCACATCGACGGCCTCGACCTCGTGGTCAACGTCGATCCGCCGACCGAGGCGAAGGACTATCTGCACCGCGGCGGCCGCACGGCACGGGCCGGCGAGGCGGGGACCGTCGTCACCCTGGTCACCCCCGACCAGCGGCGGGACATGAGCAAGCTGATGGCGGAGGCCCGGATCTCCCCCGGCACGGCGCGAGTGCGGCCCGGTGACCCGGAGCTGGTGCGGATCACCGGAGCGCGCCCGCCGTCGGGCCGGGCCATCGTCATCCAGGCACCCGCCCAGCCGGCGGCCCCGGCGCGCAAGCGCGGGCCGCGTTCCGGCGGCTCCGGCCGGGCCGGCGGATCGGGCGGAGCGGGCGGAGGGGGCGGCACCGGTGGCGCCCCGCACCGCACCCGCAGCGGCGAGGGCCGGAGCCGGCGACGGCACTCCGGCCGCGGCGGTGCGGGCGGTTCGGCGCGGCCGGTCGCCTGAGCACCGACCGCGCTCACGGCCCCCGGCTCCCCGCCCGGGGGCCGGGCGCGGATGGCCCGGACCCGCTGGACGGCACCAGTGGGCCCGGGCCTCGCTCTGCGCAGGGGAAACTCCGCGGACGAGGTCTCCACGGACGGAAGACAGCGGACGGAAGACAGGGGTGACGGTGGCCGTCCGTCACGGGACGGAGGGGCCGGGCGGCGGTCACGGAACCCCGGGAGCGCCCCGGGAGCCGCGGAGACCGCCGGGCACTCCGCCCGGAAGGTACGGAACGGAGCCCGCGCCCGGCAGATGCCCTGGGCAGAAGCTCCTGACCGCAGGGGGCGCGGCGCGCGGACCCGGCGGCGCACGGAGGGCGGGGGGCGTACGGAGGGCCAGAGGCGCGGCCCGCCTCACTCCGGCGCGGTCAGCTCCGCCCAGACGGTCTTGCCCGCGCCGTCGGCGCTCCGTACGACTCCCCAGTGCTTGCAGAGCCGCTGCACGATGAACATGCCGTGTCCACCGGGACGGCCCGCGCGGTGCGGGGTGCGGGGCTCGGGGGAGCCCTCGCCGTGGTCGTCGATCTCCAGCCGGAGGACGTTGCCCGCGCTGCCGAGCCGGAGTTCCTCCGGGCCCTCGGCGTGCAGGCAGGCGTTGGTCACGAGCTCCGAGACGACCAGCAGGACATCCTCGGCGGCCGCCCGCTGCTCGGGGGACCCGGCCGGCAGCCAGCCCCAGTCGTGGAGGGCCTGACGTGTGAAGTCACGCGCCGTCGGAACGATGCCGCTGGCACCTTCCAGGCGCAGCGTGCGGACCTGTCCGAAGCCGGATAGGCGGGTGGAGGCCGCATCGCCCGGATCCGGGCCGCGATCGCCCGGCGAATACGGGCGAGTGGTGCTCATCAGCGCTTCACCTCACCGGTTCGCCGATAGACAGGTTACGGATACCCGACGTATTCATCAGATTCAGCTGTCTCCTGCCCGACCTCTCCTGGGGAACACCCACATATTCGAGATATTCGAGTCGCGTGGTGTGACGCGCGTAACATTTCATCTGCGGAGTGGCCGGTGGTAGAAGGGACGGCTCAGTCGGTGGGTGAGTCGGCGAGCGCCTCCTCCACGGTGTCGTGCACGGTGAAGACGGCCTCCGCACCCGTGATCTCGAACACCCTCGCCACGACCGGGAGCATTCCGGCCAGATGCACGGAGCCTCCGGCCTCCTCCGCCCTGAGCCGCGCACCGAGCAGGACGTTCAGCCCCGTCGAGTCGCAGAACTCCAGCTGGGAGCAGTCGACCACCAGGCGCACCCGCCCCTGGTCGACGCATTCGTCCAGCGGCTCCCGCAGCACTTCGGCGGTGTGGTGATCGAGCTCACCCGCCGGCGTCACGACAGCAGTGGAGCCCTGGTGGCGAACCTCGACATGCAGCCGGCCCTTGCTGGTACTGCCGACCATCCCGCGGTCCATGCGCACCCCTTCCGGTTAATGGCGACGGCAGAGCGAAGACTACGCCTTCGATACATCGACTGGTAGTCGAACTTCCCCACGAAAAGCCCAAATACGGACAATATGTCCTTGCTTTGGTCCCATGGAAGCGGGTAGGGCTAGAAGGGTCAGGTAGGTCCACGGTCGGCTCGGAGGCGCCGCACACCGCAGGAAGAGATCGGCTTCGGCAGCCGTATGCCGAGAAATGACGGAGGAACCATGTCACCCCAGCTCGACGAAGCGCACACCGAGTACGAGTCCCCGGCGTACGGCTCCGTGTACGAGACCCCCGGGATCGCGGCGTTCGTGACGTCGGCGGTGACCGGCGCGGAGCCCCTCCCCTCCGCCGCTCCGTCCGTCCCCGCCGCCCTGTCCGGGGCCCCGGGAGAGTCCGGGTTCCCCGCGCTCCCGTCCTCGTCGTACGAGACGCTGGGGCCGCTGGACGCGCGCACCCTGTCGAAGACGCTCTTCGCGCGGCTGGAGGGGCTGGAGGAGGGCACCCACGAGCACGCGTACGTACGGAACACGCTCGTGGAGCTCAATCTGGCCCTGGTGAAGTTCGCCGCCGGGCGGTTCCGCACCCGCAGCGAGCCGATGGAGGACATCGTCCAGGTCGGCACCATCGGCCTGATCAAGGCGATCGACCGGTTCGAGCTCAGCCGCGGTGTGGAGTTCCCCACGTTCGCGATGCCGACGATCATCGGCGAGATCAAGCGCTTCTTCCGGGACACCAGCTGGTCCGTGCGGGTGCCGAGACGGCTGCAGGAGCTGCGGCTGGACCTGGCCAAGGCGGGCGACGAGCTGGCGCAGCAGCTCGACCGGGCCCCCACGGTGGGCGAGCTCGCCGAGCGGCTGGACATCAGCAACGACGAGGTCGTCGAGGGCATGGCCGCGAGCAACGCGTACACCGCCAGCTCGCTGGACGCCCAGCCCGAGGAGGACGACACCGAGGGCACCCTGGCCGACCGCATCGGCTACGAGGACCACGGCATCGAGGGCATCGAGTACATCGAGTCGCTCAAGCCGCTGATCGCGGAGCTCCCGGCGCGCGACCGGCAGATCCTCTCCCTGCGGTTCACGGCCAACATGACGCAGTCCGAGATCGGCGAGGAGCTGGGCATCTCGCAGATGCACGTCTCCCGGCTGCTCTCCCGCACCCTGGGCCGGCTCCGCAAGGGACTGATGATCGAGGAGTGATCCGGCCGCGCGCGGGGCACTCCGGCCGCGCGGTCCTCATCGTGAAGGGCTCGCCCCGTCCGGGGCCGGGCCCTTCGGCATGCCCGGGGCACCGCCCGGACGGTACGGCCCGGGTCGGCGGTCACGGATCAGTGGACGCGCTCCCCGCGCCGCCAGACCGCGGAGACCAGCGGAACACCCGGCCGGTAGGCCAGGTGCACCGGCGACGGCGCGTCCAGCAGCACCAGGTCGCCCCGCGCGCCCGGGGTGATCCGGCCGGTGTCGGTGCGGCGCAGTGCCGCGGCGCCGCCGGCCGTCGCCGCCCACAGCGCCTCGTCCGGGGTCATCCCCATGTCCCGTACGGCCAGGGCGATGCAGAACGGCATCGAACTGGTGAAGGAGGAACCGGGGTTGCAGTCCGTGGAGAGCGCGACGGTGACGCCCGCGTCCAGCAGCCGGCGCGCGTCCGGCCAGGCGGCGCGGGTGGAGAACTCCGCGCCGGGCAGCAGGGTCGCCACCGTCTCCCCCTGTGCGAGGGCGTCGACGTCCTCGTCGGTGAGGTGGGTGCAGTGGTCGGCGGAGGCGGCCCCCAGTTCGACGGCGAGGCGCACCCCGGGGCCGTACGAGAGCTGGTTGGCGTGAACGCGCGGGACGAGGCCGCGGGCGGCGCCGGCGGTGAGGACCGCACGGGCCTGGTCGCCGTCGAAGGCGCCCCGTTCGCAGAAGACGTCGATCCAGCGGGCGTGCGGCGCGCAGGCGTCGAGCATCGGCCCGGTGACGAGGCCGACGTAACCGGCGGGGTCGTCCGCGTACTCCGGGGGCACGATGTGCGCGCCGAGGAAGGTGACCTCGTCGGTGTGGGCGGCGGCGATCCGCAGGGCGCGGGCCTCCTGACCGGCGGTCAGCCCGTAGCCGGACTTGGTCTCGATGACGGTGGTGCCCTGGCGGAGGGCTTCGGCGACGTAGCGGGCGACGTTGGCGTGCAGGCGTTCGTCGGTCGCGGCGCGGGTGGCGGCGACGGTGGTGCGGATGCCTCCGGCGGCGTAGGGGCGGCCGGACATGCGGGCGTTGAACTCCTCGGTGCGGTCTCCGTCGAACACCAGATGGGAGTGGGAGTCCACGAAGCCGGGGACGGCGGCGCGGCCCGCGGCGTCCACGCGGGTGTCCGCGGCCGGTGCCCGGCGGGACGGCCCGGCCCAGGCGACGCGTTCGCCGTCGAGGACGACGGCGGCGTCCCGGAGCAGTCCGAGCGGGCCCTCGCCGAGGGCGGGGTCGTTGGTGACGAGCACGGCGATACCGGTGACGGCGGTACTCGTGGCACTGGCACTGGCACTGGCGCCGGCCGCCGGGGCCGGGGCCGGGCCGTTCCGGGCGGCGGACGGCGCCGGGCCGCCCGGGCCCGCGGCCCCCGCCCCGGCGCCCAGCGGCCGTCGCCGTCCCGGCGATCCGCCCGGTCCGGCGGTTCCGCTTCCGGTCTCCGTCCCGCTCATGCTCTCTCCTCTGTCCGTGCGTCCGGGGCTGATGCCGCGTCATGCGGAGAAACCGCCGGGTGGCGCCGGTGGCCGACGCGGCCGGGCGGCCCGGCGCCGCCGCTCGCCGGACCGGCCGTCACCCGCCGTCCGCGTCCAGCAGCGCGGCGACGGACTCCGCCAGGGCCCGCGGTACGTCGTCCACGAGCAGATGGGCGCCGTCCCGGACGATCTCGCGGCCGCCGACCACGGTGTGCCGGACGTCCGCGGCCGTCGCGGCGAAGACCGCCGCCTCCGCGGCCAGCCGCGGCGGCGGGCCGGCCGTGCGGACGGTGTCCAGGGCGACGGTGGTGAGATCGGCGAGCGCTCCCGGCGCGATGCGGCCCGCCTCGGGCCAGCCGAGTGCGGCGTGGCCGTCGGCGCCGGCGGCGCGCAGCAGTTGCGCGGCCGTCCAGTGGCCGCGGGTGCGGGAGGCGAGGCGTTCGTCGAGCTCCATCGCCCGGGCCTCTTCCAGCAGGTCGATGACCGCGTGACTGTCGCTGCCGAGGGAGAGCCGGCTGCCCGCGTCCCGCAGCCGTACCGCCGGGCCGGTGCCGTCGGCCAGATCGCGTTCCGTGGTGGGGCACATGCACACACCTGTGCGACTGCCGCCGAGCAGGCCGATGTCGCCGGCGGTGAGGTGGGTGGCGTGGACGGCGGTGGTGTCCGGGCCGAGGACACCGTGGTCGGCGAGGAGCCGGGCGGGGGTGCGGCCGTGGGCGCGGCGGCAGGCGTCGTTCTCGGCCGTCTGTTCGGAGAGATGGACGTGGAGCGGCGCCCCGCGCTCCCGGGCCCAGGCGGCCACCACGGGCAGCCCCGCCGCCGGGACGGCGCGTACGGAGTGCACCGCGGCGCCGATCCGCGCGTGGCCCGCGGGCTTCAGAGCCGCGGCGCGCTCCACCCACGCCTCGGCCGTGCCGTCGCCGAAGCGCAGCTGGGGCCCTTCGAGAGGCCTCCCGGTGCGGCCGGCGCCGCCGGTGCCCTCGGGGAAGCCCGCGGCCAGATAGGCGGTGTCGAGGAGGGTGAGGCGGATGCCCGCCTCGGCCGCGGCGGCGATCAGGGCCTCGCCCATGACGTTGGGCTCGGCGTAGCGGGTGCCGCCGGGGGCGTGGTGGAGGTAGTGGAACTCCCCGGCGCAGGTGATGCCGGCCAGGGCCATCTCGGCGTACACGGCGCGGGCGAGGGCGTGGTAGCCGTCCGGCGTGAGGCGGGCGGCGGCCCGGTACATGACGTCGCGCCAGGCCCAGAAGGAGCGCGGCGCCCCGCCGTCCCCGGAGCCGCCCCCGGTGCCGTGTCCGGTCTGGGCGCGGCCGCGCAGGGCCCGGTGGAAGGCGTGCGAGTGGGCGTTGGCCAGGCCGGGGAGGGTCAGCCCGCGCAGGACGACGGCGCCGGGCGGCGGCTGCGGAGTGCCGGTGATTCCGGTGGTGCCGGTTCCGCTGCTTCCGGTGGTCCCGGTTCCGGTGGTGCCGACCCCGGCGATGCGGCCGTCCGCGCCGGCCGTGATGGTGACGCCCGCCGCCACGGTGCCGTCGAGCCAGGCGTACTCCGCCCAGTAGGTCAGGGGCACGCCAGTCCTTCCAGTACGTCGGCGAGCGCGGTGACTCCGGCGAGGCAGTCGTCCTCGTCCGCCGTCTCGGCCGGCGAGTGGGAGACGCCGGAGGGGTTCCGTACGAACAGCATGGCGGCCGGGACCTCGGCGGACAGGATGCCGGCGTCGTGTCCCGCGCCGGTGGGCAGTACGCGGGCGCCGCCGAGGAGGGCCGTGATCCGGTCGCGCAGCGCGTGTCCGAACTCGACGACTGGCGTGAACGATTCGCGGGTGACGCCGACCGTCACGCCGTCCCGCTCCCCGCGCTCCGCGGCCGCGCGTTCGATCGCGGTGACGACGGCGGCGAGGGTCTCCTCGTCGGCGGCGCGGGAGTCGAGCCAGCCGCGCACCAGGGAGGCGATGGCGTTGACGCCGTTCGGTTCGACGGCGGTCTTGCCGAAGGTGGCCAGCGCCCCGGCGCGCGCGGCCTGTTCGCGGGCGGCGAGGACCGTGTGCGCGAAGGTGAGCATCGGGTCGCGCCGGTCGGCGAGGAGCGTGGTGCCCGCGTGGTTGGCCTCGCCGCGGAAGTCGAAGCGCCAGCGGCCGTGCGGCCAGATGGCGGAGGCCACGCCCACGGCGTCGCCGGTACGGGCCAGGGTGCGGCCCTGTTCGATGTGGAGTTCCACGAACGCGCCGATACGGGACAGGCGTTCGGGGTCCGGGCCGATGCCCTCCGGATCGTGGCCGGCCCGTTCCATGGCCCGGGCCAGGGTGGTGCCGTCGGCGTCGCGGAGTTCGCGGGCCGCCGAGGGGGTGAGCCCGCCGGTGGCGAGGCGGGAGCCGGCGCAGGCCAGGCCGAAGCGGGCGCCCTCCTCGTCGGCGAAGTTGGCGACCGCGAGCGGCCTGGCGGGGCGGGCGCCGCGGGCGAGGAGTTCGTCCAGGGCGGCGAAGGCGGAGACGATGCCGAGCGGCCCGTCGAACGCCCCGCCGTCCGGTACGGAGTCCAGGTGGGAGCCGGTGACCACGGCGCTCCCCGGCTCCGTGCCGGCGGGCGGGGCGGTGCCGAGCCAGGCCCACTGGTTGCCGTTGCGGTCGGTCTCGCAGACGAGCCCCCGGGCGCGTGCCTGGCCGGCGAACCAGGCGCGGCAGTCGGCGTCGGCGTCCGTCCAGGCGTAACGGCGGTAGCCGCCGGTGCCGGAGTGGCGGCCGACGGGCGCGAGGTCCCGCCACATCTCCCGGAAGGACGCGCCGCGGGTCCAGCGGGCGGTGCCGGTGGCGGCGGTCATCGCTGCTCCCCACCCTCCCGCATCGGAATGCGGACGCCGCGCTCCGCGGCGACCTCCTCCGCGCGCTCGTACCCCGCGTCGACGTGGCGGATGACGCCCGTGCCGGGGTCGTTGGTGAGCACCCGGCGGATCTTCTCCCCGGCGAGCGGGGTGCCGTCGGCGACGGTGACCTGCCCGGCGTGGAGGGAGCGGCCCATGCCGACGCCGCCACCGTGGTGGACGGAGACCCACGAGGCGCCGGAGGCGACGTTCACCATGGCGTTGAGCAGCGGCCAGTCGGCGATGGCGTCCGAGCCGTCGCGCATGGCCTCGGTCTCGCGGTACGGGGAGGCGACCGAGCCGCAGTCGAGGTGGTCGCGGCCGATGACGAGCGGGGCCGCCAGTTCGCCGGAGGCCACCATGTCATTGAAGCGCTCCCCCGCCTTGTCGCGCTCGCCGTAGCCGAGCCAGCAGATCCGGGCGGGCAGGCCCTGGAAGCGCACGCGCTCTCCGGCGAGGCGGATCCAGCGGGCCAGGGACTCGTTCTCGGGGAAGAGGTCGAGGACGGCGCGGTCGGTGGCCGCGATGTCGCGGGGGTCGCCGGAGAGGGCGGCCCAGCGGAAGGGCCCCTTCCCCTCGGCGAAGAGCGGGCGGATGTACGCGGGGACGAAGCCGGGGAAGTCGAACGCCCTTCCGTATCCGGCGAGTTGGGCCTCGCCGCGGATGGAGTTGCCGTAGTCGAACACCTCGGCGCCCGCGTCCTGGAAACCGACCATGGCCTCGACGTGCCGGGCCATGGACTCGCGGGCGCGGTGGGCGAAGTCGGCCGGCTTCTCGGCGGCGTACGCGGCCATGCCGTCGAAGTCGACTCCGAGCGGGAGGTAGCTGAGCGGGTCGTGGGCGCTGGTCTGGTCGGTGACGATGTCGACGGGCGCGCTCTCGGCGAGCATCCGCGGCAGCACCTCGGCGGCGTTGCCGAGCAGGCCGATGGAGAGCGGTTCGCGCCGGTCGCGGGCGTCGACGGCGAGCCGGAGCGCGTGTTCGAGGCTGTCGGCCCGGACGTCGAGATAGCGGTGCTCGATCCGGCGTTCGATGGCGCGGGGGTCGCAGTCGACGCAGATCGCGACACCGCCGTTCATGGTGACGGCGAGGGGCTGGGCACCGCCCATCCCGCCGAGGCCGGCGGTCAGGGTGATGGTGCCGGCGAGACTGCCGTCGCCCCGGCCCCGGGCGGCCAGCTTCGCGGCGACGGCGGCGAAGGTCTCGTAGGTGCCCTGGAGGATGCCCTGGGTGCCGATGTAGATCCAGGAACCGGCCGTCATCTGGCCGTACATGGTGAGGCCGAGCGCCTCCAGGCGGCGGAACTCCTCCCAGGTGGCCCAGTCGCCGACGAGGTTGCTGTTGGCGATCAGCACGCGCGGGGCCCACTCGTGGGTGCGCATCACCCCGACGGGGCGGCCGGACTGGACGAGCATCGTCTCGTCCCGTTCCAGGGTGCGCAGCGTGCGGATCATGGCGTCGAACGAACCCCAGTCGCGGGCCGCCTTGCCCGTGCCGCCGTAGACCACGAGCCGGTCCGGATGCTCGGCGACCTCCGGGTCGAGGTTGTTCTGCAGCATCCGCAGGGCGGCCTCCTGCGGCCATCCCCGGGCGCTCAGCTCCGTACCGCGCGGTGCGCGCACGGGTCGCGGTCCCGCCATGGGCCTGCCTCCCTGCTGGGCTTCCGCCCCGACTGGATTGATTCATTCACATACTCACTGCATGAATATAAGTAGTCAACAGCGGCGTGCGGCCGGCGACCGTGCCGGCGGGTGACCGCCGGCCACGGACGGAGCAGGCACAGGCCGGTGGCCGGACGCGCGCTCCCGCGCACGCCCCGGCGCGTCCCGCCACCGGGGCCCGGGCCGGTCCTGGGCACGGAGGCGTCGCGAGTGGTGGAGTGGTGCCATGACCTCCAGCGACACCACCGGGGCGGCGGGCGGGGAGCCGCACGACCCCGCGGAGACCGCCGCGCGCCGGGAGCAGGCCGTGCGCGCCGCCGTGCGGCAGGGGCTCGTCGGGCCCGCCGACCCCGTCATCGGGCTGCTGGACGTGGCCGGCATCCGGGCCTCCGCCGCCGGGCTGCGCGCCGCCTTCGAGGAGGTCACCGCGCCGGGCACCCCCGTGCTGCACGCCTTCGCGGTCAAGGCCGCCTCCCTGGTGCCCGTGCTGGCGCTGCTCGCCGACGAGGGCCTGGGCTGCGAGGTGGCGAGCCCCGGTGAGCTGGCGCTGGCCCGCGCCGCCGGTGTGCCGCCCTCCCGGATCGTCCTGGACTCGCCCGCCAAGTCGGTCACGGAGCTGCGCGAGGCCCTGGCGCTCGGGATCGCCGTCAACGCCGACAACGCGGAGGAACTGGCCCGCATCGACGACCTCGTCCACGCGGCCCCGGTCGCCTCACCGCTCGGGCTGCGGGTGAACCCGCAGGTCGGCGGCGGAACCATCGAGGCGCTGTCCACCGCCACGGAGACCTCCAAGTTCGGGGTTCCGCTCCGCGACGAGGGGGCGCGTGCCTGGCTCGTCCGCGCGTTCCTCGACCGGCCGTGGCTCACCCGGCTGCACGCCCACGTCGGTTCCCAGGGCATCCCGCCGGAGCTGATGGCCCGGGGCGTGCGGGAGACCTACGAGCTGGCGGAGGAGATCAACGACGCCGCCGGGCAGCGGCGGATCACCACCCTGGACATCGGCGGCGGCCTCTCCGTCAACTTCGCCTCGGACCGCGAGCACCCGACGCACCGGGAGTACGCGAGGACGCTGCGGCACGCCGTACCCGGCTTGTTCGACGGGCGGTACGGGCTGGTGACCGAGTTCGGCCGGTCCCTGCTCGCCAGGCACGGCACCGTCCTGGCCCGGGTGGAGTACGCCAAGACGGCGGGGAGCCGGCCGATCGCCGTCACCCACGCGGGCGCCCAGCTCGCCACCCGCACGGTCTTCGCCCCGGACTCCTGGCCCCTCCGGGTGGCGGCGTTCGACGCGGAGGGGCGGCCGAAGACCGGGCCGGTGGTCGAACAGGACATCGCGGGCCCGTGCTGCTTCGCAGGCGACCTGGTGGCGCGCGGGCGTCCGCTGCCGCGGCTGGAGAGCGGCGATCTGGCCGCGCTGCTCGACACCGGCGCGTACTACTTCTCCAACCACTTCGCGTACAACAGCCTGCCCCGGCCCGCCGTCCACGGCTTCGTCCGCACCTCCCGGGGCGTGCGCTTCGCCCTCGTACGGCCCGCGCAGACGCTCGACGAGATCGTGGCCGAGAGCGGCGGCGACCGGCCCGGCGCACTGAGGTCGCTCTGACGGATGCGAACGGCCGCCGGCCGGGTAGTCCCTCTCCCGGCACGCACACACACCGTCACCGCGCTGCTGCCGGCCGGCCCGCCGGCCGACCGGGCCGCCGACGTCCACATCCGCGCCGGCGTGCTGCTGCTGATCGGGGTCGCGCTGTGGGCCGTCAACAGGCCGGCGCTGCGGGCCCCGTTCGGAGTGACACCGGACGGCGGCGCAGGCGAACGCCCGTACGGACGGAACGTCCGTACGGGCGATACGAGAAGGGGGTGCCCCGGGCCCCGCTCCCGGCGGCCACAAGTTTCCCGGCCACCGCAGGCGGCCGACGGCGGACCGCCGTCAGACCGCCGCCGCGGTGCGCTTCCGGGTGCCGGCCGCCGGCGCCGGGCCCCCCGCGGCCGGGAGCGCCTTCCGCTTCCCGCCGCCCGGCGCGGCGTCGCCCGCGGCGATGCCCGTCGTCCGGTAGCCCCGGGTGTCCTTGCCCGCAGGGCCGCGCCGGGCCCACTCCGGACGGACCCACAGCAGCGCCTCGTGCTTCCGCTCCCAGCGGCCGAGCCACACGGCCTTGGCCCACAGTCCGGCACCGGCCCCGGCGAGCAGCATCCCGCCCGCCGCCGGCGCCGCGAAGGAGGACCCGAGGGCCGCGGCGGCCGCCGCCCACAGCCACCAGCGGTGCCCGCGCCGCCAGACCCGGGCGGTCACCGCGCGGTCCTGCAGGAAGTCCCGCCGCCCGGCCCGGGCGGCGCCGTCCGCCAGCTCCCGGTACCGTCCGCGCCGCGCGGCGAACGCGGCCACCGCCGCGAACAGCAGCAGCGCGGCCCCCGCGAGCAGCCCGGTCCGCCGTCCCAGCAGGCTCACGGGAACGGCGGCGCCCAGCGCCGCGGTCACCAGTCCGGTCCACCCCATCCACACCGCGGGCACACGCACCATCACCGCCACGCGTGCCAGCGTCGTCGCCGCCTCGCGCCCCACAGCGGGCCTCCTTGTCGCTCGATGTCACCTCGAATGCGGTCTCGGTAGGGGCGCATTGTAGTGAGGACATATGAGAAACGGATAAGGAAAGCCGCGTCCTCTCCGGCCCTCGGCGCTCCGTCCCGCGGTTGCGGACGAGCACCCGGCGCGTGCCCGCCGGACAGAACAGCTAGTCGACGAAGAGCCCGCGCGCGGTGGCCCGGGCGTCGAACTCCTCCAGCCGGGCCTGCGCGTCCGGCAGCCCGTCGCACATCGCCTCCAGCAGCACGCGGCCGAGCATCATCGGCGCGCAGGCGGTGTCGAACGCCAGCCCGGTGCCGACGGCCGCGGGCAGCAGCAGGTCCGAGTGGCGGGCGACGGGCGCGAAGGCGCTGTCGGCGACGGTCACGACGGTCAGCCCGGCCGAGCGCGCGTGGTCGAGCGCCTCGGTCACCTCGCGCGGATGGCGCGGCAGCGCGAAGCAGAGCAACGCGCTCGCGCCCGCGCGCCGGGCCGCGTCGACGCGGTCGGCGAGCATCGTGCCGCCCTCGTCGAACAGCCGGACGTCCGGGTGCACCTTGGCCGCGAAGTAGGCGAATCCGCGCGCCTGCGCGGAGGCCGCGCGCAGTCCGAGCACCGGCAGCGGGCACGACGCGGCCAGCAGCCGCCCCGCGTGCTCCACCGGCTTCGGGTCGGCGAGCAGCGACGCCAGATGGCGCAGATTCTCCATCTCCGCGTACACGGCCTGCTGGTAGGCGTTGTACGCGCCCGAGGCGGGACCGCGCTCGGCGGCCGGTACGTCCCGCAAGTGCCGGCGCAGCGCCGGATAGCCGTCGAAGCCCAGGGCGACCGCGAAGCGGGTCACGGACGGCTGGCTCACCCCGGCGAGCTCGGCCAGCTCCACGCTGGACAGGAACGGCGCGTCGGCCGCCCGCCGCACCATGCAGTGCGCGATCCGGCGCTGCGTGGGCGTCAGCCGGTGTCCTTCGAACAGCTTCTGCAGCCGGGCCGCGGCGCCGGCCGCGTTCCCGCCGCCGGCCGTCCTCCCCGTGCCGGTCCCGGACATCGGGCCTCCCGTCGTCGGGCCCGCGCCTCGGCGTGAGCCATTCACCCGTCACGAATCTGCATGAGTCTATGCAGAGCTCCGGCCGCCCTGCCCGGCCTGCCCGGCCCGCCGTCCGGCGTCCCCGCCCCGCCGTCCCTCAGAGCGGCGGGAGCAGCCGCTTCTGCGGCTTGCCCATGGCGTTGCGCGGCAGCGCGTCCAGGAAGCGGACCGCGCGGGGGCGCTTGTGGACGGAGAGATGGCCGGCCACGAAGTCGGTGAGCTCCCGCTCGGTGACCGGGCCCTCGGCCACGACATAGGCGACGACCTGCTGCCCGAGATCCGGGTGCGGCGCCCCGACGACGGCCGCCTCCCGCACCGCGGGGTGGTCCAGCAGGGCGCTCTCCACCTCCCCGGCACCGATCCGGTACCCCCCGGACTTGATGAGGTCGGTGGAGGCCCGGCCGACGATGCGGTGGTGGCCGTCCTCGCCGATGGCGGCGATGTCACCGGTGCGGAACCAGCCGTCGGCGGTGTACGAGGCGACGGTCGCCTCCGGGCGGTTCAGATAGCCGGAGAACAGCGTCGGCCCGGTCAGCTGCAGTTCGCCGATCTCCGCCCCGGGCTCCGCGGCCAGCCGGGTGCGCACGCCCGGCAGCGGCAGCCCGACCGAACCGGGGCGCCGTTCGCCGTCGGCCCGGGTGGACACGGTGATCAGCGTCTCCGTCATACCGTAGCGCTCCACCGGCCGCTGCCCGGTGAGCCGTTCGAGGTCGCGGAAGACCGGGGTGGGCAGGGGTGCGCTGCCCGACACCAGGAGCCGGGCGCCGCTCAGCGCGCGGGCCGCGTCCGGGTCGGCGGCGATCCGGGACCAGACGGTGGGCACCCCGAAGTACAGGCTGCCGCCGGCCGCCGCGTACGCCGCCGGAAGCGGCCGTCCCGTGTGCACCAGCCGGCAGCCGGTGCGCAGCGCCCCCAGCACGCCGAGCACCAGGCCGTGCACGTGGAACAGCGGCAGCCCGTGCACCAGGGTGTCGTCCGCCGTCCACCGCCAGGCCTCGGCGAGCCCGTCCAGACCGGCCGCCATGGCGCGGCGCGGGATGAGCGCGCCCTTGGGGGCGCCGGTGGTGCCGGAGGTGTAGAGGATCATCCCGGTGGTGTCCGCGCCGGGTTCCGGGGCGTTCCAGTCCGAGCGCTCGGCGAGACCGACCGGCAGGAACGGCACGGACGGCGGGTCTCCCGCCGCCGGCCCGGACGGCCCGCTGCCCGCTCCGGCGCCCCGCTCCGAGTCCTGCGGCCCGCCGTACGCCGCCGCGCCCGCGGCCTCTTCCGTCCCCTGCCGCCCGAGCATCAGTTCGGCGCCCGAGTCCCGCAGGATGTGCCCGCGTTCGGCGGGGCCGGCGTCCGGCGGCACGGGGACCACGGGCACCCCGGCCAGCAGCCCGCCGGCCACCGCGGCGACCGTCTCCAGGGACGCGTCCGCGTGCACGGCGACGGCCCGGGCCCCGGCGATCCGCGCGGCCACCGCGCCCGCCGCGGCCAGCAGCCGCTCCCGCGAGCAGGACCGTCCGGCGACGGCCAGCGCGTCCGGACCGTCCCCGCCGGACGGGCCGCCGGACGGCGACAGGGCGGGCAGCAGCGGACCGGCGGCGGGACCGGGCCCGGCACCTGCCTCCGGTGCGCTCGGGACGGAAACCGCGGGGCGGTCGGCGGCGGGTTCGGGCACGGGAGGGTTCCTTTCCGCGGGACGGCGGCGGGCCGGGCATCGCCGGCCGACGACGGCAGCGACGGCGGCGGTGACGACGGCCACCGCTCCCCAGCATGGTGCCCGGTGGTGGCACCGCCCCGGATTGGGGGGTTGTCCCCACTGTGCCGGGGGCCCGTCGTCTCTAGCGTGGTCATCATGGAAGCCCGTGACCCTGAGCTCAAGAAGGATCTCAACGCCACCCTGCACGCGCGCGGGGAACTGGGACCGGAGTACGAGTCGGAGCTCGTCGACTCGTTTCTGGAGAAGCTGGACGGCGCCGTCGACCGCCGGGTGCGGCGGCAGCTCGCCGAGAGCCAGATGGTCGTCGCCCGCGGCTCCCGTCCGCCGGGGGCCCGCGAGGGCTGCGGTGACAGCTTCGGCGACCGGTACGGCTTCGGCATCATCTCGCTGGTGCTGGCCGTGCCGCTGTCGGCGATCGGCGCCGGGGTGGCGGGGCTGCCCGGCCTGATCGTCTCCTGGATCGGCATCGTCGGCGTGAACGCCGTCCACGGCAGCGGCCGTGCGCCCTGGTCCCGCTCCCAGCGCGGCGAGAAGCCCCGGCAGACCTCCGAGTGGGACTGACGGCCGGACCGGTCACCGCTCCGCGGCCGGACCACCGCACCGGCGAGGCGGCCCGGCACGCCCCGCCCCTTGGGGAATGAGGAGCGGGGCGCGGGCCACGAGCGCGGGACGGAACCCTCGGCCGGTGCGGGCCCCGGAACCGTCCGCGGCCGCCCGGCGCCGCGGCGGGGCCGGGCGGCCGGGTGCGCGGGGCGCGGAGAGCGATGGGCGGGGACCGCCGCACCCCGGCGCGAGCGCCAGGGGCGGGACGACGGCGGTCCCCGCGCGGGACGCGACCGAAGCCTGACCGGGAGGCCGCGTCCGGGCGACCATGGAGGTCCGGGAGCCGCTCCGGATGTCCTGGCGCCGTTCGGGTGCCGGCTCGTTCACCTGTGCGGTGTCCCTGCCGACATGCACCACTGTGCCCCGCGACTGTTAAGGCCGTGATGCGGGTGCGTGTCGTCCGCGTACCTTCTGCCGGAACACCCGAACTTCCCTACGACGAGGGCTACTTGGCGGTCTTCGCCAGATACGCCAGCAGGTCCTGGCGGCTGACGACACCGGTCGGCTTGCCGTCCACCAGCACCACCGCCGCGTCGGCGCTCTCCAGCACCGCCATCAGATCCGCCACCGGCTCGCCCGACCCGACCTGGGGCAGCGGCGCGCTCATGTGCTTCTCCAGCGGGTCCTTCAGATCGGCGCTCCGCGTGAACAGCGCGTCGAGCAGGTCCCGTTCGACGACGGAGCCGATGACCTCGGCCGCCATCACGTCCGGGTGGCCGGCGCCCGGCTTCACGATCGGCATCTGCGAGACGCCGTACTCGCGCAGCACGTCGATGGCCTCGCCGACCGTCTCCTCCGGGTGCATGTGCACCAGCGAGGGCAGCCCGCCGTCCTTGTCGCGCAGGACGTCGCCGACGCGCGCGGCGCCGCCGCCCTCCTCCAGGAAGCCGTAGTCGGCCATCCACTCGTCGTTGAAGATCTTGCTGAGGTAGCCGCGGCCGCTGTCCGGCAGCAGGACGACGACCACGTCGTCCGGCCCGAGCCGCTCGGCCACCTTCAGCGCCCCCACCACGGCCATCCCGCAGGAACCGCCGACCAGCAGGCCCTCCTCGCGGGCGAGCCGCCGGGTCATCCGGAAGGAGTCCTTGTCCGAGACGGCGACGATCTCGTCGGCCACCCCGCGGTCGTAGGCGTCCGGCCAGAAGTCCTCGCCCACGCCCTCGACGAGATACGGCCGGCCGGAGCCGCCGGAGTAGACCGAGCCCTCCGGGTCCGCGCCGATGACCTTGACCTTCCCGCCGGAGACCTCCTTCAGATAGCGGCCGGTGCCGCTGATGGTCCCGCCGGTGCCGACGCCCGCGACGAAGTGGGTGATCCTCCCCTCCGTCTGCTCCCAGAGCTCCGGGCCGGTCGAGTGGTAGTGCGAGAGCGGGTTGTGGGGGTTGCTGTACTGGTCGGGCTTCCAGGCGCCCGGGATCTCACGGACGAGCCGGTCGGAGACGTTGTAGTACGAGTCCGGGTGCGCGGGGTCCACGGCGGTGGGGCAGACCACGACCTCGGCGCCGTACGCCCGCAGCACGTTGATCTTGTCGGTGGAGACCTTGTCCGGGCAGACGAAGACGCACTTGTAGCCCTTCTGCTGGGCCACGATGGCCAGCCCCACCCCGGTGTTGCCGGAGGTCGGCTCGACGATCGTGCCGCCGGGGCGGAGCTCGCCGGACTCCTCGGCCGCCTCGATCATCCGCAGGGCGATCCGGTCCTTCACCGACCCGCCGGGATTGAAGTACTCGACCTTGGCCAGGACCGTCGCCGACAGCCCTTCCGTCACGTGGTTGAGCTTCACCAGCGGGGTGTTGCCGACAAGCTCGATCATCGAATCGTGATACTGCACGACGTCTCCAGGTTCGGCGGGGTCTCCGCAATAGGGGGCGGTCGCTGTTCGGGTGCCCGTCCCACCAGCCTATTGCGCGCTCCGGGTGGTGTGCCCGCCGTGCGCGGGCGTTGCGAAGGGGGCGCGGCGGGGCAAGGAACCGGTAGGCGTGCCAGCGGCTGGCGGCCGGGAAGCGGGGCGGAGATGTCGGTGTCCAGGGCGAGGGTGGCGCGGCGCATCGCCGCCGCGGCGGCCTACGGCGGTGGTGGCGCGGGGCTCCTGGGCGGCGCCGCCGTCGGGCTGCTGCTGGCGGAGATGCGGTGGGCGCGGCGCCTGGTGGGCGTCCCGGACGGTGAGCCGCCGCGGGCGGACGGCTGTTACGGAGCCTCGTTCGCCCTGCTGTCGGACCGGGAACCGCTGCGGCTGGGCTTCCTCGGCGACTCCACGGCGGCCGGGCAGGGCGTGCACCGGGCGCGCGAGACGCCGGGCGCGCTGCTCGCGTCGGGGCTGGCGGCGGTGGCCGAGCGGCCGGTGCTGCTGCGCAACGTGGCGCTGTCGGGGGCGATGTCCGGGGATCTGGACCGCCAGGTGTCGCTGCTGCTGGCGGACCGGACGCAGGTCCCCCACACCTGCGTGATCATGATCGGTGCGAACGACGTCACCAACCGGGTGCCGGCCGCCCAGTCCGTACGGCTGCTCTCGGACGCCGTGCGCAGGCTGCGGGAGGCAGGCTGCCAGGTGGTGGTGGGCACCTGCCCGGACCTGGGCACGATCGAACCCGTGTACCAGCCGCTGCGCTGGGTGGCGCGCCGGCTCAGCAGGCAGCTGGCGGCGGCGCAGACGATCGGCGTGGTCGAGCAGGGCGGCCGCACGGTATCCCTCGGCTCCCTGCTGGGCCCGGAGTTCGAGGCCAACCCGCGCGAGCTGTTCGGACCGGACAACTACCACCCCTCGGCGGAGGGGTACGCCACGGCCGCGATGGCCGTGCTGCCGACCCTGTGCGCGGCCCTGGGGCTGTGGCCGGAGGAGCGGCTGGACGTCTCGCGGGCCGAGGGCATCCTGCCGGTCGCCCAGGCGGCGGCGCGGGCGGCTTCCGAGGGCGGTACGGAGGTGGCCGCGGCCGGGGGCACGGCGGCGGGCGCGGGGCCGGCGCGCGGCCCGTGGGCGCTGCTCAAGCACCGGAGGCGGCGCCAGCTCCCCAAGGACGACGCCCCGGCGGCGGACGGTGGACGGCAGCCCGGCCGGGAGCCGGAGGGAGAGCCGGAGCGGGAACCGGAACACGGGACGGAGCGCACGCCGGAGCGCGGGCCCGGGCGGGCGCCGGACCGGAAGCCGGGGCGCGGGCCGGAGCGGTCGTCCGGCCGGGCGACCGGACGGGTGGCCGGCTGACCGCCGCCCGGCGGTCGCCGGGTCGCTCGTCCGGGCGATGCCGGGAGCGGCGGCCGGCCGCCCGGCGGGGCGGACGAGCGCCCCGCGCGCCCGGTGCGCGGACCGAGCCGACGGGGTCCCGGGGAGCCGCGGGGCCGGAGGAAGCCCGCCCCGAACGGGCCGTCTGTGCCCCCGTACCAAGGGCTCGCGGGCCGGGCGGTGCAGCCGCACAAGCGCTGGTCCGGGCCTTCCGAAAGAGCTGAGCAAGCGCTTAGAAAAGAGGCCGGTGTCACACACCTCAGACCGTGACCCGGGCTGTACGTGGAGGTAACTTCCCACTCAGTCCTGCCTTCTCGCCCCCTCTTGGAGCCGTGATGCCCGAAGCCGTGATCGTCTCAGCCGCCCGCTCCCCGATCGGCCGGGCCTTCAAGGGCTCGCTCAAGGACGTCCGCCCGGACGACCTGACCGCCACGATCATTCAGGCCGCGCTCGCCAAGGTCCCGGAGCTCGACCCGCACGACATCGACGACCTGATGCTCGGCTGCGGCCTCCCCGGCGGCGAGCAGGGCCACAACCTGGGCCGGATCGTCGCCGTGCAGATGGGCATGGACCACCTGCCGGGCTGCACCGTCACCCGCTACTGCTCCTCCTCCCTCCAGACCTCCCGGATGGCCCTGCACGCCATCAAGGCCGGCGAGGGCGACGTCTTCATCTCGGCGGGCGTCGAGACGGTCTCGCGCCAGGTCAACGGCACCTCGGACGGGATGCCCGGCACCCAGAACCCGCTGTTCGACGAGGCGCAGGCCCGCACCGCCGCGCGCGCCGAGCAGGAGGGCACCGACTGGCACGACCCGCGCGAGGAGGGCCTGATCCCCGACGCGTACATCTCGATGGGCCAGACCGCCGAGAACCTGGCGCGCCTCAAGGGCGTCACCCGCCGGGAGATGGACGAGTTCGGCGTGCGCTCGCAGAACCTCGCCGAGGAGGCCATCAAGAACGGCTTCTGGGAGCGGGAGATCACTCCGGTCACCACCCCGGACGGCACCGTCGTGGCCAAGGACGACGGCCCCCGCGCGGGCGTCACCCTGGAGGGCGTCTCGGGCCTCAAGCCCGTCTTCCGCCCCGACGGACTGGTGACGGCCGGCAACTGCTGCCCGCTGAACGACGGCGCCGCCGCCCTGGTGATCATGTCCGACACCAAGGCGCGCGAGCTGGGCCTGACGCCGCTCGCCCGGATCGTCTCCACCGGCGTCTCGGGCCTGTCTCCGGAGATCATGGGCTACGGGCCGGTCGAGGCCAGCAAGCAGGCGCTGAGCCGGGCCGGGCTCTCCATCGGCGACATCGACCTCGTCGAGATCAACGAGGCGTTCGCCGCGCAGGTCATCCCCTCCTACCAGGACCTGGGCATCGACCTGGACCGGCTCAACGTCAACGGCGGCGCCATCGCCGTCGGCCACCCGTTCGGCATGACGGGCGCCCGGATCACCGGCACGCTCATCAACTCCCTGCAGTGGCACGACAAGCAGTTCGGCCTGGAGACGATGTGCGTCGGCGGCGGCCAGGGCATGGCGATGGTCATCGAGCGCCTGAGCTGAGCCGTACGGGCCGGCGACCGGCCGGACCGGACCGGACTGCACGAGGACGGGGCCGCACCACGGGAGACCGCGGTGCGGCCCCGTCCGTCGCGGCGGGCGGACCCGGCGGCCCGGCGGCTCCGGAACGGGGAAGCGGAAGGCGGAGCACGGACCGCCGGGAGGCAGCGGCGCACACCGGGAAACGGAAGGCACGCCCCCGCCTTGGCGGCGGACTCCGCGGCCCCGCACCGGCCGAAACGGAAGCCGGTCACGGACGGTGCGGCCGCGGCCACCCGGCTGACCCCGTCGTGACCTAATCTCCCCCAGGATGTGATCTACCTCCCCGGAGAGGCCGTTACCGCAGCTCAGGCGGTTGAAGCAGAAACGTATCGGCAACGCCGGCCGTCCGTTTGGTGAGGTTCCGCACTGACATCCGCGCGGAGCCACCATCAAGCTGAGGTAGGAATTCTTGGGGAGCCGTCGATTCCGGGAGAACGTCAGTGAGCGCCATGTCCATCGCCCTGCTGCTGGCCGCGTCCGCCGCCACGGCCGCGGGAGCCGCGGCCCTGCACGCCGCTCACGGGGTGCGCCGGCAGATCACGGCCCTGCGGGCCGAACTGGCCGCCACCGACCGCACCGCCGCGCGGCTGCCCTCCCCCCGCCCCACGCCCGCCGAGGAGATACGGACGGCCGTCACCCAGGCCCTCGCCGAGGAGCGGGAGCGCGAACTCGCCGAGGCCCGCGCCTTCTGGGCCGCCCAGGAGGCCCGTGACGCCGCCGACGCCACCCTGCTCAGCGGCCTCGCCGGATACGGCGAGGACGGCCCGGGCCTCCTCCCCCGCCAGCCCGACCCGACCGGCCTGGAGTCCTTCCTCGCCGCGGACTCCCTGAGCGCCCTCGACGCCGGCGAGGAGGACGACGCGGACGTGGAGATCGAGGAGCCGGCCGAGTCCCCGGAGCTGGCCGCCGCCCGCAGGCGCCACCCCTCCCACCCGGACTTCACCCCCCACACCTCGGCCACGGCCCACCACGAACGCACCATCGCGCTCCTCGCGGAACTGGCCGAGGACGGCATACCCCTGGTGGACGTCCGCCCCGGCCCGCTCGGCACGCTCGACGTCTACGTCTTCGCCGACGGCACGACGGTCTGCATGACCCCGGGCCACCGCGAGACCGCGGAGCACCTGGTGGCGGCCCTGGAGGAGGGCACCGTCCCGTTCCTCCTCGGCGGCTCGGGCGTCTCCGGCGCGTACGCCCTGACGTTCGCCTGCGGCCAGGAGAGCATCTACGTCCTCGCGGACCGGGTCATCGCCTCGCTCTGACGGCGCACCCCCCGGGAGGGGCGGACCGGCCCCGGAGGCCCGGGGCTCAGCAGCCGCAGCGCCGCGCCGCCGCCCCGACGAGCGCCACCGCCTCGGCCAGCTCCGCCGCGACCGCTTCCGCGCCCCCGCCGCCGTCCGTACCGACGCCCTCCGTACCGCGGTCGCCCGTACCGCCGCCCGCACCGCGCAGGGCCGCCGCCAGGTCGTGTCCCGCGACGGCGACCTGATCGGCCACCGTGAACAGCCCCGCCTCCGGCATCACCAGCGGCTCCCGGCCGGGGAACTCGATCCGCTGGGCGCGCACCGCCAACGCGCGGGCCAGCTCCAGCCCTTGCTCCGCCGCGCCGCGGCGCAGCCGGCTCCGGGGCGCGGCGCGCAGGCGGTCGGCGAGCCGGTCGACGGCGGTCTCCAGGGGCGTTACATCCAGCACGCCGGAAGCGTATGGGGCCTTCCGGACCATTGCCAAGGGACGAACGCTCAGGCACGGTGACGTGAAGGACCAGCATTGGAACCGCCCGGAGGCGCCGATGTCCCAAGTCTTCTCGGAAGAGACTCACCGGAACCTGCTCTCCCGCATCCCCCATTGCACCGGCCGCGATATCGCCGACTGGCTGCGCACCGTCGACGAAGGTCCCGCGCTCTTCCGCTTCGAGGAAAAGGTCAGCTGGCTGCGGGGCGAACACAATCTCGCCTACGGCCATGCCAAAGCGATCATTCACGAACACGACCTGAGGCGAGCCGCGCGCAAGCTTCTCTGAGGGAGGTCCATCCCCGTAAGTCCGCCCCCGTCCGGCGCGCCGGGCGCGGCGACAGGAAACGCGGCGGCGCGAGAACGCGAAAGGGGTCCGGAGGCTTTCCGCCTCCGGACCCCTCGTCGTGTCACGTGTCACTCGCGCCGCTCGGGGACGGTTCGCACCGCCCGCCGCGGGAACGTCAGTCTCCGCGCAGGATCGCGATCAGCCGCAGCATCTCCAGGTAGATCCACACCAGGGTCAGCGTGAGGCCGAACGCGGCCAGCCAGGACTCCTCGCGCGGAGCGCCGTAGGCCAGGCCGTCCTCGACCTGCTTGAAGTCGAGGGCGAGGAAGGCGGCGCCGAGAACGATGCCGACGATGCCGAAGACGATGCCCAGGCCGCCGCTGCGGAAGCCGAGGCCGTCACCGCCGCCGAAGGCCATGAACAGCAGGTTCACCGCGGTCAGCAGCACGAAGCCGATCGCGGCCGCCATCACGAAGCGGTAGAACCGCTGCGTGACCCGGATGATCCGCGTCTTGTAGGCGATGAGCACACCGGCGAAGACCGCCATCGTGCCGAGCACTGCCTGCATCGGCGCGCCGTCGAAGCGCTCGTTGATGAAGCCGCTGAGCGCCCCGAGGAAGAGGCCTTCGAAGGCGGCGTACGCCAGGATCAGGGGCGGGGAGGGCTTGCGCTTGAACGCCTGGACCAGCCCGAGGACCATCGCGATCAGCGCGGCGCCGATGGCCAGGCCGAGCGGCATCTCCATGAGCCAGGCGATGGCGGCACCGACGACGACGGTGCCGAGCGTCATACCGGTCCGCATGACGACGTCGTCCATCGTCATCCGGTCGGCCTGCGGCGGCGCGCCGTGCATCTGCTGCGGCTGGGCCTGCTGTGCGTACGGGTTCGTGCCCGCGTACGGGTTGCCCGTCTGGACAGCGGCGGGGCCCCCGGCCTGCGGCGCCGCGTTGAAGCCCGCGTAACCGTTGTCGCGGCTGAATCCCCGTCGCGAGAAGACCGGGTTGCTGCTCCTCATCTCACTCCTCCGTGGCCGCCCTGCGCGACCTTGCCTCAAGAGTAATGGCTTAGCAAAAAAATCACCCTAGTGCTCAGGGAGGATCTTTGCAGGCGACACCGTCAACGATGTCGCCCGGATACACATTCCCGCGATGACGCCCGGCGGCACACCGGGGACGCGAAGGTTTTTCCCCGTCAGGTTCCCGGACTCCGCCGGAAGCGGCCGGACGGACGGCCTCACGCCTTTCCGGCGCCGTCCCGGAACACCCGGGTGGCCGAGGGCGGCACGCGCCGGGGCGTGGTGGCCGCTCCCGCCGGGTACGCCTGGCTCCCGGCGGTGACGCGCCACCCGGGCCCGGCCCCGTCCGGCCGGTTCCGGCCCCGTCATCACGGTGCCCGCATCACGGTGCCCGCCGGATGAACCACCGGGGAACATACCGAGACCAGGAGCGGGGAAGCCGGATGCACGTGCTGGACCTTCTGCTGACGATCACCGGCGCCCTGGCCCTGGCGGTGGCCGCCGGCTCCGCTCTCATCCACCGCCTCCCACTGAGCGGACCGCTGCTCGCCCTGCTGACCGGAATCCTCTTCGGCCCGGAAGTGCTGGGAGTCGTCGACCTGCCCACCGTGGTGGAGGGTCACAAGGAGCTGCACGAGTTCTCCCGCCTGCTGCTGGCGCTGTCGGTGATGGCCGTGGCCCTGCGCTATCCGTTCCGCGCGGCCCGGTCGCGGGTCCGGCCGGTTGCCGTGCTCCTCGTCGTGGCGATGGCCGGGATGGCGCTGCTCACCACGGCGGTGTCGGCCGCCGCCCTCGGCGTCGGCCTGGGCACGGCGCTGCTGCTGGGTGCGGCGCTGTGCCCGACCGACCCGGTCCTGGCCTCCAGCGTGGTCACCGGAGAGCCGGCCGAGAAGGGCGTCACCGAGCGGACCCGGCAGCTGCTCTCCCTCGAGTCCGGTTCCAACGACGGCCTGGCGCTGCCCCTGGTGCTGGCCGCGGTGGCGATCGCCGGGCCCCTCTCGGGCACGGACGCGCTCCTGGAGTCCCTGTGGCAGGTTCTCGGCGCGGTCGTCCTCGGAGCGGCGGCCGGCCTGCTCGCCGGCGGAGCGCTGCGCTGGGCGGAGCGCGAGGGCGCCGTGGGCTCCGGTCCGCTGCTCCTCTACACCCTGCTGCTGGCCCTGGTCCTGCTCGGCGCGTCCGGGCTGCTCCGGCTCGACGGCATCCTCACCGTGTTCACCGGCGGCCTGGCCTTCAACGCGACGAGTTCCGCGCGCGACCGCACCGAGGACGACAAGGTGGACGAGTCGGTCAACCGCCTGCTGGTCCTGCCGCTGTTCACGGTGCTGGGTGCCATGATCCCCTGGCGCGAGTGGGGGGAGCTGGGCTGGTGGCGCGCCGTCCTGCTGGTCCTCGGTGTGCTGCTGCTGCGCCGGCTGCCGGTCCTGCTGGCCCTGAAGCGACCGCTCCGGCTCACCTGGCGTGACGCCGTCTTCCTGGGCTGGTTCGGGCCCATCGGCGTCTCGGCGCTGTTCTACCTGACCCTGGAGGCCCACCGGCTCGGCGCCGACCCGGTCGTCCTGGCCGCCGGCACTCTGGTCGTGGCCGCCAGCACCGTGGCGCACGGCGTGACCACCGCCCCGGGCCTGGCGCTCTACCGCAAGGCCGCCCGCCGCGGACCGGGGGCCGCGGAGTGAACCCGCTGCTGCTTCTCGGCGGCTGTGCTCTGGCCGCGCTGGCGCTCGCCGACGCCCTGGTGACGTCGCTGTCCATGGCCACGGGCACCGGGCCGGTCAGCGGCCGGGTGGCCGCGGGAGTGTGGCGGGTGCTGCTGGCCCTGCACACCAGGGCTCCCCGTGGCGGCAGGCTGCTGGAGCTGACCGGCACGGGTGACGCTCGTGGCCACCTTCCTCAGCTGGACCGTGCTGCTGTGGACGGGGTGGTGGCTGGTCTTCACCGCCGAGGACAGCGCTGTGGTCGCCTCGCGCACCGCCGAGCCCGCCGACGCCTGGACCCGGGTGTACTACACGGGCTACACCGTGTTCACCCTGGGCACCGGCGACTATGTGCCGGGCAGCCCCTGGGCGCAGGGGGCCACCACCGTCGCCACCCTCTCGGGACTCTTCCTGGTGACCCTGTCCATCACGTATCTGGTCCAGGTGGTCGAGGCCGTCGTCCACAAGCGCGTGCTCGCCGAACAGATTCACGCCCTTGGCCGGGATGCCGCCCGCATCGTCGCCGGAGGGTGGACGGGTACGGCCTTCAGCTCCATGTTCAACCAGCACCTGGTCTCCCTGACCGCTCCCCTGCTGCGCATGGGCGAGCAGCATCTGGCCTACCCGGTCGTCCACTACTTCCACTCGGCCTCGCGCTCCAAGGCCCCCTCCCGTGCCATCGCGGCCCTCGACGACGCCTTGCTGCTGCTGCACGCCGGAGCGGCGCCCTCCGCCCGTCCCGACCCCTCGGCGACCGGCCCCCTGCTGGCGGCTCTGGACCAGGTGCTGGACACCCTGCGGGGCCAGTTCTTCACCCGGGCCGAACGGGAGCTTCCCGCCCCTCCCCTGTCGGTCCTCCACCGTGCGGGCATTCCCGCCGTCGAGGAGGAGAAGTACGCGGAGCGGGTCCGGGAGCACGCCGGGCGGCGGCGCACCATCCAGGGTTTTCTGCACAGCGACGGATGGCGCGACGATCCCGCGGCCTCCTGAGGACCGCGAGCGCGGGGAGGATGTGCTCGCTCCGGGGACGGAAGTGCCCGGCGGCGTTCCCGCCGCGTCCCCCGGCAGCGGTCCCCGAGGGCCGGTTCTCCGCCGCTCTCCCCCCGCGGGCCGGGGGACGGGGGGTGCCCGGAGCCGGACTTGAACCGCAACCGGCACCCCATCTGACCTGCGTCGACGCCCCAGCCTGCGGGAACCATCCCCGTACTGGCCCGCACTGGCCCGGTCCTTCCCGAACCGGCCCGGGGGTGTGCGCCCGTGGGCGCACCATGGGCGCGCGGTCCACCAATAGGCGAGGGCCCGACGCTCCAGCATCGGGCCCTCACTGCGCTGACCTGGCAGCTTGCGGAGCATGAACCAGGCTTCGCTGCCGCCGTGACCTCCCCCGCAGGGGCGGCGACGCCACAACCAGCCTAACTGGCCGGATGCGACCCTTCTACGACTACCGCCACCGGCGGAGATCATTCCGGAAGTTGTTCGGTCTTCACCAAACAACCAAAGACCCGTCAGGCCGCCGGGCCGACGGGCCGTCAAAGCAACGGCCCCCACGGGCGAGCGCGGGGGTCAATCGCTTTCGCCGGGCCTTGATGCCGGGTGCCGAGTTCACGAGCGAATCGTGGGACGGAGCGACGTTCGCCTTCGGGCGCATGCTCGAACACCGAATGAACGCGACGCTCCTCGACCTCGAAGAGATGACTTCCGGGGCGCAGCCGGGAGAGTTCAGCCTTGGGTGGCCCGTGACGTCGTGGCTGCGCGCCATAACAGCGCTCATGCCGCACATCAACGTTGAGGACGTCGACAAGGCCGAGATCCTCAAGAGCGCGAAGGCCGCGAAGAAGCACCAGGCCGAGGCCCGGCAGCATCCCGCCGACCTGATCAAACTGGCCTCACGCTGAATTCGGCGGCTACTGGCGCAGCCAGCCCGTGCCGCCGACAGTCAGCCCGGTTCACCGCCCAGCCGGATGGGGCCCCGCCCCGGAAGAAGCGGCGCCCGGCCGGCTGACAGCGGTCAGTCTTCGGCCGGGGCCTTGAGCGGGTCGCGCATCATGGCGGCGAAGACGGGGGAGTCGGGGAAGGGCTGCTGTCGTCCGATCTCCCGGTAGCCCCAGGACTCGTACACCGCTTTCAGCCGGCCGTCTGCCCGCTCCGGGTTCACCAGGAGCGTGGCGCGCTCCTCGGTGCGGCCGGACAGCAGTTCCTCATGGATGCGGCGCGCGGCTCCGGTGCCGTGCGCACCGCGCCACGGCTTCCGTACCAGGATCTCGTTGAGGGCCAGGGTGCGGGTGCCGGTCTCGCGGACGTAGTCCTCCGGCAGCGGCTCGCGCATGGACGACCACCATCCGGTGTTCTCGCCGAGCGGCATGGCGAAGGCGTACCCGACCGGCGTCTCGTCCTGGTAGCCGATGACGGCTTCCCAGCCGGGCCGGGAGGCGTAGCTGCTCAGCCGGTCGTTGAAGCGGTCCACGTGGTAGAAGGGGTCGCCCATCAGGCCGTAGTCCCCACGAACTTCTACGTGGACGTCCAAGAGGAGCTGCCGAACCTCTTCCACGTCGGTGTGGTGGCGGAACGTGAGGCTGCTGCCTTGGTGGGTCATGCGGCGATGGCCTTCCTGTGTTCCGCCCACTCGCGGGCGGGGCCGCTCGTGGGCGCGAGGGCATTGAGTCGCTGGGTGAACTCGGTCAGGAGATTCCCCACGCGGCCGTGGACGGCCATCGCGGCGGGCACGGCCCGGGCGGAGGCGACGGCGTGCTCGATGTCCCCTTGCCCGACTTGCGCGAGGGCGATGTTCGCGTGGGTGAGGGCGCGGTTGCGGTGCAGATCCGGGCGGAGCCGGGCCAGGGACTGGTGCGCCCGCTTCTCGGCTTCCTCCCACCGGCCCAGGCGCAGGTGTGTGGACGCCGCGAGGCTGTCGATCTCGGCCAGGTCGAAGAACCGCAGCCACGGCGGCCGGTTCGCCGCTTCGTCGATGCGGGTGTAGCTCTCTTCCGCCCGGCCCAGGGCGCGCAGGGCGCTGCGGGCGTCGCCTCCGTTGGCGTGGTGCACCGCCAGCCGGGCCAGAGCGAGGGAGGCGAAGGCAGGGTTACGGCGGGTCGCGGACGATTTGCGGGCGAGCTCGGCGGCGGCGAGGGCGTCGGCTTGCCGGCCGAGCTGCCGGTAGAGGAACGCGGCGTGCCCCCAGACCCGGAATTGCACTGCGGGGTTCTGCGCCAGGTTGGCCAAGGTCACGGCCTGGTGCATGTGCGCCTGGCCTGAGCCCATGCGGCGCCCGTCGATGGCCGCCCACATGGCGCTGGTGGTCAGGGCTGCGGCCACGGCGTACAACTCGGATTGCACGCGGCTGGACGCGGTGCCGCTTTGCAGCATGTCCAGTGCCTCTTGCGCGAGAGCGGCGGCGTGCTCCTCCAGCGCCGGGGTGCCGCCGTACCGGTCGTCCATGCTCACCACCGCGGCGAGTTTGGCGTTCATCCGGTCCACATCGCCGTACCCGAGTCGGCGAGATCGCGCGGGGGTTGATGCGGGCAGCGCTGCGCCGGCGGCAGCGGCGACGAACGCTCTGCGGTACACGGGGTCCTCCTCTGGAGACGAAGGGGGGAAGGAGGTTTTACCCCTTGGCTCGAACCCTAGTTGTACAGCCGTTCGGCCTGTGACTCGTTGGAGCGCGAGGCGCTGGCGGTCGTTCGGCCACTTCGTCTCTCCCGACAGCCACCGGTGGACGTGACGCTCGCTCACCGTGCCGTACGTGCCGGTTAAGTCTGCGATCACGTCGTTGACCTGGTCGGCGAGGCTCTGGGCAGTCACCCCGTGATTCCTGAGCCAACCTGCCAGAGCATGGTTCCGTGTCGGCTTCATAACGGAACGTTAGGGCGGCTGCTGTCCAACGACAGTAAAGGGACTGCAAAGTTGCCAGGGGGCGGGGGCGCAAATTGGGGCGCCAACGTCATGCACACGGACGCCGCGCGGCAGTTGTCTATTCACGTCAGCCCGAGTGGACCGCCCCCTCGACGGCCAAGAGGTACCCATGCCCGCACTGCCCCCCAGCACAAAGAGCCGCGGTGCACACCCCGTGACGCCGGCAACGGCGGGCACCGCACGCCCCGCCCCGGGGACACTCCCCGGCCGCTCCCCCGGCGGCAAGTCCTCGGGAGCGGGGCACCCCGGCCCTTCGCGGCGACGCGCGCTGACGCTCGTTTTCGCCCCCAGCACGGACGGTGACCGCCTGCTTTGGCCGCGGGAGGCCCGAGCCGTCGCCGTCGAACAGCTCAAGCGGTGGGGGATGCCGGACGGACTCCGCGACCGCGTGGAGCTGGTGGTGTCGGAGCTGGTGACCAACGCCGTATCCCACGGGGAGGGCCGCGTCACCATGTGCCTGACCGCAGGTGGCGCCGGCCTCCGCGTCACCGTGGCCGACGAATCCCCTCTGCTGCCGGTCCCGCGCGACGCCGGCCCGGACCAGGAGAACGGCCGCGGTCTCCTCCTCGTGGCCGGCTACTCCAACGACTACGGCGTCGACCCCGACGGCACCGTGTGGGCCTGGTTCGACACCGCGGCGCAGCCAGCCACCACCTGACCCGACTTCCGCGCCCCCGCCTTCGGCCCCGGGCCCGGGCCGGGGCGCGGATCCCAACCCCCGGAGGGCCCGCGGTCCCCCGGGGGTCCGAAGACCGGCACGACCAAGGAAGCCATGCCACGCCATCCGCTGAACCCCGCCCCCTTCCAGAAGGCCGGGACAGACGCCTTCGGGTTACCCGTCGCCGAGCCCCTGCAGCCTGCCGGGGGAGCCCGGGCCGGCGTCAAGGCGGCCCGCAGGAGCGCCGGGCGCCGTCGCGGGCGGAGGCCGCGGGTCGTCCCCTACACGGTGCCGTGGGAGGGGGAACTGCCGCCTCTCGAATCCGCGTTCGTCCCCCGCCCGGGCGGCGGCATCGCCTACCCGGACGAAGCCCCCGGCGACCGGTACCGCGACGTGCTGTGGGCCCGCATGACCGGCGACCCCGGCCAGGGAGAGCCCCGCTTCCCTGACCTCCACCCCGGGCGGCAACTGGCGACGATGAGCCGGCTTCTGTGCCAGGTGTGCGGTGGGCAGGCCAGCCACACCAGGGACGGGACGCTGTTCCTGTTCCAGACCCCGACCGGCCCCAGCGAAGACCTGCCGCACGGCCCCGGACCCGACTGGCCCGAAGGCGTCAGGACCCGGCAGCCCCCGCTCTGCCTGCGCTGCGCCCCGATCGCCCGGGCCCAGTGCCCCCACCTCCAAGACCAGTGCAGCGCTGTACGAGCCCGGAGCATCCGGCCCGTGGGCGCCTGCGGCACGCGGTTCCGCACAGCAGGTGACCGCGTGGTGCCGGTCAAGAGCAACGTGACGCTCTCCTTCGATGCCCCGGCGACCCGCTACCTGCTGGGCGCTCAACTCCTGGTCACCCTCCACGGCACCACCGTGGTGAACCTCGACCGGGAACTACAGCGGGCGGGGACGCGGTGAGGGCCGCCCCGCACCGCCAGCCCCGCCCGCCCGGTCTGGCCCGCCGCCACCCCGGCGCCACGCTGCTCGTCGTCCTCCTGGTCGGCTTCGCCTTCTATGCCGTGTGGCCGCTGGTGATCTGGCTCATCTAGACCCCTCGCAGCGGTCTCTGGACCCCTTGCCGGGGGCCGCTGCGAGGCCCCGGGCGGCGTACCGCGCCGCCCTCCCCAACCAGAAAGAGACGATCTTGACGTACGGCGACGACACATTACGGTTCGTGGGCTGCAACCTCGAACACGATGGCGGCCTCGGCCCGGACGGGACACCGGGCGAGCGGTGGCACATCATGCACAAGGAAATCCTGGCGCCCCTCCGCCCCGACGGCCTGTTCCGGCAGGAGGCCACCCACAGCCGCGAGGAGGGGCACGACCGCCTGCACGCGGCCGAACGCGCTCTCGGCGGGATGCGCGGATTCATCGGCCAGCCCGGGGTCGGGAAGAACCCGACCGCGCTGCTCGTACGCCCCGAAACCTTCCCCGTGGTGAGGGAGTACCGGCCCGAGAAGGGGTGGCGCACCCCGCCGACGAACATCGTCACCGAATACGTCGGCGTCCCGGGCAGCCGCATCGTCATGGTGTCCTGGCACGGCGCCTTCAACTCGCCCCGCGCGCGGGAGCGTGAGGCCGATGAACTCGCCGCCCTCGCCGACAAGACCAAGCAAGGCATGGCGTTCATCGGCTTCGGCGACTGCAACGAATACCCCGTCCCCGTCGGGGAGACGGTGCCGCTGCCGAACTGGACCGACCCCGACATCACCGACCTGCCGCACATCATGCACCGCACCAACCAGGCCCCGGACGGCTCCCGGATCTCCTGCACCTACCTGGACGAAACCCTGCTCGGCTGCGGACTGCACGACCCGGCCCGCTACGCCGCCCACCACCTCGGGCAGAAACACGCACTGGACCCGACCGCCGGCCACGCCTCCACCAGCGGGCAGGGCGGCGGCCGGCGCATCGACCGCTGCTATCTGGACCCGCGGCTCGTCCGAGCCGTGGTGGATGTCGAGGTCATCGACACCACCGGCGTCAGCGATCACCACGCCCTGCAGGTGGACCTCTCCCGCCGCGGGGTGGAGGAGGCCCTGCGCGGGAACATCGACCCACTGCCCCCGGTCGCGCTGACCGCCTGAGCACCTGAGCACCCGGGGGGAGACCGCCCGGCAGCGGCCTCCCCCCGGCATGGCCGAACCCCCATGAACGCCAGAAAGGCACCTCACCCCGATGACCTTGCCCATGGACCGGCCTGGCGCGGCTGGACGCGGGAGCATGGTGACCGCGCCGGGCTTGCCCGAGATTCCGCGCGTGCCGCCCCGCAGACATCTCACAAGCGACGCCTACAAAACCTTCGCCTGCGCGCTCCTGGCCCACTACCGGGCCGGAAAGTCGATCAGGACGCTGGCCGGGGAGACCGGCCGGGCCTTCGCATCGGTTCACAAGGCGCTGCAGGACGCCCGTAGCTTCGCTCCGACCGGACAGGAAGAGGCAGTGACGGCCGTACGCGAGCGTCTCATGGACACCGCCATCGCAGCCCTCTCCGAACGGCCTTGGACCCAAATCCGCTTGACGGGCATCGCCGCAGAGGCCGGAGTGTCCCGGCAGGCCCTCTACAACGAGTTCGGCAGCAAGGACGGCCTGGCCCGAGCGCTGGCGTGGCGCGAGATCGACCGCTACCTCGCAGGTGTCGAGCGCGCCCTGACCAGACCGCCGCAGGTGCCCCCCGCAGACCGGTTGGCGGCACTGGCCGACTGGACGTGGCGAACGACCCGCACCCCGCTGGCGCGGGCTGTGCTCACCAACTGCTGGGACGTGCGGCTGCCGCGGCCGTCCCGGGCCGCCGCTCTGGAGCCTCCTGGCCCGTTCGCCCCCGAGAAGTCCCGCGCTGGCAAGCCGCTGCCGTCACCGGCCGAACTGATGGACCAGGTGCGGGACATGGCGGTGGCCGCCCTCGCGCCGGACCAGTCCTCGGACGACAGGCAGCGCACGGTCGCCGTCTGCGAGCTCGCGGTGCGGGTCGCATTGTCGTTCGTGATAGCACCGGCCGGCGAACTGGACGCCGCACAGCTGATCTGGCGAGCGCTCCACCCCCTGATCAGCGACGGCCCCACCGCCGAACGTCTCCCCGCCCGGGCGGGGTTCAGCGCAGGGAAGGAGACCTTGTGAACGCGATCCCGTGGGACCGGAAGCCCGCCCGCCCCGGTGACGTGGTGGCCGGCGTGGACTGGGAACGGTGGAGCGTCGTCCTGTGCAAGCCGGACGCTGTGCGCCGCGGCCTGGTGGACACGCTCCTCGCCCGGATCGCGGCCCTGGACGCGACGGTCCTGGCCCGTACTCAGGTGGTGGTCGAGCCGTGGCAGGTGCATGTGCACTACTGGGACCTGCTGGTAGACGCCGATTGGTACTACTGCAAGGTTCGCGCCTGCCTGGATGAGATGTACGTCGGCAAGCCGGTGTGCGTGGCCCTCGCCTACGGGACACCCGGTATCCACGGCCGGCTCCGCCGCGCGCTGGGGCATTTCGACCCCACGCAGGCCGGGCCGGGCACGATCCGCGGGGACCTGGGCACCGACAGCGCGGCCGCCGCCATGGCCGACAGCCGCCTGGTGGAGAACCTGATCCACACCTCCGACGACCCGATGGCGGCCCGCCGGGACTTCGGCACCTGGTTCGGTGCCGGCCGCCGGGCCCTGCTCACCCCGCCCGACCTCCGCCGGGGCGGCACCGCCCCCGGCGGCCAGTGACCCCGCTCAGCCCCCTCTCTTCCTGGAGGCGCCATGTCCGACCTTGCTCCCCCTCGCCGTCCCCTGCCGATCCTCGATCGCGCGGAGATCGACGGCATGCACCCGAAGATCGCCGACCCGATCGAATACCGAAAGTCAGGGCTCTCCCTGAACTGGATCGTCGGGTGCCCGCTGGATTGCACGTACTGCATCCGGCAACTCCTCGACAACTACGACATGAAGGTCCCCCGGCGGCTGATGAGCGACCAGGACGCGGCCCGCGCCCTGGTCGAGCACCGGTACTTCACCGATCACGTCACCCCGATCCAACTGCTGAACAAAGCGACCGATCCGATGCTGCCGGCTGTGAAGCCGCACCTGTTCGCGGTGATGCGGCACCTGGACGACATGGGCCTGACCAACATGGTGCTGGTCATCACCCGCTGGCGCGTCACCCCCGAGGACTGCGCAGTCCTGAACAGCTTCAAGAACCTCCGCGTCACCGTGCTGGTCACCCACTCCGGTATCGCCGACAAGCGCATCGAGCCGGTGGACTCCCACATCGCCGCGGCCAGCCTCCGCACCCTGTACGAGCACGCCGACCGGTACCGCACCATCCTGTACTGGCGGCCCATCGTGCCCGGCCTCAACGACACCCCCGACGACTTCCAACGGGCCCGGGAACTGGCCGAACACGCCCACGCCACCGTCTTCACCGGCCTGTTCTTCCGCGACGAGATCACCGACTTCTACAAGGCACACAACCTCCCCATGCCCTACGAGGAGACCGCACGCCGGAAGATCATGCCGGAGACGCTGGAGCGACGAATCCTCGACTTCTTCCGCCGGCCCGACACCCAAGCGCCCTTCGGGGAGCTGTTCCGCAAGACGAGCTGCGCCGTCACCTTCGCCCACGGTGAGCCCGACTACAACGGCCATTACGGCATCCGCGAGTTGTGCAGCATCTGCCCGCGCGCCCAGCTCGAACTGTGCGCCCGCGCGTTCACCAAGCCCAACCCAAAACACGTCATCCAGGACGCGCGGCGCCTCGGCGCCACCGGAGAGGTGACCATCACCGACCGGGCCATCACCGTGCAGGGCCTGGACGAGCCGCCGCGCTACTACCTCCAGCACACGTACGGCTACCAGTGCCACGCCGCCGAGCACCCCCACCTTCCCCGACAACACGGCCGCGCCCCCATCGGCTGGCGCGCCGAGGACGGAGCCCGCACCTGATGGACTGGCCCAAGCTGTACGTCGTGGACGTCGAAGGCAACGGCGCCCGCCCGCCGGACCTGGTGGAAGTCGCCACCCTCCCCGCCGACGCCACGGGCCTGCACGCCGACTCCGCCCGCGAATGGCTGATCCGCCCACCACGCCCCGTCACCTGGCACGCGACCCGCGTGCACGGCCTGACCGCCGAAGACCTGTCCGACTGCCCGCCGTGGGAGGAAGTCGCCGACCAGGTACAAGACGTGCTGGGCGGGGCGTGGATCTGCGCCCACAACGCCCACGTCGAACACCGCGTACTGACCGCCCACCTTCCCCAGTGGCAGCCGGCCGGAGTCCTGGACACCCTGCGCCTGGCCAAGACCACCCGCCCGGGCCTGCCCTCCTACTCCCTCGACGCGCTCATCGAGCACTTCCAACTCGACCTCTCCGCAGCCCCCAGGCAGCGGCACCGCGCCCTGTACGACGCCTTCGCCGCCGGCCGGCTGCTCCTTGCTTTGGCCGCCGACTACGAGACGTGGCCGGCACTGGCGGCCGCGGCCGTCCCGCCCGGCCTGCCCGGCGCCCCCAACCCCGACACCGACACTGAGGAACCAACACTGTGGTGACCACGCCCCTGCCCGGTCGGGCCCGCATCGGCATCCTCGGCGGCCCCTGGACCGGAAAGACGACCCTGGCCCGCCGTATCACCACCGAACTCGCCGGTCACGGCCTGCGAGTGGAGCGCGTTGGCGGCCTGGCCAAACGTGCCGCGGCCGCCGGGATGCCGAAGATGGACACGCAGACCGCCCACACCACCGAGTGGCTGATGCACCAAGGGCTCGCCGACGAGACCGCCGCCCTGACTGCCGCCAACGTCGTCCTGGCCGACGGGCCGGTCCTCGGCCCGCTGGCCTACTACACCGCGGCCCTCGAACACCGCGGCGAGACCCCCGACGAACTCGCCCTCGACCGGCTGCGGCTCCTGGCCTCCCTCGCCGTCCCGGACTACGACCTGCTGATCGCCACCGTGCTGGACCCGCAGGAAGCCACCGACAGTCCTCACGGCGACCTGCGATTCCAGATGCAGGTGCACCAGCACGCCCATGCCCTCCTGGCCGACCTGGAAGCCCCGCACACGATCGTGGAGAACGTCGACGCCTCCCAGGCCGCGGCCGTCACCCGCGCAGTGGAAAGCGCCCTCAAGGCGGCGGACCGATGACGGGCCTTGGCACGATCACCATTGCCGGCAAGGACGTCTCACGCCTCGGGCTCGGCACCATGCGCCTGACCGGCCCCGGCACCTGGGGCGCACCGCCGGACCCCGGCGAAGCCCTCGCCGTGCTCCGCGCTGCCGTGCACGAGCACGGCATCTCGCACATCGACACCGCCGACGCCTACGGCCCCCACATCGCCGAAGACCTCATCCGCGATGCACTCCATCCCTACCCCGGCCATGTGCTGATCGCCACGAAGGTCGGCATGGTCCGCCCCGGCCCGAACGTCTGGAAGCCCCTGGGCCGCCCCGACTACCTGCGTGCTGCCGTTGAGGGCAGCCTGCGGCGGCTGGGCACCGAGACACTCGATCTGTGCTACCTGCACCGCGTGGACCCGCTGGTCCCGCTGCGCGACCAGCTCGGGGAGCTCGCGGCCATGCAGCGCGAGGGCAAGATACGGCACATTGGCCTGTCCAAGGTCACCAGCGGGCAAGTCCGTGACGCGCTCGGCATAGTCGAGGTCGCCGCGGTGCAGAACGTCCTCCACGTGGAGGAGCGGCATGACCCGGTGCTGGAACTGTGCCAGGGCCGCGGCATCCCCTACGTGCCGTACCGGCCGCTGAACGCCGGCCGGCTCGCCGGGACCTACGGCATCGCCTCAGCCCTGCGGTGGCTGACCAGGCTCGAGCACACCGCACCCATCCCCGGCACGAGCTCCACCAAGCACCTGGCCGAGATCGTCACTGCCTGCACCGCATAGCGCCCCCTGCCGGGTGTGCCAGGGCCAGCCGCACCCGGGCACACCCGGCGTCGTTCGCCCGAGGAGACGGGGCCGGGATTGTGGGATGTCGGCCAACCGGAGCGGGCCCCGGCCGCCCGCACCCCTGCACCGGGTGCGGGCGGCCCCCTGAACGGGTGTCAGTGCCAGTCCCTACCCTGCGAGACGTGACCTCTCCCCATCCGCTGATGACGCCTCGGCCTTGTTCTTCCGCTTCGCGCTGTACGCCATGACGGCATGGGTAAAGCCCCCGTGCGCCCACGGGCACACAACAACCCTGCGAGAATCGGTCATTCTCGCAGGTCGGGCCGGGTATCGGAGGGAGTGCCCGGAGCCGGACTTGAACCGGCACGGCCTTCTAGGCCAGTGAGGTTTAAGCTCACCGTGTCTGCATTCCACCATCCGGGCGGGATCCCCCATGACGATGCCAATGGGGCTGGTCAGGCTTGCGGGACCGCTCCCAGCGGCTCGCGGTCCCCCCATGGCGCCCTCCGAGCCTATCCGGGTGCGCGGTGCTGAACAGCCCGTTCCCGAAGGGTGGTTGTCTGATTTTATGGGCAGCTGAAGGTCCATCAGAACCGGGATGGCGAGAACCTGCTGCTGGTCCCTGCGGGGCACCGCGCCCGGCTCGGTCCGGCGTGCCCGGAATTGACGCGATCTCGACTGCCCCCGGCCGCCCCTCCGGCACATCCCGTCATCCCCAGGTATGACAGCGGCCCCCGCAGTACCTCCCTGGAGGGCTACGGAAACGGGTACGCGGGGTGATCCCAGGGGCTGTTCCGGCCGAGACGATGGTGGGGTCCCCGGGCGTCCCAGCCGATGGCCCGAACGCATGCAGACAGGAGCAGTTCCCCGTGACCACCAGCATCACAGGTGCCCGGACCGCCGCCCGCCCCACCACGGTCGCCGCCCGCGCCACGGACCTCACCAAGGTCTACGGCCAGGGGGAGACACAGGTGGTGGCGCTCGACGGGGTCTCCGCCGACTTCCGCCGGGGCGAGTTCACGGCGATCATGGGCCCGTCCGGCTCCGGCAAGTCGACGCTGATGCACTGCGTGGCCGGGCTGGATTCGATATCCGCCGGCTCCGCCCGCATCGGCGACACCGAACTGGCGTCCCTCAAGGACAAGCAGCTCACGCAGCTCCGCCGGGACAAGATCGGCTTCATCTTCCAGGCGTTCAACCTGCTGCCCACGCTCAACGCCCTGGAGAACATCACCCTCCCCATGGACATCGCGGGCCGCAAGCCCGACCCCGAGTGGCTTGACCGGGTCGTGAGGACCGTCGGCCTGGAGGGCCGTCTCAAGCACCGGCCGACCGAACTGTCCGGCGGCCAGCAGCAGCGCGTGGCCGTCGCCCGCGCGCTCGCGAGCCGCCCCGAGATCATCTTCGCGGACGAGCCGACCGGCAACCTCGACTCCCGCTCCGGCGCCGAGGTGCTGGGCTTCCTCCGCAACTCCGTGCGCGAGCTGGGCCAGACGGTCGTGATGGTCACCCACGACCCGGTCGCCGCCGCCTACGCCGACCGCGTCGTCTTCCTCGCCGACGGCCGCATCGTCGACGAGCTGGAGAACCCGACGGCCGAGGCCGTGCTCGACCGGATGCGCACCCTGCCGACCGGGGCGGGCGGCACCGGCGCCTGAACCGCCGCCCCCGCCCGATCAGCCGCGCCCCCACCGCGCGCCCCCGCGGCGTGCCGCCGTGCGGGAGCGGTGTGTGCACCTCCCCGGCCCGCGGGCCGTCCCGCCCGCCCCTGGGCCGCCCACCCCACACCAGGATTGACAGGACCATGCTCCGTACCGCCCTGCGCAATGTGCTCGCGCACAAGGCCAGGCTGCTGATGACCGTGCTCGCCGTCCTTCTCGGCGTCGCCTTCGTCTCCGGCACCCTGACCTTCACCGACACCGTCGGTGACGCCTTCAAGAAGAGCTCCGCCAAGAGCTTCGACCACGTCTCCGTCGCCATCCGGTGGGGCGGTGTCGCGGCCGGCGAGGAGGAGCCCCGGCTCGACGACGCCCTGCTGAAGAAGGCCGAGGAGCTGCCCGGCGCCGCGTCGGCCACGGCCGGCGTCTCCGACTTCACCGCGCTCGCCGGCAAGGACGGCAAGCTCGTCGGCGAGGGCTGGTCCACCCTCGGCGGCAACCACCACCCCGGCCCGGACGGCAAGGACCCCCGCTACACCTTCACCGACGGCCGCGCCCCGGAGACCGGTGACGAGGTGGCCCTCGACCGCCGCACCGCCGAGCGCACCGGCTACCGCACCGGCGACACCGTACGGCTCTCCGTCGACGGGCCGGTGCGGACACCCGAGGTCACCGGGATCTTCGACACCTCGGACGGCAACGTCGCGGCCGGCGGCACCCTCGTGCTCTTCGACAACGACACGGCGCTCGAGCTGTTCGGCGGAGCCGACGGATACGACGAGATCACCGTCCAGGCCGCGGCCGGCACCTCGCAGACCGAGCTCAAGGCGGCGGTCGAGGAGATCCTGCCGAAGGGCACCGAGGCCGTCACCGGCAAGGTCCTCTCCGACGAGCAGGCGCGGCGGATCACCGCGGAGACCGAGGAGATGGGCAACGTCCTGCTCTACTTCGCGGCCATCGCCCTCTTCGTCGGCATCTTCATCATCGCCAACACCTTCACCATGCTCGTCGCCCAGCGCACCCGGGAAGTCGCGCTGATGCGCGCCATCGGCGCCTCCCGCCGCCAGGTGACCCGTTCGGTGCTCATCGAGGCGTTCCTCGTCGGCCTGGTGGCCGCCGTCCTCGGTTTCGTGGCCGGTCTCGGCATCGCCGTCGGCATGCGCGCCGGCATCGGCGCGGTGGGGGCGACCATCCCGGACGGGCCGCTCGTCATCGCCCCGCAGACCCCGTTGATCG
This sequence comes from Streptomyces xinghaiensis S187, assembly GCF_000220705.2. Lineage (GTDB taxonomy): Bacteria > Actinomycetota > Actinomycetes > Streptomycetales > Streptomycetaceae > Streptomyces > Streptomyces xinghaiensis. The sequence goes on along the minus strand of NZ_CP023202.1, from coordinate 4,336,443 downwards.
CTCTGGTGATCGGTGTCGTGGTGACCATGCTGGCGGCCTGGCTGCCCGGCCGGCGGGCCGCCAAGGTGCCGCCGGTGGCCGCGATGAACAGCGTGCACGCCACCCCGACGACCCGCGGACTGGTGGTGCGCAACAGCATCGGCGCGGGCATCACCGCCCTCGGCGCGGCGCTCCTCTTCCTCGGCGTCACCCAGGACAAGAACCAGCTCCTGGCGGCCGGTTCGGCGACGATGATGGTCGGGGTGATCGTGCTGACGCCGCTGCTGTCCCGCCCGGTCATCGCCGCCGCCGCGCCCCTGCTGGACCGTTTCGGCACGGCCGGCAAGCTGGCCCGGCTCAACTCGCTGCGCAATCCGCGCCGCACCGCCTCCACCGCCTCCGCGCTGATGATCGGGCTCACCCTGGTCACCGGTCTGACGGTGGTCGCCACCTCGGTGCAGAGCGCCGTCGACAAGATGGCCGTGGGGCTGATGAAGGCCGACTACGCGGTGAGCATGGCGAGTTACACCGGGCTCTCCCCCGACGTGCGCGAGAAGCTGGACGGGATGCCGGAGGTCGCGGCCACCAGCCCGATGCGCGCCGCGTACGGCACGGTGAACGACGAGTGGGTGGGGATGACCGGGGTCGACCCGGCGTCCATCGGCCAGGTGCTCTCCCTCGACTTCAGCAGCGGCTCGCTGGACCGGCTCGGAGGAAACCGCGCGGTCGTCGACCACAAGACCGCCGAGGCGGCCGGGATCGCGACCGGTGACACCTTCACCTACGAGTTCGACGACGGCAAGACCGAGAAGCTGGAGGTCGCGGGCGTCTACACCGGCAACGAGATGATCGACGGCTTCTTCGTCACCACCGGCGTGGTCGATCCGCACCTGACGGAGATCACCGACTTCCAGGTGATGGTGAAGATGAAGGACGGTCCCTCCGCGCAGGCCGAGGAGACCATCACGGAGGCGCTCGGCAAGAACCCGGCGATCCGGATCCAGGACAAGCGGGCCATCAGCGAGGAGATCAGCGGCGTGATCAGCCTGATCCTCAACATGCTCTACGGCCTGCTGGCGATGGCCGTGATCATCGCGGTCCTCGGAGTGATCAACACCCTGGCCATGTCGGTCTTCGAACGGAAGCACGAGATCGGGATGTTGCGGGCGATCGGCATGGACCGCTCGCGGGTCAAGCGGATGATCCGGCTGGAGTCGATCGTGATCTCGCTCTTCGGCGCCGTGCTCGGCATCGGGCTCGGGGTCTTCCTCGCCTGGGCCGCCGGGACGGCCATCACCGAGTCGATGGAGACGTACACCATGACCGTCCCGTGGGAGCGGATCGGCGCCTTCCTGGCCCTCGCCGGACTCGTCGGCGTCCTGGCCGCGCTGTGGCCGGCGCGGCGGGCGGCGAAGCTGAACGCGCTGGAGGCGATCAAGGCGGAGTAGCGGCGGGACCCCGCCCCCGGGCGGGCCGCGGGCACCGGGACCGGGCCCCGTTCGCGACGTACGGCCGTCGCGGACGGGGCCCGGCGCGGTCGGTGCCGGATGCCGCCGGATGCCGCCGTTCAGGTCTCCGTCCACGCCCGGGGGCGCAGCGGGAGGCCCGACGTGCCGCCCTCCGGGGTGCGGACGGCGAGGATCTGGTTGACGCCGATCCGGTTCCGTTCGAAGGAGAGCGCGGACGCGGCCATGTAGAGCCGCCACACCCGGGCGCGGCCGGGCGAGACCATGCGCACGGCCCGCGGCCAGTCCCGTTCCAGACGCGCCACCCACTGACGGAGCGTCAGTGCGTAGTGCTCGCGGATCGCCTCCACGTCGCGCACCTCGAAGCCGGCCTCCTCCAGGCGGGAGACGGTGGAGCCGACCGGGGCCAGCTCACCGTCCGGGAACACGTAGGCGTCGATGAACGCGTCGATGCGGTACTCCTCCTCGTCGGGCTCCGGGCGGCGGGCGATCTGGTGGTTGAGCAGCCGGCCGCCGGGACGCAGCAGCCCGTGGAGCACGCCGGCGTACGCCCGGTAGCGCGCCGAGCCGACGTGCTCGGCCATGCCGATCGAGGCGATGGCGTCGTACGGGCCGTCGGGGACCTCGCGGTAGTCCTGCACCCGGATCTCCACCCGGTCCGCCAGTCCTTCCTCGGCGATCCACTTGCGGGCGTGGGCGGCCTGCTCGGAGGAGAGGGTGATCCCGACGGCGCGCACCCCGTACTCGCGCGCCGCGTGCAGCACCAGCGCGCCCCAGCCGCAGCCGACGTCCAGCAGCCGGGAGCCGGGGCGCAGGGCCAGCTTGCGGCAGACGAGGTCGAGCTTGTCGCGCTGGGCCGCCTCCAGGTCGGCGCCCTCCGTCCAGTAGGCGCAGGAGTACACCAGGGAAGGGCCCAGGACGAGGGCGTAGAAGTCGTTGCCGACGTCGTAGTGGTGGCTGACGGCCCGGCGGTCGCGGCGCGGGCTGTGCAGCGGCCCGCCGCGCAGGCGGCGCGCCTCCTCGCGGGGCGGCGGCGGGGGCAGCCCGGGGCCGGCCAGCGTCACGAGTTCGCGGACGGCGGCCCGGGTCCGCGGGTCGCGCAGGGCCGCGGCAGCGCCCAGGGCGCCGCGGACACCGCCGCCCGGGCCCGCACCACGCTCCCAGAACAGGCCGGACAGCCGGTCCATCCCTTCGTAGAGATCGCCGAGGATGTCCAGCTCACCGGCCACCCAGGCGCGGGCCAGGCCGAGTTCGCCCGGAGACCAGAGGAACCGGCGCAGCGCCCGCCGGTGGCGTACGGCGAGGACGGGCGCGCCGGGCGGGCCGTCCTCGCTGCCGTCCCAGGCCCGGATCCGCAGGGGGAACGGGGTGCCCAGCAGTTCCTCGGCGAGTGCGGTGAGCCGCCGCGCGGCGTCGGTCATGTCTCGTACACCTCCGTGGGCGGGAGCGGTGAACGCCTGTGCCTCTACGGAAGCACCGGGCCCGCCCGAATCCCAGACCCCTGCGGGACAGAGGCGGGGGCAGCGCGGCCGGGACGGAGGTCCGGCGCACCCGGGCCGAGTGACCACGGAGCGGCGACCGCGGTCCGGGAACGCCGAAGGGGCGTCCGCCCCACGGATTCGGCGGACGCCCCTTCGGGCCGCTGTTCTGCTGTTCTGCTGTTCGCGGGGCCGGGCTGCCGGGCCCCGCGTGGTCAGGAGGCCCTGGCCTTCTCGGAACGCCCGGCCCGTTCGGCCTTCTCGGACGACTCGGCCGTCACGGGCCGGGCGTCGGAGGGGGCGGGCGCCGGGCGGGCGGCCTCGTAGAACTCCTCGCGGGGGTTCTCCATCGCGCCGAGGGACACGACCTCGCGCTTGAGGAACGTCTGCAGGGTCCAGTCGGCGAAGACCCGGATCTTGCGGTTCCAGGTCGGCACGGCCATGCCGTGGTACGTGCGGTGGAAGTACCAGGCGGCGCGGCCCTTGACCTTGATCTTCACGCGCTTGCCGAGCCGGATCACCGCGACGCCCTTGTGCAGGCCCAGACCGGCGACCGCGCCCTTGTTGGCGTGCTTGTACTCCTTCTGCGGGAAGCCCCGCAGCGCGGAGATGACGTTGTCGCCGAGGACCCGGGCCTGACGCAGCGCGTGCTGCGCGGACGGCGGGCACCAGGCGTTCTCGACGCCCTCGGCGCGGGCGGCGAGGTCCGGCACCTGGGCGTTGTCGCCCGCGGCCCAGATGTAGTCGCTGCCCTTGACCTGGAGCGTGGCCTCCGCGTCGACGTGGCCGCGCGGGCCGAGCGGCAGGCCGTAGCGGGCCAGCGCCGGGTTGGGCTTGACGCCGGCGGTCCAGACGAGGGTGCCGGAGTCGACCTCCAGGCCGTTCTTGAGCACGACGTGGCCGTCGACGCAGGACTCCAGGGAGGTCTGGAGGTAGACCTCGACACCGCGCTTCTGGAGGTGCTCCAGACCCCACTTGCCGAGCTCGGGGCCGACCTCCGGGAGGATCTTGTCGGCGGCGTCGACGAGCACGAACCGCATGTCCTCGCGGGAGACGTTCGGGTAGTACTTCGCCGCGTCGCGGGCCATGTCCTCGACCTCGCCCACGGTCTCCGCACCGGCGAAGCCGCCGCCGACGAAGACGAAGGTCAGCGCCTTGCGGCGGACCTCCTCATCGGTCGTGGAGTCGGCCTTGTCGAGCTGCTCCAGGACGTGGTTGCGGAGGCCGATGGCCTCCTCCACGCCCTTCATGCCGATGCCCTGCTCGGCCAGGCCGGGGATCGGGAAGGTGCGGGAGACGGCGCCGAGCGCCACGATCAGGTAGTCGAAGGGCAGCTCGTAGGCCTCGCCGACGAGCGGCGTGACCGTGGCGGTCTTGCGGTCCTGGTCGATGGTCGTGACGCGGCCCGTCAGGACCTCCGCCTTGGGGAGCACGCGCCGCAGCGGAACCACGACGTGGCGCGGGGAGATGCTGCCGGCTGCGGCTTCGGGGAGGAAGGGCTGGTACGTCATGTACGAGCGCGGGTCGACGACCGTGACTGTCGCCTCGCCGTACCGCATCTTCTTGAGAATGCGGCGCGCCGCGTACAGGCCGACGTAGCCGCCGCCTACTACGAGGATCCGTGGACGCTCCGTGGTGCTCATGATTCGAGTATCCAGCACTCCGGAGGGGGTGCTCGTGAGGCCCTTCACAAGGACTCCTCAGCGCTGTGTTACACTCCGCGCCCCATCGCAGGAGTCCCGACATTCCGGGCGGGCCGGCCACCCGTCCGGCGGCGGCGAAACCCCTCGTGAGCTGGGGTTGTACGCTCGGGAGCAAGCAAACCGCCGGGGGCGGCCGGCTTCGCCGCCCCGCCGCCGGGGCCGCACCCGCCTTCGTCTCGGAGGCTCCGCGCGCCCTTATCCGGGGTTTATCAGCCGCTCGGACGCATTCACCGCCACTTTTTCATGTGAAGAGTTTCACGAACTCTTTTTGGCCAAGTCGCGCACCCTCCCCGCAGGGCCCCGCCGAGGCCGCTCACCCGATACGCGCCCGGCTCAGGAGAGAGCCGAACGCCTACTCCGGAGGCCGGCCCCCGACCCGGACCCGGCCCGAGGGACCGGCCGTCGACGCGGCTCCTACGCCACGGACCAGGCGATGCCGTCCAGGATGGCTCACGAGCGCGAGCTTACGCCTGGCGTCGTGTACACGAGCATGCGTACACTCGCTCCATGACCGAGAACACCGCGACCGTCAGGGAAGCACGCGCGCATCTCGCGCACCACATCAACCAGGCCGAGGAAGGCACTCCGACGGTCATCACACGCAACGGTGCCCCGGTCGCCGCGGTCGTGCCGATCACCGACTTCGAAGCGCTGGAAGAGGCGGCCGACGTGATGCTGGCCCGCGAGGCGGAAGCGGTTCTGGCCGACGACGAGCCCACCGTTTCGATGGCCGAGCTGCTGGCGGACCTGTTCAGCGAGCGCGGTGAAGGCGCCGCGTGAAGTACGCGTTCCGGTTCACCACGGCAGCACAGCGGCAGCTCCGGGCCATCAGCCGACTCGAAGCCATGCGCATCCTGACCGCACTGACCGCGCTCGGCGACGACCCCTACCGCGAGGACGCCGACATCAAGAAGCTCACCGGCACCTCGGGGCTCTACCGGCTCCGAGTCGGCAACTACAGGGTCGCCTACCAGATCAACGACGGTGAACTCGTCATCCTCGTCGTCAAGGTGGGCGACCGGCGCGACGTCTACCGCAACCTCTGAACGGCTTCGGGATCAGCGCGGAGACTCGGCCCCGGAGATGCCGAATCCATGCAGCCCGAGCTGGTCGCAGCCTCCATCAGCCCCGGAGTGGTTCATCACCGGAGTGGAAACAGCCGCAGTCAGCTTGCGCGGAGGATTTTCACCGTCGGGGGCAACTGCTCCGCTCCGACGACCCTCGCTGCTGCGGGCAACCGAAGCGTTCGGAGGGAGAGCACACGCCGAAGTGAACTCACATCGACCTCGGGAACCGGGGCCTCCAGGGTCAGCTCGGTGAGACGGGAGAACCAGGCAAGCCACTCCCAGGAGCAACGCAGATCTGCCGCGATGCACAGTCTCGTGAGGCGGTCCTGCACGCAGGAGCGTTGGATCTCCTCCGGGCTGAGAGGGGATGTGATCCTCAGGAAGGACCTTCCACCGAAACGGTGCAGGGTACGGAGTTCTCGACTGCTTGAAATGACGAAAAAGAGGTCTTCCTCGTGCAGATAGGCGATGACCTCCTCACCGTAGCGGTCGGTGTCGAACCGGCTCCAGGCCAGAGCCAGCTCTGTGCGTACCCGTAGATCGTTCACGGTCCGGAATCGAGTGAGCACCGGGATTGCGGCATCGGTTCCGATCCGGACAGCGGTGAGGACTGTGAAGTATGCCTCGTCGGGAGTGAGGTTCTCTGGGCCCTGCAGCAGCTCCAGCACCACAGGGCCGACGTCTGCCAGGCCACGGGCTTGGGCTACTGAGCGAGGCGGAATGAGCTTCTCGGCACGATGCTGGACTTCGGTTCGCACGGCGGGGTCGAGCTCGGTTGCGTCATCCAAGCAGGCCGCAGCCAGCAGATGGAGGCGGTGGCGGGCGTCTTTCGAAGCGTCGCCGTGTGTGATCAGTCCGGTGAGCAGCCGTGTCCGTTCCGCGGGGCGGGCATGGGCCACGGCCATCCGGATCACGTCCTCCCACTGGTCAAGGTGAGCGTTCCCGCCGAGGAAGTCGAAATCGAGACTCTCCACGGCAGCCCTGGCTCCGAGGTAGTCCTGAAAGGTCCGGTGAATGAACTGCATGGTGCCTTCAACGGGCTCGAGGAGCAGTCCGCTGCGGACCAGGAGGTACCGGTAGATCTGCTCTACCGTGCCCTGTTCGGCAACGCGTGGCATGGCCGTCAGTGCTCGGGACAGCAGGTCCAGGACATCCGTCGCATCCATCTCCGAACGGCCATTGCGGATCAGCCAGTACGCAAGTTTCTGGATCAGCTGCACCTGGTGGGTTTCACCGATACGCATGTCACCCGTCCGGTAAATGCCACGCTCCCGGTCTCTCCGGGACAGCAGCATGGACAGGGCGGCGTCATACAACTCTTTACGTCCATCGGGAAGATAGCCTCTCCGGTCACGATGCAGCGCACAAATTAATGCGCACATGAGCGGATTGGTCGCAAGTCGGGCGAGTTCCTGCTTGGCCCGTACGGCATAGAGCAGTTCCTTACCGTACGCGTCTGCACTGCCGGCCGCATGATGCCAGCGTTTAATGAATGCAGCAACGTCGTCACGGCTCATGGGAGCCAGGTCCAGTTCGGAGAATTCCTCACACGCCAGCCAGTGTTCCCGCACGGCCGAGGGCCGCGAAGTGACGAGCCAGCGGTTCTTCGGGTATGCATCGATAAGATCCCTCAGCCAACTGCGGGCATCCTCGCGCTCCGCCTCGGGCATCTCATCGATTCCGTCGATCAACATCAATCCACGCCCTGCGGTCAGCACCCGGTCATACCAGCCTGTCGGCTGGGCGTGGGCGATCGGACATCCGACTGCCGCAAGGAATTCGTCCGGGGTGGGCAATCTCGCCCCGGCGCGGGTCAGCGACCGCATAGGGAGCACGAACGGCACCAAACCGTGAAGGTAGAGCGTTCTTTCGTCAAGACCGTTACGAGCGGCGCTCAAGGCCAGCCACTGCACCAGGGTGGTCTTGCCAGAACCGGCCACCCCTCGTAACAAAACCCGGTCACGCCCGGACAGAACCTGTTCGGCAGGCAGCACCACCGGCATGTCCCCGGCCGTGGTGCCCGTGGCCTCCAGACTCAGATATGCGGCGTCGAGAGGCCATAGCCCCGAGGCTTCGGGCAGATCAAGACCGAAGATGGTCAGCTTGCCGTATTTGCGCGAGATGTAGCGCGCATAGCGCTCCTCAAAACCGCCGTCCGCCGGGGAAGGTGTCCGGAGGATCAGCAGGTCGATCTTGGAGGACAGTTCCTCGATCCGGCGACTCTGCTCGACGAGCGTACGGGGCACGAACGTGGATCTCGTGGTGAAGAAATGCAGAATATGCAGGCAGGCCGTATCCATGACATTCGCATGCAGCAGCACAGCATCGCTCGAAAGTCCTAGCGTGGCTGCCTGATTTCCCGCCCGAAGGTGTCGAGACAATCCCAGATAGCCGAGTTGGACGGCTTGGATGTCGTCCATATCCAGGTGCCCGAGGGAACCCAACGAGTGCGCGACCGCATTCACCACCGCATGCTGCTCGAAAGCAGGAAGGCGCTCCGACGTGCCGGTTGACTGCGCCGCTCGTTCCACCAACTCTTCTGCGATCTTGCGGAGTTCCGCATTTCCGAGAGCCCGCTTCTCACCCCGGAACGACACCAGGTCCGAAACGCGTACAGGCCTGTCGACCAGACCTGCGCCCGGCCCGTCGGTCACAAACAGTTTCTTCACCAGAGGTGCCACGATGCTCGAAGCGAGCCGGGCCCCAATACTCACAGATTCCATGACAACATCAGCATAGAACTCCAAACCCGACTGCGGCCATGGAATCCATCACTCAGTCCTTCAGCGCCGCCACTTCTCGCGCCCGTCCCGCGAGCTCTCGCGCCGGCCGGGTGCTCGCGTGCCTCCGTAGCTGCCTGAGCATCGTCCCGAAATGATCGTCGCCCCGGGCCGACGAGACGTGCTCATAGTCGTCGAGGAACCGCCCCCACGACGCACAGGACGCGTCGAGGTGCCCGTATGCGTACTGCCGCTGCGCCAGCAGTGCGTACGCGTGCACACGCCCCTGCCGTTCGACCTCCGGCTGCACCTTGATGGAGTGCTGCAAAGCCTTGATGCTGCCCGGGAGATCGCGTTCTTCGTAGAGCACATGGGAGACATGGAACAGCCACGCCGTCCGGTCGTACCCGCCGATCGCATCGCGCCGGCTGTCGGCCCTGGACAGCGCAGTCTCCGCCTCGCACAGACGGCTGTGAGCCAAGCGCCGGTCGCCCACCATGCTTGCCGCATGCGCCTGCTGTCCCCGGAGAAAGGCGACCAGCCTCGGCCCGGCGGCCGGCGCTGCCTCCGCGGCCGAGTCGGCGAGCTCCAACGACTTGCGCCCGTATCCCAGGCTGGATGCCTGGAGACTCATGCCGCGCAGCGTCCGGCAGTAGGTCACGTGGTCCTGCGCCTCGTTCGCCAGCTTCAACGCCTTGACGTAATAGGTCTGGCCGAGACCATGAGCTTTCTCGTACATGGCCATCCACCCCGTCAGATACGTGAGATCGGACGCGGCGGCCAGCATGTTGAGGCGCACCGTTTCGCTCGCCTGTGCACGCAGCCAGGGGCCGACGGTGTTGACAAGGAACGCGGCCGCCATGGGACGGGCATGCCCCGCGCCCAGTTCGTCGAGGATGCCGGCGATCCGGTCGGTCATGGTGCGCACCGCCCGGACTTGCGAGGCTCCGATCCGGATTGTCCTTTTGCCGGGACTCACCGGCTGTTCTCCGGCATACGCGGGGCCGGAGAATCCGGGAAGGGCAAGCGCTGACGAGAACACGCCTGCAGCGAGCACGCCGCGCCGTGACGGGTCCATGTCCGCCCTTCCGAGATCCACCACCTCCTCGACAGCGTCGGCCGGATCATGCCTCAGCACGGACGGGGCGGGGGTGAGTCCGGCTTCGGCGTGTGTCACGGGGCGGCCGAGCTGGGCCGAGATCACCTCGACGATCAATGCCCTGACCGGCGGTTTCGGACGCGCGCCGGCGATCCAGTGCGAGACGCTGGACTGGCTGTAGTGGAGATCCAGTCCCGCCTGTACGCCGAGCCGGTTCACGCGCTGCGCGAGCTGCGTCCGCGTCAGTCCCGCCTGGTCGAGCAGGTCCGCGAGGGCGGGGTTGGGTGTGCGCTTCTTCGTGGTCACGCCTCATCTCCCGACGGCATTCACGGCGTTCACGGTTCCACCGGCTTCCCACGGTACCTGCGGAGGGTGACCGTGCGGTTACCTCTTCAGCGAATCCCGAACGTTCTCAGCCCGAAAGGTGGCCTGGTGGAGGCCCTGACCGACCAGCGCAGAATCCATGTCCCCCTGTTCCTGTCCGCCGTCGACGAGCGCCCAGGCCACGCCGACTCGCAGCCCGAGGGGACACGGTGAGCCTCGAACGAAGCCTGCGGGCCCTGCCGGCACCGGCCTCGTCACCATCCGCCTCTCCCCACGTGCTGCTTCTGGCGAGCGAGCCGCAATCCGTGAGAGCAGCACGCGAGTTCGTCCGCGAGCATCTGGAGAAGCACGTCCCGGACGCGAGCAGCGGCCACGTCGACACCTGCCTCCTGGTCACATCCGAACTGGTCACCAACTCAGTCCGCTACGGCAGCGAGCCCGGCGATCTCGTACGCCTGGTACTCGATGCCGACGACGCCCGCACGCGTGTCGAGGTACACGACCCGGTCCGCCGCCGGCCGCGCAGGCGCCCGGAGTCCGCGCTGCGCGGCCACGGGCGTGGCTTGCTCATTCTCGACACTCTGTGTGCCGGCCGGTGGGGAGTCAGTGACAGACCCATGGGGAAGGCCGTGTGGGCAGAGGTGAAGGCGACGTGACCTCACTGCGGCCGGTCCCGTACGGCCACCACCGGGTACGCGCGGCACCACGGTGCGGCGGAAAGACGGTGCGGCGGACAGGCGCTCACACCTCACCCTCATGACCACTGTGACGTCTCCGGTCCCCTCCCCGGACGCACGGTCCCGCTCGGGCCACACGGCAGCCCCGATTTCCGAGCGGGGCACCGTGGCCGTCGCGCGTCCGGGTCCCGGCGAGCCGGCACGGACCGACGGATCAGTCACCCTGCCGGTGCTCCTCCACCAGAGACCAGGCGATGCCGTCCAGGATGTCGTGTTCGCTGACGACGACCTCCGCGGCGCCGGTCCGTTCCATGACCGCCAGCAGCACCAGGGCGCCCGCGCCGATCACGTCCACCCGGCCCGGGTGCATCACCGGGATCGCGGCGCGCTCGGCGTGCGTTGAGCCCAGCAGGCGCTCGGTGATCTCCCGGACCCGCTCCACGGGGACGCGGGAATGGTGGATGGCCGCCGAGTCGTACTCCGGCAGTCCCAGCGCGATCGCGGCCACGGTGGTGACGGAGCCGGCCAGCCCCACCAGCGTCCGGGCCTCGCGCAGCGGCACCGTCCGGCCGGCCAGGTCGAGCGCGGCGTCGATGTCGGCCCGTATGGCCGCGATCCGCTCCCGCGACGGCGGGTCGGCGACCGCGCCGTCCCGCACCAGATGGCGTTCGGTCATCCGGACGCAGCCGATGTCGACGGAGCGCGCGGCGCGCACCCGCTCGGCGCCGACGACGAACTCGGTGGAGCCGCCGCCGATGTCCACCACCAGGTACGGGGTGTCCAGATCCCGCCGCCCGGCCAGCTCCCGGGTCGCCCCGGTGAAGGAGAACTCCGCCTCCTGGTCACCGGTGACGACCTCCGGCTCGACGCCCAGGATGTCGCGGACCCCGCGCACGAAGTCGTCCCGGTTCTCGGCGTCGCGGGAGGCGGAGGTGGCGACGAAGCGGAGCGGCCCGGCGCCCAGTGAGCGGATGGCGTCGGCGTACTCGCGGCAGGCGGCGAAGGTGCGCTCCAGGGCCTCCGGCGCCAGCCGGCCGGTGCGGTCCACGCCCTGGCCGAGCCGGACGATCGTCATCCGCCGGTCCAGGTCCGTGAGCTCGCCGGTGGCCGGGTCGGCGTCGGCGACCAGCAGCCGGATGGAGTTCGTTCCGCAGTCGATCGCGGCCACCCGGGTCATGCGGTCTCCCCTTCCGCTGCGCTCCCCTGCTCCCGCGCCCCCGGGCCGGCGGCGGCCGGTTCGCCCGGGCTCACGCACGGGCCCTTGCGCCACCACTCCGGCAGCAGGGCGATCGCCTCGTCACCCAGCGGGTTGACGCCCGGGCCGGCGGCCAGTGAGTGGGCGACCAGGACGTGCAGGCACTTCACCCGGTCCGGCATACCGCCCGCGCTGGGGAAGCCCCGGAGGACCTCGACGGCGTCACGGCGGGCGATGTAGTCCTCGTGCGCGGCGCGGTAGGCGGCGGCCAGGTCCTCGTCCTCGGCGAGCCGGGCCGTCATCTCCTTCATCACGCCCTCCGCCTCCAGCGTGCCGATCGCGGAGGCGGCGCGCGGGCAGGTCAGGTAGTACAGCGTGGGGAACGGGGTGCCGTCCTCCAGCCGCGGCGCCGTCTCGACCACGTCGGGCTGCCCGCAGGGGCAGCGGTGTGCGATGGCCCGCAAACCGCGGGGCGGGCGGCCGAGTTGCTCGCGGAACGCCGCGATGTCGGCCTCGGTGGGTGCGGTGGGCGCGGTCTGGGGAGGGGGCGTGTCCATGCCGGTGCGGATCTCTTCGGTCGGTTCGGGTGGGAAGTCCGGACGGGTCGGAGGGGGACGAGGAGGACGGGACGAGACGGGGAGGGCGGCCGGCGGGGGGCCCGGGCCGCCCCGGGTGCGTCAGCCGCCGGAGTCCGCCCGGTCGACGTCGCTCCACAGTTTCCGGTACCAGGGGAGCTCGTCGGCGTCGTCGTCCTGCCCGGCCTTCTCCCCGGCGCCGTCCGCGCCCCGCGGCACGATGTAGCCGGTCTCGCCCGGGCGTACGTAGTGCAGCCGCTCGCGCAGCTGCCGCTCGGCGTAGGCGTCGTCCTGCCAGCGGGCCTTGAGGTCGCGCAGCTCCTCGACCGCCGCCCGCGCCTCCTCGGCGCGGCGCTGCTGTTCGGCGATCTCCGACTGCTGCGAGACCCACTGCCGCATCGGATAGGCGAGGGCGACGACCAGCGTGCACACGACCAGCGCCAGCAGCGCGGCCCGGCCCGTCAACCGGTTGCGGCGCCGGGGCCGGGCCCGGTAGACCCGGGCGGCGGCCTGCTCGCCGAGGGCCCGCAGCCGGGTCGCGGTCGAGCCCTGCTGGGAAAAGGGGGAGAATCCGGACAACCTCGCCCCGCCGCCGGCGGGGGCACCCCTGTCGCGGTCCGCGGACACGCTCGCCTCCCCTGTCGTCCGTTGCGTCACGTCCCCGGCCACGGTACGGGACCGGGCCGGGGACGTGCCGTACTGACGTACTGGCGTGCGCCGGGGCTAGCGGCCGAAGCGCGGGAACGCGGAGCGGCCGGCGTACACCGCGGCGTCGTCGAGGATCTCCTCGATGCGCAGCAGCTGGTTGTACTTGGCGACGCGCTCGGAGCGGGCCGGTGCACCGGTCTTGATCTGGCCGCAGTTGGTGGCGACGGCCAGGTCGGCGATGGTGACGTCCTCGGTCTCGCCGGAGCGGTGGGACATCATGCACTTGTAGCCGTTGCGCTGGGCCAGCTCGACGGCGTCCAGGGTCTCGGTCAGCGAGCCGATCTGGTTCACCTTCACCAGGAGCGCGTTGGCGGTGTCGCTCTCGATACCGCGGGCGAGGCGCTCGGGGTTGGTGACGAACAGGTCGTCACCGACGATCTGCACCTTGTCGCCGAGCTTCTCGGTGAGGGTCTTCCAGCCCTCCCAGTCCTCCTCGTTCAGCGGGTCCTCGATGGAGACCAGCGGGTACGCGGCGACGAGCTCGGCGTAGTAGTCGGTCATCTCGGCGGCCGAGAGGGACTTGCCCTCGAAGGAGTAGGAGCCGTCCTTGTGGAACTCGGTGGCGGCCACGTCGAGCGCCAGGGCGATGTCCTGGCCCGGCTCGTAACCGGCCTTGCGGATGGCCTCCACGATGAGGTCCAGGGCCTCGCGGTTGGAGCCGAGGTTCGGGGCGAAGCCGCCCTCGTCGCCCAGGCCGGTGCCCAGGCCGCGCTCCTTCAGGACGGTCTTGAGGGTGTGGTAGACCTCCGCGCCCCAGCGCACCGCCTCGGAGAAGGACTCCGCGCCGATGGGGGCGATCATGAACTCCTGGATGTCCACGTTGGAGTCGGCGTGCGAGCCGCCGTTCAGGATGTTCATCATCGGGACCGGCAGCAGGTGGGCGTTCGGGCCGCCGAGGTAGCGGAAGAGCGGCAGGTCGGACGCCTCGGAGGCGGCGTGCGCCACGGCGAGCGAGACGCCGAGGATGGCGTTGGCGCCGAGCGAGGACTTGTCGGGGGTGGCGTCCAGGTCGAACATCGCCTGGTCGATCAGCCGCTGCTCGGTGGCGTCGTAGCCGACGAGCTCCGGGCCGATCTGCTCGATGACCGCGAGGACGGCCTTCTCCACACCCTTGCCGCCGTAGCGGTTCTTGTCGCCGTCACGGAGCTCGAGGGCCTCGAACGCACCGGTGGAGGCACCGGAGGGGACGGCAGCACGGCCGGTGCTGCCGTCGTCGAGGCCGACCTCGACCTCGACCGTTGGGTTGCCTCGCGAGTCGAGGATCTCCCGGGCTACGACGACGTCGATGGACGGCACGAGCATCTCCTTCTGGGAATGTGACGCTGGATCGCAGTGTCTTTCTCGCCGCGAACGGCTCTGCGCCACGAGCCTAACCGTCCCGGGGGCCGGGGTCGGCCGACCGCCCGTCCGGCGAGACGAAAAGACATCCGAAATCCGGCATTGAGGGGGCAATCACCTCGGAAGAGGTGGCTCGAAGAGGTGCCCGGGGGCGCCGTGGCGCCGTGGCGCCGGGAACGGAAAGGCACCGGCCCGGCGCCGCCGGTGGGCGCGCCGTGCCGGTGCCGTGCCGCCGGGAGCGGGGCGGCCCTGCGGGGCGGTCAGCTCAGCCGGAGGAGCTGGCCGGGGTAGATGACGTCCGGGGCGTCGATCTTGTCCCGGTTCATGGCGTAGAGCTTCTGCCAGCCGCCCTTGATCCCCAGGGTCTCGGCGATCTCGGAGAGGGTGTCGCCCTCGACGACCTCGTACTTGCCGTCGACCAGCTCGGGAGCGGATTTCTTCTCCGCCCCGTCGGCTTCCCCGGTCTTCGGCGCTGCGGCCGTGTCCCGCCGCTCCGCCCGGACGGCGGGCGCGTCCGCGGACCGCTCCTGCCGCGGCGCGGCCTGCTCCCGCTCCTGCTCGCCGGAGTCCCGGCCGAGTCCGGTGAGCGGGGCGACGCCGGGGGCGGGGCCGCCCGCCTTCAGCCCCCCCGCCCCGGCGCAGGTCCAGGCGCCCGGCCCCTGCATGGCGAGCAGCCGTTCGGCGGTCGCGATCTGCTCTTCCTTGGTGGCGAGGTCGGCGCGCGGGGCGTAGCGCAGCCCGCCCGCGGCCTTCCAGCTGGACTGCTTGAACTGCAGCCCGCCGTAGTGGCCGTTGCCGGTGTTGATCTTCCAGTTGCCGCTGGACTCGCACTGGGCCACGGCCTCCCAGGTGTCGACGGAGGCGGCGGAGGCGGTGTCGGCGGTGCCCACGAGCGGGATGGCCGCGGCGGTGCCGGCGGCGCCGGCGAACGTGACGATACGACGTGACTTGGGCGGGGCGGGGCGGCGGTGCCTGCCCTTGTAACCGGTACGCAGCATGAAACGTCTCTCTCACCGACGCCTGCGAGGTGAGCTGTCGGGTTGGGGCTGTGAGCGGCCCTGCCGAGTGCTCCCGCACTGGGCTTCACCCCTAGCCGGTCGGTCCGCGCGGGCGGTCCTCACGGCACTTACCTGGGTCCCCCGCTCCTGCCTACGGCGCTTGCGCGGCGACTGCCCTCCGGCCACCGGCAGGACTCGGCGTGGTGGTCGGGGGTGCCCGCTGGCGGCGAGCGATAAGACGTTAAGCACATCGTCACTGACGGGACATAACCCGACACACCGTCACTTTCCTCCCGCACGGTCGTCCGTGCCGCCGTTGTCGCAGGTGGCGGCCGGGACGGCGAAGAGGGCGGCCGGTGGCCCCGGTTCATCCGATGGGACGCAGGGACCGCACGCCGCACCGGTGCGCTGCCGCACCGGCCCGGAGCGGCCGGAGCCGGGGCCCGCGTCCCGCGGGACGGTGCGCGCCCGGCCGCCGCCGGGGCGGATCAGAGTGCGGGCCGCGCCGACCACGTCGCGGCGTTCGCGGAGTACGTCCACTCGCCCGACACCGAACGGTCGTCGGCCGCGCCGCCGTAGACGGCCTCCGGAAGCACGGCGTAGGGGCCGGGCTCCGGCGACGTGCGCTCGGTGCCGCGGTCGGCCGCCGCGTCGTCACGGGAGGCGTGGCGCCCGGACGCGCGGTCCTCGTCCTCGTCCCCGGCCTCCGCCGCGGTCTGCTCCGGCGCGGGCTCGCCGCGGTGCTTGCCGCTCTTGGAGGGGGCCTTCTCCTCGGCGGTGCCGGACAGCCCCAGGTCGAGGAGGCCCTCGTCCGGCTCCTCCTCGTCCGACGGCGCGGCGGACTCGCCGCCCTGCCCCGGCGCGGAGTCCCCGGCGCCGGAGCCGTCCGCGTCGTCACCGGAGCCGCCGGTCTCCAGCAGGCCGCCGAGCAGACCGCCCGACTGCTCCGCGCTCTCGGCCCCGGAGTCCTCGGAGGCCGCGTCCGCCGCCTTGCCGTTCCCGGTGAGGCCCGCGTCCGCACCGCACTTCGGCCAGGCGCTCGGGCCGACGGCCGCGAGGACCTTCTCCGCGACGGCGATCTGCGCGTTGCGGCTGGCCTGGTCGGCGCTGGGCGCGTAGTCCAGCCCGCCGTACTGCTCCCACGTCTGCTGGGTGAACTGCAGTCCGCCGTAGTAGCCGTTGCCGGTGTCCGCGCTCCACAGGCCGCCGCTCTCGCACTCGGCGACCTTGTCCCAGGTGCCGGCGTCGGCGGCCTGCGCACCCGTCGCGCCGAGCAGCGGCATCGCGATCCCCGCGCCGGCCACGCCCGCCGTGACGAGAAGGGCCGGAGCCTGACGGGGTTTGCGGTGTCTGCCGTTGCCGGAAAGCATGAAGGGCCTTTCGTCGAGGGCCGAAGGTCGAGTCCCGCCGAAAAATAGCGGGCACCGGAGGCGCGTCACAAGTCGATGTAGTGGAGATCACGCGAAGATCACGAATGATGTCACGTCAGGTGCGGCGCGTTTCCCCCGGGTCCGGTACGGGCACAGGGGCGAACTCCACCGGCAGGGTACGCAGGCCGCGCATGATCAGTCCGCCGCGCCATCGCAACTCCGCCGGATCGGCCGCCAGTCGGAGATCCGGGAGCCTGCGCAGCAGGGCCGCCAGCGCGGTGCGCGCCTCCAGCCGGGCGAGCGGAGCCCCGAGGCAGTAGTGGATGCCGTGGCCGTAGCCGAGGTGCGGATTGTCGGTGCGGGAGAGGTCCAGGGCGTCCGGGTCCGTGAAGCGCGCCGGGTCCCGGTCGGCGGCGGCGAGCACCACCAGCACCGGGTCGCCGGCGGCGATGCGCTGCCCGCCGATGACGGCCGGCTCGGACGCGTAGCGCCAGGTCGCCAGCTCCACCGGGCCGTCGTAGCGCAGCAGTTCCTCGACCCCGGTCGCCAGCAGCTCAGTCTCGCCGGCGGCCAGTGAGCGCTGGAGCCGCTCGCGCGGGCCGGGTTGGCGGAGCAGGGTGTACATGCCGTTGCCGATGAGGTTGACGGTGGTCTCGAAGCCGGCGAAGAGGAGGATGAAGGCCATGGCGGCGGCCTCCCCCTCGGTGAGGTGCTCGCCGTGGTCGCTCGCCCGGATCAGACCGGAGATCAGGTCCTCACCGGGGCGGGCCACCGGTCCGAGCGCGGCCCGCTTGCGGTGGATCAGCTCGGCGAGGTAGTCGCGCATCTTCCGGACCGACCGGCCCACGCCGCCGCGCGGCGCCCGGTCGCCGCCCGGCCCGGAGTGGCGCATCATCATGCCCGCCCAGTCACGGAAGTCGTCCTGGTCCTCGCGCGGGACGCCCAGCAGATCGCAGATCGCGTAAATGGGCAGCGGGAACGCGAACTCGTGGATGAGATCGGCCTCCCCGCGGGCCGCGAAGCCGTCGATGAGCCGGTCCGTCAGCTCCCGTACGCGCGGCTCGAAGGCGGCCACCCGGCGGGGGGTGAACGCCTTGGAGACGAGACGGCGCAGCCGGGTGTGGTCGGGCGGGTCGATGTTCAGCAGATGGGTCATCAGATCGGCGCCGCGCTCCCCGGGGATGCCCGTCTTGCCCTTGGCGTGCGCCGGCCCGGAGTGATGCGCGGGGTTCTTCGACAACCGCCCGTCGGCCAGGGCCTGCCGGGCGTCGGCGTACCGGGTCACGAGCCAGGCCTCCACCCCGCTGGGCAGCGTGGTGCGGTGCACGGGGCTGTGCTCGCGCAGCCAGGCGTACGCCGGGTACGGATCGTCGGCGAACTCCTTGGTGAACAGCTCGGGCGGGGACGGGGCGGCGGTCTTCTCGGGCACGTGTCCGACCGTACCCGGCGCCCGGACGGGGCCGCGGGGCCCCCGTCCCGGGGACCGGGCGGGCCACGGACGGTGCCTGAGCGGTGGCCGGTCTCTGTCCGGGCGGTGGCCGGGCTCTGCCTGGGCGGTGGCTGGGCTCTGCCTGGGCGGGGGTCCGCCGGTGCCCGGCCGGCCGGTGCTCCGGTGGCTCGCGGCCTCGCCCGTCGCGGACCGTGCGGCCCCAGCGGCGTCAGCCGGGCAGGGAGCGCTCCCGCTCCTCCCGGCGTTCCAGCCAGCCGGTGGTGATCAGGTACTGGCCGGCGAGATAGCCCGCCATGATCATGAGCTCCTGGCCCGGCACCTTGCGGCCCGCGGCCTGGAGGCCGATCAGCAGGTCCGAGCCGACGAACGCCACCGCTCCCGCGCCCACCTTGCCCCCGACCCCGAGGCCGGCCGCGCCCATCGTCATCAGCGCCAGGCTGTATCCAGCGACCGGCAGGCGCAGCTTCTTCTCCAGCCCCGGGGAGATGACCGCGTTGGCGGCCGCCCAGGCGGCCAGGCAGCCGAGGGCCGGCAGGGGCCGCTCGCGGATCGCGCGGAACGCGCCGAGCCGGGCGTAGCCGGTGGTGTAGCTGACCTGGGTGCCGAGGAAGGCGGCCATGCCGAGGAGGAAGGCGGGCTCGTGCTCGTCGAACAGCAGGGCGGTGTCACCGGCGGTGGCACAGGCGAGGCCCGCGACCAGCGGTGCCGGTGCGGGCGTCTTCCCGTCGGGCCTGCGGCGCAGCGCGTGGGCCGCGAGGGCGGGCATCAGCAGGGGCTTGGCGGCGCGCTCCCAGCCGCGGGGGCCGCGGGCCACGGCTATCAGGTCGGCGGCGGCCAGCGCGCCGAAGGCGACCAGCGGGCCGCGCCCGTGGCCGTCGGGCCGCGCCATCCGGGCGGCGGCCGCGGCGGTCCGCCGCAGCAGCCCGCCCCGGCGGGCCGTCCGGCCCGCCCGGCCCCGCTCCGCGCCGGCCGGGACGGCGGCGCCCCGGCCGGTGCCGCCGCCGCGTACTTCGCTCCACCCGCTGATCGTCATGCCGGGCAGTCTCGCCGCCGGTAGACACGGCGTCAACAGTCTCTGCCGGAGCGAAGGGCCTCATGACGTGCGGTGATCGGGGGCGTGCCGGCCGGCGCCCGGTCTCCCGGCCGGCGGTCGGCACCGTACGATTCCGGGCCGTTCCCCGCTCCCCGCGCCGGCCGGCCGGCCCGTCGCCCTCTGCGCCCGACGGTCTCAGCCCGTGCCGTGGCCGCTGCCGCCGCGGTCCCAGGTCTGACGCTTCGGGGCGGGGCCGCCGACCTCGCCGGTGCCGGGAGCCTCTTCCTCGACGCCGTACGGGCCCAGCTCGTGGGGGAGGTACCGATGGCCGTCCCGGGGCAGTTCGGGAGAGTGGTCGCGGTGTCCCTCGACCGCCTCCCCGGTCCCCAGGGTGTCCTGGTGCCCCGGCCCGTGGTCCGGTGGCGTGGTGTGACCGTACTCCTGGCGGGTCTGCCAGGCGCCGGAGCGCTGCTGCGGCCCCTTGGGGACACCGGGCTCCCGCGCCTTCATCCTCCGCCCGAACCACACGGCCGCGATCAGGGCCGCCACGAGTGCCAGCCCGATGAACAGCGGGCCGAGACCCACCAGGTGGTCGTCCTCCACCGCGAATTCCAAGCTCAGCAGATCCATGGCTGCCGGGTACCCCTGCGGATCGGGATCAATCGGACCGCTCGGCCGCCCGGACGGCGTCCCGGTAGGCCCGGGCGGCCGCGCGGAGCGCGGACTCCGGGTCGGTGCCGGCCGCCTCGGCCCGCACCGCCAGGGCCAGCAGCGCCTCGCCGAAGCCGTCGCCGTCACCGGCCGCGGACGGGAGGGGGACCTCCAGTCCGGCGGTCCGGACGCGGGAGGCGAGCTTGGCGGCCAGCGCCAGCGCGGGCTGGCCCAGCGGGATGCCCTCGGTCACGGACTCGCGCCGCTTCTCGGCCGCCTTGGTGCGCAGCCAGTGCGCCTTGACGTCCTCGGGGGTCTCGGCGGCCTCGTCGCCGAAGATGTGCGGATGGCGGTGGACGAGCTTCTCCACGATCGTGCCCGCCACGTCGTCGATGGAGAACGGCTCCTCCGGGTCCTCCTCGGCGATCCGGGCGTGGAAGACGACCTGGAGCAGCACATCGCCCAGCTCCTCGCGGAGCGCCTCCCGGTCGCCCTCCTCGATGGCCTCGACCAGTTCGTACGCCTCTTCGATGCCGTACTTGACCAGGCCCTCACTGGTCTGCCGGCTGCTCCACGGGCACTCGGCGCGGATGGTGTCCATGACCTGCACCAGGTCCAGCAGCCGGGCGCCCGGCAGGTCGTACGAGGCGGGGAGCAGCTCCAGGTCCGGCATCCGGACGCGGCCGGAGCCGGCCAGCCGGGCCAGCCCGTCGGTCAGCCGCGGTTCGCCCTCACCGGACGGGACGACGACGACCGTGCGGCCGCCCGCCGCTGCCTCCGTCCCCGCGTCCCCGGTGCAGTAGGCGACCAGCTCCTCGGCGGACGGCAGCTCCCCGCCAGACTCCACCGCGATACCCGCCTCCCGCAGATACGGCAGCTGCGGGTGGTCCGGGTCGGGGCAGAGCACGCTGTCGGCGGCGCGCAGCGTCCGCCAGGCGGGCCAGGACAGCAGTCCGGGCGCCACCCGGTGGCTGGTGGTCAGCAGGACGATACGGCCTGGGGCCGCGCTCTCGGAGGGGACCGGGGCGCCGGGCCCGGCCGCCGTTGTCGCGTCGTTCACGGAACCGAACGTAACCCACCGCCCGCGCCGCCCGCCGGGCGTCCCCCGCGGCCGCCGGCCCCGGCCCGGGCGGCGGGGCCGCTCAGGACTGGCGCGGAGCCTGCTTCTCCGGCTGCAGCCAGGGCTCCTGGACGGTGTCGAGCAGCACCTGCTCGTCGTTCCACGTGCCGAAGCGCGGGTTGACGTCGATGCCCATGCTCTCGGACGCCTTCTGCAGGGCCCCGACGACCTTCTCCTGGCCCTCCGGGGTGGTCCGGTCCGCGCCCAGGCTCTCCGCGAGCTTGTCCATGAGGACCTGGTTGCGGAGGGTGTCCTCCAGCTGGTCCGGGCCGATGGAGTACTGCTGGAGCCACATCTCGCGCAGCCGGTCCGCGCCGCCCGCGGCCTTCTCGGCCTGCTCCCTGATCCGCTGGACGTCGGAACGGCTCGCGCTCACCCCGGCGTCCTTCGCGGCCCGCGCCAGCACCTTGTCGAAGATCATGCTGTTGAGGGTGGAGCGGCTGAGCCGGCCCGTGCCCTTGATGAGCTGGTCCGCGTCCTTGGACTCGCTCTGCGCCGCCCGGACGTCCCGGGCCTGCGCCTGGACCTGGGACACCGTGATCTTGTCGCCGTCCACCACGGCCGCGGCCCCCGGATGGGCGTCACTGCCGCACCCGGTGAGGAGCGGCGCCGCGGCGAGCAGCGCGACGGCGGTGACGGAGAGCGCGGACCTGCGGCGGTGCATTGTGCCTCCCGGCGGTGGGGCTCCCGGCGCCCGTCGGGGCGGGGAGCGTGGGCCATGCGGCGGTGCGTGGGCGGTGTGCGTGGCGGGTGGTGTGCGTGGCGGGGCGGTGCACGGTCGGTGCGGTGATCGATATTAGGCAGTCCGGGCGGCGGGAACCAGCACTTCTTCCGGACTGCCCCGGCGGCCGCGGACCGCCCCGGGTCATCGGCGCCGGCGGGCCCGCCGGAGGGCGGCCACGCCGAGGTCGTCCCGCAGGGGGCGGTACGACGAACCGGGGGCGTTGAAGAGCATCACGGTCGGCTCGCACAGCAGGCGGAGCAGGATGGTGACCACCGCGCCCGCGGCGGGTGCCGGGGGCGGGGCCGGGATCGGGGAGGGGGCGGGGTCGCCGGGAGTTCGCCCGGCGTTCCCCTCGGCGTCCGCCGGCCGTCGCCCGGGGGTGGGAGTCTCGCCCTTCGGCGTGATGTCACGGGCCCGGCGGGTGCCGTGCGCCGCCGGCCTCCCTCTCCGCCCCCGCTCCTCCCCAGGTGATCCGTGCCCTCCAACGATGTGACGTCCGGCCGCGCCCCCGCACCGCGCCCCGCGGCCGCCGCAGTCGCCGCCACGGTGGCGGAACCGTCCGGGCGGGCGGAGGAACCGCCCGGCGGCCGCGACTCCGGCCCGGGCGGGACGACCGTGGCATCCACCGGCCCCGCCACTCCGGCCGGATCCGCGGTGTCCGCCGCTCCCGGCAAGGCTTCCGGCGCACCCGCGCCCGCACCCGCGCCCACGGCCCCGGCTCCCCGGGAGCACCGGTACGACATCGATCTGATCCGGATGCTCTGCTCCTGCGGCGTGATCCTGGGTCACGTCGGCTCGGCCTTCATCGCCGCCGTGGGCCGTCAGGAGGCGGGTGGTCCGGCCGCGTACTGGGCGGGCATGAGCGCCGACGCCGTCAGCCGGTTCGCGGTGCCCATGTACTTCGCCATCGCCGGTTGGGCCGTGCTGGCCGGCGCCCCGCCGCGGGACGGCCGGCGCGTCTGGCAGCGGATCGTCAAGATCGGTGTGCCGCTGGCCGTCTGGACCGCGGTCTACCTCGCCTGGGGGCGGTGGCGCGGCACCAACGAGGACCCCATCGGCGAACTGGCGCTGGACTCCGTCTTCGCCTCCGTACGCCCCGCGTACCACCTCTGGTACCTCTACACCTACCTGCCGGTGATCACGCTGCTGGCCTGCGCCGCCCTGGTGCGCTCCGGCCGGCGCCCGTGGGGCCTGGGCGCGGGGCTGCTGGCGCTCGCCGCGGCGCCGCAACTGATGGGCGACATCGGGGAGTTCACCGGCTGGGAGATGCCCCGGTTCGGCTGGGGGTTCGTGGTCTACCAGATCGTGTACGCCGTCCTGGGCGCCCTGCTGTTCGCGCTGCCCGCGGGCGCGCTGGGCAAGCGGCGGGCGCCGTGGGTGGTGCTGGCGGTCCTCGCGATGGGCGGCATCCTCTGGTACCAGCACGCGGTGCACTACGTCATCCCCAACGCCCATCTGCTCGTCGCCCTGTTCATGGGCGGGGTGCTGCTCTCCCTCCACCGGGTCCGCGTCCCGGAGCGGCTGCGGCCGGCGCTGGGCCGGCTCGCGGCGGCGGCGTACGGCGCGTATCTGGTGCACGTCCTGGTGATCGACGTGCTGGCACACCCGTTCGTCGACGCCGGACTGGGAGCGCTCCGTGCCGGCGTGCTCACGGTCGTGCTGACCGCGGCCACCATCGTGCTGTCGTTCGGGACGAGCCTGCTCTGGGGACGGCTCCGGCTGCGGCGGTGGCTCGGCTGAGCCCTCCGCCCGCCACGCACACCGCGCCCCACCGCACCGAGCCGACACCCGGCGTTCACCCCGTGCTCCCCCGGAGGCCATCCGGGAGGGCCGCCGTTTCCCCTACCGTCCCGCTGACGACACCCGATCGCGACAAGGCAGCCAGGTGACCAAGCTCTCCGTCATAGTTCCCTGCTACAACGTCCAGCAGTACCTGCCGGACACCCTGCGCAGCCTGGCCAACAACGCCGGGGAGCACATCGAGTTCATCCTCGTCGACGACCACTCCACCGACGCCTCCGCGGAGATCCTCGACCGCGCGCGGCGCGAACTGCCCCGTGCGACGGTCATCCGGCAGCCGGAGAACGGCGGCATCTCCCGGGCCCGCAACACCGGTCTGGAGGCGGCGAGCGGACGCTGGATCACCTTCCTCGACGGCGACGACTGGTACGGCCGCGGCTATCTGGAGAATCTGCTGGCCGCCGCGGAATCGCTCGGCTGCGACTTCGTCCGCACCGACCACGTCCAGTCCACGGGGAAGGACCGGGTCGTGCGCCGTGCCCCCGCCTCCCTGCGGAACGCGGTCTGCAGCCCCCGGGACGCCGTCAACCCGCCCCACATGGAGACGATGGTCGACTACCCGTTCGTCTGGGCCGGGATCTACCACCGCCGGCTGTTCGAGAACGGGGCCCTCCGCTTCGACACGGACCTGCGCACCGCCGAGGACCGGCTGTGGACCTGGCGGCTCTATCTGACCGCCGAGACCTGCGCGACCGTCGGCCTGCTCGGCGTCTTCTACCGGCGTGGCCTCACCACCTCGCTCACCCAGATCCTCGACGAGCGCCAGCTCGACTTCATCCCCGCCCACGACGCGATGCTCGACCTGGTGCTGGCCGACCGCGAGCGCGACCGCTTCCTCCCCAAGGTGGTGCGCACCTACTGCGCCCTGATCGCCTTCCACCTGTCCAAGGCGGACCGGTACCAGCCCCGGGTCGCGCGGCGGCTGAAGCGCGAGGCCGCCGCCGCGCTCGGACGGATGCCGGCGGACGTCCTGGAGCGGACCCTCACCGACATGGGCCCGGAACGCGGCCGGCTGCTCGGCGCCCTGCGCCCGGCCCGTAAGGCCGCCTGACCGTGGGCGCGAGGACCGGCGGGCCGGAGACCACCGGGCCGCAGACCGTCCAGCTCTTCCAGGTCTCCACGCTCTACGGGGCGGCAACGCTCGTCGCGGCCCTGGAGGGAGGGCAGTTCGGCCCCCGGGAGGACGTCCGCCGGGTGCTGCTCGTCTCGCACAACGCGGCGGTGCCGGAGACCGCCGTCCGGCTCACGGAGATGCGCGGCTGGGACCGGCTGGCCGCCCGTTTCGACGACATCGTCGACTGGAACGCCGCCATCCGCCCGCACCATCCCAGCACCTGGTCGCCGGCGGCGAACGACGCCGAGATCTGGCAGCGCCTCTTCCGCCACTCCTGGCGGCTGGGGGACGGGCCGGTGGAGCTGGCCGTGGAGTCGGTGCAGGTCAGCCCGGCTCGGGCGCTCGCCACGATCTTCGCCGAGAGCACGGTGGACGTCTACGCCGACGGCCTGATGAGCTACGGCCCCACCCGCAACCCGCTGCCGGGCCCCCTCGCCCGCCGCATCCGGCGGCTGCTCCACCCGGACCTGGTGCCGGGCCTGCGGCCGCTGCTGCTCTCCGAGTACGGGGTGCCGGCCGAACTGGTGCCCATCGAGGCGCTGAAGAAGGTGATCGAGGAGATCAGCGGGCCGGATGCGGGAGCCGGGACGGAGCCGGGGCCGGGGCCGGGGCCGGAATCCGGCGAGGACACCGCGGCCGCGGCCGGCGGCGCCACGGCCCCGGGCGCCCCCACGGCCGTCCTGCTCGGCCAGTACCTCGCCGCGCTGGACATCCTCACCCCCGCCGAGGAGGAGGCGCTGCACGAGCGGATGCTGCGCGGGGCCGCCGCGGCCGGGCACCGCTCCGTGCTGTTCAAACCGCACCCCACGGCGCCGGCCCGCTACTCCAGGGCGCTGGAGAAGGCCGCTGCGGAGGCCGGGGTGCGGCTGACCGTCACCGGCACCCCGATGCTCGCCGAGGAACTGTTCCGCAGCGGTGAACTCCGGCTGGTCGTCGGCTGCTTCTCCACGGCGATGTTCACCGCCGCCGTCTGCTACGGCATCCCGGTCGCCCGGGTCGGCACGGATCTGCTGCTGGAACGGATCGCCCCGTACGAGAACAGCAACCGCGTCCCGCTGACGATCACCGATCACCTCATCCCCGGGATCGGCGCGTTCGCGGGGACGGCAGCGGAACCGGCAGCGGAACCGGCGGCGGGAACAGCAGCGGAGACGACGGGGGCGGCGGCCGGGCCCCCGGGCGCGCGGCCGGACTCCTGGGACGTGGACGGGCTGACGCCGCTGGTCCGCACCGTCGGGTTCTGCATGCGCCCGGAGGCGTACCCGTGGCTGCGCGCGGAGAGCGCGGCCTGGCTGGAGGCCCGGCTGGGGAAGGACGGCCGGCTCGGGGAGGACACCCGGCGGTACTTCAAGCGCCGCCGGCTGACCGCCCTCGGTCTGCCCGGGAAGTCGGAGCACTCCTGGCCGGGCCGGCAACTGCGGCGCGTGGCGCGGATGTCCGGGGTGACCCGGATGGCCGGGGCGGCCCGCTCCGCGCGGGGACGGCGGCCCCGGCCGTAGCGGCGGGGAGCACCGCGGCCGGTACGGCCGGAGGCCGGGGCACCCAGCGGGCGCACCGGCCCACCGCGCCCGCCGTGCTCAGCCCAGCCGTACCTGCCGCTGGCGGTCGAGCACGCGGCGCAGTTCGCCGGCCATCGGGTGGTACGGGCCGTACATCCGCTCCACGTCGCCGAGCAGCCGCGACTGCGTCTCGTGCGCCTCTCGGTGGGCGCCGACCGCGTGCAGCAGGGCGCCGATGCGGGAGCGGATCTCCAGCGGGAGGGCGGGCCCGGTGGCGGCGTCCTGCTCGAAGTACGGCAGCACCGCACGGTATTCGGCGATGGCGGCGGACGCCTCGCCGAGCTGCTCCAGGCACTGCGCGGCCTCGTAGCGGAACTGCAGCGCCTCGCGGTGGGCGTCCGGTCCCGATCCGGCGGAGGTCTCGGCGGCGAGCCGGCGCAGCTCGGGCAGGGCGCGGCGGTACTGGCCGTCGTCGAGGAGCGTCGCGGCGTACTGCTTGCGCAGGCTCCGCACGACGGGCGAGTGCTCGCCGTGGTGGGCGGTGGCGAGCGGGAGGACGGAGCCGAGGACGTCCACGGCCTGGGTGAGGCGGCCCGCGTCGAGCAGCCGCTTCACTTCCTCGACGGCGTCGGCGATCGCGGTGCGGCCGGTCCGCTGCGGGGCCGCCGCGCCACCCGCCGCGCTGCGCGGGTCGGGGATCGCGGCGGCGGGCGCGGGCAGTACGGCCGGCGCGGCGGGGAGCGCGCCGGCCCGGTCGGGCCACGGGGCGTGCGGGCGGAGGAAGGGGCGGGTGGGGTCGAGCGGGCCGGGCGGCCCCCCGGGCGCCGAGCCGGGGGACGGCAGCAGCGGCACCAGCGCCTGGTAGACCTCCTGGGCCCCGGACGGCCGGTGCCGCGGGTCCTTGGCCAGCAGCCGCAGCACCAGCGCCTCCAGCGGCTCGGGAACCTCGGAACGCAGCTGGCGCACCGGCACGGGGGCGTCGTAGAGGTGGCGGTGGAGGACCCCGAGCGAGGTGGACGCCTGGAAGGGGACCTGGCCGCTGAGGAGTTCGTGCAGCAGCACCCCGAGGGCGTAGAGGTCGGTGTACGGGCCGACGGCGCCGCCCATGGCCTGCTCGGGCGCCATGTAGGCGGGGCTGCCGATGGGCGAGCCGGTGTGGGTGAGGCGGGTGGTGTCGGTGTCGACGGCGGCGGCGATGCCAAGGTCGAGGACGCAGACCGTGCCGTCCTGACGGAGCATCACGTTACGGGGCTTGAGGTCGCGGTGGACGACGGGCGCCGCGTGCACGGCGGAGAGCACGGCGCAGAGCTGGGCGGCCACGGAGGCGGCCCACGGCCAGGGGTACGGCTCGTGCTCGGCGAGGTGGTCGCCGAGGTCGGCGCCGTCGATGTGCTGCATGACGAGGTAGAGGTCGTCCCCGTCGCTGCCCGCGTCGTGGACGGTGACCAGCCCGGGGTGGTCGACCTTGGCCGTGACCCGGCACTCGCGGAGGAAGCGGCGGCGCATCTCCTCGGCCTCGGGGGCGCCGGCCATGCGGTCGGGGCGGAGCAGCTTCACCGCGATCCGGCGGTCCAGGCGGCGGTCGTAGCCCAGCCACACCTGCCCCATGCCGCCCTGGCCGAGCAGCGTGGAGAGTTCGTAACGCCCGGCGATCACACGGCCGTTCACCGGGGGCCGCTCCCGTCCTCCGCGGCGCCGCCCTCTTCCCTGCGGAGCAGGTCGCTGAGTTCGTCCAGCTCGGCGCGGACGCGGTGGATGCGCTGCGGCTGCGGCCGGCTGCCCGCGGTGCCCGGCGCGTACGGCTCACCCGTTCCGGGCCCGGACGGCGGCGGGCCCTGCGGGGGCGTGGCGGAACCGCTGGGACTCGTGGGACTCGCGGGACCTGCGGGCCCGGCTGGACCGGCGGCGGGCGTGTGCGGGAAGCCGTACGCGGGCACACCGGGTGGCTGCTGCTGCGCCGGGATGCCCCCCGGCCGGGTCGGCACGCCGCCCGCGGCGTACGTCTGGGCCGGGTGCGCCGCCGCGCCGTAGGGGCCGGGGCCGCCGGGCCCGCCGGGCCGGCTCACCGCGACGGGCCGCCGGTGGTACTGGATGTCGGCGACGAGGTAATGGGCGACGACGGCGACGGCCATGGCCATCAGGCCGAGGACCGCGACATCCGACCGCCAGTCCGTCTCCGGAACGGCGTCGACGACGACGAAGAACGTGATCGTCAGCGCCACCACCGCGCCGAACAGCACCCAGTCCGAAGCCCTGCGGCGGAGGAGGGCGATCCGCAGCATGGCCGTCCACGCCAGCAGCCCGAAGAGGATCAGCGTCATCGCCACGAACAGGACCCGCAGCGCGATGACGTTCCCCGCGTCCGGGGGGCGTGGCTGCGGCGGCACGGGAACGGGGCCGTACATGAATGCTCCTGGGGAACGGGTGCCGGTGAGCGGCTCAAATTGAGCGTATACGGGGACCCCGACAGCGCGGCAGCGGTTGTACAGATCCGGCTCACGATCCGGTCACACCTGTGACGTTCCCGGGACGGACGGCGCCGCGCACGGCCGGACAGCCCGTGCGTACGGGCCCGAACCCGGACACCCCGCGCCCTGCCCCCGGCACCTGGGAGGGCGGACCGTCCCGGGCGGACGGCAATGGAACAAGCGACGGAACAGGAACACACATTGACTCCGTTCACAATCATCTGCTCAGATGACACCACCGCTTGACGAACGACCCGCGTTCGCCGTGTCGAAAGGTGTCCCCATGTCCCAGCAGATGTACGGTCCGCCGCCGCAGACGGGCGCCCCCGTGCCCCCGAACGCGCTCCCGCCCCGCAACGGACTCGGCACCGCGGCCCTGATCCTCGGCATCATCGGTGTCGTCATGGGCGTCATCCCGTTCATGTTCTGGCTCGGCGGGATCCTCGGCATCATCGCGCTGATCCTGGGGCTCTCCGGCCGCGGCAAGGCCAAGCGCGGCGAGGCGACGAACAAGGGCACGGCCACCGCGGGCGCTGTCCTCGGCCCGGTCGCCGTGGCCCTGTCGGTCGTCATGGGCGTGGTCACCTTCATGGCCGTGGACGACGCGGTGAAGGAGATCAACAAGTCCGTCTCGGAGACCAGGGGGAAGGGCGCCACCGCGGAGAACGGCGGCGGAGGCGGCGGGAAGGAGAAGGCCGGGGACGACGGCGCGGCGGACTCCGGCGCCGCCGGCGGGGAGACCTACGCGGCCGGCGACACGGTCGTCTACGACGACGGCGTCCAGGTGACCGTCTCGCGGCACACCGCCTACACACCCGGCGAGTTCGCGATCGGCCACACGAAGGGCAACAAGGCCTACAAGGTCACGGTGACCGTCGTGAACAAGGGCAAGGAGAAGTTCGACACCGCCCTCCTCACCGTGGACGCCCGCGCCGGCAAGGACGGCAAGACCGCCGAGAGCATCTTCGACGACAAGATCGGCCAGGGCTTCAACGGCACGGTCGTCCCCGGCAGGACGGCCACCGCGGAGTTCGCCTTCGACACCCCGGCCGGGGCGAAGACCCTGGAGGTCGAGGTCAGCCCCGGCTGGTCGTACAACAGCAGCCACTGGAACCTCGAACTCTGACCCACCGGACCGTCCGGCCCCCGGCCCGGCGCGCTCTCCGCTCAGGCCCCGCACTGCCGGAGCATCATGCTCTTGTCCGGGGCGGTCACCGGCATCTCGTACTTGGCCGCCACCTGCGCGAACCGGACCGCGTACGCGCAGCGGACGGCCTTGTGCGGGGGCAGCCAGGCCGCCGGGCCGGAGTCGCCCTTGACGGAGTTGGCGCGGCCCTCGACCGGCAGCAGGTTCAGCGGGTCGTTGGCGAGTTGCCGGCGCTTGTCCTCCGGCCAGCGGGAGGCGCCCATCTGCCAGGCGTACGACAGCGGCACCACATGGTCGATCTGCACCTCCGTGGCCTCCCGCTTCTTCCAGGCGATGTCCTTGCCCGTGTACGGGTCGGCCAGCGTCATGGAGACCACCACGCAGTCGGAGCCGGAACGGAACTCCAGCTTCTGGCCGTCCCGCTGCATCAGGTCGTTGCGGGTGTCGCAGCCGTTGCGGGCCATCGGCACCCCGTCGGCCGTGTCCATCCAGGCGTAGCCGAACTCGTCGCGGTCGTAACCGGTGCGCGGGCCGCGGCCCTTGGTGCGCACCTCCTCGATCAGCTTCCGCGCCTCGGCCCGTTCGGCGGACCCGGTGACGGGCGCGAGGCCCGGCTTCGTGCCGTCGGGGTTGTCGAGCGGGCCGGCCGAACGGCCGTCCGCCGCGGAACCGGAGGCACCGCCGCCGTCCTCCGCGAGATCGTCCAGGGAGCCGGGTTCGCATCCGGTGAGCACGAACACGGCGGATGCGGCGGCGGAGACGGCGGCCAGGGCGGTACGGCGGCGGGATATCACAAGGCGTCAGTCCCATCGGGGTGGCGGAGCGTCCACGGCGGTGCGGAGGGTGGAGCGGAGCGGGCGGAGTGGTGGGCCGCGGCGCGGCTGCGGCCCCGGTCCGGGCATCGTATGCCCCGCCTCGGCGGCCCCCCGGACCGGCCGCCGGACGGTGATCGGAGAACGGCCGGGGGCGGCCGGAAGGCGGCCGGAAGGGAGCCGGGCGGCGTTCGGTACGGCATTCCGGACACGCGTGGGCAGCGGCCGGCGCCCGCCGCCCGGCCTCGCGGAAACCTCCCGCCGGCACCCAGGTGTTACCGGCCGTAAGCCGACTTGGTCACGCCTATTGACCCGCCAGTAACCCCAGCCCCATCCTGAGCCCCGACCCGTGGTGCGACGGGGCGCCGGAAAGCCCCGGCCACCGGACCACCGCCCTCCCCTCACTCCCCCGGGGGCTTCACGCATGCCGATACGGACCACCCGCCCCGCAGACCGCCGCCCGCGCCGCGCGGGCCGCCCGGGCCACCGCCGGGCGGTCGCCCTCACCGCCGCCGCGGCCACCCTCGGCTCGCTCCTCCTCGGCTCCGCGACCGCGGCCCCGGCGAACGCCGCGGCCGACGGCTACCGGGTCGGCGTGGGCATCGCCGACATCACCGGCGAGGCCGCCGAGGTCGGCATGATGGGCTACGCCCGGCTCGACCAGGAGACCTCCGGCATCCACTCCCGCCAGTGGGCCCGCGCCTTCGCGGTCGCCGACGGCAGCGGCGGCCGCACGGTCTTCGTCTCCACCGACCTCGGCATGATCATGCAGGGGGTGCAGCAGGACGTCATCCGCCGGCTCGGCGAGCGCTACGGCTCCCGTTACACCGACTCCAACGTCGTCCTCTCCGCCACCCACACCCACGCCGGCCCCGGCGGCCCCTCCCACCACCTGCTCTACAACCTGACGATCCTGGGCCACAAGAAGAAGACCTACGAGGCCATCGTCTCGGGCATCGTCCGGGCCGTCGCGGCGGCCGACGCGGACCTCGCCCCCGGCAAGGTCAAGATCGCCACCGGTGAGCTGGACGGCGCCAACGTCAACCGCTCCCAGGAGGCGTTCCGGCGCAACCCGGCCGAGGACCGGGAGCGCTTCCCGGACGGCGTGGACCGCTCGATGACCGTGCTCCGCTTCGAGCAGGAGGGCCGGCCGGTCGGCATGGTCAGCTGGTTCGCCACCCACGCCACCTCCATGACCCCGGAGAACACCCTCATCAGCCCGGACAACAAGGGCTATGCGCAGTACCACGTCGAGCACGACGTCAACGGCGTCGAGTGGGGCGAGCGGGGGAAGTTCGTCGCG
The DNA here is from genome assembly GCF_000220705.2 of Streptomyces xinghaiensis S187. GTDB lineage: Bacteria > Actinomycetota > Actinomycetes > Streptomycetales > Streptomycetaceae > Streptomyces > Streptomyces xinghaiensis. Next base: position 4,304,625 of record NZ_CP023202.1, on the reverse strand, counting down.
GCCTTCCCGCAGTCCAACGCCGGCGACATGTCGCCCAATCTGCGCGAGGGCGGCGCCAAGGGCCCCACGGACGACGAGTTCGAGAACACCGAGATCATCGGGAAACTCCAGGCCGGCAAGGCCGTCGAACTCTTCAACGCGGCCAAGGAGGAGCTGACCGGCCCCATCGCCCACCGCCAGCGCTACGTCGACTTCTCCGGCGTCGAGGTCGGCCCCGCGTACACCGGCGACGGCCGGACGCACAGCACCTGCCCGGCGGCGCTCGGCCAGGGCTTCACCGCGGGCGCCGAGGACGGTCCCGGGCCCGACATCGCGGAGGAGGGCGAGCTCAAGCCGAACCCCCTGCTCACCGTCGCCGGGGCGGTCGTCGCCCCGACACCCGCCGCGGTGCGCGAGTGCCAGAAGCCCAAGCCGGTCTTCATCACCACCGGGGTGCAGAAGCCGTCCTGGACCCCGCAGATCCTGCCCCTGCAGCTCGTCCGTATCGGGCAGCTGACGCTGACCGCGGCCCCGGCCGAGTTCACCGTCGTCGCCGGGCACCGCGTCATGGACACCGTCGCGGAGAAGCTCGGCCCCTCCTCCCGGCACACCGTCTTCGCCGGCTACTCCAACGCCTACTCGGGCTACGTCACCACGCCCGAGGAGTACGACGCCCAGCACTACGAGGGCGCGTCCACCCACTTCGGCCGCTACACCCTCCCCGCCTACCAGCAGGAGTTCGCCGAGCTCGCCTCCGCGCTCCGCTCCGGGGAGCCCACCCCCAGCGCCGTCCGGCCGCCGTGGCTCGGCAACACCCAGCTCGACGTGAAGCCCGGCGTCGTCCTGGACTCCCCGCCGCTCGGCAAGCAGTTCGGGGACCTCGCCGAACAGCCGGCCGCGGGCTACGCGCCCGGTGAGCGCGCCGAGGCCGTCTTCTACACCGGCCACCCGCGCAACAACCTGCGCGGCGAGGGCACGTTCCTGGAGGTGCAGCGGCAGACGGCGAACGGCTGGCGGACGGTGGCCACCGACAACGACTGGTCCACCACCTACCGCTGGAAGCGCTCCTACGCGGCCGTCTCCACGGCCACCACCGGCTGGGAGATCCCGGCGGACGCCGCCCCGGGCACGTACCGGTTCGTCCACCGCGGGGACAGCCGCAACCTCCTCGGGGAGATCGACGGCTTCACCGGCGTCTCCCGCACCTTCACGGTCGGCTGACCGGCCCGGCAGGGCTCTCCCCGGCCCCGCCCGGCCTCCCCGTCCCCTCCCGGGGCGCGGCGCCCGTACCCCCGGCGAACGGGGGTACGGGCGCCGCCGTGTGCGCGCCCCGGCGCTCACCGGGTACGGAGCGCGGGCCTGGGCCCCCTGCGGCTACACCCACTGCCGCCGCAGGCGCTTGTCGACCGCGACGACGAGCGAGGCCAGGGCGGCGATGCCGAGAATGCGGAGCCAGGTCTCCCCGTTGATCGGGGTGGTCTCGAACAGGGTGTTCATGGCCGGCAGATACGTGATGGCGAGCTGGCCCAGGGCCTGCACGGTGACACCGCCGATGATCCACTTGTTGCTGAACGGACCGATGTGCCACATCGAGCGGGTGAGCGAGCGGCAGCTGAACAGGTAGAACAACTCGACGACGACGAAGAGGTTGAGCGCGGCGGTGCGCGCCTCCGCCAGCCCGGCGCCCTCGGCCCGCTCCCAGCTGAACAGCCACCAGGATCCGGCCACGAGCAGCGTGGAGACCAGCACGACACGGAAGGCCAGGGCACCGGTCAGCAGCGGTCTGTCCGGATCGCGCGGAGCCCGGGCCATGATCCCGGCCTCCTTCGGCTCGAAGGCGAGCATCAGGCCGAGCGCCACGGCCGTGGTCATGTTGATCCACAGGATCTGGGTGGGGAGGATCGGCAGCGCGGAGCCGAACAGGATCGCCGCCAGGATGACGAGGCCCTCGCCCATGTTCGTCGGCAGCGTCCACACGATGAACTTGGTGAGGTTGTCGAACACCCCGCGGCCCTCTTCGACGGCGGCCTCGATGGTGGCGAAGTCGTCGTCGGTGAGCACCATGTCGGCCGCCTCCTTGGCGACCTCGGTGCCGCCCCGCCCCATGGCGATGCCGATGTTGGCCTGGCGCAGGGCGGGAGCGTCGTTGACGCCGTCGCCGGTCATGGCCACCACGTGGCCGCGCGATTGCAGCGCCTCGACCAGCCGGAGTTTCTGCTCCGGGGAGACCCGGGCGAAGACCCGTGCGCGGTCCACCGCCTCCGGGTACTCCTCCGCCGGCAGCGCGTCCAGGTCGGCGCCGGTGAGTACTCCCGCGTCGCCGCGCGAGCCTCCGACGTCACCGAAGAGATGGAGCCGCTCGGCGATGGCCCCGGCCGTGGCCGCGTGGTCCCCGGTGATCATCTTGACCGTGATCCCGGCGGTGTGGCAGGCCCGGACCGCCGACGCGGCCGCCGGGCGCGGCGGGTCGAGCATCGCCTGCAGCCCGGTCAGGGTCAGGGTGCCGTCCAGCGTGTCCTCACCGAACGCGCGGGGGTCCGGGTCCGTGCGCACCGCGGTGGCCAGCACCCGCAGCCCCCGGCCCGCCAGGCCCTCCGCGGCGCGAAGCACGGCGTCCGCGTCCAGTTCCCGGACGGTGCCGTCCGCGGCCGATTGCCCGCCGCACAGCGGCAGAACCCGTTCGACCGCACCCTTGACCAGCACGACGTGGCCGGTGCCGCCGCCGGAACCGGGATCGCGGTGGAGGGTGGCCATGAACTGCCGTTCGGAGCTGAACGGAAGGGTGCCGGCCCGGGCGTACTCTCCCGGGAGCGCAGCCGGGTCGAGCCCGCCCTTGGCGGCCGCGACGAGCAGCGCGCCCTCGGTCGGATCGCCGACGAGCCCCCACCGCCCCTCCTCGTGGGTGAGGGCCGCGTCGTTGCAGGCGGCCCCGGCCAGCAGGGTCCACCACAGCGCCGAGCGCGGCCGGGGCGCGGCCACGGTGCCGTCCGTTCCGTGGACGATCTCCCCCTCGGGCGCATATCCCGACCCGGTCACCTCGTACTCGGCCCCGTCCGGGGTCCACACCGCCCGGACCGTCATCTGGTTCTCGGTGAGCGTGCCCGTCTTGTCCGAGCCGATGACCGTGGTGCTGCCCAGCGTCTCCACCGCCGGGAGCTGGCGGACCACCGCCTTGCGCCGCGCCATCCGCGCCACCCCGATGGCCAGCGTGATGGTGACCGCGGCCGGCAGCCCTTCGGGGATGGCGCCCACGGCCAGGGCGACCGCGGCGGTGAAGGTCTCCGCCCCGTCCTGCCCGCGCGCCAGGCCGATGCCGAAGGTCAGCGCCGCCAGCGCCAGGATGGCCACCGTCAGCACCTTGCTGAACTGGTTGAGCTTCGCCGTCAGCGGGGTGACCAGCGTCTCGGCGGACCCCACCAGCCGGTGGATCGCCCCCAGTTCCGTCTCGCCGCCGGTGGCGACCGTGACACCGGTGCCGCTGCCCGCGGTCACCAGTGTCCCCGAGTAGAGCATGTTGTGCCGGTCGGCGACCGCGGCCGTGGCGGGCAGCACCGTCTCGTCCTTCGCCACCGGCACCGACTCGCCCGTCAGCGCCGACTCGTCCACCCGCAGCGACACCGGCCGGATCAGGCGCACATCGGCGGGGACCTTGTCCCCCGCCTCCACCAGCACCAGGTCACCGGGGACCAGCTCCTGCGAGGGCACCATCCGTTCGCGGCCGTCGCGCACCACCCGGGCCCGGGTCTGCACCATCGACCGCAGGGCGTCCAACGCGGCCTCGGCCTTCGACTCCTGCACGAATCCGACGACCGCGTTGACCACCACGACGCCGAAGATCACCGCGGAGTCCGTGTACTCGTGCAGCAGGGCCGTGATCGTGCCCGCGGCCAGCAACACATAGATCAGCGGATGGTGGAACTGCCGCAGCACCCGCAGGAGCAGGCCGCCACCCGTGGCGGCCGGCAGCACATTGGGGCCGTAGCGCTGCTGCCTCCGGGCCACCTCGCCCTCGTCCAGGCCCCGGTGGGGGTCCGTCTCCAGCAGCATCACCACTTCGTGGGCCGCCAGTCCGTGGTGCGCCTCCGTGGGATTCATCGCCTTCCCTCATCCACCGCCGTTACGACACCGCCGTCAGGACACCACCGTCGTCAGGAACTCCCCCGTCCACGCCAGCAGTTCGCGGCCGACCAGCGGCTTGCCGCCGATCCGGGCCGTCGCCGGGCGCGGCACCAGGAGCTGCCGCGTGGCCGGCTTGATCACCGCCCGCGGGTGGAGCCGCTTCAGCCGCAGCTCCTGCGACTCCCGCAGCTCCACCGGCCCGAAGCGGATGCTGGAGCCCTGGAGCGTGATGTCCGTGACCCCGCAGGAGCGGGCCAGCATCCGCAAGCCGGCGACCAGCAGCAGGTTCTCCACCGGCTCCGGCAGCTTTCCGTACCGGTCCGTCAGTTCCTCGCGGACGGCGGCGATGTCCTCCTCGGAGTTCGCGGAGGCGATCGCCCGGTACGCCTGGAGGCGCAGCCGCTCGCCGGGCGCGTAGTCGTGCGGGACATGCGCGTCCACCGGAAGTTCGATCTTGACCTCCAGCGGCGGCTCCTCCTCCACGCCGCCCTCCAGGGAGGCGCGGTAGTCGGCGACCGCCTCGCCCACCATCCGGACGTAGAGGTCGAAGCCGACGCCCGCGATGTGCCCGGACTGCTCGCCGCCGAGGAGGTTGCCCGCGCCGCGGATCTCCAGGTCCTTCATGGCGACGTACATGCCCGCGCCCATCTCGGTGTGCTGCGCGATGGTGGCCAGCCGCTCGTGGGCGGTCTCGGTGAGCGGCTTCTCCGGCGGGTAGAGGAAGTAGGCGTAGCCGCGCTCGCGGCTGCGGCCGACGCGGCCCCGCAGCTGGTGGAGCTGGGAGAGGCCGAAGGTGTCGGCCCGTTCCACGATCAGGGTGTTGGCGTTGGCGATGTCGATGCCGGACTCGACGATCGTCGTGGACACCAGCACGTCGAACTTCTTCTCCCAGAAGTCGACGACGACCTGCTCCAGCGCCGACTCCGACATCTGGCCGTGCGCGGTCGCGATCCGCGCCTCGGGCACGGCCTCGCGCAGCCGGGCGGCCGCCCGGTCGATGGACTCCACCCGGTTGTGGATGTAGAACACCTGTCCCTCGCGCAGCAGTTCGCGGCGGATGGCGGCGCCGATCTGCTTGGTGTCGTACGGGCCGACGAAGGTGAGGACCGGGTGCCGCTCCTCCGGCGGGGTGGTGATCGTGGACATCTCCCGGATGCCGGTGACGGCCATCTCCAGGGTGCGCGGGATGGGCGTCGCGGACATGGTCAGCACGTCGACGTTGGCACGGAGCTTCTTCAGCTGCTCCTTGTGCTCGACGCCGAAGCGCTGCTCCTCGTCGACGATGACGAGCCCGAGGTCCTTGAACTTGGTCTCGGAGGAGAACAGCCGGTGGGTGCCGATGACGATGTCGACGGACCCCTCCCGCATCCCCTCCAGAACGGCCTTCGCCTCGGTGTCGGTCTGGAAACGGGACAGTGCCTTGACCTTGACGGGGAAGGCGGCGTAGCGCTCGGAGAAGGTGCCCATGTGCTGCTGCACCAGCAGGGTCGTGGGGACGAGCACCGCGACCTGCTTGCCGTCCTGGACGGCCTTGAAGGCGGCCCGTACCGCGATCTCCGTCTTGCCGTAGCCGACGTCGCCGCAGATCAGCCGGTCCATCGGGACCGACTTCTCCATGTCCTCCTTGACTTCGGCGATGGTGGTGAGCTGGTCGGGGGTCTCCGCGTACGGGAAGGCGTCCTCCAGCTCGCGCTGCCAGGGGGTGTCCGCTCCGAACGTGTGGCCGGGAGCGGCCATCCGGGCCGAGTAGAGCCGGATGAGGTCGGCGGCGATCTCCTTGACCGCCTTCTTGGCGCGGGCCTTGGTCTTCGTCCAGTCGGCGCCGCCGAGCCGGTGCAGCGTCGGGGCCTCGCCGCCGACGTACTTGGTGACCTGCTCCAGCTGGTCGGTGGGGATGTAGAGGCGGTCGCCGGGCTGGCCGCGCTTCGCGGGCGCGTACTCCACCAGCAGGTACTCGCGGGTGGCGCCCTGGACGGTGCGCTGCACCATCTCCAGATAGCGGCCGACGCCGTGCTGCTCGTGGACGATGTAGTCGCCCGCCTCCAGGGTCAGCGGGTCGATGGTCTTGCGGCGGCGGGCCGGCATCCGGGCGCCGTCCTTGCCGGCGGTCTTCTGGCCCGTGAGGTCGGTCTCGGTGAGCACGGCCAGTTTGAGGCCGGGGTCGGTGAAGCCCTGGTCGAGGGTGCCGCAGGCAACGTGGACGACGGACGGGGCGATCGCCTCCGGTCCGTCCCCGAGGCCGTCCTCCAGCCGGGCGGGGATGCCCTCGCCGCCCAGGACCTCGGCCATCCGGGCCGCCGTGCCGTGGCCCTCGGTGAGGTAGACGGCGCGCCAGCCGTCGGCCAGCCAGCCCTTGGTGTCGGCCAGCGCGCGGGCGGTGTCGCCGCGGTAGCTCTCGGCGGCACGCATGCCCAGTTTGACGGTGTCCCCGCCGGCCTCCTCGTCGGCCGCGAAGGGGCTGACCGACCACCAGGGCATCCCGATCTCCCGGGCCCGTTCCCGGACCTCGGCGATGCCCCGCAGGGAGGCCGCGCCCACGTCGATGGGGGCCTCGCCGGTGTCCGCCATGGCGGTGGCCGCCCAGGACGCCTGGAGGAACTCCTGGCTGGTGGCGACGAGATCGGCCGCGCGGGTGCGGACCCGCTCCGGGTCGCAGACGACGGCCATGCTGCCCTCGGGGAGGACGTCGATCAGCAGTTCCATCTCGTCGACCAGGACCGGCGCCAGGGACTCCATGCCCTCCACCGCGATCCCCTCGGCGATCTTCCCGAGGAGTTCGCCCAGCTCCGGGCGGCGCTCGGCGAGCTCCGCGGCCCGCCGCCGCACGTCCTCGGTGAGCAGCAGCTCGCGGCAGGGGGGCGCCCACAGGCCGTGCTCGGCGACCTCCAGGGAGCGCTGGTCGGCGACCTTGAAGTAGCGGATCTCCTCGGCCTCGTCACCCCAGAACTCCACCCGCAGGGGGTGCTCCTCGGTGGGCGGGAAGACATCGAGGATGCCGCCGCGGACGGCGAAGTCGCCGCGCTTCTCGACCAGCTCGACCCGGGCGTACGCGGCGGCCGCCAGCGCCTCGGTGATCTCGGCCAGATCGGCGCTCTCGCCCTGCCGCAGGCTGACCGGCTCCAGCTCCCCGAGCCCCTTGACCTGCGGCTGGAGCACCGAGCGCACGGGGGCGACGACGACCCGCACGGGGCCCGCGGACGGGTCGTCGGCCGAGGGGTGGGTGAGCCGGCGCAGCACGGCGAGGCGGCGGCCGACGGTGTCGGAGCGCGGCGAGAGCCGCTCGTGCGGCAGCGTCTCCCAGGAGGGGTACTCCACGACCTCGTCCGGGGGCAGCAGGCAGCGCAGGGCGGCGGCGAGGTCCTCGGCCTCACGGCCGGTGGCGGTGACGGCCAGCACGGGCCGCCCGGTGTCCCGGGCCAGGGCCGCCACGGCGAAGGGGCGGGCGGCCGGCGGGCCGACGAGATCGACGTGCGGACGCCGGCCGTCGGTGGCGGCCCGCACCGCTTCGGCGAGCGCGGGGTCGCGGACGACGGCGTCGAGCAGACCGTGCAGGCTCATGGGGGCTTATTCCGTCCCGGGAGGAGATGGGCAACGCGAACGGCCCGGCACGTCCCCGCCGCGGCTGTGCTGCGGCGGGCGGACGGTCCGGGTAACGCTCTCAGCCTACGTCGCCGCACGGACAGCCGTGGCCGCGCGGCGGCGGAGGCCCGCGGGAACAGGACGCAGGGATCAGGGGGCAGGCAGGGGCCATCCGGGCCGGGAACGGAGCGGGCTCCGGACCGCCGAGTGGTCCGGAGCCCGCGCGTTCGAGACGGCCGGCGGCCGCGCTACTCGGTCGCGATGGCGTTCAGCACGTTCATCCGCCCGGCCCGGAACGCCGGGACCAGGGCCGCGATCAGTCCCACCAGCGCCGAGCCGAAGAACACGGTGATGATCGTCGGCCAGGGGATGTCCAGCACGCCCAGGCCCTCCAGGGCCAGCAGCTGCTGGGTCGCCGCGCCCCAGGCCATGCCGAGGCCCAGACCGAGGCCCGCGCCGAAGAGGGCGATGACCACGGACTCCAGGCGGATCATGCGGCGCAGCTGGCGCCGGGAGAGGCCGATGGCCCGCAGCAGGCCGATCTCGCGGGTGCGTTCGACCACCGACAGGGCGAGGGTGTTCACCACACCGAGGACGGCCACGATGATCGCCAGGGCGAGCAGCCCGTAGACCATGTTGAGCAGCTGCCCGATCTGGTCGCGCAGGGTCTCCTTGTAGTCGGCCTGGTCGCGGACCTTGTACTGCGGGTAGTCCTTCAGGCTGTCCTTCAGGGCGGCGTACGCCTGGTCGGCCTTGCCCTCCTCCGCCTTGCCGAACATCATCATGTTCGCCGGCATCTTCCCCTCGGGGAGGTACCGCTCCACGGTGGCGATGTTGACGTACATCGCCCCCTGGTCGACCGAGGTGTCCTGGGTGGTGATCGCCGCCACCTCCAGCTCCGCGGACTTCCCGCCGGTGAACTCCGCGGTGACCGTCTCCCCGAGCTCGATGCCGTGGTCCTTGGCGAAGTCCTCCGGGACGGACAGGGCGTCCTCGCCGTACGCGGCGGAGAGCTCGCCCGCCACGGTCTCCACCCGCAGGTCCTCGGCGTAGGTCGGGTCGGCGGCGGCCAGACCGGTCTCGGTCTTCTTCCCGTCCGGCGTGGACAGCTCGACGCGGACGAACTTGTAGTCGGTGACGTGGGCCAGGCCGGGGGTGTCCTTGACCGCCTGCTCCGCCTCCGGCGTGATCAGCTGACCGGTGTCGGAGCCGACGATGAAGTCCGCCCCGACCGACTTGTCGAGCTGTTCCTCGGCGGAGGCCACCATGGAGGAGCCGACCACGGACAACCCCGCGACCAGCGCCAGGCCGATCATCAGCGCGGCGGCCGTGGCGCCCGTACGGCGCGGGTTGCGCAGGGCGTTGCGCTCGGCCATCCGGCCCACCGGCCCGAAGAGCCGCAGCACGACCACGCTGATCGCCCGGACCACGACGCCCGCCAGCAGCGGGCCGATCACCACGAAGCCGATGAGGCTGAACACGATGCCCAGGGAGAGGAACTGCGCCCCCTGCCCGGCCTCGTCCGCCCGCGCGGCGAGGACGAGACCGGCCGCGCCGATGGCCGTCAGGACCAGCCCGACCACGGCCCGCACCCGGCCGGCCCGGCCGTCGGCCGGGGTGCCCGCGTCGCGCAGGGCGGCCATCGGCGAGACCTTCCCCGCCCGGCGGCCCGGGAGGTAGGCGGCGACGACGGTGACGACGACACCGAGCACCAGACCGATCAGGGGCGTGGTCGCCTTGACGGTCAGGTCGGAGGTGTCGAGGTTCATCCCGACCAGGCCCATGAGTTCCATCAGGGCGATGGCGATGCCGATGCCCGCGCCGATGCCCAGCAGCGAGCCGACCAGGCCCAGCAGCAGCGCCTCGGTGAGCACGGAGCGGTTGACCTGCTTGCGGCTGGCCCCGATGGCGCGCATCAGGCCGATCTCGCGGGTCCGCTGGGCGACCAGCATGGAGAAGGTGTTGACGATCAGGAAGATGCCGACCAGGACGGAGATCCCGGCGAAGCCGAGCAGCGCGTACTTCATGAAGTCGAGGAAGCCGCCGACCTCGTCCGCGGCCGAGTCGGCCGCCTCGTCCTTCGTCTTCACCTCGAAGCCGCCGCCGAGCTCCGCGATGACGTCCTTCTTGAGCTGCTCGTCGGTGACGCCGTCGGCCGCGGTCAGCAGCACCTGGCTGACCAGGTCGGTGGAGCCGAGGAGCTTCTCCTGGGCGGTGGGGCGGTCGAAGAACACCAGTGCGGCGCCGGGGTTGGTGGCGGTGAACTTCGCGATACCGGTGATCTCCGCCTCGGTGGTGCCCCGGAAGGAGATGACCTTGACGGCGTCGCCGAGCTCCAGCTTCTTCCGGTCGGCGGTGTCGGCGTCGACGATGACCTCGGTCGGGCCGCGCGGGGCGTGACCGGAGACCAGCTCCATCACCGAGTCCTCCTCGGCCCCCCAGTCGCTGGCGATGGTGGGGGCACCGGTGTCCGGCGAGAGGTTGTTGCCCTGGTCGTCGACGAGGGTGACGCGCTCGTCGAAGACGTCCGCCTGCGCCTTCTCCACACCGTCCAGCTTCTCCAGCCGGGCGGCCGTGGCCTCGGGGATGGTGGGCGCCTTACCGGTCTGCTGGGCGTTCTCGTCGGTCTTCGCCGAGACGGTGACGTCCGAGGCGGTCGAGGCGAACAGCTTGTCGAAGGTGGTGTTCATGGTGTCGGTGAAGACGAGCGTGCCGCACACGAACGCCACCGACAGCAGCACCGCGACGGCGGAGAGCACCATGCGGCCCTTGTGCGCGACGAAGTTGCGCAGGGAGGTCTTGAGGACGGTCATCACGCCCTCCCGCGGGCGGACGCGGCCGGGTCGGACGGGGCGTGTGCGGACAGGCCGGAAGCCGCGTGCCCGGGGGCCTCGTGTCCGGGGCCCTCGTCCGCCGAGAGGCTGAGCATCCGCTCCAGGACCCGCTCGGCGGTCGGGTCCGGCATGTCGTCGACGATGCGGCCGTCGGCGAGGTAGAGGACCCGGTCGGCGTAGGCGGCGGCCACCGGGTCGTGGGTGACCATCACGATCGTCTGGCCCAGCTCGTCCACGGAACGGCGCAGGAAGCCCAGCACCTCGGCGCCGGCCCGGGAGTCGAGGTTGCCGGTCGGCTCGTCACCGAAGATGATCTCCGGCCGGGCGGCCAGGGCCCGCGCCACCGCGACCCGCTGCTGCTGGCCGCCGGAGAGCTCGGTCGGCCGGTGCTTCAGCCGGTCCCGCAGGCCGACGGTGTCCACGACGCGGTCCAGCCACGCCTGGTCGGGCCTGCGGCCCGCGATGTCCATGGGGAGGGTGATGTTCTCCAGGGCGTTGAGCGTGGGCAGCAGGTTGAACGCCTGGAAGATGAAGCCGACCCGGTCCCGGCGGAGCCGGGTGAGCTTCTTGTCCTTGAGGCCGGTGATCTCCGTGTCGCCGAGGTGGATCTCACCGGCGGTGACGGTGTCCAGACCGGCCAGGCAGTGCATCAGGGTCGACTTGCCGGAGCCGGAGGGGCCCATGATCGCGGTGAGGCGGCCGCGGTCGATGTCCACGTCCACCCCGTCCAGCGCCAGCACCCGGGTCTCCCCGGAGCCGTACGCCTTGACGACCTTGCGGGCACGAGCCGCGACGGCCGTATGTCCTCCGCTGCCCCCGGTCCTGGGATTCGATACAGCCGTTGTCACGGTATGTCTCCTATGTCGCTACGAACAGTGTCGGGCCGCTGCGGCCCGGGTGATCGGTGGTCGGTGGTGCGGTGGTCCGGTGACCCGGTCCCGGTGGTCCCGGGTGGCCTCGCGGTTCCGGCCGCCGGCACGGACGGTGCCGCGCCGGCCGGCTGCCTCCAGCCTGCCGCCCCGGCCCGTCCGGCACGATGGGGCGGGGCACCCTCCCCGCGGTGGGGATGGCCCCACCCCGGGGTCCCCGGCCGCGCCGCCCCCGAGCACCGCACCACCAGATTAGGAGCGACCGGACCGCCCCTCATCCTCCGGCGGTACGAAACCGCTCCTCCCGTGGGTACGGATCTCCCCCTAGGGGCCTCCGCCGGGTGGAGGAGCCGGCCGCCCGCACCGGCCGCACCGCCGGCCGCGCCCCCGGCCTCCGGCACCCCTGCGACCAGTCGGAATACCGATCTTCCGCAACCGGGCCGGCCATGACGTGTGCGTCGTACACGGACCCGCGCCGCTTCCCCGTGGCCCTCCCGCCGGAACCCGGCGGCGCGGGCCGGGCCGCGGAGCCGGCGGGGGAAGCCCCGGCCGCCCCCGGCCGTTCTCAGCCGCCGTCGACCGTCAGCCGCTCCGGGCGGCCGCCGGTGACGAGGGTGGTGAGAGCCGCGTCCACGCTGTGCCCCAGGAACCAGTCACCGGTGTGGTCGAGGCTGTAGACCCGCCCCTCGCTGTCGACGGCCAGAACGGCCCGCCCCCTGCCGGGCTCCGGGCCCGGGGCCTCCTCGCCCAGCGGGCAGATCTCCGTGCCCAGCGCCCGCCCCAGGTCGGAGAGCGTCCGCGCCAGGTGCAGCCCGCACATCGGGTCGATCAGGCAGGTCGTGGGCGCCACCTGGAGCCCCGCGGGCGCACCCGCGATCCGCAGCCCCCCGAACTCGGCCCACGCCTCGACGGCCGCCGGGAACACGGTGTGCCGGTGGCCCGCCGGCGACACATGGGCGCGCAGGCCGTCGGCCCACATCTCGGCCTGCCGGATGTCCCAGCGGCCCGGCCGCCAGCCCGCCTTCCGCAGAGCGGCGTCCACGGCGACCGCGAACCGGTCGGTGGCCGTACGGTCGAAAGCGCGCACATCAGCTCCTGTCCGGGGCGGACACCGAGGGGTCGACGGCACGGACGCCGAAATGCGCCAGCAGCGCCGTGCAGGACCGGCAGGGCGGGGCGTACCGGCCGTGCCGGGGGTCGCCGTCCTCCCGGATGTGCCGCGCCGTCAGCTTGGCCTGCTTCAGCGCCTTCCGCGCCTCGCCGTGGGTCAGCGGCCGGCGGGCGGCCCGCTTGCTCCGCGCACCCTCGACCTCGGCCAGCTGCCGGGAGAGCAGCAGGGCCTCGGGGCAGCGGCCGGTGAATCGTTCACGCTGAGCCGTGCCGAGCCGGTCGAGGAAATCCTGGACCAGCGGATGGAGCACCGGCGGCCGGTCACCCCGCCCCGCCGTGGCGGTGAGGGTCTTCCCGCGCACGGAGAGCGCCGCGGCGACCGCGGGCAGAATGCCGTCCCGGCGGTGCCGGAGAACCGGCGGCCGCGCGGGACCGGCGTCGCTGCTCCATCGCAGCCGCGGGTCACCCGGCGGGGTTGCCGGGAGGTCCTGGGTGGCGCTCATTCGGTGGATCCCCTCCTGTGCAATCCCCCTGGTTGCGGGGACAGCCTGCCAAACCGCCGGGGAAATCAGGAAGTCCGGCGGGCACCCTCCGCGCGTCGCACGACCGCAGGTCACCGGCGGGTGACAGGTCGTCACAGGAAAGACGACAGACACCCCGAAAGGGTTATCCCGGGCCGTCCGGGAACGGAAGCGCGCCCGCCCCGCGAACACCGGTGCAGCCGCCCCGGCCACCTCCGGGCACCCGGGCGCCCGGCCAAGGGCCCGTACGAGCCCCTCCCCGGCGCCCGAGGACCCCGCGCCCCCGCACCGAATACCCCCGAATGGCGTACACCCCCGCCCCGCCACCGGGACGGGACCCCCACCCCCGGCACCGCATAGGCTGTGCGCCAACATCGGACGCAGCAGGGGGCAACCGCCATGACGACAGGCCGGCCCGGGCTGGGGGCGCCTCCCAGCCCCCGGGCGGGGGAACACCCCGCGCCACCCAACACCGCCTACGCCGGGCAGATCGTGCACTTCCCGGACCCGGTCCGCGCGGCCCGGTACCCCGGCGGCGTGCGGATCGACGAGAACGGCCGTCCGGACTTCTCCCCCTACGCGCGCGCGGCCGCCGAGATCGCCGACCCGCCCGAGGGCTTCGGCGTCGACGAACTCCGGCTCACCGACTACGTGTCGGCCAACGCCGCCCTGCACACCGCGGGCCACGACCTCTGGGGCAGCCTCCCGCCGGTGGCCACCCCGCACGGCTGGACCTGGCACCACGTACCGGACAGCCGCCGGATGGAACTCGTGCCCGTCGAGGTCAAGGCACTGCTGCGGCACCACGGGGGACTGGCCACCGCCTCCGTCGACCAGGACAAGCGCGGCACCCGCCCCCTGCAGGAGACCCGGCCCGCCCACCTCGGGCTGCCCAAGGGCGCCCTGTCCGTCACCGAGGCGCAGGTCCTCGGCGCCGAGGAGGACCTCGGCTACCGGCTGCCCGGCGCCTACCGGTCCTTCCTCAAGGCGGCGGGCGGCTGCGCGCCGGTCGGCGCCGCGCTCGACGCCGGACTGGGCCTCCTCGTCGACCAGCCGTTCTTCACGGTGCGCGACGAGGCCGCCGTCAACGACCTCGTCTACGTCAACAAGTGCCTGCGCGACCACCTCACCAAGGACTACCTGGGCGTCGCCTTCGTCCAGGGCGGGCTCCTCGCCGTCAAGGTGAAGGGTTCGGCGCTCGGCTCGGTGTGGTTCTGCGCCTACGACGACGCGCGCGACCACGACGGCCTCACCGTCCAGGAGCGGGTCGAACAGCTCCTGCTGCCCTGCGGCGACGACTTCGACGACTTCCTGCGGCGGCTGGCGGGCAGCCCGCCCGAACTGGAGACCGTGGCCAACCTGATGGTGGACGGCGGCTTCGCGTACGCCGTCCCGGTGGAGGGATGAGCGCGATGGTGACCTTCGCACAGGCGCAGGAGCGCGCCGAGGAGTGGATCAACGGCGACGTCCCCGCGTACCAGCACCGCGAGGTGAAGGTACGCGAGTTCGACCTGGGCTTCGTGGCCTGGGCCGAGGACCGCGAGGACGGCCCCACCTCGGACGGCGGCCGGTCCCGGCTCGTCATCGCCCGGGACAGCGGCGACGCCACCCTGTGGCCCGCGCTCCCGGTCGGCGAGATCATCCGCCACTACGAGGAGCGCTACGGCGCGGCCCCCCTGGACACCGGCGACGAACCGGCCGAACGGCCGCAGCGGGTCGACCTGGAGGCCACCTCCTTCCTGCTGACACCCCCGCAGTGGCTCCAGGACGCCGCCGACCAGATCGGCATCCCGGACCGCAGGCGGGACTCCGCCACACCGGCTGCGGGCTCCGGACCGGCGGCGGACGCGGACACGGGCCCGGGCACCGCTGGGGGCTCGGCTCCCGGTGGCGCGCCGGGAGCGGGATCCGGCACCGTCTCGGGTGCGGGATCCGGCCCGGGTGCGGGATCCGGCTCCGCCACGCCCGCCGCGGCCACCCCGTCCGGCGGCGCGCCCGTCGCGGGCACCGCCTGGCCCGAGGCCGGCTCGTCCGGAGCCTCCGGCTCCCCCGGCGGGACGGGCTCCGCCGCCGGGAACGGCCCGGGCCCCTCCGCGCGGGACGGCGCCCCCGCGGCCGCCCCCGGCGCCGTACCCGGCCCCGCCGCGCCTCCCAGCGGAACCCCCTGGGCCGGCACCGACATCACCGCGGGGCCCGACGACGCCTCCGTCGACCTCCCCGCCACCGTCTTCGCACCGCCGCTGGCCGGCGAGGACGGAGACGAGGCAGCGGGCCCGCGGCAGAGTTCGCGGGCGCACGACCGGACGGAACTGATGTCCGGGGGCAGCCAGTTGCCCCGCACCACCGTCGCCCCGGCCGTCGGCGAACCGTCCACCCCGGGCGGCACCGGTACCGGCGGCGCCCCGGCTCCGGGCGGCACGCCGCGGGCCCCGCAGGCCCCGCAGGCCCCGCAGGCCCCGCAGGCCCCGCAGGCCCCGGGCACGGGTACACCCCCGCCGCCCGGCCCCCCGGGAGCCCCGGGAACGTCCGGCACCCCCGGCACTCCCCCGCCGCCCCCCGCGCCCGGCGCGCCGGGTGACGGCGCGCACCATGCCGCCACCATGCTCGCCGGACCCAACCCGGGCGGCCCCGCCGCGCCGGGAGCACCCCATCCCCCCGGCCCGCCCGGCACCCCCGGCGCGGGCACCCCGCCGCCCCCCGGACCGCCCGGCACCCCCGGCGCTCCCGGTGGGCCGGGGGCCCCCGGCGCCGACCCCCACTACCAGGCGACCATGCTCGCCGGACCCAACCCCGGCGGCCCCGGAGCCCCTGGAGCACCCGGAGCGCCCCACCCCCCGGGCCCGCCCGGCACCCCCGGCACGCCGCCCGGCGCCCAGCCGCCGCCCCCGCCACCCGCCCCGGGCGCGTACGGCTACCCGCAGGCACCAGCCGGTCCGCCCATGGTCGGCCCCGGCTACATGGCCGTCCTCCGCTACCGCGCGCAGGACGGCTCGGAGCAGCAGATCATCCGCCGCTCCGCCTACGGCACCCCGCACCCGGAGTGGCAGATCCTGCACGAACTGCGCGCACAGAACGTGCCGCCGCAGCAGGTGCTGGAACTCCACACCGAACTGGAGTCCTGCGACCTGCCCGGCGGCTACTGCGCCCGGATGGTCCGCGAGACCTTCCCCCAGGTGCGGATCAGCCACACCGCTCCCTACGGCCGTGACCACGCCACACGGCAGCAGGGCGTACGCCATCTGATCGAGCACCAGGGCGAGTTGCACCAGGTGGCCGACGGCCCGGCACGCCCCGCGCCGAACCGGGTGCCGCTGCCGCACCCCGGCCAGGTGCCGCCGATCCCGCCGGTGCCGGCCGAGGGCCTCGCCCACGAACTGGCCCAGTCCTTCGGCCCGCAGGGGCTCTTCCGGTTCGACCAGCACGCGGTCTCCCGGCAGGGCGTGCCCGACATCGTCGCGCAGACCCTGGTGTGGGCCGGACTGCCGGTGGACTTCGGCCCGTTCTTCTGGGCCCAGGCCCAGCCCGGCCGCCCCGTGCCGACCCTGGCCGAACTGGCAGCCGAACGCGGCGTGCAGCCCGCCCCGGACGCCGGCTCGTACCTCGTCATGGGCAGCGACTTCGGCCGCCAGCTGTGCGTGCAGTACGGCACGGCCAACATCGTCGCCGTACCGATCGAGGCGGGGCCGGGCGGACAGCCGGTCCCCCCGCAGTTCGTCAACACCGGACTGCCCGAATTCGTCCGCTGCATGGCCATGCTCGGCCGCATGTGGCGGCTGCGCTACGGACTGACGCCCGAACAGGCCGGCCGCTGGACCGTCGACTTCCAGGCCCAGCTGATCGCCCTCGACGCCGCCTGCCTGTCGTCCCCCGAGAGCTGGTGGTCCGTCATCCTCGAACAGATGTGGGACGGACTGCTCTGACCCCGGCGGCCCGCCGCCGCCCTTCTCCCTCCCGGTACGCCGCCGGGTGCCCCGACACCCCGGGCACCCGGCGGCGTCCTCACACGGCCCGCCCCCGCCGTGCCCAACCCGCCGCACCGGACGCCATTCCGGCTTCGCGGCCGATGCCGCATCCTTGAACAGGGACGGAAGGGCGGAGTGTCGCGTTATGGGCGCCTGACCCGCATCGGAAAGATATGCGCCGGAGCGGATCTCACAATCGGGACGAAAGGGCTCAAAATGAGTGCGACTGTGTCACCCCACGGGATCGCCACCGTACGCGGCCACCGGCGCGGCTACCGGCCGGAACAGGTCAACCGCGCGATCGCCGAACTCACCGGAGCCCGCGACGAGGCCCTCGACCGCGCCGACCGGCTCGCGGCCCGCGCCCAGGACATGGAGACCGAACTCACCCGGCTCCGCGAACACGCCGCACAACTCCCCCCGCAGACCTACGAGAGCCTCGGCGACCGCGCCCGCGAACTCCTCCTCACCGTCGAGGCCGAGGCCGCCGAACTCCGCGCCCGCGCCGAGACCACCGCCCAGGCCCTCCGCGACGAAGCCGACGCGACCGCCCGCACCCTCCGCGACGCCGCCCGCGTCGACGCCACCGCACTCCGCAAGGAAGCCGACCACTGGGCCGAGCAGGCCCTCGCCGCCGCCCGCGAGATCGCCGGCAAGACCCTCACCACCGCCCGCCGGGCCGCCCAGGAACAACGCGCCCAGGCAGCCGCCGCACTCAAGGACGCCCGCGAGCGGGCCACCCGCCTCCACGCCGAACAGGAACGCGAACTCGCCGCCCGCCGGGCCGACGCCGACCGGGAACTCTCCGCCGCCAGGGCCGCCACCGAGAAGCACGTCACCGAACTGACGGAACGCGCCGAAACCCTCCTCGCCGGGGCCCGCGACACCCACGCCGACGCCGAGGACACCGCCCGGCGCGAACGCGACGAAGCCGAAGCCCGCGCCGCCGACATCATCACCCAGGCCCACGCCCGCCGCGAACGCGTCGAACGCGAAACCGAACGCGCCCTGCGCGACCACGCCAGCCGCCGCGACACCCTCCGCGCCCAGATGGAGCACATCCGCACCAGTCTGGCCACTATCACCGGCCGCGGCACCCGTCGCGACACCGACCGCCCCCGGGACGGCGCCGGCGAACACCCCCGGGACCCGGCCGAGGACCACACCCCGGAACGCCCCGGGCCCCGCACCGAGGAGCAGCCTCCGGAACACACCGCGGAGCACACTCCGGACACCACCACGGAACACCGCCCGGACCCCGCGCCCTCCCGTGACGGGAACCACGCCCCCGGCCACCGGACCGGGACAGCCACCCGCCCCGACAGCGGGTCCGTGCCCGCCCCGGCCCCGGCCCCCGGCACCGAGAACTGAGCGAGCACCCGCACCCACAGGCCACCGGGCACCGGGCACCGGGCACCGGAACGACAACACCGGCAACCGGGGGCCCGACCGCCCTCAGCCGCACAGGGCCACAACCACCCCCGACCGCCCTCAGCCCGCTCCGAGGCATCGGCTCAAGGGCATCCGTCCCGGTCCGCCCTCAGCCGCTCCGGTCCGGCAGCACCGCCGACACCCGGAACCCCCCCGACTCCGTCGGGCCGAACACGAAACCGCCCCCCAGCGCCGTCACCCGCTCCCGCATCCCCACCAGACCGTTCCCGCCACTGGGCAACCGCGCATCCGAGCCGCCCTCCGCCGCCGGACCGTTCTCCACCAGCACCGCGACCTCGGACTCCCGGTGCGCCAACCGCACCCGTATCTCCGCACCCGCCGCATGCTTGTGCACGTTCGTCAACGCCTCCTGCACCACCCGGTAAGCCGTCTGCTCCACCTGCGGCGCACGCTCCCGGACCGCCTCCCCCTCCACGGAGAACTCCACCACCATCCCGGCCGCCCGGGACTCACCGACCAGGACCTCCAGATCACCCAGCCCCGGCCCCTCGGCCGGCTCCGCCGCCACCGACGGCCGCGGCACCGACTCCACCGCCACGGCCGCACCCGGCCCCGCGCCCCGCACACCCGGAGACACCGAGGCCCCGGCCGGCACGGGCACCCGCTCCGCACCCCCGGCCGCGCGCCCGTCACCCCCGTCACCACCCGGATCCGCCACCGGCCGCCCGGCGCCCGGACCGGACCCCGCACCCGGACCGGCCTCCGCCCGCGAACCCGAATCCGGGCCCGCGCCGGGCTCCGCCCCCGCACCCGGCTCCGCGTCCGCCTTCACCGCCGACCCCGAGCGCAGCACCCCCAGCATCTCCCGCAACTCCGTCAGCGCCTGCCGCCCCAGATCCCCCACCAGACCGGCGTTCTTCACCGCCCGCTCCGGATCCTTCACCGCCACCGCCTGCAGAGCCGCCGCATGCACCACCATCAGACTCACCCGGTGCGCCACCACGTCGTGCATCTCCCGCGCGATCCGCCGGCGCTCCTCGTCCCGCGCCCACTCGGCACGCTCCTCCGCCCGCTCGGCCAGCAGCGACAGCTCCCGCTCCAGACCGTCCGCACGCTCCCGCAGACTCTCCACCAGCCGCCGCCGCGCCCCCACGTACAACCCCAGGAACACCGGCGGCGCGGTCAGCCCCAGCGACATCAGCACCGGCGCCAGCAGCACCACCCACTCCGGCGCCACGTACTCCTCCTGCTGCCCGAGGTCCCGCTGGAACTGGATGAACGTCACCAGCAGCGTCCCGGCCATCGACATCCCCGCCAGCACCGCCGTGATCCGCCGCGGCACCTCCGACGCCGCCAGCGTGTACAGGCCCACCAGCCCCAGCAGCAGCCCCATCTCCGCCGGCGAGACCGCCACCGCCACCAGCACCACCGCGATCGGCCAGCGCCGCCGCACCAGCAGCACCGACCCCGCCACCACGCCCAGCAGCACCCCCAGCACCACCGGAATCCGCGCCTCACCGGCGAACGCGTACCCCTCCGCCGCACACTCCACGACCGACGCCACCGTCAGCGCGACGTCCAGCGCCATCCCGCGCCGCCGCTCCCACCACCACGGCCCCGCGGGCGCGCCCCGAGCGCCCGGTTCCGCGGCTTCTACTACCCCCGATGTGGTCATAACGTCCACCCTAAGGCCGCACTCCACGGATACCGGAGCGGGGCATCCACACAAACCGGACTCGAACGCGGTCGATTTCTGCGACTTCCACCCGAACTGCCGAATCGCCCGTATTTCCGCCCACCCGCACACAAGGACTGAGCCGCAAGCAGATCCGCGACCGGCTGAACCGGCTGAAGGTGCACAACAACAACCTGCTCAACCGCCTGCTCGACGGCGAGCCCCCGCCGGACTGGACGAAACGGCCCAACGCCAAGGACGACCCGCGCGCCGCGGCCCGCGAGATGCGCTCACGCGGGATGACCTACGACGAGATCCAGCTCGAACTGGGCTGCCCGAAAAGCTCGATCTCACTCTGGGTACGCGACCTGCCGAAGCCGTGCCGAGCGCTTCTGGCTGGAGCACACCGGTGCCGCCCCGGACCAGTTCGGCAAGACGGCCCTGAAGAAGCACAACCCGAGGACCACCCGGAGGAATACGGGTGACGACTACTACGGCTGCCTTGCCATCCGCGTGAACGACAGCGCGGACCTATACCGTCGCGTCGAAGGCTGGTGGTACGGCATAGTAGTAGCGGCCGGACGGACAGCTTAACCAAATGTCCGAATTGGCCACTTATGCCATCCGCTGTGGTGTAATGGGTAGCACTGGGTCTTTTGGTGGCCTAAGTCCGGGTTCGAGTCCTGGCAGCGGAGCTGAGCGCAACCCCTCACGGGCCCCGGCCGCACGGCCGGGGCCCGCGCGCGTTCCGGGCCCGAAACACCCCGGTATCCTGCGGGTGTCCACCATCCGAAGCCGAAGGGCACACCCGTGAGCGTCAACCGCCCGGCAGCCGTCGTCGTCCTCGCCGCGGGTGAGGGCACCCGTATGAAGTCGGCCACTCCCAAGGTCCTGCACAGCATCTGCGGCCGCTCCCTCGTCGGGCACGTCGTCGCCGCCTCCCGTGAACTCGATCCCGAGCAGCTCGTCGTGGTCGTGGGCCATGCCCGCGAGCAGGTGGCCGCGCATCTGGCCGGGATCGACCCCGCCGCGACGACGGCCGTGCAGCACGAGCAGAACGGCACCGGGCACGCCGTGCGGATGGGGCTGGAGTCCCTGGCCGCGGCCGGCCGCGCGGCCGACGGCACCGTGGTGGTGGTCTGCGGCGACACCCCGCTGCTCACCGGGGCCACGCTGCGGAGCCTCGCCGGCACCCATGCCGCGGACGGCAACGCCGTGACCGTCCTCACCGCCGAGGTACCGGACTCCACCGGCTACGGCCGCATCGTGCGCGACCCGGCGGACGGCGCGGTCACCGCGATCGTCGAGCACAAGGACGCCACGGACGAGCAGCGCGCGATCACGGAGATCAACTCCGGGGTCTTCGCGTTCGACGGCCGGCTGCTGGCGGACGCGCTGGGCAAGCTCCGCACCGACAACAGCCAGGGCGAGGAGTACCTCACCGATGTGCTGGGGATTCTCCGCGAGGCGGGGCACCGGGTGGGCGCGGCCGTGGCGGCCGATCACCGGGAGATCCTGGGTATCAACAACCGTGTGCAGCTGGCCCAGGCGCGGCGGTTGCTGAACGACCGGTTGCTGGAGGCGGCGATGCTCGCCGGGGTGACGGTGGTGGATCCGGCGACGACGTGGCTGGACGCGACGGTGGTGTTCGAGCCGGACGCGGTGGTCCATCCGGGTACGCAGTTGCACGGTGCGACGCGTCTGGCGGCGGGTGCGGAGGTGGGTCCGGACTGCACGCTGACGGACACGTCGGTGGGTGCGGGTGCCCGGGTGGTGCGGACGGTCGCGGACGGGGCGGAGATCGGCCCGGAGGTGTCGGTGGGCCCGTACGCGTATCTGCGGCCGGGGACGCGGCTGGCGCGGAAGGCCAAGGCGGGCACGTTCGTCGAGATGAAGAACTCGCAGATCGGCGAGGGGACGAAGGTGCCGCATCTGTCGTATGTGGGTGATGCGACGATCGGCGAGTTCTCCAACATCGGGGCGGCGAGCGTCTTCGTGAACTACGACGGTGAGAGCAAGCACCGGACGACGGTCGGCTCACATTGCAAGACGGGTTCGGACAACATGTTTGTGGCTCCTGTCACCATCGGGGACGGGGCCTATACCGCCGCGGGGTCGGTCATCACGCGTGATGTGCCGCCGGGTTCGCTGGCCGTGGCCCGGGGCCAGCAGCGGAATATCGAGGGCTGGGTGGCCCGGAAGCGTCCCGGGAGCGCCGCCGCGCAGGCGGCTTCCGCAGCTCAGGAGGAGGGTGACGGGGCCTAGCCCTCGTGCCGGGGTGCGCCGCGCTGGGCGTACCGTGAGAACTGCATCCAAAGTGCGCCCCCTGTTCCCCCAGAGTTTGATGTCGCTGCCAAGGAGACTGTGCTGTGACCGGGATCAAGACGACCGGCGAGAAGAAGTTGATGTTCTTCTCCGGCCGCGCCCACCCCGAGCTCGCCGAGGAGGTCGCGCACCAGCTCGGTGTCGGCCTGGTCCCGACGAAGGTGTTCGACTTCGCCAACGGTGAGATCTACGTCCGTTATCAGGAGTCGGCGCGCGGCGCGGACTGCTTCCTGATGCAGAGCCACACGGCTCCCATCAATAAGTGGATCATGGAGCAGTTGATCATGGTCGATGCTCTGAAGCGGGCTTCGGCCCGGAGCATCACCGTGATCCTGCCGTTCTTCGGTTACGCCCGGCAGGACAAGAAGCACCGGGGCCGGGAGCCGATCTCGGCGCGGCTGATCGCGGATCTGCTGAAGTGCGCGGGTGCGGACCGGATTCTCACGGTGGATCTGCACACGGACCAGATCCAGGGTTTCTTCGACGGTCCGGTGGATCATCTGTTCGCGTTGCCGGTCCTCGCGGACTACGTGGGGGCGAAGGTGGACCGCTCCAAGCTGACGGTGGTGTCTCCGGACGCCGGCCGGGTGCGGGTCGCGGACCGCTGGTGCGACCGGCTGGGTGCGCCGCTGGCGATCGTGCACAAGCGGCGTGACAAGGACGTGGCGAACCAGGTCACGGTGCACGAGGTGGTCGGTGATGTGAAGGGCCGGATCTGTGTGCTGGTCGACGACATGATCGACACGGGTGGCACGATCACGGCGGCCGCGGACGCGCTGTTCGCGAACGGTGCGGAGGATGTCATCGTGACGGCGACGCACGGTGTGCTGTCGGGTCCGGCGGCGGACCGGCTGAAGAACTCGAAGGTGAGCGAGTTCGTGTTCACCGACACGCTTCCCACGCCGGGCGAGCTGGAGCTGGAGAAGATCACGGTGCTGTCGATGGCGCCGACGATCGCGCGGGCGGTGCGTGAGGTGTTCGAGGACGGTTCGGTGACGAGTCTCTTCGAGGAGCAGGCCTGACGGTCCGGCACGGTCACCGCTGAGGGCCGCCGCTGACGTGCACCGCCGGGCGGTGACCGGTCGCGGGCGGGCCTCACGGGCCGGGCCGTAGATCGACTTGGGGGCGGCCTTCCCGCCGGGTAGACTCGTGGAGTTGCTCGGCGAGGGAGGCCGCACTCGTGTGCGGTGTCCGTTATCGACGCGCTCTTCGTAGCAGGTCTGTCGTGGGCCGGGTGACGGCCGTCAGATCAGATCCGTACGGGCGGTGGCCGTTTCCAGGCGCCGTCGGGTACGCAGTACGAGGAGTGCAGCCATGGCTGAGGTCAAGATTCCCGCCGAGATCCGCTCGGAGTTCGGCAAGGGCGCCGCGCGCCGTCTCCGCCGTGAGGAGAAGGTGCCGGGCGTCGTCTACGGCCACGGCGGCGAGCCGGTGCACGTGGCGATTCCGGGCCACGAACTGATGATGGCGCTGAAGACGCCGAACGTCCTGATCCGCCTGACCACGGACGGCAAGAGCCAGCTCGTCATCCCCAAGGCCGTGCAGCGCGAGGCCATTCGCGGCTTCCTGGTCCACGTCGACCTGCTGGTCGTGAAGAAGGGCGAGACGGTCACGGTCGACGTCCCGGTCCACACCGAGGGTGAGCTGGCCCCGGGCGGCAACCTTCTGGAGCACATGCTGGACGCGCTGCCGGTGGAGACCGAGGCCACCCACATCCCGGAGGCGTTCACCGTGTCCGTGGAGGGTCTGGAGGCCGGTGCCTCGATCCAGGCGAAGGACGTCACGCTGCCGAAGGGCACGGCGCTCGCCGTGGACGGCGACACCGTGGTCCTGCAGGTCGTCTCCACGCAGGCCGAGGCTCCGGCCGAGGGCGAGGAGGGCGAGGGCGAGGAGGCCTGAGCCTCCGCCGCCCCGCCGCGAGGCGCCGCACTGTGACCGCCGTCCCGCTCCGCTGGAGCGGGACGGCGGTCGTGTATCCCTGGACTTCCGACCCACGAGACCGGGACGGGGACCCCCGGACCCGGGCACCGGCAGGAGAGACGTAGATGAGCGATGCGGACAGCCCCTGGCTGATCGTGGGCCTGGGCAATCCCGGGCCGGAGTACGCGGGCAACCGGCACAACGCCGGTTTCCTGGTGGCCGATCTGCTCGCCGGGCGGGTGGGCGGGCGGTTCAAGGCGCACAAGGCGCGGGCGCAGGTGGTGGAGGGCCGGCTGGGGGCGCCGGGGCCGGGCAGCCGCCGGGTGGTGATCGCCAAGCCGATGTCGTACATGAATCTGTCGGGTGGCCCGGTGTCGGCGCTGCGCGACTTCTACAAGGTGCCGCTGGAGCGGGTGGTGGCCGTCCACGACGAGCTGGACATCGACTACGGGGCGCTGCGGCTGAAGCTGGGCGGGGGCGACAACGGCCACAACGGGCTGAAGTCGATGACGAAGGCGATGGGCGCCGGGTACCACCGGGTGCGGTTCGGCATCGGGCGGCCGCCGGGGCGGATGGATGTGGCGGCGTTCGTGCTGAAGGACTTCTCGGCGGCGGAGCGCAAGGAGCTGGACTACTTCGTGGACCGTGCGGCGGACGCCGTGGAGTGCCTGGTCGAGGACGGTCTGGAGCGGGCGCAGAGTACGTACAACAGCTGACGGCGGCATCTTTCACCGTCTAACGGGACAGTGTCCCGCAACCGGGGAGCGGCGGTTGACCGGGTGGTTTCCCATGGCCAAGGATCGCCCGCATGGCACCGACGAAGTCCAAGCGCCGCCCCGCCGTCCGCCGGGCGGGAGAGAGCGCCTACGGGCTGCTGCTGGTCGGCAAGCAGGCGTTGATGGCGGCGGTGGCCCTGCTGGTGCTGACCGCGGGGGTGTTCACGTCCTGGGACGCGGCGCAGCACGCGATGCTGACGAAGGGGCGCGAGCGCGGCACGGTGACCATAGAGCGCTGTGACGGGGATGTGTGCGGGGGCCGGTTCGAGCCGGCGTCCGGGGCGCCCGCGGGTGCGGACGCGGAGCGGCGGACGGTGACGGTGGTGGAGGCCGCGGGCCGGGAGCGCGGGGAGCGGCTGCCGGTGGCGGTGAAGCCGGGGACGGACGAGGCGGTGCGGACGGGGCTGGGCGGTGTGCTGCACGCGTGGATCCCGTTGGCGGGGTCGCTGCTGCTGGCGGCACTGGTGGTGGCGGGCGGGCTGCGGATGCGCCGTACGGCGTGGGGGCTGGGGCTGGCGGGTGCGGCTCTGCTGGGCGGGGCGTTTCTGACGCTGTGAACCGGGGGCCGCCGGGCGCGGCCGGAACGCCGGCGGACCCGCACCCGATGAGGTGCGGGTCCGCCGGTGTTCGCTGTCAGGGGTGTGTGGCCGGCGGGGTCATCCGGTGTTGCGGAGGCCGGCGGCGACACCGTTGACGGTGAGCAGCAGGGCGCGGGAGAGCAGCGGGTCGGGCTGTTCGCCGTTGGCGGCCGCGCGGCGCTGGCGGTCGAGCAGGGCGACCTGGAGGTAGGAGATCGGGTCGAGGTAGGCGTCCCGGATGCGGAAGGTCTGCTGGAGCACCGGGTTGGAGCCGAGCAGCCGTTCGCCGCCGGTGACGCGGAGGACTTCGCGGACGGTCAGGTCGTGTTCGGCCTCGATGGTGTCGAAGACGTGCTTGAGCTCGTCGGGGACGAGGGTTTCGACGTAGTGGCGGGCGATGCGCAGGTCGGTCTTGGCGAGGGTCATCTCCACGTTGGAGAGGAAGTTCCGGAAGAAGTGCCAGCGTTCGCACATTTCGTCGATGACGCTGTCGAGTCCGGCTTCGCGGGCGGCCTTGAGGCCGGAGCCGACGCCGAACCAGCCGGGGACGATCTGCCGGGACTGGGTCCAGCCGAAGACCCACGGGATGGCGCGGAGTCCGTCGAGGCCGGCGCCGCTGTCGGGGCGGCGGGAGGGCCGGGAGCCGAGGTGGAGTTCGGCGAGCTGGTCGACGGGGGTGGAGGCGAAGAAGTAGGCGGGCAGGTCGGGGTCGTCGACGAGGCGGCGGTAGGCGCTGTGGGCGGCGTCGGAGACGGTGTCCATGGCCGCGTCCCAGCGGGCGAGGGCCTCGTCGGACTGGCGGGGGGCGGTGTGCAGCGCGGAGGCCTGGAGGGTGGCGGCGACGGTGAGTTCCAGGTTCTCCCGGGCGAGGGAGGGGACGAGGTACTTGTCGGAGATGACCTCGCCCTGTTCGGTCACCTTGATCTCGCCTTCCAGGGTGCCCCAGGGCTGGGCGAGGATGGCGTCGTGCGAGGGGCCGCCGCCGCGGCCGACGGTGCCGCCGCGGCCGTGGAAGAGGCGGAGCCGTACGCCGTAGCGGTGGGCGACGTCGCGGAGGCGTCGCTGGGCGCGGTGGATCTCCCACTGGCTGGTGGTGATGCCGCCGAACTTGGAGGAGTCGGAGTAGCCGAGCATGACCTCCTGGACGTCGCCGCGGAGGGCGACGAGCCGCCGGTAGGAGGGGTCGGCGAGCATGGCGTCGAGGATGACGTCGGCGGCGCGGAGTTCGTCAGTGGTCTCCAGGAGCGGGACGATGCCGATTCCGGCCCAGCCGGCGTGGAGGTCGAGGAGTCCGGCCTCGCGGGCGAGGATGACGGCCGCGAAGACGTCGTCGGCGCCCTGGCACATCGAAATGATGTACGACTCGATGACCTCGGGTCCGAAGCGCTCCTTGGCGTCCCGGACGGCTTCGAAGACGCCGAGGGTCTTGGCTCCGGCGGCGTCGAGGGGCGCGGGGCTGTGGGCGAGGGGGCGGCGGGAGCGCAGCTCCTTGGCCAGGAGCTTGGTGCGGTAGTCGCGGGGCATGTCGGCGTAGCGCCAGGATTCCTCGCCGAGCCGGTCGAACAGCTGGCCGAGGGCGTGGTGGTGGGCGTCGGCGTGCTCGCGGACGTCCATGGTGGCGAGCTGGAGGCCGAAGGCGGCGAGGGTGCGGATGGTGCGGTCGATGTGGCCGTCGGCGAAGAGGCCGCCGCGGTGGGCGCGCAGGGATTCCTGGATGAGGACGAGGTCGGCCAGGAGTTCGGAGGTGCCGAGGTAGTCGCGGCCCTCCTGGTGGGGCGTGCCGGTGGCGAGCCGCTGCCGGGTGTTGAGGAGCTTCTGCCGGATGGCGGTGGCCTTGAGGCGGTAGGGCTCCTCGGCGTTGAGCCGCTTGTAGCGGGGGCTGATGCCGGGGAGCCGCTCCAGGTCGAGGGAGAGGGAGTCCAGGAGTTCCTGGGTGGCGCCGGTGTAGCGGATGGAGTTGGAGAGCAGGCCGCGGAGTTCGTCGATGAGCCGGAGGGCGTCGGTGATGCCGTGTTCGTGCTGGAGGATCAGCACGTCACGGGTGACGTCGGGAGTGACGTTGGGGTTGCCGTCGCGGTCGCCGCCGATCCAGGTGCCGAAGGTGAGGGGGCGGGTGCCGGCGGGCAGCTCGACGCCGACGCGCTCCAGCTCGGCGGAGAGGTCCTCCAGGACGTCGCCGACGGCTTCGGCGTGCAGCTCGTCGAGGTAGTAGATGGCGTTGCGGGCCTCGTCGGCGGGCTCGGGCCGGACGACGCGGAGCTCGTCGGTCTGCCAGACGAGGTCGATGTTCTCGGCGAGCCGCAGGTCGTGGCGGCGGCGGTCGCCGCTGCCGCTGCCGACGGACTCCTCCAGGAGGGCGGCGATGCGGCGGAGCTTGTTGAGGACGCTGCGCCGGGCGGCCTCGGTGGGGTGCGCGGTGAAGACGGGCCGGACGTTGAGGTGCCGGACCGTCTGGCGCAGGTGCTCGGGGTCGGCGTCCTTCAGCCGGTCGGCGGTACGGGCGAGCAGGCCGCCCTCGGCGGCGCGGCGGGCGCGCAGCTCGCGGCCGCGGTGCACCTGTTCGGTGATGTTCGCCAGGTGGAAGTACGTGGAGAAGGCCCGCACGAGCTTGGCCGCGGTGGGCAGGTCGGTCTCACCGAGGAGCTTGGCGGCGGCTTCGCCGTCCGTACGGGTGAGGGCGCGGACGCGCTCGACGAGTTCCAGGAGCTCGGGGCCCTCCTGGCGGACGAGGGTCTCGCCGAGGAGGTCGCCGAGACGCCGGATGTCAGCGCGCAGCGGTGCGTTGTCGTCGGTCTCGGGTGTGAGGTCGGCACTGCTCACAGGTGCGGCTCCTTGCATGGATGAGCACGATGGGCGGGGTGCGGACCGCGCTGTCCGGCGCCCACCAGGATAGGTGCCCGGCGCACCACGTTATCCACAGGCCATTGACCCTGAGGGGACCACTGCCATACTTACGATGCCGTAGGTTACGCATCCGTAGCCATGCCCCCAGTTCGGTGAGGGACGCCCCCCATGACCACGACTCCCGATGTGATCGACGACGCCCCGAAGGCCGCCGACACCCATTCCCCCGTCCCGTCCGCCACGCTCGGCGGCGACAACAAGAGGTCCGTCGAGCAGCTCGCGCTGCTCCTGTTCATCACGGTGCCGTTCCTGGCGCTGGTCGCGGCGGTGCCGCTGGCCTGGGGCTGGGGGGTGAGCTGGCTGGATCTGGGCCTGATGGTCTTCATGTACTTCCTCGGCTGCCACGGCATCACCATCGGCTTCCACCGCTACTTCACGCACGGCTCCTTCAAGGCCAGGCGGCCGCTGCGGATCGCCCTGGCCGTCGCCGGGTCGATGGCCGTGGAGGGCCCGCTGGTGCGCTGGGTGGCGGACCACCGCAAGCACCACAAGTTCTCCGACGCCGAGGGCGATCCCCACTCGCCGTGGCGGTTCGGTGAGACCGTTCCAGCCCTGATGAAGGGGCTGTGGTGGGCGCACATCGGCTGGATGTTCGACGAGGAGCAGACGCCGCAGCAGAAGTACGCCCCGGATCTGATCAGGGATCCGGCGATCCGCCGGATCTCCCGCCAGTTCATGCTGTGGACGGCGGTGTCGCTGGCCATCCCGCCGCTGGTCGGCGGTCTGGTGACGTGGTCCTGGCAGGGCGCGGCGACGGCCTTCTTCTGGGGTTCCCTGGTGCGGGTGGCGCTGCTGCACCACGTCACCTGGTCGATCAACTCCATCTGCCACGCGGTCGGCAAGAAGCCGTTCAAGTCGCGGGACCGCTCCGGCAACGTCTGGTGGCTCGCGGTGCTGTCCTGCGGCGAGTCCTGGCACAACCTGCACCACGCCGACCCGACGTCCGCCCGGCACGGGGTGATGCGCGGGCAGGTGGACTCCAGTGCCCGGCTCATCCGCTGGTTCGAGCTGCTCGGCTGGGCCCACGATGTTCGCTGGCCGAGCAAGGAGCGCGTGGAGTCCCGGCGGAAGACCGGTAACTCCCGTGAAGACGGGGCCGCGAAGGCGGCATGATTGAACATGTGGCGAGTGATGGAAGCAGTGGCGAGAAGAGCAAGGCTCCGAGTCCGGGTGGCCGGCGCGGCCGACGCGTACGAATGACGGGCAAGGAGCGCCGCGAGCAGCTGCTGGACATCGGCCGCACGCTGTTCGCCGAGAAGGGCTTCGAAGGCACGTCGGTGGAGGAGATCGCGGCGAAGGCCGGGGTCTCCAAGCCGGTGGTCTACGAGCACTTCGGCGGCAAGGAGGGGCTCTACGCGGTGGTGGTGGACCGGGAGATGCGCAAGCTCCTGGAGATGGTCACCAACGGTCTGACCGCCGGGCATCCGCGGGAGCTGCTGGAGCAGGCGGCGTTCGCCCTGCTGGACTACATCGAGTCGTACACGGACGGTTTCCGGATCCTGGTCCGGGATTCGCCGGTGGCCCAGTCGACGGGCACCTTCGCCTCGCTGATCAGCGATATCGCCACCCAGGTGGAGGACATCCTCGGGCTGGAGTTCAAGGCCCGGGGCTTTGACCCGAAGCTGGCCCCGCTGTACGCCCAGGCGCTGGTGGGGATGGTCGCCCTGACGGGCCAGTGGTGGCTGGACGCGCGGAAGCCGAAGAAGGCGGAGGTCGCCGCCCATCTGGTGAATCTCGCCTGGCACGGCCTGGACGGCATGGAGCAGAAACCCCGGCTGATAGGTCACCGCAAGAGCTGACCGGTTTTCCCGCGGGGCGCGGCCCCGGCCCGCTGCGGCGGGCCGGGGCCGCGTCGTTCCCGTGCCGCTCAGTCGCGGTGGTCCCGGGGACGTGCCGTCCCGTCCCGCGGCTGCGGCTGCGGCTGCGGGGATCGCGGGGCCGGCGCGGTGGTCAGGCGTCCGTCTTCCGGGCGATGGCGAAGATCCGCCGGAACGGGAAGACGGTGCCGTGCGGGCCGGGCGGGTAGGCCTTGCGGAGCAGGTCGCGGTACTGGCCGAGGAACGCGGTGCGGGCCTGTTCGTCGTCGGCGAGAGCGGTGAGGATGGGGCGGAGCGCGGTGCCCTTGACCCAGTCGAGCACCGGGTCCTCGCCCTGGAGGAGCTGTATGTAGGTGGTCTCCCAGGCGTCGGTCTCGCAGCCGAGTCCGGTGAGCTGGGTGAGGTACTCCCACGGTTCGTACACGTGGACGTAGCGGCGGCCGTGGCGGCCGACTCGTTCGCGCCACTCCGGGGTGTCGCAGAGGTCGTCGAGGATGGCGTGGCTGGGCGAGGTGAAGTTACCGGGGACCTGTAAGGCGAGGGTGCCGCCGGGGGCGAGGGCCTCGATCCAGGCCGGGAAGGACTTGGCATGGCCGGGGACCCACTGGAGGGCGGCGTTGCTGACGATCAGGTCGTACGGCTCCTCCGGTATCCAGTCGGCGGCGTCGGCGTGCCGGAAGTCGATGCTGCCGCCGCCGGGGGTGGGGCCGGCGTGGCGGGCGGCCTCGGCGAGCATGTCCGGGGAGTTGTCGTAGCCGGTGATGCGGGCGTCGGGCCAGCGCTCGGTGAGAAGCGCGGTGACGTTGCCCGGTCCGCAGCCGAGGTCGGCGATGCGCGCCGGGCGGCCGCGGGCCGGGAGGCCGGGGATCCGGGCGAGCAGGTCGTGGAAGGGCCTGGTGCGGTGGCCGGAATGGCGGAGGTATTGCTGCGGGTCCCAGGTCGGGTTCTGGGGTTTTTGCATCGTGTGAACCTCTCGGTGCCGGTGCGGTGGGTGAACGGGGAACTGCTGTCGGGCCGATCGATGCCCGTGTCACGTGCCCGCCACGCCTGACCATCAGTCTCGATATCAAGATATTTGATGTCAAGAGACTTCACATCGACAGACCTACTACACTGATCGGCATGGAGGACGAGGTCGATCGGCTGGTCGGGGCATGGCGCCGGGAGCGCCCGGACCTCGATGTGGAGCCGCTGGAGGTGCTGAGCCGGATCAGCCGGCTCGCGCGCCATCTCGACCGCGCCCGGCGGCTGGCCTTCACCGAGCACGGCCTGGAGTCCTGGGAGTTCGACGTCCTCACCGCGCTGCGCCGGGCCGGGGCGCCGTACCAGCTCTCCCCCGGCCAGCTCCTCACCCAGACCCTGGTGACCTCCGGCACCATGACCAACCGCATCGACCGGCTCGCCAAGAAGGGTCTCGTCGAGCGGCTGCCCGACCCCAGCGACCGGCGCGGGGTGCTCGTCCGGCTCACCCGGGAGGGCCGGGACCGCGCCGACCGCGCGCTCGCCGGACTGCTCACCCAGGAACGCGCCATCCTCGCGGAGCTGTCCCGCGAACAGCGCCGCGAACTCGCCGGACTGCTGCGACGGTTGACGGCGCCGTTCGACAACGTACCCGGCTGAGCGGACGGCGCGCCCGGGCCGCGGTCTCCGTCACGGGGCAGGCTGCCGCTCCTCGCGTACGGCCAGTTCCCGGAACCAGGCGACCGGCGGCAGGTCCAGATCCTCCAGGCGCAGCTGCCGCGACCCCCGCCGGGCGCCGACCTGGGCCAGCACCAGATCCGCGTGCACCACGGCGACCTCGTCGAGATCCAGCTCCCCCTTCTCCGAGTACCAGTAGGCGACGCCCGTGCACATCGCGAGCAGCGCCAGCCGCGTCACCCGGACGTCGGGCACCAGCAGGGTGCCGTCCGCGGTGCCGTCCGCGAGCTGGCGGCCCCACATCTCCTCGTACTCGTCCCGCAGGGCCACGACGGCCTGGCGGGACTCCTCCTTCAGCGCCCGCAGCTCCCGGTCGACGACGACCGTCTCGGTGCGGCGCAGCCCGTGGGCGAAGACGTGCATGACGGTCAGCCCCGCCAGCCGCTCCACGGGCGAGCCGGCCTCGGCCAGCACGGTGCGCGCGTCGGCGTTGAGCCGCCCCAGGGACTCCCGCATCAGCCGGACCAGCAGGTCTTCCTTGCTGTTCATGTAGTGGTAGAGAGTCGCCAGCGATATGCCCGCCCCCGCGGCGAGGTCCCGGATGCCGGTGGCCTGGAACCCGCGCGTGGCGAAGAGCTCCAGGGCACTGGACCGGAGACGCTGGTACGAAGACATGCCGCCCACCCTAAGCCAGGACACCGAGGTCGTGTACGGCCCTGCCGCCGACGACCGTCGCCAGCACACCGATCTCCGGCAGCGCGTCCGCGTCCACCCCGGCCGGGTCCGCGTCGAGCACCGTGAAGTCGGCCAGGAAACCGGGGGCGATCCTGCCGCGGGTCCGCTCCGCGTGCGCCGCGTGGGCGGAGCCGACCGTGTAACTCCGCAGCGCCGTCGCCACGTCGACCCGCTCGTCCGGCGCCAGCACCCGGCCGCCGGCCGTCCGCCGCGTCACCAGGGCGTGGATGCCGGCCAGCGGCGCACCGGCGGCCACCGGGCGGTCGGAGCTCCCGGGCACCTCCACGCCGCGCTCGGTGAAGCTGCGGACCCGGTAGCACCAGGCGGCGCGCTCCGGCCCGAGGGCGTCGGCCATGCCGTCCCCCGCCTCCCGCACCAGGGAGCCCTGGGGCACCGGGATCACGCCCAGCCGGACGATGCGCTCCACCTGCTCCGGGGAGGTGACCGCGCAGTGCTCGATCCGGTGCCGGGGGTCGTGCCGGGGATGCCGCCGCTGCGCCTCCTCGTACGCGGACAGCACGACGTCCACGGCGCGGTCGCCGATCGCGTGGGTGGCCACCTGCCAGCCGGCCCGGTGGGCGGCGATGATCGTGGCGGCCAGCTCCTCCTCCCCGGCCTGCAGATAGCCGCGGTTGCCGGGGTCGTCGGCGAAGTCGCGGCACATCGCCGAGGTCCGGCCGATGAGCGAGCCGTCGGAGAACACCTTGACCGCCCCGAGGCGCAGCCGGTCGTCACCGAAGCCCGTGCGCATGCCGAGGTCGAGGCCGGAGCGGTACGGGTCCGCGGCGTGCGCCGGAAGCGGGTGCAGCACATCGGAGGCGGGCATGAGCGTCACCCGCTGCAGCAGCGTGTCCTCGTCCCGGGCCCGCTGGTAGGCGGCGATCTCCACCCCGCTGTGCCCGATCCAGCCGCCCCCGATGCCCGCCTCCTGCACCGAGGTGATGCCCTCGGCGGCGTAGGTGCGTGCGGCGGCCCCGAGGGCACGCGCCAGCACGTCGGCGGGGAACGGGACGAGTAGGTTCCGCACCAGTTCCTGGGCGCGTTCCTGGAGCAGTCCGGTGGGCGCCCCGGAGGCGTCGCGCACGATGCGCCCGCCGTCCGGGTCGGGGGCCGTGTCCGCCCCGCACCGGGCCAGCACCGCGGAGTTGACGGCGCACATGTGCCCGCTGGTGTGCTTCAGCCAGACGGGGTGGTCCGGCGCCGCCCGGTCCAGCCCGGCGGCCGTCGGGTGGCCGCCGGACATCCGGTTCTGGTCGTAGCCGGCTCCGATGATCCACTCGCCGGGCGGACGGCGCGCCGCCTCCCGGGCCACCAGGCCGTACACGTCCTCCACCCGGGTCACCCGGCCCGGGGAGAGGTCGAGTTCGTCCAGGCTCAACCCATACCAGGCCATGTGGTTGTGGGCGTCGTGGAAGCCGGGCAGGACGCACCGCCCGGCGAGGTCCACCGTGCGGCGGGCGGACAGCCCCGCGGTCTCCGGGCCGCCGACCGCCACGACCCGGTCGCCGAGCACCGCGAA
This sequence comes from Streptomyces xinghaiensis S187, assembly GCF_000220705.2. GTDB lineage: Bacteria > Actinomycetota > Actinomycetes > Streptomycetales > Streptomycetaceae > Streptomyces > Streptomyces xinghaiensis. The sequence goes on along the minus strand of NZ_CP023202.1, from coordinate 4,270,373 downwards.
GGCGGTGGCCCGGGGGCGGGCCGAGTCCATGGTCAGGATCCGGGCGTTGCGGTAGACGACGTCTACGTCCATGGCGCTGTCTCCTTCGTCTCCCCGTCACCGGCCGCGGGCGGACCGGCGAGCGCGGCGCGCAGCCGGGCGCGGAACTCCTCGCTCCAGGGCCGCGGCCGGCGGGTGGCCCGGTCGATGTGCACGGCGGTGCGGACCCCTTCGGCGACGACGCTTCCGCCGCCGGCCGCCCTGACGGTGAAGCCCGTGGTGAGGCTGGTGCGGCCGAGCGCCGTCACCCGCTGCTCGATGTGGAGCGTGCCGGGCCGGTCGACGGGGCCGGTGAAGGTGAGGGCGAGGCGGGCCACCACATGGTGGCGCTCGGGCCGGACGGCGGGGTCGGGGTCGTAGGGGTAGCCCAGGGTGTCGAGCAGGCGGCTGAAGGCCCGCTCGGCGTGCACGGAGAAGCGGGCGTGGTGCAGGACGCCCAGCGCGTCGAGTTCGTCCCAGGCGACCTCGGTCGTGGTGCGGAAGCTGCCGGGGAGGCCGGTGGCGCCGGAGTCCGTGGCGGCCCCCGTGTCACCGCCGCGCCCGAGCGGGCCTCCGCGGGCCGTCACGGCCGGCCCCCCGTCGTTCCGGCGGCGGGCGGCGCCTCCGGGGAGGGCGCGGCCGCGTCCCAGCACGGGCCGCGGTCGGCGCGCAGGTCCCCCTTGGCCACCCGTTCCGAGGGCGTGCGGGGCAGTTCGGGCCGTACGCACCAGTAGCGCGGCACCTTGAAGGAGGCCAGCCGTTCCCGGCAGAACTCCAGCAGCTCCCGTGGATCGGGGGCCTCCGCGGCGGACGGTACGACGAACGCCTTCACCTCCTCGCCCCGGACGGGGTCCGGCTCCGGCACCACGGCGGCCGTCCGCACCGCCGGATGGGACTCGAGGACCGCCTCGACCTCCCGGGCCGAGACGTTCTCCCCGGACCGGCGGACCATGTCCTTCGTCCGGGCCAGGTAGTAGATCCGGCCCTCGGCATCCGCCCGCACCCGGTCCCCGGTGTGCAGCCGGCCGGAGCGCAGGACCCGGGCGGTGGCCTCGGGCTGTCCCCAGTAACCGTCCATCAGCCCCTCGCCGGAGATCACCAGTTCGCCCGGGAGCCCCGGTTCCACCGGCCGGCCGGAGCCGTCGACGACGTCGGCCCGCTTGCCCGGATGGGGCCGGCCCACGCATCCGGTGCCGACGGTCTCGTCGTGGTCCTCCGGGGTGACGATGAGGTCCGCGCCGGACTCGGTCATGCCGAACGCCTCGTACCAGGGCACTCCCCAGCGTTCCTCCAGCTCCCGGTGGAGTCCGGTGGGGATGCCGGAGGCCAGGACCGCCCGGACGGTGTGGTTCCGGTCGTCCGGGTGCGGCGGCCGGGCCAGCAGCGCGGCCGGCATCATGCCCAGGCAGTAGAAGACCGTCACCCCGTGCTCACGGATGTCGGCCCACATCCGGCCGGCGCTGAACCGGTCCGCCACCACCAGCCGGGCGCCGGAGAGCAGCGCCGCCACCACGTTCCACTGCGGGTCCATGTAGCTGAACGGCTGGGCGGTGTAGAGGACGTCGTCCTCGCCGAGCCGCGGGAAGTTGGCGCGCAGGGCGTGCGCGATGGTGAGCCAGTAGCGGTGGCTGAGCATGCAGCCCTTGGGCAGTCCGGTGGTCCCCGAGGTGTACTGGATGTTCACCAGGTCGCCCGGGGCCGCCGGCGCCCCGGAGGCGTCCGGTCCGTCCGGTTTCTCCGAGCCGTCCGAGCCGTGCGAGCCGTGCGAGCCGTCCGGTCCGTCCGGTCCGGCGGGCAGGTCGTCCGCCGGTACGACGGCGAGATCGAGGCCGGCCCGCGCGGCGGCGGCCTCGAGCACCCCGGCGTACGCGGGAGTGGTGACCGCGAGCCGGGGGCCGGCGTCGCGCAGCAGATGGGCCGCGTCGGTGGCGCGGGCCTGCGTGTTGACCGGTACGAGGATCCGTCCGGACCGGGCCGCGGCGAGCCACAGCAGCGGGAATTCCGGCACGTTCGGCAGCATCACCGCCACCCGGTCGCCGGGGGCGGTGGAGCGCCGGAGGAACGCGCTGATCCGGTCCACCGCGGCGTCGATCTCCGCGAAGGTCCAGCGCGGCCGGGCGGCGTGCGGGAAGACCCACGCCACCCGGTCACCGTGCGCCCGGGCCGCGTCGCGGACCAGCGCGCCGAGGGTGCCGGGCGCGGGGCGCCCGGAGGCGCGGGGCGTCACGGCTGCCTCCGCCCGGGCCGCGGCACCGCGGGGGCGCGGTGCGGGCCTCCGGCGCCGGAGACGGAGCCGGCGCCGGAGTCCGCGGCGGTGCCGGAGCCGGTATTCGGGCCGGCCTCGGTGGCATCGGTGCCGGCAGGGGCCTCGGTGCCGGTGCCGGTGCCGACCACGCGCATCGACAGGTCCACTTCCATGGCGAGTGTCTCCTCCAGACCCGCGCCCAGCCCGCGGTCGAGGGTCTCCTTGGCGAGGGCGAGCGCCAGGGGCGGCTTGTCGAGCAGCCTCCCGGCGAGTTCCAGCGCGTACCGGCGGTGTTCCCCGTCCGGCACGACCTCGTTGACCAGGCCCCATCCGCGCGCCTCCTCCGCGGTGAAGCCCGAACCGGTCATGAGCAGATACTTGGCGCGCTGCGGGCCGAGGACGGCGGCGAGCAATTGGGAGACGCCGTTGGTCACGGTGAGCCCGACGCCCGCCTCCGGGAACATGAAGCGGGTGTACTCGGCCGCCACCACCAGATCGCAGGCCAGGGCCCATTCGCACCCCGCGCCCACCGCCCAGCCGTGCACGGCCGCGATCACCGGGACCGGGCTGCGCTTGATCGTCCGGGTGACGTCCTGCAGCCGCTCCAGCCGCTCCCTGGCCGCCAGCGGATCCTCCGCCGGGGCGGGTTCCTTGAGGTCGTGCCCGCTGCAGAAGGCCCGGCCGGCGCCGGTGAGGACCACGGCCCGCGCGCCCTCGGCGACGGCGCGCCGCAGAGCGCCCACCAGCTCGCGGCTGACCTGGTCGGTGACCGCGTTGAGACGGTGCGGCCGGTGCAGCTCGACCACGGCCACCGGGCCGTTCCGCTCGTACCGCACCGGGTCCCGCTCCGGGTGCCCCGTCTCCGTCACTGTCGACATGCTGTCCTTATCCCTGGCGTGTTGTGTGGGGCGGGGCGATCGCGCGCCCGCCGCCGTGGTGGCCGGTTGCCGGTTGCCCGTGGCCGCCGGGTCAGGCCCGTTCCACCTGTCGGAGGAAGGCGCGGCCCCGCTCGCTGCGCGGGTTGTCCAGCACCTCCGCCGGAGGCCCTTCTTCGGCGATCCCGCCGTCGGCCATGAGCACGACCCGGTCGGCGACGTTCCGGGCGAACCGCATCTCGTGGGTGACCACCATCATGGTCATTCCGGAGTCGGCCAGGTCCCGCATCACCGCCAGGACTTCGCCGACCAGTTCGGGGTCGAGGGCGCTGGTCGGCTCGTCGAAGAGCATCACCTTCGGCCGCATGGCCAGCGCCCGCGCGATGGCCACGCGCTGCTGCTGGCCACCGGACAGGCTCATCGGGTAGCGGTCCGCGAACTGCCGCAGCCCGACCTGCTCCAGCAGTCCGAGAGCGGTCTCCCGGGCCTCGTCCCGGTCCCGCCCGGCCACCCGGACCGGGGCGGTGGCGACGTTGTCCAGCACCGACTTGTGCGGCCAGAGGTTGAAGTGCTGGAAGACCATCCCCACCTGGCGGCGCATGAGGTTGAGGGACTTCTCGTCGTAGCGGAGTTCCTGGCCGTCGATGACGATCCCGCCGGAGTCGATGCGCTCCAGGCCGTTGACGCAGCGCAGCAGGGTGCTCTTGCCGGCTCCGGAGGCGCCGATCAGGACGACGACCTCGCCGGTGTCCACGGACAGGTCCACTCCGTCCAGCACGGTGTGCGCGCCGAACGCCTTGTGGATGCGCCGCATGACCACCAGCGGGGCGGTCCGCGGGGTGTTCTCCGGGGCGCTGTCGGGGTGTGGCATGGGTGGGCGCCTCTCAGATCGCGTAACGGGAGTGCCGGCGCTCCAGCCGGCGCAGCAGCGCCGTCAGGAGAAGCACGATCACCAGGTAGTAGACGGCGGATATCAGGTAGTAGGTCAGCGGCTCATAGGTCGCGGCCGCCAGCTTCTGCGCCTGCATGAACAGTTCGGGGACCGTGATGAAGGAGGCCACGGCGGTGTCCTTGACGGCGATGATGAACTGGTTGCCGAGCGAGGGCAGGATGGACCGGAACGCCTGCGGGGCGACCACGATGCGCAGCGCCTGCGTCCGGCTCATGCCGAGGGAACGCGCCGACTCGGTCTGGCCCTTGACGACCGACTGCACACCGGAGCGGAAGATCTCCGCCATATAGGCCGCGGTGTGCACGGTCAGGCCGATCACGGCCGACCAGAACGAGGAGATGTCGACGATCGTGACGAGGCCGTAGTAGATGACGAACAGCTGGGCCACGAGCGGCGTGCCCCGGATGACGGCGAGATAGCCCTGGGCGAGCCAGCGCAGCACGGCGAAGCGGCTCATCCTCATCCAGGCGACGACCAGCCCGACCGCCAGGGAGAACACCACCGCCAGCGCGGCCAGCGACAGGGTGATCCGCAGCCCTTCGAGCATGAGCGGCAGGGAACGGCTGAAGCCGTCCAGAACAGACATGGCGGGGTTCTCCTCGGGCAGCCGGGCCGGCCGTCGTCAGCGGGTCATCAGGGGTGGCCGGGGGATCGGGGGGATCGGGGTGACCGACGGGTGGTCAGGACTGGCCGTCCGGGCTGATGTCCACGCCGAACCACTTCTCGCTGAGCTCGGCGTAGGTCCCGTCGTCCCTGATCTCTTCGAGGGCCTTGTCCACCTCGGCGGTGAGCTTCGGGTTGCCCTTCTGGCTCGCGATGGAGGCGGGGTCCGGGAAGAGGATGTCGCCGGCCGGCTTGATGGCGATGCCGGTCTGCTTGATCTGGTAGAGGCCCAGGAGTTTCGTGGTGATCGCCGCGTCGATGCGGCCGTTGCCCAGCTCGGTCAGCGCCTCGTTGTCGCTGCTGTAGGTCTTGACCTCCGCGACCCCGGGCTGCTTCTTGGCGTACTCCTCGAAGGTCGTGCCGAGGACGACGCCGACCTTCGCGTCCTTGAGGTCGTCGACGGACGTGACCGGGGAGTCCTTGCCGACGAACAGCTGCGCGCCGGAGAGGTAGTACTCGCCGGTGAAGTCGACCTGCTTCTTCCGCTCGTCGGTCGCCGACATGGACCCGACGATCAGGTCGTACCGCTTGGCCTTCAGGCCGGCGACCAGTGAGTTGAACGGTCCGGTGACCGGGTTCGGCTTCAGGTCGAGGCGCTTCGCCAGTTCGTTGCCGAGCTCCAGGTCGAAGCCGGCGAGCGTGCCGTCGTCCTCGAAGTAGTTGAACGGCCGGTACTGGCCGCTCATCGCGAAGGTGAGCTTGCCGTCCTCGACGAGCTGGTAGTCGCGGGCCGGAGCGCCCTCGGAGTCCGAGTCGCCGCTGCCGCATCCGGCCGCCAGGACCATCACCAGAGAGCCGGTGAGTGCCAGCGCCGTACGTCTTGTCACACGTCCTGCAGATATCCGCATTGCCGAGCCTCCACGATCCGCGAGCCACAACCAGTCGATCGATTGATCGGTTGCCGGGAAACTACTGACCTGCACAGATGACTGTCAACAGTCGGAAGCACGGCCGCTGGTTACGTTTTGGGAAGCACTGCCGGACCTCAGCGTCCGCAATGCGGACACTCGGGGCGGCCGCCGCCGGGGCCCGAAAGCCGGAAGGTAAGGCATGGTCATGACAACTCTGCGCCGGAGCCCGCGGCCGGAACGGCGCCAGGAGCCGCAGACGGGCACCGCGGAAACCGCGACGCGGGACGGGGAGGGGCGCGGCCCCGCCCGAGGGCGGCGGACCGGCACGGTGGCGGACCGGGCCTGCGGCGGACCGGACGGCCGGGCGAGCCGGTACCTCGCGCCGGGAAACGGACGCCCGCACCGGCACCCGGGACGGATACCGGCGGCGCGTGTCAGCCCGTGCTGCCGACGGCGGGCAGGTCCTCCGCCGGGCCCACCCCGGCGCGGCGCGCGAGGGCGACCGCGGCGAGAGTGGAGTGCACCCCGAGCTTGCCCAGGACGTTCTGCATATGGGTGCGGACCGTGTGCGGGGAGAGGAACAGCCGTTCGGCGACGGCCTTACGGCCGAGGCCCGCCACCATGCACCGCAGCACCTCCCGCTCCCGCGGGGTCAGTGACTGCACCAGCCGCTCGCTCTCCGTGCGATGCTTGCGCGCCGCGGTCAGCTCCCGCAGGACACCGGTGAGCAGAGCGGGCGGCAGATGGGTCTCCCCGCGGAGCACCCCGCGTATGACGGCCAGCAGCCGGGAGAGCGAGCAGTCCTTGGCGACCCAGCCGGAGGCCCCGGCCTGCAGGGCCGCCGCGGCGCGCGCCGAGTCGTCCCGCTCGGCGAGCACCACCGTACGGACCGCGGGCCGCCGTTCGCGGACGCCGGCGACCAGGGATATGCCGTCCACGGCGCCGCGCTCCGCGCCGCCGGCCCGGGCGGTGCCGATGGCGGTCGGGCCGTTCCTCGCCGCCCCGGGCACCGGCGGGGCGCAGCCCAGGTCGGCGTCGACGAGCATGACGTCGAACCGGCGGCCGTCCGCGGCGGCCCGCTCCAGACAGCGCAGCGCCGCCGGCCCACTGCCCGCCGCCGCCACCTCGACGTCCTGTTCGGCGGCGAGAGCGGCGGCGAGCGACTCGGCGAAGATGCGGTGGTCGTCCACCACCAGCACCCTGATGACTGTCACTGAGGAACCCCCCTGTATCGGGACGATCCAGCGGGCCCGGCGCCCGGCTGCTCCGGCGCCCGGGGCCGTGGCCGGGATGCTCCCGGCCGGCCGCCGCCGTACCGGACCCACCCCGGGTGCCGTACCCGACCGCCTCGCCCCCTTCATCGGCACCGGCCCCCACCGGTGCTGAGCATCAGCGTACGGATGCACTCCGACAAGTGAAGTGGATTGGCGAAAGTGTTCGCCCCGGACGTTCGACCTGTGTTCGCTGATACTTCTTGTGCAAGAAATCGACTGGGAATGCCGTTGTGCGCCCGCGTGACCGCCGGTACCCCCGCGCCCCGGGCGGCCGCCGGACACCGTACGCGCCGCCCGGCGCCGGACGGCCGGTTCAGGCCAGCCGGCGCGCGCCCGCCGACGGTACGGCCGGGAAGACCCGGGGCTCACGGTGCCCGGCCGCCGCGAAGGCCTTAGTGACCGCCTTCGCCACCGGCTCCGCCGCCGCCTCCTCCACCAGCGCGATCGCCGAGCCGCCGAAGCCGCCGCCCGTCATCCGCGCCCCGAGCGCACCCGCGGCACACGCGGACTCCACCGCCAGGTCGAGCTCCGGGCAGGACACCTCGAAGTCGTCGCGGAGCGAGGCGTGCCCGGCGGTGAGCAGCGGGCCGACGCCGCGCGTGTCCCCGGCCCCGAGGCGGGCGGTGACCTCCTCCACGCGCCGGTTCTCGGTGACGACATGGCGCACCCGGCGGCGCAGCGTCTCGTCACCGAGCCGGGAGAGCGCTTCGTCCAGTTGCCCGAGGGCGACGTCGCGCAGGGCGGGGACGTCCAGGAGGGCGGCGCCCTCCTCACAGCTCGCGCGCCGCTCCGCGTAGGCGCTGTCGCCCAGGGCGTGCTGGACGCGGGTGTCCACGACCAGCAGGCGCAGCCCGTCGGCGGCGAGGTCGAACGGTACCTGCCGCTGGGTCAGGTCGCGGGTGTCGAGGTGCAGGGCGTGGCCCGCGGTGCAGCAGGCGGAGGCCGTCTGGTCCATGATCCCGCAGGGCATGCCGACGAAGACGTTCTCGGCGCGCTGCGCCAGCCGCGCCAACTGCCAGGGGCGCAGCCCCAGTCCGTGGAGGTCGTTGAGCGCGAGCGCGGTGACGATCTCCAGGGCGGCGGAGGAGGACAGCCCGGCGCCGACCGGGACGGTCGAACTCACGTGCAGGTCCAGGCCGGTGACCGGGTGGCCGGCGTCGCGCAGCGCCCACACCACGCCGGCGGGGTACGCGGCCCAGCCCAAGCCGGGCGCGCCGGGCTCCAGGGCGTCGGCGCGCAGTTCGACCACGCCGCCGGGCACATCGCCGGAGTGCAGGCGCAGCACGCCGTCGTCGCGGCGGGACACGGCGGCGCGGGCGGTGTGCGGGAGGGCCAGCGGGAGCACGTATCCGTCGTTGTAGTCGGTGTGCTCGCCGATGAGGTTGACGCGGCCGGGGGCGGCCCACAGCCCTTCGGGCTCGTAGCCGTACAGGGCCGCGAAGGTGCCGGCGAGCTGCTCGTCGGATACGGGCCCGTCCGTCTCCGGGGTTTCCGTTCCGGTGCGGGCGCCCGGCCCGGCTCCGGGGGTCCGGTGGGGGCCGTGGCTCCCGCCGGCCGTCTGCTGGTCCGTCACGCTTCCGCCGTTCTTCCGCTCTCGTGCTCCGTCGTCCCGTGCTCCGACGGAGCCTTCCCCGCGCCGCCGTTCCGGGCCAGGGCGAACTCCCAGGCGTCCCGGACGATGTCGGCCAGCCCGGGGCGCGCGGGCTTCCAGCCCAGGCGGGTCCGGGCGCGCTCCGCGGAGGCGACGAGCACGGCCGGGTCGCCCGGGCGGCGGGGGGCGGCGTTCTCGGGCACCGGGTGGCCGGTGACCCGGCGGACGGTCTCGATCACCTCCCGGACGGAGAAGCCGTTGCCGTTGCCGAGGTTGCAGATCAGGTGCTCACCCGGGGCGGCGCCGTCCAGGGCGAGGAGGTGCGCCTCGGCGAGGTCGGAGACGTGGATGTAGTCGCGGACGCAGGTGCCGTCCGGCGTCGGGTAGTCGTCGCCGTAGACGGAGACGGCCTCCCGCCGGCCGAGCGCGACCTGCAGCACCAGCGGGATGAGATGGGACTCGGGGTCGTGCAGCTCGCCGTGGAGGGAGCCGCCGGCGGACCGGTGGGCACCCGCGACGTTGAAGTAGCGCAACGAGACGGCGGCGAGGCCGTGGGCGGCGCACTCGCCGCCGATCATGTGGTCGACCGCGAGCTTGGACGCGCCGTAGGGGCTGGTGGGCGCGGTGGCGTCGGTCTCGGCGACGGGTACGGACTCCGGGTCGCCGTAGGTGGCGGCGGTGGACGAGAAGACGAGCCGGCGCACTCCGGCGGCGCGCATCGCGGCGAGGAGCTCCATGGTCCCGCCGACGTTGTTGCGCCAGTACTTCTCCGGGTCCGCCACGGACTCCCCGACCTGCGAGAACGCGGCGAAGTGCAGCACACCGTCGTACGAGCCGTCGATCCGGCCCGCGCCGGCCGGCGAGGTCAGCTCCTGGACGCGGCCCTCGATGAACTCCGCGCCCGCCGGGACCGCTTCGCGGTGTCCGGTGGACAGGTCGTCCAGCACGGTCACCCGGTGGCCGGCGTCGAGCAGATGCGCCGCGACGACACTGCCGACGTAGCCGGCTCCGCCGGTGACGAGGTACTTCCGCCCGCCGCCCGGTTCCCCGCCGGTGGCGCCGCCGGGCCGCCCGGCCGCACTCTCGTCCCCGCGTCCGCTTCCGTCCCCGCTTCCGTTCACGATCCCGCTCCCGTTCACTCGTCCGCCACCTCACGCAGCCGTGCCGCCGCCGTCTCCGGCGGCACATCGTTGATGAACACCCTCATGCCGGACTCGGAACCCGCGAGGAACTTCAGCTTGCCGGAAGTGCGGCGGATGGTGAAGAGCTCGAGGTGGAGCGCGAACTCCTCGCGTTCCACGGGGCGTTCCCCCCATCCGCGCAGCGGTGCCTGGTGCCAGCCGGAGATGTACGGGGTGGGCGGCTCGTCCGGGCCGAACACCCGGTCGAAGCGGCGCAGCAGGTCCAGATAGATCCGCGGGAACTCGGCACGGGCCTGCTCGCCGAGCGCGGGCAGGTCGGGCACCCGCCGGCGGGGGTAGAGGTGCACCTCGTACGGCCAGTGCGCGGCGTACGGCACGAAGGCCGTCCAGTGCTCGCCCTCGACGACGACGCGGCTGCCGTCCTTGCGTTCATCCGCGACGGTGTCGTCGAACAGGTTGCCGCCGGTGCGCTCGCGGTGGGCGGCGAGCGAGCGGAGGACGCGTTCGGTGTGCGGGGTGGTGAAGGGATAGGCGTAGATCTGGCCGTGCGGGTGGCCCAGGGTGACGCCGATCTCGCGGCCCCGGTTCTCGAAGCAGTAGATCTGCTCGACGCCGGGGTGCCGGGACAGTTCGGCGGTGCGGTCCGTCCAGGCGTCCAGGACGAGCCGGGCGCGGTCCTCGGTGAGATCGGCGAAGGATGCATCGTGGTCGGCGGTGAAGCAGACCACCTCGCAGCGGCCCGCGTCGCCGGTGAGGGAGGGGAAGCGGTTCTCGAACACGGCGACGTCGTAGTCGGCGGCGGGTATCTCGGTGAGCCGGTCCTCGCGGGAGGGGCAGAGCGGGCAGGCGTCGGCCGGCGGGTGGTAGGTGCGGCCCTGCCGGTGGGAGGCGATGACGACGGAGTCACCGAGGAGGGGATCGCGGCGGATCTCCGACGCGGTGGCGACGGAGCCGAGCGGCCGCCGGTCGGCGGCGTCGCGCGGGGCGCGGGCACTGCCGGCCGTGCCGTCGCCGTCGTAGTAGATCAGCTCGCGGCCGTCCGCGAGCTTCGTCACCGTCTTCTTCACCGAGGCTCCTAGCGATGTTCTCCCAGCAGAACGATAGCAAACATAATCCAACACAACAGCGCAGAAGAAAACGAGGATGCGGTCGGGAGTGTGCGCCCGCGCCCCGGGCGCGGTGGATGAGCGGCCGCCGCCGAGGGTTCCGCGGCTTCCTGCGGCCGGCTTTCGCCGGCCCCTGGCGGGCCGGGTTCCGGGCTTCCGGGCTCCGCGCTTCCGGCGGTGTCCCCGTGGCCCGCGCCCGGGCCGCCGGGTTCAGTCCTGGTCCTGCCGGTCCGCCGCCCGGTCCAGCAGTCCCGTACGGGCGGCCAGCGCCGCCGCCTCCAGCCGGGAGCCGACGCCCAGCTTCATCAGCACCCGCTGCACATGGGTGCGGGCGGTGCTGGGCGCTATCCCCATGCCCGCCGCGATCACCCGGGTGTCCTCGCCCTCCGCGACCCGCATCAGCACCTCGACCTCACGAGGCGTCAGGATGCGCAGCAGCCGCGTCGCCTCGTCGTCCGGCTGGGCGGCGGGGTTGAGGAGTTCCGCGAACGCGCCCTGGAGCAGTTGCGGCGCCACCGCCGCCTCGCCCGCGCGGGCCTTCACCATGGCGCGTTCCACGCCCTCGATGCGCTCGTCCTGCCGTACGTAACCGGAGGCGCCGGCCGCGAAGGCCGCCGCTATGCCGCGCGGGTTCGGCACCGGGCCCAGCACGACCACCGCCACCTGCGGCCGCTCCCGCCTGATCCGCACCACCGGCTCGAACGCGCCGGGTTCCTCCGGAGCCGCGGTGCCCAGCAGGCACACCTCCGGCGCCCTGCTCACCACCAGGTCCGCCGCCCCGGCACCCGGCGCCGCGGCGGCCAGCACGCGGTGGCCACGCAGTTTGAGAGCCGAGGCCAACGCCTCGGCGAGCAGACGGTGGTCATCGACCACGATGAGCCGCACGCCCATGAGCTCCTCCCCCATCCCCGAAGCCCCCGGGCTCCCTTGGACGGGGAAGCTACACGTTTGCGCGGCCTCACGCGCCCCTTACCTGGGAAAAGCGCCATGGAACGCCGGAATACCAGTCAATTCGGGACTGGATTGCGTCAGGCTCGGTCAGAGGAAGATCGTTCGGCGACGGAGCCGCGGACGGGCGGCAGCAGGCCCGCGGACGGGCCGCGCAGGGTCCGCGCGAGGCCGGACGAGAAGCCGAAGGGCCCGGCGGGCACGCGTCATACGTGCCGGCCGGGCCCTTCCGCCCGCCGCTGAGGCGGAACAGCGGGATCACTCGCTGCCGAAGACCACCAGCAGGTATTCCTTCCGGTCCAGGGAGGAGCTCCGCTCCGACATGAGCGTCTGGCCCATGTAGAGCCGCCCGCCCTCGTAGAGCAGCCGGACGTTCAGCGACGGCCGGTAGCTGGACTCCGTCTCGATGGAGTCCTTCGGGTTCTTCAGATAGACCGTGCTCTTCAGCGTCTTCGGGTCGATGGCCATCACCTGGCCGCCCTGGTCGTAGGTCGGCTCCATGTAGGCCAGGAGCGTGTCGCCCTCCATCTGGAGCGGCGTCATGACACGGCGTCCGCCGGCCTCCGCCTTGCCCCTCGCCTTGCCGGTGTCCAGGTCGAAGGCGACGATCTCGTTGGTCCGCCCGTAGTCCTCCTCCTGGCTCTCGTGCTCCTCCGTGCCCATGTAGAGGGAGTCCTCGTCGACGGCGACCATCTTGCAGTCCTCGACCTCGACGGCGCTGCAGCGGACGGTGTACTTGCCGTTCTCCGTGGAGATACGGCTGCGCATCTTGCCCTTGTCGTCGATCGCGATGATGTCGGACGTGCCGACGGCACCGCCCGCGTCGACGCCGATCACCAGGGGTTCGGTGGAGATGACGTGCACATAGTCGATGCCTTCGGGCACGTCGTACGAGAACTGCGGCTTGCCGGAGGACGGGTCGAGCTTCTGCACCTCGATCTTCGGGGAGTCGTAGCTGCCGCACTTGCGCACCGCGACCAGCCCGGTGCCGCCGCCGTAGCCGGCGTCCTCGCAGTCGGAGGTCTGGTCGGGGCGCCACAGCTCCTTGCCGCTGTCGAGCTTCCACGCCGCGCCGCCGTAGAGGCCGCCTGCCGCCACCACGTCCGGGCCGACCGTCACCTCGGAGAAGCGCACGTTCTCGTCACCGAGCGAAACCTGCTTCTCCCACAGCTTCTTGCCGGTGTTGACGTCGAACGCGGCGACCCGGCTGCACGGCTGGACGCGGCCGTCGCTGCCGACCTTGCCGTCCTGGAAGAGAACCGCCGCCTTGCCGTCCTCGCTGGTGTGCTTGGAACCCCAGCAGATCTGGCCGGCCAGCTCCAGGGTCCACTTCTCCTTGCCGTCGGCCTTGTTGTAGCCGACCACGGAGTTGAGCGAGCCCTTGGCGAAGGCCTTGTCGGTCACCCAGAGGCCGTCGACCTTGGTGACATCCGTGAGCTTGGGCTTGTCGACGGAGAAAAGCAGTTCGGCGTCGGTCTTCGCGGGCTTCTCGCCGCCGCTGCCGTCACCGCCGCTGCCGTCGTCCCCGCCGGTGCCGTCCGAGGAGTTCCCGGCCGTGTCCTTCTTGCCGTCGCCGTCGTCGTCGCCGGAGGCCGCGAAGAAGACACCGCCGCCGATGATCAGCAGCACGGCGACGGCCGCGGCGACGATGATCATCATGCGCTGCTTGCTGCCCTGGCCGCCGCCCTGCGGCATGCCCGCGGCGGGCATCGGGCCGGTGGGCGGGTACATGGCGTACTGCTGCTGGCCGTAGGGCGGCTGGCCGGGCTGGCCATAGGGCTGGCCGGGCTGACCATACGGCGGCTGACCGGGCTGGCCCGGCTGACCGTACGGCGGCTGGCCCGGGTAGCCGTAGCCGGGCTGGGCCGGGGGCTGCTGCGGGTAGCCGTACCCCGGCTGCGCTCCCGGGGGCTGCTGGGGATAGCCGTAGCCCGGCTGCTGCCCCGGGGGCGGCGGGACCGGTGCGCCGAAGCCCCCGGCGGGCGGCGGTCCGGCCGGGGCCGGCGGTGCCTGCGGGGGCTGACCGGCCGGCGGTGCCTGCGGGGGCTGACCAGAAGGCCGGGGAGGCTCCCCGGCGGGCTGGGACGGCTCCGTTCCCGGCGCCTCCCGCTTCGCCAGATCCGGCTTGGCCGGACCGGGCTGCGCGGAATCGGGCTGGGCCGGACCGGCCTGGGCGGAGTCGGACTCGGCGGGGTCCTGCCGTGACGAATCCGCGGGATCCGGCTCGGCGGGGCCGGAACCGGACGGAGGTGCCGGAGGCGGGCCGAAGCCGCCGCCCTGGCCCTGGGCCTGCCCGTCGGCATCGGAGTGGGAGTCGCCCCCGGGCGGACCGGAGGGGGGCTGATTGGGCGGTTGCGGCGGCTGCGACATCAGTTTTCCTCTTCACGCGGGCACATGGCCCGATATCGGTCTCCCCCGCGTCACCGGTGGGCGTGAAGCTCTCCGGAACGGAGCGAATCGGACACGAGGCCCGCCTGCCAAGGGCAGGGCGAGCAAGGCTCTTTGTATCACCCGGTTCGAACGGCGCAGCGGCCGCTTTCCCGGCTATCGAACAGCTGAGACCGGCCCGTGACGCGCTTGTTGCCGGGCCGCCGCCTCCGCCCCCGGCGGGGCCGGCTCAGACCCCGTCGGCGAGTTCCAGCCAGCGGGTCTCCAACTCTTCGCGTTCCGCGACGAGTTCGCGGAGCTCCGCGTCGAGCTTCGCCACTTTCTCGAAGTCCGTGGCGTGCTCCGCGATCTGGGCGTGCAGCCCGGACTCCTGTTCGCCGATGCGGTCGAGCCGGCGTTCGATGCGCTGGAGATCCTTCTTCGCGGCACGGGCGTCCTTGGCACCGGCTCCGCCCGGCGTCTTCTGCCGTGCCGCCGAGGGCGCGGCGGCCGGGGCGGACGCCTTGTCCTGCGCGAGGACCCGCTGCCGGCGTTCCAGGTACTCGTCGATGCCGCGCGGCAGCATCCGCAGCGTGGCGTCACCGAGCAGGGCCATGACGCGGTCCGTGGTGCGCTCCAGGAAGTACCGGTCGTGGCTGATGACCACCAGGGAGCCGGGCCAGCCGTCGAGCAGGTCCTCCAGCTGGGTCAGCGTCTCGATGTCGAGGTCGTTGGTCGGCTCGTCGAGGAACAGGACGTTGGGCTCGTCCATGAGCAGCCGCAGGATCTGCAGACGGCGGCGCTCACCACCGGAGAGGTCGGCGACCGGCGTCCACTGCTTCTCCTTGGTGAAGCCGAACTTCTCGCAGAGCTGCGAGGCGGTCATCTCGCGGCCCTTGCCGAGGTCGACCCGCTGCCGGATCCGCTCGACGGCCTCCAGCACCCGCCAGCCGCGGTCGAGTTCGGCGACCTCCTGGGAGAGATGGGCGAGCTTGACCGTCCTGCCGACCTTGATCCTCCCGGCCGCGGGCTGCCGCTCGCCCCCGCTGTACGCGGCCTCGGCCAGCGCCCGCAGCAGCGACGTCTTGCCCGCGCCGTTCACGCCGACCAGGCCGACGCGGTCGCCCGGGCCGAGCTGCCAGGTGAGGTGTTTCAGCAGCTCCTTCTCACCGGCCCGTACGGTCACGTCCTCCAGTTCGAACACCGTCTTGCCGAGGCGGGAGTTGGCGAACTTCATCAGCTCCGCGGTGTCGCGCGGCGGCGGCACGTCCGCGATCAGCTCGTTGGCCGCCTCGATCCGGAACCGCGGCTTGCTCGTGCGGGCCGGGGCGCCGCGGCGCAGCCACGCCAGCTCCTTGCGCATCAGGTTCTGCCGCTTGGTCTCCTCGGTGGCGGCGATCCTCTCCCGCTCGGCCCGGGCGAAGACGTAGTCGGAGTAGCCGCCCTCGTACTCGTGGACGGCGCCGCGCTGGACGTCCCACATGCGGGTGGCGACCTGGTCGAGGAACCAGCGGTCGTGGGTGACGACGACCAGGGCGGAGCGGCGGGCCCGGAGGTGGCCGGCGAGCCAGGAGATCCCCTCGACGTCGAGGTGGTTCGTCGGCTCGTCGAGGACGATCAGGTCCTGTTCGGCGATGAGGAGCTTGGCGAGGGCGATCCGGCGGCGCTCGCCGCCGGAGAGCGGGCCGATGACCGTGTCCGGGCCCTGCGGGAAGCCCGGCATGTCCAGACCGCCGAAGAGGCCGGTGATGATGTCGCGGATCCGCGCGTTGCCCGCCCACTCGTGGTCGGCGAGGTCGCCGATGACTTCCTGGCGGACGGTGGCCGCCGGGTCGAGCGAGTCGTGCTGCGTCAGCACGCCGAGGCGGAGACCGCCCGCGTGGGTGACCCGGCCGTCGTCGGGGGTCTCCAGCTTGGCGAGGATGCGGACGAGGGTGGTCTTGCCGTCACCGTTGCGGCCGACGACGCCGATCCGGTCTCCCTCGTTGACGCCGAGGGAGACGCCGTCGAGCAGCGCACGGGTGCCGTACACCTTTCCGACGGCTTCCAGATTGACGAGGTTCGTGGCCATTCCGCTCCTGATTCCA
Source organism: Streptomyces xinghaiensis S187 (assembly GCF_000220705.2). Lineage (GTDB taxonomy): Bacteria > Actinomycetota > Actinomycetes > Streptomycetales > Streptomycetaceae > Streptomyces > Streptomyces xinghaiensis. The sequence goes on along the minus strand of NZ_CP023202.1, from coordinate 4,254,254 downwards.
CGCCGCGCTGGGCGGCGTCCGTGTGGGTGCCTTCCAGGGTAGTCGCCGCGGGCGGACCGGCCGGACGGGCCGTGGACAACCCCGCGGGCGCGGAGCACGGCGGGCCGCGGGCGGCGCGCTCCCTACGCGGACGGGTACGCGGCGGGTGTGAGCAAGGTCGCTCCGGCGGCCGGGGACGCGGCGACGCGGGCGGTGCGGCAGGTGCCGGAGTCGCGCAGGGCACGGGCCAGGAGCTCCGCCTCGCGGGCCGACCCGGCGAGGAACGCGGTGGTCGGGCCGGAGCCGGAGACGAGGCCGGCCAGGGCGCCGGCCCGCGCCCCCGCCGCGAGCGTGTCCGCCAGGGAGGGGCGCAGCGAGAGTGCCGCGGCCTGGAGGTCGTTGCCGGCCCCGCCGGCCATGAGGGCGTCCGCCAGTGCGGCGGCGTCCCCGGCGGCCAGGGCGTCGAGGAGCGGGCGGGACGGTTCCGGATCGGGGATGTCCGTCACGGTGGCGCCCGTGCCGGAGAGCTCGCGCAGCCGGTCGCACTCCCGGTAGACGGCCGGGGTGGAGAGGCCGCCGTCCGCGACGGCGAAGACCCAGTGGAAGGCGCCGCCCACGTCCAGCGGGGTGAGCTGTTCGCCCCGGCCCCGGCCCAGCGCCGCGCCGCCCAGCAGGCTGAACGGTACGTCGCTGCCCAACTCCGCGCAGATGTCCAGGAGTTCCTCGCGGCTCGCCCCGGTGCCCCACAGGGCGTCGCAGGCGAGCAGGGCCCCGGCGGCGTCGGCGCTGCCCCCCGCCATGCCGCCGGCGACGGGGATGTCCTTGGCGATGTGGAGCCGCACCCGCGGCTCGGTCCCGTGGCGGGCGGCCAGGAGTTCCGCCGCCCGGACCGCGAGGTTGGTGCGGTCCAGCGGCACCTGGCCGGCGTCCGGGCCGGTGACGGTGACGGTGATGCCCGGCGCACCGGCCGGGACGGCCGTGATCTCGTCGTACAGGCCGACGGCGAGGAAGACGTTGGCGAGGTCGTGGAAACCGTCCGGCCGGAGCCCGCCGACGGCCAGCTGCACATTCACCTTCGCCGGTACGCGGACGGTGACGGACCCGTGCTCCGCCGCACGGTCCGGTCGGGCGGCCGGGCCGCCCTGACCGCCCTGGCCGCTGGGACTGTGCGGGCTGCTCGGGCTGTGCTGCCCGTGCGCGCTGATTCCGGTCACTGGGGGTGCTCCGTATCGTTCGTCCGGTCCGCTGCCGTCGCTGCTCACCGCTGCTGACGGCGCCTGGTCTCGTGCCCGCCGGTCCGCCCGCCGCCCGTACGGCCAGCGGTCCCGGTTCCGGGGGCGGCGGCGGTCCCGGGCTCGCGTCCGGGCTTGTGCTCCGCGATCGCCGCGAACTCCTCCACCGTCAGCGACTCGCCACGCGCCTGCGGCGACACCCCCGCCGCCACCAGCGCCTCCTCAGCCGCGGCGGCGGAACCGGCCCAGCCCGCGAGCGCCGCGCGGAGCGTCTTGCGCCGCTGGGCGAAGGCGGCGTCCACGACCGCGAACACGTCCTCCCGTGCAGCCGCCGTCCGCAGCGGCTCGCCACGGCGAACCAGCGAGACCAGCCCGGAGTCGACGTTGGGCGCCGGCCAGAACACGTTGCGCCCGATGGATCCGGCGCGCTTCACCGTCGCGTACCAGGCGGCCTTCACCGACGGCACGCCGTACACCTTGGAGCCCGGCGGCGCGGCGAGCCGGTCGGCCACCTCTGCCTGCACCATGACGAGCGTGCGTTCGATGCTGGGGAAGCGTTCCAGCATGTGCAGCAGAACGGGCACCGCGACGTTGTACGGAAGGTTGGCCACCAGGGCCGTCGGCGGCGGGCCGGGCAGTTCGGTGACGCGCATCGCGTCCGAGTGCACCAGCGCGAAGCGGTCGGCGCGCTCCGGCAGCCGTGCGCCGACGGTGGCCGGGAGCGCGGCCGCCAGGACGTCGTCGATCTCGACCGCCACCACGCGGTCGGCGGCCTCCAGCAGCGCCAGGGTCAGCGATCCCAGCCCCGGGCCGATCTCCACGACCGTGTCCTCGGGCCGCACTTCGGCGGTCCGGACGATACGGCGCACCGTGTTGGCGTCGATGACGAAGTTCTGGCCGCGCTGCTTGGTGGGGCGCACGCCCAGGGCGGCGGCCAGTTCGCGGACGTCGGCGGGGCCCAGGAGGGGGCCGGGCCCGTCGGTGTCGGTGCTCGTGCTCACCCGTGAAGCTTACGGCCGCGGCGGGGACCGGCAGCCGCCCGCCCGTCCGGGTGCGGGCGAACCCGGCCCGGGCGTTCCGGACCAGCGGTCCGTTCGGACAGCCCGGCCGGACAGCCGGTCGGACCCGCGGTCCGGTTCGGACCCGCGGCCCGGTCGGACCCGCAGTCCGCACCGGTCCTCACGCGTTCGGTCCGGGCCCGCAGTCCGGCCAGAGGAGCGCACCTCGCTGGACGTACAGCTTCTTGGCCCCGACCGTCCGGTCGCCCGGCGGTGCGTACCGGGGCCGCCCGGCGGACACGCAAGGGGCCATGGCGGCCCCGGTATGCACCTCCGCGCCCCGGAGGAGGACCGGATGGGCCCGCCGGACCGCGGGGTACGGAATCGGTTCCTCCCGGACCCGTCGATCCACGCGGCCCCGCAGCACCCTGAGGACTCCGCGGTCGCGGGGAAAGGTGTCCGGCGGCGGGAACGTGGTGTCCCGGCCGCGCAGCACGACCCCGGCCTCCGCCACGGCGTCCCTGACCGTGCCCGCGTTGGTGCGCAGAGTGCGCTGCCGTCCGTCGGCGGTCACCGTGACGGTCCGCCGGGTCCGCACCTCCAGGACGAGCCCGGAGCGCGGAATGCCGGCCCAGTGCGGCACGGAGAGATACGCGCCCTCCGCGGGCACCCGGAGTTCGCGCAGCGCGCCCCGGACCGTGGCGGCGGTGGTCCAGCGGGCGCGCCGCTCGGTGTCGACGGTGAGATCCAGGGGCTTGCCGCGGCGCACGGCGATCCGGTCGCCGTGCGCGAGGGGACGCCCGGGCACGGGGTCCACGGCATCGTGCGGGCCCAGGCGCACGCCTTCGTCATCGAGGAGTTCACCGGTGTCGCCGGCGAAGGTGTGCAGGGTGCGCTGCCGGCCGTCGACGCTCAGCCGGACGGCCTTGTCGTGAGCGAGGAACGCCCACGTACCGCCCGCCAGCGCGACCACGACGAGAGCCTGCGGGAGCAGCCTGCGCAACCGCTCCGGGCGCGTCGGCCGGTGCCTGCGCCGCGCCGCCCGCCGCGTCCCGCCCCGGCCATATCCCGGGCCCAGGGGCGGGGCGGGGACGGACGAGGCCACGGCGGACGGCGCGTCGGACACCGGACCGGCCGGGGGGATCCCGGCCGGGCGGACCGGAGGCCGGACCGGTGGAGGGGCCGGCGGAAGGACCGGCGGAAGGACCGACCAACTGGCCCCGCCTCCGTACGGGTTGGCGTTCTCCGGAGCGGTCCGCGGCACCGACGGCAGATCGCGCGGTTCGGTGCGGGCACTGGACGGGTCGTACGGCGGGTGGGTGTAGGGGCCGTGCGACTCGGGAAGCGTGTCGCCCTCCCGGCGCGGGACACGCGGCGGAGCGCCGTAACCGCCCGGCGGCGGCGCGGGGTGGGCACTGTGCCCGTACGGGGCACGATGGGCGCCGTGGGGCGTCCGCGGCGGACTCTGCGGTCCCGGGGGAGGCGGTGGGGACGGCGGCGAGGTCCGGAAGACCGGAGGGGCTGGAGGAGCCGGAGGAACCGGAGGGGAGGGCGGGGAGGGCGGGGAGCTGGGCGGAGGCACCGCCGAGGCCATCCACGTCGTCACCCCCGGCGATGGCGCCGAGGATGCCGGAGGTGCCGAAGGCGCCACGGGCCACAGAGGTGGGAGAGGCCGCGGAGGCGCCGGGGACGCCTCCCGGAATGCCGAAGGTGCCGCAGGCGACGCCGGGGGCCCCGCCGGTGCGGCACCCGGCGAGGACGGCGCCGGGTCTCCGCAGAACCAGCCGCCCGGCCACCGCCCGCCGGGCGCGCTCGCGCCCCCGTGCTCCGCCGTGGTTCCCGGCTCCGCATGGACTCCGGACGCGGGTGCGGGTGCGGATCCCGCCCCCACGCCGTCCCCGTCGGCCGGTCCACGGCCGCCGCGGCGTTCGCCCCGGTGACTCCCCTGATGTGTGCTCACAACGCTCCACTGTCCGGCGGTCGGAGGCGGACTGTAGCGGAGCGGTGCTCACTCTCCAAAGTCGTATGACTACGTAAAGTACTGTCCGCGGGCGGGTGAAATGCCTCCGGCCCGGGCCCCGCGTCCGGCTCTCAGTAGCCGAAGGCGCGCGCCGTGTTGGCCGCGACCGCCTCCGCGAGGGCGTCTTCCGGTACACCCTTGACCTCCGCCATGGCCCGCAGCGTCAGCGGAATGAGGTACGGGGCGTTCGGCCGTCCGCGGTACGGCGCCGGGGTGAGGAAGGGAGCGTCCGTCTCCACGAGCAGCAGGTCGAGCGGCGCGACCGCGAGCGCGTCGCGCAGCGGCTGCGCGTTCTTGAACGTGACGTTGCCCGCGAAGGACATGAGGTAGCCCTGGCCGGCGCAGATCTTGGCCATCTCCGCGTCACCCGAGAAGCAGTGGAAGACGACCGTGCCGGGCGCGCCCTCCTCGTCGAGCACCCGCAGCACGTCCGCGTGTGCCTCGCGGTCGTGGATGACGAGCGCCTTGCCGTGCCGCTTGGCCATGTCGATGTGCCGGCGGAACGACCGCTCCTGCGCGGCCATCCCCTCCGGTCCCGTACGGAAGTGGTCCAGGCCGGTCTCGCCGACGCCCCGCACCTGCGGCAGGCCCGCGAGGGCGTCGATCTCGTCGAGGGCGGCGTCCAGCGCCGCCTCGCCACCGGGCTCGCGGGCACCCTGCCGGGACCAGCCGTCGGGATCGCCGAGCACGATGCGCGGCGCCTCGTTGGGATGCAGCGCCACGGTCGCCCAGACGCTTCCGTGCGCGGCCGCCGTCTCCGCCGCCCAGCGGGAACCGGCGATGTCGCAGCCGACCTGGATCACGGTGGTGACGCCCACCGCGGCCGCCTTGGCGAGCGCGTCCCCGACCGTGCCGGACTGCATGTCCAGATGCGTGTGCGAGTCGGCGACCGGCACGCGCAGCGGCTCCGGCAGCGGCGGCGGCGCGTTCTTGCCGGCCTTCGCCGAGCCCTTGCCGGAGCTTCCGGCCTGCCCGGGCCCGGTCGCGCCGTCCCGCTTCCCGCTGCCGCTGCCGCTGTACCCGGGTCCGCCGGATGATGTCGCTGCCGCCATGGCAGCGAGTTTACGGGCCGGACCACCGCGGCTCCCGTCGCCCGGCGAGGACCGGGCCACCGCTCAGCGGCCCCGCGCCGCGCCCTTCACCGAGCCCCTCCCGCGTTCGTCGCCGCGTCCTTCGCCGCACCCCTCGCGGCGTTTTTCGCCGCCACCACCGCGTCGAACACCTCGCGCTTGGGCAGACCCGCCTCGGCCGCGACCGCCGCGATGGCCTCCTTGCGCCGCTCGCCGGCCTCCTCCCGCACGCCCACCCGGCGCACCAGTTCCGCCGGGTCCAGCTCGGCCGGGCCCTTCTCCGGCGCGCCCTCCACGACCACGGTGATCTCGCCCCGTACGCCCTCGGCCGCCCAGGCCGCCAATTCGGCCAGCGGCCCCCGCCGCACCTCCTCGTAGGTCTTGGTCAGCTCCCGGCAGACGGCGGCGCGCCGCTCCGCGCCGAAGACCTCGGCCATCGCGGCCAGGGTGTCGTCCAGCCGGTGCGGTGCCTCGAAGTAGACGAGGGTGCGCCGCTCGTCCGCCACCTCCCGCAGCCTGCCCAGCCGCTCCCCGGCCTTGCGCGGCAGGAAGCCCTCGAAGCAGAAGCGGTCGACGGGCAGGCCCGACAGGGCCAGCGCCGTGAGCACCGCGGAAGGCCCCGGCACCGCCGTCACCACGATCCCCCGCTCCACCGCGGCCGCGACGAGCCGGTAGCCGGGGTCGGACACCGACGGCATCCCGGCATCGGTCACGAGCAGCACCCGCGCGCCCCCGGCCAGCGCCTCCACCAACTCGGGCGTCCGGGCCGCCTCGTTGCCCTCGAAGTACGACACGACCCGTCCACGGGTCTGCACCCCCAGCGCCTGGGTGAGCCGCCGCAGTCGCCGGGTGTCCTCCGCGGCCACCACGTCGGCCGCGGCCAGTTCCTCCGCCAGCCGCGGCGGCGCGTCCGCGATGGCGCCGATGGGCGTCCCTGCCAGTACGAGCGTTCCAGTCACCCGGTCATCCTCGCAGCTGCGGAACCTCCCCGGCCGACGCCCGGGGCCGCGGCCCGGCCCGGCCGCCCGGGGGCAGCCGTCACCCGGCCGGCGGCCGCGTTCCCTACGATGGCGCGGTGACCAGTGACACCGCCACCGGCTCCCGGTACGAGCACGAGCTCGGCGAGCAGCCCTCCGGGGCGTCGGTTCCGGGTGCCGGCCCGACCTCCTGGCAGCTCCGGCTGCGCCGCTACGGATACGCGGAGCAGCCCCGTACCCCGCTCCGCGACCGGCTGGTGCCGCCGTACCGCACCGCGGGCACCCGGGTGTGGACGCTCCTCGGCGTGGACCCGTACACCGCCGAGAAGCTGGTGCGGTGGGCGGCCTGGGCCGGCCCGCTGCTGGTCGCGCTGCTCGCGGGCGCCCTGCGCTTCTGGCACCTCGGCAGCCCGGACGCGGTGATATTCGACGAGACGTACTACGCCAAGGACGCCTGGTCGCTGCTCCAGCTCGGCTACGAGGGCAGCTGGCCGGACAAGGCCAACGAGAAGATCCTGCGCGATCCCCAGAGCATCCCCCTCAACCCCGAGCACAGTTACGTCGTGCACCCGCCCGTCGGAAAGTGGACGATCGCCCTCGGTGAGGGCCTGTTCGGACTGCACCCGCTGGGCTGGCGGTTCATGCCGGCGGTGCTCGGCACCCTCTCCGTGCTGATGGTGTGCCGCATCGGGCGGCGGCTGTTCCGCTCCACCGCGCTCGGCTGCCTCGCGGGCGCGCTGCTCGCCGTGGATGGTCTGCACTTCGTCATGAGCCGGACGGCGCTGCTCGACCTGGTGGTGATGTTCTGGGTGCTGGCCGCGTTCGGTGCGCTGCTCATCGACCGGGACAAGGCCCGCGCCAAACTGGCGGACGCCCTCACGACCGCCGCGGACCGGGGGGACCCGGCGGCCGTGACGGCGGGGGCCGCGCCCGCTCCAACGGCGAAGGGGACGAAGGGAACAGCGGAAGAGCGGGGCCTCGTCCGGCCGGACGCTCTCATCGGTGACCGGCTGGGGCTCGGCCTGCGGCCGTGGCGGCTCGCCGCCGGGCTCTTCCTCGGCCTGGCCTGCGCCACGAAGTGGAACGGCCTCTACATCCTGGCGGTCTTCGGCCTGCTGACCGTCCTCTGGGACGCCGCCGCGCGCCGCACGGCCGGCGCCCACCGTCCGTACCGGTCGATGCTGCGCCGCGACGCGGTACCGGCGTTCCTGTCGATCGTGCCGGTCGCCGTCGTGACGTACACCGCGTCCTGGGCCGGCTGGTTCCTCACCCGCGGCGGCTACTTCCGCGGCTGGGCCGAGGGCCGCCGGGGTCTCTCGCCCGACTCCGTCTCCCTGTTCGGCCTGCGCGTCCCGCTGCCGCAGGCCGACATGACCTGGGTGCCGGAACCACTGCGCAGCCTGTGGCACTACCAGTCCGAGGTCTACAACTTCCACGTCGGGCTGACCGATCCGCACCCCTACCAGTCGAACCCCTGGTCCTGGCTCGTCCTCGGCCGCCCCGTCTCGTACTTCTACGAGTCGCCGCAGCCCGGCGAGGACGGCTGCCCCGTCGGCACCGCCGACAAGTGCGCCCGGGAAGTCCTGGCCCTGGGGACGCCGATGCTGTGGTGGGCGGCGTGCTTCGCGGTGCTGTACCTGGTCTACCGCTGGGGGTTCCGGCGCGACTGGCGCGCGGGCGCGATCCTCTGCGGCATCGTGGGCGGCTGGCTGCCCTGGTTCCTCTACCAGGAACGCACGATCTTCTTCTTCTACGCGGTGGTCTTCGTTCCGTTCCTCTGCCTCGCCGTGGCCATGGCGATCGGCGCGCTGCTCGGGCCGCCGGGCTCCTCGGAACAGCGGCGAGTGCTGGGAACCGTGGGCGCCGGAGTGCTCGTCCTACTGATCGTCTGGAACTTCATCTACTTCTTTCCGCTCTACACGGGACAGCCGATTCCGGTCTCCGACTGGCAGGACCGCATGTGGCTGGACACCTGGGTGTGATGTCGGAGGGATGCCGTAGAGTGCGCCGCGTTGCGTTCCACACGGGGTGTCGTGCCTTTTCCGAAGTACGAAGTGCGAAGTGTCTGTGGGGGTTTCTCCGATGCGCAGTGGCGCGAAGGCCGCCGTCATCGGCGGTGTGTTCACCGCGATGGTGGGGGCCGCAGGTTACGGCGTGTACGGCCTGACGTCCGGCGACGGCGGGAACGGCTCCACGACTACCACGGCTGCCCAGCCCGAGGTGAAGACCGGCCCGCCCAGCGCGGACGAGATACGTGAGACCTCCGAGGGGTTCCTCACCGCCTGGGCCGCCGGACAGCCGGAGAAGGCCGCGGAGTTCACGGACGACAGCACGGCCGCCACCGCCGCCCTCACCGGCTACCGCGAGGAAGCGGCCGTCGAGAAGGTCACCCTCCAGCCCGACGCGGCCACCGGTGCGAAGGTCCCCTTCGGGGTCACCGCGGAGGTCGTGTACGAGAAGGAGCGGGCGACCGTCTCCTACGACTCCGCACTGACCGTCGTCCGGGACGAGACCTCCGGCAAGGCCCTGGTGCGCTGGGAGCCGTCCGTCGTGCACCCGGAACTCGGAAAGGGTGACGCCCTCGTCACCGGCGAGTCCGAGGCCCCGCCGATCAAGGCCCTGGACCGCGACGGCGAGGAACTGACCAAGGAAGACCACCCTCAGCTCGCCGAGGTACTGGCCAGCCTGCGCGAACGGTACGGCGACAAGGCCGGCGGCAAGCCCGCCGTGGAGCTGGCCGTGCAGCGCGAGGAGGGCGACGAACAGCCGGACAAGACGCTGAAGGTGCTCGCCGAGGGAGAACCGGGCGAGCTGCGGACGACCATCGACGCCGGCCTCCAGGCCGCCGCCGAGAAGGCCGTGGCCGACCGCTCCAAGGCCGCCGCCGTGGCGATCAAGCCCAGCACCGGCGAGATCCTGGCGATCGCCAACGCCCCGGCGGACGGCTTCAACGTCGCGCTGCGGGGTTCACTGGCACCCGGTTCCACGATGAAGGTCGTGACCTCCGCGATGCTGCTGGAGAAGGGGCTGGCGTCCCCGTCGAAGGCGCACCCGTGCCCGAAGTACTTCTCGTACGGCGGCTGGAAGTTCCAGAACCTCGACAAGTTCGAGATCAAGGGCGGCACTTTCGCGCAGAGTTTCGCCGCCTCCTGCAACACGGCCTTCATCTCGCAGGCCGGAGAGCTGTCCGGCGCGGACCTCGGCAAGACGGCCCGGGACATCTTCGGCATCGGCCTCGACTGGCAGACGGGGGTGGTGACCTTCGACGGTGCCGTGCCCACCCAGAAGGACGCGCCGATGGCCGCCTCGCTCATCGGGCAGGGCGGAGTCCGGATGAACCCGCTGACCATGGCGTCCGTCTCGGCGACGGTGAAGTCGGGGGTCTTCCGCCAGCCGGTGCTCGTGCCGGTGTCGGTGGACGACCGCACGATCGCCAAGGCACCGCGCACCATGTCGGCCGGCACGGCGGACGCGCTGCGGGGCCTGATGCGGCTGACGGCGACTTCCGGTACGGCGGCCGAGGCCATGGCGGGGCTCGGCGGGGACATCGGTGGGAAGACCGGTTCGGCGGAGGTCGACGGGCAGAAGAAGCCCAACGGCTGGTTCACGGCATACCGCAACGACGTCGCCGCGGCGGCGGTCGTCCCGGCGGCGGGCCACGGCGGCAAGACGGCGGGACCGATCGTCGCCGACATCCTGCGCGCGGGCGGCTGACCGCGAGCGGTCCGCGGTCGCTGACCACACGTGCGGACTTCTTGACGTACTGACACCTTTCGAGATGTACCGGCCGGCCCGGTGGGTGGTTGGGGTTACGGCGCCGGGTGGGCGGCGCGATGGCGGTGGCGGGTGCGTCGCGGGCTGCCCGGTGGCGTGACGGTTGGGGTTACAGCGCCGGGTGGGCGGCGCGATGGTGGTGGCGGGTGCGTCGCGGGCTGCCCGGTGGCGTGACGGTTGGGGTTACAGCGCCGGGTGGGCGGCGCGATGGTGGTGGCGGGTGCGTCGCGGGCTGCCCGTTGTTGTGGTGGTGGGGGTTACGACATCCGTGCTGGGGGTGGCCCCGTGGTCGGTCGTCTATCCGGTGCCGTGCGCGCCCGGGGACGGCTTGAAAAGCATGGCGTGGCTGGTGCCGGTGGGGGTGCGCGGAAGCACACGCGCGCCTGGGCTTCTCGGCTTCCCGTGCGTTGTGGCGGGCTGTCGGTGGTGACGGTCGTGGTGGGGTGGCTGCGCGACGGGCTCTGCTCTCTCCTCTCGACGGCTGCCTCTCTCCTCTTGCCTCTCGCCGGTTGCCGGTTGCCGGTCGGTGGGGGCTGGGGGCGGCTCGTGCCCGTGGAGGCCGAGGTGCTTGCCGTCACCGGTGCGCGTCGGCGTTGAGGTGCGCCTGGTCACCGGCAGGTGTTGCCCGTCCGGTTAGTGGCCCGGGGTGGGTTCTGGCTTCGGGCAGGGGTGTGGGCCCCTCCGCGTGGTGGCGGAGGGGCTGGCGCGGGTGGTCGGCCCGCTGGGGCTAGGTGTGGGTGTGGGGTGGGTTGGTGTAGGTGTGGCCGGTCGGCGCGGTCCAGGTGACTGCGCCGGTGTCGGGGTTGCGCTGCACCTGCCATTCGGTGCGGTGTTTCAACAGGTGGTGGCGTCGGCACAGCGGCATCAGATTGTCCGGCTCCGTCGCCCCACCCGCTTGCGGGTCCTGGTGGTCGAAGGGCTGGATGTGGTCCAGGTCGCAGCGGTGGGCGGGCATCTGGCAGGAGGGGAAGGTGCAGGTCATGTCGCGGGCGGTGACGTGGCGTTGGGTCTCGGCGGTGGGCTTGTAGGTGGTCGGATCGGTCTTGACCAGCAGCCCGGTCTTCGGGTGGGTGATCAGACGCCGCCAGATCGTGCCCGGAGCGAAAGCCACCTCCCGCGCCGCGGTGGCGCCGATTGGCCCGTAGCCCTTGAGCTGTCCGGGCTCCTCATCCGCCCCGATCAACGTGTCCATCGACACCGTCACCTGGACCACCGCCGCCGACCGGCCACCGGGGGTCGCGTCCCCGGCGGGGCGGTTGACGACCAGGTCATACAGGGCGTCCACCCGCTTCTGGTTCAGCGTGCGCCCGTCATCGCCGAACGTGGCGGCGTGCGCATCGACGGCAGCATCCAACTGCGCGGCTTGCGGGGTGGGGAGGAACGCGGTCCAGGTGGCCATACCGTCCTCGGTCGCGCGGTGCCAGATCGTGCGGTCCTCCCGCCGCCGGCGATGCCGCACCTCCGCCCCCAGCGGATCCGCCCGCAGCACCGCCCGGTTCAACGCCCGCCGGTCTGGCCCACCGACTGGCCCGGCATCTTCGCCACCACCATCGCCTCCACCCGCCCGGCGGCCTCCGGGTCCAGGGTGCCGGTGACCTCCGTCACCGCCTTCGCCTGCAGATAACAGATCTCCCCGCGCTCCAACAGGCCGACGGTGGTGGGGAAACGGCCCTCCAGGGCGGTGGCCACCGCCAGACGCTCCGCGGCCGTGTTCCCCGACAGCTTCAACGCACAGGCCACATCCTCACAGGCGAAGTCCCAGTCATAGTCCGCCCAGCCCATCCCATCCGGCCTCGCATCCAGAGCATCCGCCTCGATATCCGCCAGCAGACCCACCTGCTGCGCCTGAATCCAGGAGGTGTGCCGCTCCCAGGCCTTCAAAGCATCGATCCGCCCCGTGGTGGAAAGCTGCCCGCGCTCCAGCAGGCCGAGCATCGCCGCCGTCTGCGGACCCGGGGCGGCCGTGGCCAGGTGCGCGGCCCACTCATCCGCCGTCACCGGCTCTCCCGGCGGGCCGGTGGTGTCCCCGGTCGTGGCCGTGTCGTCGTGGTCGAGCAGCGTGGCCTGCATGACATTCCCCCCGTCCGGATCACCCGTGTGAACTCCCGCCCTCACGGAGCGAGTTCCTACCCCCTATTTTCCGTCACGGACGGTGATGAATCCAGGTCCAGAGCATGGAACCACCCGAACGAGTGAGCGAAAGCGGACCCGGGAACTCCACCCCCATGGCCCACACCAAACACCAGCAACACCACCCACGACCGCCACCACGACCGAGAACCCGCCACGGCAGCGGCAGAGCCCAAGAACAGGGCACATGCACCCCGGCGGCGCCTCCCCAGCCGGGTGTCAACACCCGTGTGCCACCGTCACCGGCCACAGCCTGCCCACCGGAAAAGCCACCACCCAGGCCCCGACCCCAGCGGCAGCCGACACCCCCACAGCAGCCACCCCGCCACCCACCCGCGACCGCCACCACCGACAGCCCGCCACAACGCACGGGAAGCCGAGAAGCCCAGGCGCGCGTGTGCTTCCGCGCACCCCCACCGGCACCAGCCACGCCATGCTTTTCAAGCCGTCCCCGGGCGCGCACGGCACCGGATAGACGACCGACCACGGGGCCACCCCCAGCACGGATGCCGTAACCCCCAACCACCACAACAACGGGCAGCCCGCGACGCACCCGCCACCACCATCGCGCCGCCCACCCGGCGCCGTAACCCCAACCGTCACGCCACCGGACAACTCGCGACGGACAGCCTCCAACGCATCCCGCGGCCAATCCCGCTGCGGCCCTATCCCACTGCCAACCCGGCCCCCACGGCCCCGCGCCCCCGAGCCACCACCAGGGGCGGCCCCCAACCGCCCCACCTCAGCGCTGGCCCCGGCCCAGCGCCGGCCCCACTTCAGCCCCAGCCCCGCCGCAGCGCCAGCCCTGCCGCAGCGCCGACCCCCGGCTCAGAGACCTGACGTCTCCGCCCCAAGCCCTCGCAGGCATCCCCGGAGCGCGCGGACCAGCGCCTGGGCCCTGGGGTCCGCCGTCACGTTCTGCTGCAGACCGTTCGTCACATAGCCGAAGCCGACGCCTGCTTCCGGGTCGGCGAAGGCCAGGGAGCCGCCGCGGCCCGGGTGGCCGAAGGAACCGGCGGACAGCAGCGGGCAGGCCGGGCCGTGGAGCATGTAGCCGAGCCCGAAGCGGGTGTCCACGACCAGGACCTGGTCCGGACCGGCGGACTCCTCCGTACGGGCCTGGGTGAGGGTCGCCGGGACGAAGAGCCTGCGGCCGTCTTCCACGGGCCCGATCAGCGCGGCGTAGAAGCGGGAGAGTGCCCGGGCCGTGGCGATGCCGCCGGAGGCGGGGAGTCCGGCGGCGCGGTAGGCCGGGGCGTTCTCGTCCGGCAGCGGGTCGACGGCGGCGAAGGCGCGCCGTGTCAGGGAGTCCGGGTCGGCGTAGGCGTCGGTGACGGACCGCTTCGGGCGGACGCGGAGCCCTGCCGCGGCGGGCCGGGCGGGGGCCTGTACCTCCGCGATCCGTCCCACGCGGTCCTGTTGCCCGGCCGGGAGCCCCAGCCACAGTTCCAGCCCGAGGGGGGCGGCGATCTCCTCGGCGATCCACCGCCCGATCGGGCGGCCGCCGACGCGGCGGACCAGCTCTGCCAGCAGCCAGCTGTAGGTCATGGCGTGGTAGCCGTGCGCCGTCCCGGGCTCCCATGCGGGTGCCTGGGCGGCCAGCGCCTCCGGCCCGCTCACATCGTCGAGCGCCTGTGCGGGGGTGAGCGGGGTGTCCAGCACGGGCACCCCGGCTCGGTGGTTGAGCAGATGCCGGACGAGCACCCGTTCCTTGCCGGCGGCCTTGAACTCGGGCCAGTAGGTGCCGAGCGGCGCGTCCAGATCGAGCTGTCCGCGCTGTTGCAGCAGGAGCGGTACGGCCGCGGCGACGCCCTTGGTGACGGACCGCACGATCTGCGCGGTGTCCGCCGTCCACGGCTCGGTTCCGTACGGGTCGGCCGTTCCGGCCCAGAGGTCGACGACCTTCAGCCCGTCCCGGTGCACGGCCACGGCCGCCCCGCGCTCGCCGCGCTCCTCGAAGTTGCGGGCGAAGGCGTCCCGGACCGGCTCGAAGCCGTCCGCCACCGTGCCGTGGACGTCCACCACTGTGCTGTATCTCCCGTTGCCCGTTCCGTCACCGACATCCATAGTGCCTGGTATGCCGCACTGCCCGGTCGGCGGGTCCGGTGGCGGGGGCGGCGGGCGTCCGTGGCAGATTCTGCTCGGTGCCGGTGACGGATTCCGCTCGGTTCGGTGGCGGCTCCGTTCGGTCTCTAGCGTGTGGGCACCGTCACCGAGGACGGATCGAAGCCGAAGGGCAGCTCCAGCCGGTGGGCGCGCATCAACTCCTCGTCCGCCAGCAGTTCCTGGGTTCGGCCGTCGGCGGCGATGACCCCGCCGCTCAGCACGACGGAGCGCGGGCAGAGCTCCAGGGCGTACGGCAGATCGTGGGTGACCATGAGCACCGTCACGTCCAGGGACCTCAGCACGTCGGCGAGTTCCCGGCGCGAGGCCGGGTCGAGGTTGGACGAGGGCTCGTCCAGGACGAGGATCTCCGGCTCCATGGCCAGGACGGTGGCGACGGCGACCCGGCGGCGCTGGCCGAACGACAGATGGTGCGGCGGCCGGTCCGCGTAGCCGGCCATGCCGACCCGTTCCAGGGCGCGGGCGACCGTGCTCTCCAGTTCCTCGCCGCGCAGTCCGGCGGCGGCCGGGCCAAAGGCGACGTCCTCGCGGACGGTGGGCATGAAGAGCTGGTCGTCCGGGTCCTGGAAGACGATGCCGACGCGGCGGCGGACCTCGGCCAGGTTCTTCTTCACGACGGGCTGTCCGGCCACCCGTACCGTGCCCGCTCCCGTTCCCGCGTCGGCCCCCAGGATGCCGTTGAGGTGGAGGACGAGGGTGGTCTTGCCGGCGCCGTTGGGGCCGAGCAGGGCGACGCGCTCGCCGCGCCCGACGGTCAGGTCGACGCCGAAGAGGGCCTGGTGGCCGTCGGGGTAGGCGTAGGCGAGGCCGGTGATCTCCAGCGAGGGGACGGCGTCCGGGCCGGGGACGGCGGAGGAGGCTGCGGCCGGGGCGGGGGTCACGGTGTCCATTCCATTGGGCTGGGCGGCAGGGGCGGGGAGGGGGCCGGGGCGGGGCCGAGGGCGGGAACGGGAGGCGGGACGGCGGGAGGAACGCGAGCGGTCACAGGGACCACCCCGTCAGGCACACGGCGAGCGCGGCCGCGGGCAGTGCGGCGGCGCGGGCCCACTGCGACCGGGTGGCGGTCACCTCGTCGATCACGGGCATCGTGCCGGTGTACCCCCGGCTGACCATGGCGAGATGGACCCGTTCACCGCGCTCGTAGGAGCGGATGAACAGGGCCCCGGCGGACTTGGCCAGCACGCCCCAGTGCCGGACGCCGCGGGCCTCGAAGCCGCGGGAGAGCCGGGCGATCCGCATCCGGCGCATCTCGTCGGTGATCACGTCCCCGTAGCGGATCATGAAGGAGGCGATCTGCACGAGCATCGGCGGCATCCGCAGGCGCTGCAGGCCGAGGAGCAGTTCGCGCAGTTCGGTGGTGGAGGCCAGCAGCACGGAGGCGGCGACGCCGAGCGTGCCCTTGACCAGGATGTTCCAGGCACCCCAGAGTCCGGATACGGAGAGTGACAGGCCGAGCACGTCGGTGCGCTCCCCCTCGGCGACGAACGGCATCAGGACGGCGAAGGCGACGAACGGCACCTCGACCAGCATCCGCTTCAGCAGGAAACCCGCCGGGACGCGCGCCGCCGCCGCGGTCGCCGCGAGCAGCAGGGCGTACGCCCCGAACGCCCAGAAGACCTCACGGGGGGTGGCCACCACGGCGAGGACGAAGCCGAAGGCCGCGGCGATCTTGCAGTGCGGCGGCAGCCGGTGCACGGCCGAGTGGCCGTGCCGGTAGAGCTTGTGGGCGTGGCCCGCGCCCATGGCTAGCGCTCGCCCCGGGCGGTGGCGGCCCGTTCCCCACCGGACGCGGTGCCGGTGGTGGTGCGGGGGGCGGTGCCGTCAGCCGCCGGGGCCGCTGCGCCGGACGCCTCCGCTTCGGGGCTCCCCTCCGCTCGGGCGTCCCGCTCAGGGGCATCCTGCGGTGCGGCGCCCTGCGGTGCGGCGTCCTCCCCGTGGCCGTCCTGCGGGCGGCGGCGTACGAGCCAGAAGAGACCCGTGCCGAGGGCGAGGGTGGCGCCGACGCCGACGACGCCCGCGAGCCCGCCGGAGAGCCGGGGGTCTCCGATGTCGCGGGCCTGGTAGTCGGCGAGCGGGGAGTCCTTGGCCGCGTGCTCCTCGGTCTTCCGGTCGATGCCGTGCTCGGCGGCGACCTTCTCCAGGCCGTCGGGACTGGCCGAGGCGTAGTAGCTCACGACCCCGGCGAGCAGCAGGGCGGTGAGGACGCCGGTGATCCACAGCAGCCGGGTGCGCGGGCCTCGGGGGCGGGTGGCGGACATCAGGCGGTCGCCTCCTTGCTGTCGGTGTTCCGGCCGGTGCCGCCGGAGTCGGGGGTGCTGTTGGTACCCGGGGCGGAGCCGGTCGTGGCTGTGGCCGTGGCCGCGACGGCTGCGGAGTCGGCCGCGGAGTCGGCCGCGGAGTCGGCGGTGGTGCCGGCCGGGCGGGGGCGGGCCGGTGCGCCGGCGGAGCCGTGGGTGAGGAGGCGCGCCGGCCGCCCGAGGCCCCGGGCGCCGTACACGAGGTCGGGCCGGACGGCGATGACCGCGCCGATGGTCAGAGCGGTGATGACGCCCTCACCGATGCCGATGAGTGTGTGGACGCCCACCATGGCGGCGAAGACCTTGCCGAGCGCCACATCGGCCGTGCCGCCGAGGGCGTAGAGGCCGGTGAACGCGGCGGCGGCGGCCGGTACGGAGAGGAACGCGGCCAGGAAGGAGGCGGCCGTGACGGAGGCGCGGGCCCGGGGCAGCAGCCGGACCAGACCGCGGAAGACGGCGTAGGCGACGGGGACGCCGACCACGGCCATGGTGGTGATGTTGACGCCCAGCGCGGTGAGGCCGCCGTCGGCGAAGAGGACGGCCTGCATGAGCAGGACCACGGAGATGCACAGCACGCCGGTGTACGGGCCGACGAGGACGGCGGCGAGCGCCCCGCCGAGCAGATGGCCGCTGGTGCCGGCCGCGACCGGGAAGTTGAGCATCTGGACGGCGAAGACGAAGGCGGCGACGAGCCCGGCCAGCGGCGCGGTGCGCTCGTCGAGTTCGCGCCGGGCGCCGCGCAGACCGACCGCCACCGCGGCCGCGGCGACGGCTCCGGTGGCCACGGACACGGGCGCGTCGAAGAACCCGTCGGGGACGTGCATGGGGAGGCTCCGCTCTACTCACTTGGGCCGGCCTGTCCTGTTCGACCACTCAAGAGTAGTACGCACTTGCACATGAGTTGCAAGAGCGCCCGGCTTTCCGGAATCACCGCCCCGCGCCGCCCGCGCACCACATGCGGTGAGGGGCGCAGGCCGAAGCCCCCGGTGGCGTCCGTACTGGACGGCTGATGCCACCGGGGGCTGGTTCGGTGCCGCGCCTCGTCCCCACGGGGCGGCACCGTCCGGTGTCTCCCGGCTCCGCTGGGACCGGGGCACCGGAGTCTCGCGTTCCGGGGCGGCGGGCGGCGATCCGGGGGCGGCCGCCCGCCGCGACGTGCCTACCGGGCCCGGCCCGCTCCGGACGCCTGCTCCGCACGCCCGGCACCGGTATCGGCGTCGGCGTCCGTACCCGTGCCCTTGCCCGTGCCGGCACCGGCGGCTGCGGCCTCCTCGTGGAGGTCCAGCTCGCGCTGGAGCCCGTCGCCGTCCACATCGACGTTCGGCAGCACCCGGTCCAGGCTCCGCGGCAGCCACCAGGCCGCCTTGCCGAGCAGTCCGAGTACGGCCGGGACGATCGCCATGCGCACGATGAAGGCGTCGAACAGGACGGCGATCGCGAGCCCGAAGCCGATCATCTTGATCATCGAGTCGGAGGAGCCGATGAAGCCGGCGAAGACGCTGATCATGATGACCGCGGCCGCGGTGACGACCCGGGCCCCGTGCCGGAAACCGGTGACCACGGCCTGGTGCGGGGTCTCCCCGTGGACGTGGGCCTCGCGCATCCGGGTCACGAGGAAGACCTCGTAGTCCATCGCCAGGCCGAAGACCACACCGACCATGAAGATCGGCATCATGCTCATGATCGGGCCGGTCTCCTCGACGCCGAAGAGTCCGCCGAGCCATCCCCACTGGAAGACGGCCACGACCGCGCCGAGCGCCGCCACGACGGACAGCAGGAAGCCGAGCGCCGCCTTGAGCGGGACGAGCAGGGACCGGAAGACGACCGTCAGCAGCAGGAAGGCGAGCCCGACGACCAGGGCGAGATAGGGCAGCAGGGCGTCGTTGAGCTTCTGCGAGACGTCGATGTTCATCGCGGTGGTGCCGGTGACCAGGGTCCGCGCGCCGGTATCGGCCTCCAGGTCATCGGACTGGGCGCGGATGTCCGCGACGAGCTCCTCGGTCTCGGCACCGGTCGGCTCCGAGGCGGGGATGACGCTGAACATGGCCGTGTCTCCGGCCTTGTTGAACTGCGCCGGGGTGACGGTGGCGATGCCGTCGAGGCCGGAGACCCGGTCCGTCACACGCCCCGTCGCCGCCTTCGGGTCGTCGCTGCCGTCCGCGTCGACGACGACCACGAGCGGCCCGTTGAAGCCGGGGCCGAAGCCCTCGGAGAGCATGTCGTACGCCTTGCGCTGCGTGGTGCTCGTCGGCTGGCTGCCGTCGTCCGGCAGGCCGAGGCTCAGGTCCGTCGCCGGTACCGCGAGGGCGCCGAGTCCGACCACGCCCACGATCAGCACGGCGGCCGGGCGCCGCAGGACGAAGCGCGCCCAGCGGGTGCCCATGTTCTCCTTGGCCGGAGCACCGGCCCCGGGCGTGCCGGAGTCGTCGTCACCGTCACGGGCCCCGCCGTCACCGGAGCCGGCGCTCTCCGCCGCAGCTGCCTCCCTGCGGGCCCCGCGGGCCCTGCGGCCCAGGACGCGGTCGCCCGCGAAGCCCAGCACCGCCGGGATCAGGGTGAGGGCGACGAGGACGGCGATGACGACCGTACCGGCCGCCGCCAGGCCCATCTTGGTGAGCATCGGGATGTTGACGACGGAGAGTCCGGCCAGGGCGATGACGACGGTCAGCCCGGCGAAGACGACCGCCGAGCCCGCGGTGCCGACGGCGCGGCCCGCGGCGTCCGCCGGTTCGCGGCCGTCCGCCAGTTCGGCGCGGTAGCGGGAGACGATGAACAGCGCGTAGTCGATGCCCACGGCGAGACCGATCATCGTGGCGAGGATCGAGGTGGTGCTGGACAGGTCCAGCACGCTGCCGAGCGCGGTGATGGAGCCGACGCCGACGCCGACCCCGATCAGGGCGGTGATCAGCGGCATCCCTGCCGCGATCAGCGAACCGAAGGTGATCGCGAGCACGATCGCGGAGACGACGACGCCGATGATCTCGCCGCTTCCGGTCTCCGGGATGGCCTGGAGGGCGTCGCCGCCGGTCTCCACCGTCAGGCCCAGTTCACGGCCGTTCTCGGCGGCGGCCTGCAGTTCCTCGCGCGACTTCTCGGTCAGCTCGAAGGAATTGGCCTCGTAGGAGACCTGGCTGTAGGCGGTGGTGCCGTCCTTGCTGACGGCCTTGGTCCGGAAGGGGTCCGGGGCCCCGGCGACCTGGTCACCGTCGGCGAGTTCGCCGACGACGTCCCGCACCGCCGCCTTGTTCTCCGGGTCGGTGATCTTCTCGCCGTCGGGCGCGCGGAAGACGACGCGGGCGGTGGCACCGTCGGCCGCGGCGTTCGGGAAGCGCTCCTCCAGGACGTCGAAGGCGCGCTGGGCCTCGGTGCCGGGGATCGAGAACGAGTTGCCGGCGGGGCCGGGCGCGGTCGCCGCGGCGATGCCGACACCGGCCAGCAGCGCCGTCCATATGAGGGTGGCGAACCAGCGTCGCCGGAAGGCGAGCCGGCCGATGCGGTACAGGAACGTGGCCACGAGAAGTGGTCTCCCGTCGGGTCGGATGGTCGTGAGGGGTAAGGGTGTGCTGGACGTTCGTGGTGGGCGGGCGGATACGGGCGGATGCGGACGGAACGATCGGATACGGCCTGC
Organism: Streptomyces xinghaiensis S187; assembly: GCF_000220705.2. Lineage (GTDB taxonomy): Bacteria > Actinomycetota > Actinomycetes > Streptomycetales > Streptomycetaceae > Streptomyces > Streptomyces xinghaiensis. The sequence continues at coordinate 4,234,025 of NZ_CP023202.1, read as the reverse complement.
GGCGGGCGGGTCCCGCGGCGAGCCGCGCCGGCCGGAGCGGGGCGGGACCCCGGTCGTGGCGCGGGAGTGCGCGGTCTGCAGGCGGTGCGCGGGCGGCGCGGAGCCGGCCCGCCGGCCGGACGAGGCCGCACCGGGCCCGCCCGGTGGCGGCCGGGGGCGCCGCGTGCCGGGTGCTTCTTCAGTTGTGGAGTGCTGCTGGCGTGTTGCGGGCGTGCTGTGAGCGGATCGGTCGCCGCGTGCGCGGGCCGGAAGGACCGGGGCCGGGAGGACCCGGATACGGCTAGGCGCCGAGGGCCGGGAGGATCACGGAGTCGACGTAACCGGCGAGGAAGCCCGTGTCGGCGTACACCCCCTCGATCAGGTAGCGGGAGACGACTCCGCCGATGAGCATGTGCGGCACATACGTCCGGGCCGGGGAGTCCGCGGCCAGCTCGCCCCGGTCCACGGCACGCTGGAGCATCTGGTCGAGCGCCCGGACCTCGGGCTCGATCAGCAGTTCCCGCAGGGCCTGGTGGAGCTCGGCGTCCCGGTGCACGGCGTGGCCGAGGGCGCTCAGCAGCTCGGCGTCCTTGACGCACTGGCCCTCGTCCATGTGCCGGGCGATGGCCCGCATGTCACCGCGGAGCGATCCGGTGTCGACCCGCATCAGGTCGACCGGGGCTTCGTGCCGGAGCGCGGAGACGACCAGTTCCGGTTTGCCCCTCCACTGGCGGTAGAGGGTCGCCTTGCTGGACCTGGTGCGGCTCGCGACCGCGTCCATGGTCAGCGCGTCGTAACCGACCTCCCGCAACAGGTCGAGGACGGCACCGAACAGCTCGGCCTCGCGCTCCGCGGTGAGCCGGGTGCGGCGTACGGGCTGCGCGGCCTCCTCGGTCGGCATCCGGACCTCCTGAACGGAAAGAGCCGTGGGAAAGCGGGAGAAGCCGGGCGAACCGGCCACCCGCTCCGTCCACTTGAACGAAACGGTTTCGTACAGCAGATCCTAGGGGCGCCCCGAACGAAACGACAACGTTTCGATGTGTGCCGCGCATCACGCGCATCACCGCACGGCCGTGCCGGCGCCCCCACCCCACCCCACTCCTCCCCTCCCCACCGCCACGAGTTGCCGCCCCCCGCCCGCCCCCGAACCATGGAAAAGGTGACCGATGGCGCGTATCTCCGGTTTCCGCACCTCCACGGTGATCTCCTCTGCTTCGCCGCCGAGGACGATCTCTGGCTTGCCCGGCTCCCGGCGCGGGGCGGCGGCGAGGGCGACGATGAACACGGCGGTACGGGCGGCGGCGAGGACCCCGGCGGCGGCGCCGGCACCGAGCCCGAGCGGGCCTGGCGGCTGACCGTCGACCGGACCCGGATCGGCCACCCCCGCTTCTCCCCCGACGGCCGGCAGATCGCCTTCACCACCTGGCGGAGCCTGGACCCGGAGATCCACCTGGTCCCGGTCCGGGGCGGTCCCGCCCGCCGGCTCAGCCACTGGGGCAGCACCGACACCCGGGTCTGCGGCTGGAGCCCCGACGGCACCGTCCTCGCCGTGGCCTCGCACGGCCAGCCGTTCTCGTACTTCTCCTGGGCGTACCGGGTGCCGACCGACGGCAGTCCCGGCGACCGGCTGCCCTGGGGCCCGGTCTCCCACATCTCCTGCACGGACAGCGGCGGAGAGCGCCACACCCTCCTGCTCACCGGCAAGCCCCCGCACGAGCCCGCCGCCTGGAAGCGCTACCGCGGCGGCGCCACCGGACGGCTGTTCCTCGACGGCGAGCGGCTGCTGCCCGATCTCGACGGCCATCTGGACTGCCCGATGTTCGTCGGCGGCCGGATCGCCTTCCTCTCCGACCACGAGGGGGTCGGCAACCTCTACTCCTGCCGGCCCGACGGCTCGGACCTGCGCCGCCACACCGACCACGCCGACTTCTACGCCCGCCACGCCTCCACCGACGGATCCCGGGTGGTCTACCAGTGCGCGGGGGATCTCTGGCTGGCCGAGGACTTCGGTCCGGACGGGGTCCCGCGGAAGGTGCCGGTCCGCCTCGGCGCCCCGCGCGCCGGCCGCCGCCGCTACCAGGTGCCCGCCGCCGCGAACGTCAACTCCCTCTCGGTCGACAACACCGGCCGGGCCAGCGCCGTCTGCGTCCGCGGCAGCCTCTACTGGCTCACGCACCGCGACGGCCCGGCCCGGACGATCACCGACGTTCCCGGGGTGCGCATCCGGATGCCGGAGGTCCTCGGCGCCACCGGCCGGGTCGCCTATGTGACGGACGCCGAGGGCGAGGACGCCATCGAGATCGCCTATCTGCCCCGGGCCAGCGGCGGCCGCGACAGCCGCCGGATCGCGGGCGGCCGGATCGGCCGCGTGCACGAACTGGTCTCCTCCCCCGACGGCGAACTGCTGGCCATCGCCACCCATGACGGCCGGCTGCTGATCGCCGACGCGCTGCCGGAGGGCGAGGGCGAGAGCGTGGAGCTGGTCCAGTCGGTCAACGGCCCGGTGCGCGACCTGGCCTTCTCCCCCGACTCGGACTGGATCACCTGGTCGCATCCGGGCATCGGGCGCTCGCTGCGGCAGATCAAACTGGCCCGGCTCATCGACCGGACGATCATCGACGTCACCGACGGCCGCTTCGAGGACGAACAGCCGGTCTTCACCCGCGACGGCCGTTACCTGGCCTTCCTCTCCTGGCGCGGCTTCGACCCGGTGTACGACGTGCACACCGGCGATCTGTCGTTCCCGCTCGGCTGCCGCCCGTATCTGGTGCCGCTGTCGTCCACGACGCCCTCGCCCTTCGCGCTGTCGGCGGAGGGGCGCCCGGCGGCCGGCGGGCTGGACGCGGAGGACGCGGAGGGGGACGGTTCGGTCTTCGTCGAGGTGAGCGGGCTGGCGAGCCGGGTGACGCCGTTCCCCGTCGCCGCCTCGAAGTACTCCTCGCTGCGGCCGGTCGCGGGCGGCGGACTGGTGTGGCTGCGGTGGCCCATCTCCGGCGCGCTCGGCGAGACCTTCGCCAACCCGGCCGACATGACCGGACGCCCCACGCTCGAACACTTCGACCTGGTGAAGGCCAAGCGCACCGAACTGGCCGTCCACCTCGACTCCTTCGAGGTCAGCGGCGACGGCACCCGGCTGGTGATCAACGACGAGGGCGATCTGCGCGCCGTACCGTCGAACGATCTGCCCGACACGGACACCATCGTCCATCTCGACCTCCGGCGGATCATGCACGAGGCGGACCCGGGGGCCGAGTGGCGGCAGGCGTACGCGGAGGCGGGCCGGATCGTCCGGGCGTACTTCTGGGACCCGGGGATGTGCGGCATCGACTGGGACGCGGTGCTGGAGCAGTACCGTCCGCTGGTCGAACGGGTCGCCTCCCCCGACGAGTTCGCGGATCTGCTGCGGGAGGTCATGGGCGAGCTGGGCACCTCGCACGCCTATGTCGCACCCGCCCGGCGCAACGAGGGACCGCCGCACTACCAGCGGGCGATCGGCCTGCTCGGCGCGGACCTCCACCGCACCGGGGACGGCCGCTGGGTGGTCGGCCGGATCCTGCCGGGCGAGTCCTCGGACTCCCGGGCGCGCTCGCCGCTCGCGGGCTCCGGGGTCCACGAGGGCTCGGTGCTCACGCATGTCGACGGGCGGCCGGTGGACCCGGTGGCCGGGCCGTATCCGCTGCTGGCGGCGGCGGGGGGCACCACCGTCGAACTCACCTTTACGCCGCCGGTCTCCGAACGGAGCGGAAACGGGGACGCCGGGGAGGCGGAGACGGGCGCGGAGACGGGCGCGGAAACGAAGGAGGAGACGAAGGCGGAGGCGGCCCGGACGGCGGCCACGGCGGCAACGGCGGCGGCCAAGGGCCCGTCCCGGCGGGTCGCGGTCGTGCCGCTGATCGACGAACGGCCGCTGCGGTACCAGGACTGGGTGGCCAAGCGCCGGGCGGTGGTCCACGAGCTGAGCGGCGGCCGCTGCGGCTACCTGCACATCCCTGACATGGGCGGCTCCGGCTGGGCCCAGTTCAACCGGGATCTGCGGATGGAGATGGCCCGGCCCGCCCTCATCGTGGACGTACGGGGCAACGCGGGCGGCAACATCAGCGAACTGGTCGTCGAGAAGCTGACCCGCACCATCCTCGGCTGGGATCTGACCCGGGACGCCCAGCCCATCTCGTACGCCTCCAACGCGCCGCGCGGGCCGATCGTCGCCCTCGCGGACGAGATGACCTCCTCCGACGGCGACATGATCACCGCCGCCTTCAAACTGCTCGGTCTCGGACCGGTGGTGGGCCTGCGGACCTGGGGCGGCGTGGTGGGGATGACCGGCAGGCACCGGCTCGTGGACGGCACCGTCATCACCGTGCCCATGAACGCCGCCTGGTTCGAGGGCTACGGCTGGGGCGTCGAGAACCACGGCGTCGAACCGGACATCGAGGTGGACCGCACCCCGCTCGACTGGGCGGAGAGCCGGCACAAGCAGTTCGACGACGCGGTGCATCTCGCCCTCGAACTGCTGGAGCAGCATCCGCCGGCGAGCCCGCCGGACCACTCGGACATCCCGGGCCGCAGCCGCCCGCCGCTGCCACCACGCAAGGGCTGACCCTAACGGCCCCGGGATCATCCCGTGGCGGGCCGGGAAGGCGGAGCGGACGGGGGTGACGGGGGTGACGACCACGGGAGCACGGGGATCCACAGGAAGTCCGAGGCAAGGGAGAACGCAGGATGGGCGTCCGGGACGAGTTCCAGGAGAAGGCGCGCGAAGCGGCGCGGAAGCGGGGCCGTAAGGAGACGCGGGACGAGCCGCGGGACCGGCGGGAGCAGTGGGCCCGGGAACACGACCGGGCGGGGGGCGAGGCGCGCGAGGAGACCCCGCAGGAGCGCAACAAGCTCCAGAAGTTCGGCGGAGACGCGCGGCGGAGTGACAGCACGGCGGAGGACGCGGGGAAGGCCCGGCGGGCGCAGAAGTCCCGGGAGGAATCCCGGGAGGAATCCCGGAAGAAGTCCGGGGAGGAGTCCGGGAAGGAGTCCCGGGAGGAGCAGGCGGCCAGGACGGGCCGGGCCGACATGAGCGAGGTGGAGGACATGGGCATCTGAGGGCGGCTGTCCCGGGTTCCCGCGCCGGAGAAGCGGGGAGGGGCGCACCCGTCGCCCAAGTGCGCCCTCGCTCGGTGGGACGGGCTCCCCGGGGCGGGCTCCCAGGGACGGGCGGGGGCCCGCGGCCTCACCGCCGGGCCGTCCCCCACCGCCCCGTCGCTCCCGCGTCCCCGTTCCGCGCCGTCCGGCTGCCCGAGCCGTCCCGCCGCCGGCGCGGCGCTATCCGGTGCGTTCCCCGCGGGCCTGTTCGTCCGCCGCGCCGCCGGCGCCGACGAGTCCCCGGGTGACGCCCGTGGTGCTCAGCTTGGGCTCCGCGCGGCGCATCTCGCGCTGCCCGATCGTCCCGATGATGCCCGGGAGGTAGCCGCGGACGGACTGCATGCCGCGCAGCCACCACTGGGCGTAGACGTGGGCCGAGCGGCGCTCGATGCCCGCCACGATCCGGTCGACGGCCGGCTCCAGGGGGTAGGTGCGGTTGGCCGGCCAGGGCAGCCGGGCGCGCAGTTCGCGCATCACCTCGTCCTGGTCGGCGCCGCGCACCATGTCGGTGTCGGTCCAGCTGAGGTAGCCGACCCCGACCTTGACGCCCTTGTATCCGGCCTCGGCCCGCAGGCAGTGGGCGAACGCCTCGACACCGGACTTGGAGGCGCAGTACGCCGACATCATGGGCGCCGGGGTGATGGCGGCGAGCGAGGCGATCTGCAGCAGATAGCCGCGGCTCTCCGTCAGGGTGGGCAGGAAGGCGCGGGCGGTGGTGGCGCTGCCCATCAGGTTGACCTGGATCACCCGGTTCCAGGAGACGGCGTCGGAGTCCGTGAACGGCCCGCCGGCCGCCACTCCGGCGTTGGCGACGACGACGTCGATCCTCCCGAACCGTTCCTTGACCTCGCGGGCCACCCGGTCCATCGCCTCGAAGTCCGTCACGTCGACGTGCCAGTGGCCGGTCTCACCGGGAATGTCGTCCGACACCTTCGCGAGCAGTTCCGGCTCCAGCCCGAGCAGGGCGACCTTGGCGCCGCGGGCCGCGAGTTTGCGGGCCAGCAGTTCGCCGACGCCGCGCGCGGCGCCCGTGACGACGACGACCTGCCCCGCGAGCTTCCGCTTTCCCTTTCCGCCGCTCATGCCGACTCCTCCCCGACCAGGTCCCCGGTGGCCTTCGCGGTGGTTTCCGCGGTGGCGGGCCCGCCGCCTGCCGCGCCGTCGCCGGCGAGGTGCCCCGGACCGGTCCGGAGGTGGTCCCGGACCAGTCCGCGGAGCACGGAGCAGACCGCGTCGGGCGCCTCGATCGGCGTCATGTGGCCCATGCCGTCGAGGGTGGTGAGCCCGGCGCTGTTCGGCAGGGCGTCGATGATCCGCCGCGACAGGACGGGCGGGGTGAGCCGGTCCGCGGTGCCGGTGATGACGGCGGTCGGCATGGTGAGGCCGCCGAGACCCGCGTCCAGGTCCAGGAGGGCGAGGACCTTGGTGGCCCAGCCGGCCCGGACCTTGCGCGGGCAGGCGTGCACGATCTCGGCGCAGGCCTGCACCTGCTCCCGTGTGGCGCGGGGGCCCATGGTCGCGTACTGGAGGATCTTCCGGGAGATCCCGTTGACGGGGCCGAGCGGGGCGCTGGAGGCCAGCACGGCGCGCTGGATCGCGGTCCGTATCCGCCCGGCGCGCAGCGGCAGCACCACGGACTCGGCGACGAGCTTGGAGCTTCCGGTGTTGCACAGCAGGACGGCGGCGGCCCGCTCGGTGAGGAACGGCCGGTCAGCGGCGGCCATCACAGTCATGCCGCCCATGGAGTGGCCGGCGACGACGGCCCGCTCGCCCGGGGCGAGGGTCGCGGCGAGCACGGCCTCCAGGTCGTCGGCGAGGGCGGTGGTGCTGTAGCCGCCGGGGCCGGGGACGGGGCTGCGGCCGTGGCCGCGCTGGTCGTAGGCGATGACGCGGTGGTCCGCGGCGAGTTCGCGGGCGACCCCGGCCCAGAAGGCGGTGGAGCAGGTCCAGCCGTGGACGAGCACGACGGCGGGCGCCTTCTCGGGGCCGTAGATCTCGGTGTGGACGCGGGAGCCGTCGGCGGAGGTGACGGTCAGCTCGCGGACTGCGGCGAGCGGTACGTACCGTCCGCCGGGGCTCTGGGTGGCGCGGCTCATGCGGCGGTCTCCCCTGTGGGCTGGGTGGTGGGTGCGGTGGGGGCGGGGCTGGGGGTGGTGGCTGCGGTGGCCGGGGCGGTGGCCGGGGCGGTGGCCGCGGCCGGGCGGGGCTCCGGCCCGGTGCGGGCGGGGGCGCGCAGCACCTCGTACTCGGCGAGGTCGACGTGGCGGGTGGCCTTGCGGAACTCGCCGGTGGTGCCCGGCCAGACGGTGGTGTTGTTGCCGTTGGCGTCGAGGTACCAGCTGGTGCAGCCGCCGGTGTTCCAGACGGTGCGCTTCATCCGCTGCCGCACCGTCTCGGTCCAGGCACCGGTGGCCTCCGGCCGGGCGTCGAGGGCGGTGGTGCCGCCGAGGACGTCCAGTTGGCGGAGGTGGTCCATGGCGTAGTTCAGCTGGGACTCGATCATGAGGATCATCGAGCTGTTGCCGAGGCCGGTGTTGGGGCCGATGATCATCAGGAAGTTGGGGAATCCGGGCACGCTGCTGCCCCGGAGGGCCGCCATCCCGTCCTTCCACTCCTCGGCGAGGGTGTGGCCGGCGGCGCCGGTGACGCGTTCGGCGATCGGCATGTCGGTGACGTGGAAGCCGGTGCCGAAGACGATCGCGTCGGCCTCGGTCTCCGTACCGTCGGCGGCGACGAGGGTGGAGCCGCGGACCTCCTTGAGGCCGGAGGCGACGAGGTCGACGTTGGGCCGGGCCAGCGCCGGATAGTAGGTGTTCGACAGCAGGATGCGCTTGCAGCCGATGCGGTAGTCCGGGGTGAGCTTGGCCCGCAGGTCCTTGTCCTTGATCGCCTTGTGCATGTGCGCCTTGGCGAGCTTCTCGACCAGACCGAGCTGCTGGGGCCGCTTGGTGAAGGCCTGGACCTGGAGCTCGCGCACGCCCCAGAGCAGTCCGCGGCGGAGGGTGGCGGTGACCGGCAGCATGCTGTGCAGCCGGCGTTCGAACCCGCTGATCCTGCGGTCCATGCGCTGCATGACCCACGGCGGGGTCCGCTGGAAAAGGGTGAGCCGCTCCACGTCCGGCTGGATGGCGGGCACGATCTGGATGGCGGAGGCGCCGGTGCCGATCATGGCGACGCGCTTGCCGCGGATGTCGTAGTCGTGGTCCCACCGCGCGGAGTGGAAGACCTTGCCCGGGAAGGTGTCCAGGCCGGGGACGTCCGGGATGCGGGGGTCGGAGAGGGGTCCGGTCGCCGAGATCACGACGTCGGCGGTGAGCGGGCCGCTCGCCGTGTCGATCTCCCAGTGCAGCCGCTCGGTGTTCCAGCGGGCGCTCAGCACCTCGCTGTCGAAGCGGATGTGGGGGCGCAGGCCGAAGGTGTCGGTGACCCGCTCCAGATACGCGCGGATGTGCGGCTGGCCGGAGAAGTTGCGGGGCCAGTCGGGGTTGGGGGCGAAGGAGAAGGAGTAGAGGTGGGAGGGGACGTCGCAGGCACAGCCGGGGTAGCTGTTGTCCCGCCAGGTCCCGCCGACCGAGTCCGAGCGCTCCAGCACGGTGAAGTCCGTGACTCCCGCGCGCCGGAGCCGGACGGCGGCGCCGAGCCCGCCGAACCCGGAACCGATCACGGCCACGCGTACGTGCTGATGCCGGTGCTCCCGTATCCGCTCCGCCATATCCAGCCTCCAGAACCGCTGTGCATCACCGGGCAATTGCGCCAGCAATCACTGGCACGGTTTGGAGAGTAGAGCAGGAACGTACCGGTGGGTAGGGGTTGGACGAAAAGAAGTTACCGGCGGTTGCACCCCCGCCCCTCCCCTCCCCCGGCCCTCAGGTCCCAGGCGCTTGCGCGTGGATCAGGCCGGACCCCGCGAGCCGGGCCCGGTCCGGACGAGAGGCCCTAGGCTTCCGGTGTGGCGAACGAGGATGCGCAGAGCGCCGCCGAGCGGGCCCGGAGGAGCGGGTCCGGCCGGGCGGCGGAGGCGAGCACGGGGCCGGAGGGGGCGGGCGGAACGCTGCGGGTGAACGGGACCGGGCGGACAGGCGGGACGGAGCGGGTGAACGCGACCGGGCAGCCGGACGGAACCGGCGGGACGGGCGGGGACGGCGCCCCGCGCGAGTACCGCATGGAGGAGCTGGCCGCCGCGGCCGGCGTGCCCGTCCGCACCCTGCGCTTCTACCGCGAGCGCAAGCTGCTGCCGCCGCCGCGCCGCGAGGGCCGTATCGCCTGGTACAACGAGCACCATCTGGCGCGGCTGCGGACCATCGCCGCCCTGCTCGACCGCGGTCACACCCTCGGCGGTATCGCCGACCTGCTCGCCGCCTTCGAGAGCGGCCGGGACGTACGCGAACTCCTCGGCCTGGAAGGCGCGTTGAGCGTCCCCTGGTCCGAGGAGACCCCGGTCCGGCTCTCCCCGGAGGAGCTGGCCGACCACTTCGAGGGCGATGTCACCACCGAGAACCTCCAGGCCACCCTGGACCTCGGCTATGTCGCCCTGGACGGCGACGAGGTGGTGCACGTCAGCCGCCGGCTGCTGGAGGCCTCCAGCGCGCTGGTCGACGAGGGGGTGCCGCTCGCCTCCGTCCTCGCCGCCGCCCGGGAGGTCCGCGTGCACGCCGAAGCGCTCGCCGGGGTGTTCACCGGCCTCTTCCGCACCCACGTCCTCTCCGGCCTCCTGGACCACACCGACACCTCGCGGCCACTGAGCGCGGCGGAGGTCGAACGGATCACCGAGACCGTGGAGCGGCTGCGCCCCATCGCGAAGGTCGTCGTGGACGCCGAGCTCGCGATGGCGATGGAACGCCGCATCCAGGCCGAGCTGGACGACTGGCGCACGGCCCGCACCCCCGGGCCGCGGGCCCCGGGCGGACCCGGCGGACCCGGCGGACCGGGGGGTCCGGACCCGGCCGCGCCGTGACCACCGGGGCGGACCGAACCGGGCCGAACGGGCCGAACCGGGCCGGCCCGGGTTCAGGCCGGAGCCGCCCCGCTCACCGTCTCCCCGCCGTCGAGCCGCTCGCCGGAGCGCCGCGCCGCCTCCGGTCCGTGCGTCACACGGATCTTCGACTGCCCGTGCGGGAGCTTCTCCCAGTCCTCCATGAACCGGGCCGACAGTCCGTGCTTCTCCGCGAGGGCCGTCAGCGTCTCCGACCGGTAGTAGAAGTCCTCGCGCAGGACGTGGTGCTCCTCCGCCTCCGTGCGGTCGAACGTGAAGTCGAACCAGCCGCCGGGTGCCAGGATCCGCCCGACATGCGCGAAGCACTCCTCGATCACGGGCAGCGGGGAATGCGAGAAGACGCTGTGGGCGTGCACCACGTCGAAGTACGCGTCCGGGAGGAAGGCGAACGTCAGATCGCGCACCGGCGTCAGCGTCGGCAGCTTCTCCCGCAGCCCGCAGCGGACGAGGGTGTCCTGGGCGGCGAAGAGGATGTCCGGGGAGATGTCGATGCCGTAGTAGTGGCCGGTGTCCAGGTGGTCGATGAAGCGCCAGCCGGCCCGCAGATTGCCGCAGCCGATCTCCAGCATCCGGTGTTCCGGCCGCAGCCCGTGCCCGGCGAGGTAGTCGAACTGCATCGCCCCCAGCGCCAGCCAGCGCTCATGGCTCTGGCTGCCGACCGCCGCGTCCGGACTGGCGGCCGTGTCCGAGCGCATCACCGCGCGGTAGTACGCGATGTGGTCGGGTGAGCGGAACCGCAGCCAGGCGTCCCGGCCGGCCCGGACCGCGTACCGGGGAACCCGGGCGGGATGGCGCAACGCGTAACGGACTCGGTGGCTGAGCGTGTGCCGCCTCGCGGTGAGCTTCTTCCGGGGCATGGCGCTCCTTCCTTCTCGCGGGACCGGGAAGGCCTCGCGCGGCCGTAGCGGTCCGCCCAGAGTAGGAAAGAAGAGCCGGAACCGCCCATCCCCACGGGCCTCTTCCGTGGGCAAATGGGCAGCGGAGGTTGACGTTGAGACCGCGCTCGGCCCCCGGTCAGCCTTCCCCGGGCCCCCGGACGTCGTAGGTGACCGTCACCGGCGCATGGTCCGACCAGCGCAGATCGTGGCTCGCCGCCCGCTCGACCTCGGCCTTGACGGCGCGCTCGGCCAGCGGCCGCGTCGCGGCGTGGAGATCGATGCGCCAGCCGCTGTCGTTGTCGAAGGCCCGGCCCCGGTACGACCACCACGAGTACGGCCCGTCCACGCCCGGGTGCAGCTCCCGCACCACGTCCGCGTAGCCGGCCTCCTCGTAGACCCGGGTGAGCCAGGCGCGCTCCTCGGGGAGGAAGCCGGCCTTCTTGCGGTTGGCCCGCCAGTTCTTGAGATCGGCCTCCCGGTGGGCGATGTTCCAGTCGCCGCAGACGAGCACCTCGCGCCCGCCGGCCGCCGCCCGCTCCCGCAGCCCGGCCAGGTACGGCAGGAACTCGGCCATGAAGCGTTCCTTCTCCGCCTGCCGCTCGGTGCCGACCTCGCCGGAGGGCAGGTACAGGCTGCCGACCGTGATGCCGGGCAGGTCGATCTCCGCGTAGCGGCCGGCGGTGTCGAACTCCTCCGAGCCGAAGCCGGTCCGCACCGCCTCGGGGGCCCGGCGCGAGTAGACGGAGACCCCGGCGCGGCCCTTGGCGGCGGCGGGCGCGTGGACGGTGTGCCAGCCCTCCGGTTCCCGGACGCCGTCCGGCAGCTGCGCCGGCTCGGCGCGCACCTCCTGGAGGCAGATCACATCGGCGGCGGTCCCCGCCAGCCACTCCGCCCAGCCCTTCCTGGCGGCGGCGCGGAGTCCGTTCACGTTCACGCTGGTCACAGTGAGCACCAGCGCACGATACCGGGATGCGGGCTCCGCTCCCCGACCGCCCGGGACATCCGTACGATTGCGCCCATGCAGCTCCGTACCGTGCGCCTCGACCATCCCGATGCCCGCAAGCTGAACGACCGCGTCCAGCTCGAGTACACCGAGCGCTACGGCGACCCGGACCTCACGGAGATGGACCCCGCCCAGTTCGACCCGCCGGCCGGCCTGTACCTCATCGCGTACGACCCGGACGGCACCCCGCTGGCCACCGGCGGCTGGCGTGCGCAGGACCACAGCCCCGAGGGGTACCGGGACGGTGACGCCGAGCTGAAGCGGATGTACGTGGTCCCCGAGGCCCGCGGCCGGGGCCTCGCCCGGCGGCTGCTGACCGTGCTGGAGGAGAGCGCCCGGGAGGCGGGCCGGGCCCGTATGGTGCTGGAGACCGGCACCAAGCAGCCGGAGGCGATCGCCCTCTACACCTCCTGCGGCTACCTGCCGACCGCGAAGTTCGGCTACTACCGCTGCGAGCCGAACAGCCGCTGCTTCGCCAAACCGCTCACCGTCCCGGCCGGCGTCCCGGACGGCGGCGGCCCGGCCGCCGTGCTCCGCCACACGGCGGGAGCGCGGCCCGCGGCCGAGGGCCGCTAGGGGTCCACGGCGTCCGAGGGCTGCAGGACCGGGCCGGAGGCGGGCCCGGGCGCCCCGGTCCGGGCGCCCCGGTCCGGGCGCCCCGGTCCGGGTCACCCCCGCGGAGCCGTCCCCTGCCGGTATTTCTGCAGCAGCCGCAGCCAGACCTCGCTCATCGTCGGGAAGGCCGGGACCGCGTGCCACAGCCGGTCGACCGGCACCTCGCCCGCCACCGCGACCGTCGCCGAGTGCAGCAGCTCGGCCACGCCGGGCCCCACGAAGGTCGCCCCGAGGAGCACCTCCCGGTCCAGGTCGACGACCATCCGGGCCCGCCCGCGGTAGTGGTCCGCGTACAGGCCGGCGCCGGCGACGGCGCCCAGGTCCTGGTCCACGGCCCGTACGCGATACCCCAGGCGCTCGGCCTCCGCGGTGGTCAGCCCGACGGACGCCGCCTCCGGCTCCCCGAACACCACCTGCGGCACCGCCGCCGAGTCCGCCGTCGCCGCGTGCGCGCCCCAGCGCCCGGTGTCCTCGGCCGCCCGGGTCTCCAGCGCCCCGCCGCCCAGCGTGCGGGCGGCGATGGCCGCCGAGGCGATCCGGGCCTGGTACTTGCCCTGGTGGGTGAGGAGCGCCCGCCGGTTGACGTCCCCGATGGCGTACAGCCAGTCGCCGTCCACGTCCCCGACCCGGCAGGAGTCGTCCACCTCCAGCCATGCGCCGGGCCGCAGGCCGACCGTCTCCAGCCCGATGCGATCGGTGCGCGGCTCCCGCCCGGTGGCGAACAGCACCTCGTCGGCCTCGCTCTCCCCGACGCCGTCCAGCACCAGCGTCACCGTGCTGCCGGCCGACGCCCGCCGCACCTCGGCCACGCTCACCCCGGTGCGGATCTCCACCCCGGCCGCCGCCAGCCCTTCGGCCACCAGTTCGCCCACGAAGGGCTCCATCCGCCGCAGCAGTTCCTCACCGCGGACGAACATCGTGACGGAGGAGCCGAGGGCCTGCCAGGCACAGGCCATCTCCACGGCGACCACGCCACCGCCCACCACGGCCAGCCGTTCCGGGATCTCCCGCGAGCTGGTGGCCTCCCGGCTGGTCCACGGCCGCGCGCCGGGCAGCCCCGGCAGCTCCGGCAGCCGGGGCCGGCTGCCCGTGGCCACGACCACGGCGTGCCGCGCGGTCAGGATGTGCTCGGGCCCCTCGGCCGGACGGACGACCACCCGCCGCGGTCCGTCGAGCCGCCCGTGCCCCCGGACCAGCTCGGCCCCCTCGGACAGCAGCCAGTCCACCTGCCCGCCGTCCTCCCAGTGCGACACGAAGGCGTCCCGCCGGTCGAGTACGGGCCCCGGGGCGAGGGGCCCGGTGACCGCCTCCCGCGAGCCCGCGACGCCCCGCGCCGCGGCGAGCGCGGACACCGGCCGCAGCAGCGCCTTGCTGGGCATGCACGCCCAGTACGAGCAGTCACCGCCGAGCAGCTCGCTCTCCACCACGGCGACGGACAGTCCGGCGGCACGGGCGCTTCCGGCGGCGTGCTCACCGACGGCGCCTCCGCCGAGCACGATCACGTCGTACACCTGCTCGCGCGGCGCCCGGGGACTGTGCGCACCGGTCCCGGCAGGGGTCCGGCCGGGACCGGGCGCCGCACCGGGTGCCCCGTGCCGCTCCCCCGTCCCCTCCGGCCCCGCCGCCCCTCCGTTTCCTCCTGCCTCGGGCGGTTCCACCGCTCCCGCCGCGCTCGCGTCCGGCGTCCGGCTCATTCCTGTTCCGCCTCTCCGTATCCGGGTACTCGTGGGTCTTCCGAGTGCCCTTTCCGGCCATCCTCACAACGCTCCGGGAAGTCGGTCACATGAACCGGCGGGATCCGGACAGGCTCCCCCTGATCTCCGGAAGCCCGGTCCCCGGAAACGGCAGCCGGCGGGGTTCCGGGAGGACCGAACAGAACGAATACAGAACGAACAGAACGAACAAGACGTCTCTGGAAGCAGGTAGGACATATGAGCACGGTCGAGCTGACCAAGGAGAACTTCGACGAGGTCGTCTCCGCCAACGACTTCGTCCTGATCGACTTCTGGGCCTCCTGGTGCGGCCCCTGCCGCACGTTCGCACCCGTGTACGAGAAGGCCGCCGACCGCCACTCCGACCTGGTCTTCGCCAAGGTCGACACGGAGGCCCAGCCCGAGCTCGCCGCGGCCTTCAACATCCAGTCCATCCCGACGCTGATGGTCGTCCGGGAGAACGTCGCGGTGTACGCCCAGCCGGGGGCCCTGCCCGAGCCGGCCCTGGAGGACATCATCGGCCAGGCCCGCGACCTGGACATGGAGAAGGTCCACCAGTCCGTGGAAGAGCAGCAGGCCGCGCAGCAGCAGGGCGGTGCGTCCGGTGGCAGCCAGCCTCCCGGCCCGTCGGACCCGGCCGTCTGAGGGGTTTGTCCGCCGAGCGGCCGCCGCACCGGGCGCACGGCCCGGGGCCGGGCGCCCCGGGCCGCCGCCGTCCCCCGGGGGCCGCTATCCCCGGGGTCCCGTGCTCGACCGGACCGTCAGCCGCGGCGGCAGGAGCGTGGACTCCGCCACGGGATCGCCGGCGAGCCGCCGTATCAGCAGGTCCACGGCGCGCGCACCGAGTTCGGCCGCCGGTATGGCCACCGAGGTCAGCGGGACGGAGGAGCGCTCCGCCAGTTCGTCGGGGCAGACGGCCACCACCGACAGGTCCCCCGGCACCCGGAGGCCCTCCGCGCGGAGCGCGTCCGTGAGCGGGCCCAGCATCGCCTCGTTGTGGATCACCACACCGGTGGGTGCGGGGCCCTCCGCGAGCAGCCGCCGCACCAGGGCCGGCGCGGCCGCCGGATCCGCCTCACAGGGATGGACCGCGGCGGCGAGGCCGTTCCGGTCCGCGGCGGCCGTGAAGCCGTCCGCGACGCGCCGCGCGAAGCCGGTCCCCCGTGCGTAGACCTCCGGCGGTGAGCCGAGCAGCGTCACGCGGCGGTGGCCGAGCAGGGCCAGGTGCTCGACACATGCCTCGCCGACCGCCCGGAAGTCGAGGTCGACGCAGGTCAGCCCGGCCGGTTCGGCGGGAAAGCCGATGAGCACCGACGGCCGCCGCAGGGTGCGCAGTGACGGCAGTCTGCGGTCGTTCAGCTGTACGTCCATGACGACGAAACCGTCGGCGCGCGCGCTGTCCGCGACGCGCCGCAGCCCGTCCTCGCCCTCCTCCCCGGTGAGCAGCAGCACATCGTGGTCGTGACGGCGCGCCGCGGTGACGACCGACATCGCGAACTGCGTGACGACCGGCAGATGGACACCGCTCCGCAGCGGCATGACGAGGGCGAGCGTGTGGGAGCGGGCACCGGCCAGGGCACGCGCCCCCGCGTGCGGGTGGTAGCCCAGTTCCCGGATGCTGGCCTCGATCCGGCGGCGCGTCTCCTCCGATATGGGCCGTTTGCCGTTCAGCGCGTAGCTGACGGTGCTGGGCGAGACCCCGGCATGCCGGGCCACGTCAGTGATCTTGACCATGCCGGACATCCTCCCCGGAGCCGTCGGTGACCAGGTGCCAGGGTCTCCCCTCCGTGCCGCGCGCGGTGACCCGCACGTCCTCCCTCTCCCGCCGCACGGTGTACTCGGCCTCCGGCGGCACCCGCACCGTCACCTCGGCGCCGTCCGCGAGACCGTACGGCCGGAGCGTGACCCCGTCCGCCCAGTCGTAGTCGGGCCGGTCGTCCACGGCGCCGAGCGGGAGCACGGCGCCGGGCCGGACCAGCACCGGCGCGCTGAGGAAGCCGTGGGTCTCGCGCACCCACCGCGGCCCGGTGACCCGGTCCCCGGACAGGAGGTGGGTCCAGGTCCCCTCGGGCACGTAGTACGCGACCTCGCCGCCGTCCGAGAAGACCGGTGCGACCAGCAGGTCGGGACCGAGCATGTACTGCCGTTCCAGGTGCGCGCAGGCCGGGTCGTCGGGGAACTCCAGCGCCATGGCCCGCATCATCGGGATGCCCTCGGTGTGGGCCTGCCGGGCGACTTCGGCCAGGTAGGGCATCAGCCGCAGCTTGAGCCGGGTGAAGACCCGCAGGACGTCCACCGCCTCCTCGTCGAACAGCCACGGGACGCGGTAGGAGGACGAGCCGTGCAGCCGGCTGTGCGAGGAGAGCATCCCGAAGGCGATCCACCGCTTGAACAGAGCCGGGTCCGGGGTGCCTTCGAATCCGCCGATGTCGTGCGACCAGTAGCCGAAGCCGGAGAGTCCCAGCGAGAGTCCGCCGCGCAGCGACTCGGCCATCGACTCGTAGGTGGATTCGCAGTCGCCGCCCCAGTGCACGGGGAAGCGCTGGCCGCCCACGGTCGCCGAGCGGGCGAAGACGACGGCGTCGCCCTCTCCGCGCTCGCGGCGCAGCAGTTCGAAGACGGTCTCGTTGTAGAGCTGGGTGTAGTAGTTGTGCATCCGCTCCGGGTCGGAGCCGTCCGCGTAGACGACGCCGGTGGGTATCCGCTCTCCGAAGTCGGTCTTGAAGCAGTCCACGCCCATGTCGAGCAGCCGCTTCAGCTTGCCCGCGTACCAGGCGCGGGCCTCCGGGCTGGTGAAGTCCACCAGCGCCATGCCGGGTTGCCACAGGTCCCACTGCCAGACGCTGCCGTCCGGTCTGCGCAGCAGATGGCCGTGGTCGCGGCCCTCGGCGAAGAGCGGCGAGCGCTGCGCGATGTACGGGTTGATCCAGACGGAGATCCGCAGCCCGCGTTCCTTCAGCCGGCGCAGCATCCCCTCGGGGTCCGGGAAGACGCGGCTGTCCCACTCGAAGTCGCACCAGTGGAACTCGCGCATCCAGAAGCAGTCGAAGTGGAAGACGGAGAGCGGGAGTCCGCGCTCGGCCATGCCCTCGACGAAGGAGGTGACGGTCTCCTCGTCGTAGTCGGTGGTGAAGGACGTGGACAGCCAGAGCCCGAAGGACCAGGCGGGTGGCAGGGCCGGGCGCCCGGTGAGGGCGGTGTACTTGCGGAGGATCTCCTTCGGCGTGGGCCCGTGGATGACGTAGTACTGCAGCTCCTGGCCCTCGACGCTGAACTGGACCCGGGAGACGGCCTCGGAGCCCACCTCGAACGAGACCCGGCCCGGGTGGTCGACGAAGACCCCGTAGCCGGCGTCGGTGAGGTAGAACGGCACGTTCTTGTAGGACTGTTCGCTGGAGGTGCCGCCGTCGGCGTTCCAGACGTCGACGGCCTGGCCGTTCTTCACCAGCGGGCCGAAGCGCTCCCCGAGCCCGTAGACGCTGGTCCCGACCCGCAGGTCGAGCTGCTCGCGCAGGTAGTGGCCGCCGTCATCGGTCTCCATGATGCCCATGCCCTTGACACCGCTGGTGGTGAGCGTCCGCCCGCCGGCCCGGAAGTCCAGGGCCCACGGGCCCTTGCGGCCGGCGGTCAGCGACAGGCTGCCGGAGGTGAGGACCGCCTCCTCCCCGTCGTACGAGACCTCGGGGAGAAAGCCCTCCTGTGCGGAGAGCGGGAAGTGCGGTGCGGTGCCGGTGCCGCCCGCGAAGTGGGTGAGGCGGACGCCGATCACGTCCGGCATGGGTGAGGTGCAGGAGATCGTGACGACGGGGCCTTTGAGGAGGTCGCCCCGGTGGCGGATCGGACGGGTGGGCGCGTGGATCTCCAGCGTGCCCGGGCCCGTGGTGACGTCGAGGACTTCGACCGGGTAGGAGCCGGTCACGCCCTCGCGCATCAGCCAGTAGCCGTCGGTGAACTTCATGCGTCAGCCCTTTCGGCTCACGTGGTGGGGGGCCGCAGCGGAGACCCGGGTCACTTGACCGCTCCCACGGCGATGCCGCGGGTCAGGGTCCGCTGGAAGAGGAGGAAGAAGACGATCGCCGGGAGGACGCCCAGCAGCGCGGCGGCGTTGGTCATCGTGGCGTCCATCAGCCGCTGCCCCTGGAGTACGCCGAGCGCGACGGAGACCGTCTGGTTGTCGTTGGAGATGAGCATGACCAGCGGCAGCAGGAACTCGTTCCATGTCCAGATGAAGAAGAAGACCAGCAGCACGCCGATGGTGGGGCGGCTGACGGGGACGACGACCCGCCACAGCACCTGCCACTTGTTCGCCCCGTCGATCCGCGCCGCCTCGATGACCTCCCGGGGGAAGGAGCCGAGGACGGAGGCGAGCAGATACGTGCCGAAGGCGGCCTGGACCACCGTGAAGACGATGATCACGCTGAGTCTGGTGTCGTAGAGCCCCACCTGCTTCGACAGGTAGTAGACCGGGTAGACCAGCGCTTCCTGCGGCAGCATGTTGGCCAGCACGAAGAAGGCCAGCACATACGGACGGCCCTTGATCCGGCCGATGCCGATCGCGTACGCGTTCAGCACCGACAGCACCACGGCGCCGGCCGCCACCGACCCGCTGATCAGTACGGAGTTGACGAGCTTCTGGCCGAAGTCGACGCGCTGCCAGAAGTCCTTCAGCCCGTCGAGGTAGAGCCCCTCGGGAAGGCTGAGCGGACCGCCGGCGCTGTACTCGGCCGGGGACTTGACGGCGTTGAGCGCCACGATGGCGAACGGCAGCACCATGAAGGCGGCCCCCACGCACATCGCGACGAGCACCGGGTAACGGCGGATGGCTGTGGCGGTCACCGGTCCTCGTCCTCCGCCCGGGTCTGGAGGCGCAGCCCGATCAGGGCGAGCGCCAGGATGAGAGCGGTGAGCACGGTGGACACCGCCGAGCCGTAACCCACCTGCGTCTTCTCGAAGAAGTTCTGGAAGGAGAAGTAGGAGGGGACGTTGGTGGCACCGCCCGGGCCGCCCTTGGTCAGGACGTAGACGGCGCCGAAGACCTTCAGCGCGGCGATGGTGCACCACACCAGGACGACGTAGATCTCCGGCCGGATCTGCGGCAGGGTGATGTGCCAGAACCGGCGCCACCAGCCCGCGCCGTCCAGTTCGGCCGCCTCGTACAGCCCGGGGTCGACGCGTTGCAGCCCCGCCATGAAGACGACCAGCGGGAAGCCGATCTGCACCCAGACCATCACCGCCATCACGCCGTAGAGCGCGAGATCGGGGTCGCCCAGCCAGTCCTGCTGGAGGGAGCCCAGGCCCACGGCCTTCAGCAGCTCGTTGAGGGAACCGTTCTCGGGGGCGAGGATCCAGGACCAGACGATGCCGGCGACGGCGATCGGCAGCACCTGCGGAAGGTAGAAGCAGGCCCGCAGGACGGCCGCCCAGCGGGAGCCGAAGTGTTTGCCGATGTAGTCGAAGAGCGCGGCCGCCAGGACCAGGCCGAGGAAGGTCGGGAGCACGGCCATCGCGACGACCATGGCGACGCTGTGCCGGAAGGACTCCCAGAAGGCGGCGTCACCGGCGAGCCGGCGGTAGTTGTCCAGGCCGGTCCAGTCGGGCGTGCCCACGCCCCGCCAGTCGGTGAAGCTGATGCCGGTGTTCATGGCGAACGGGAGGATGACGACGGCGAGGAAGGCGAGCGTGCCGGGGAGCAGGAAGGCGGCGTAGGAGTCGCGGCGGGCGGGGTGGTGGCCGCCGCGGACCCGCCGGAGCACTCCGCTCCGGCGGGCCGCGGGACGCTTCGCGACGGTGCTCACTGCTTGGGAGCGCCCGCGTCGTACGCCTTCTGCAGGGCGTCCAGGTACTGGTCGGTGGTGGCGCTGCCGGTGATCAGCTTCTGGGTCTCGGAGACGAGGACGTCGTAGAAGCCCGGGACGGGCCAGTCCGGGTAGAAGGCCAGGCCGTCGTTCCCGGACAGCGTGTTGAAGTTCTCGATGAGGGTCTTCGACTGCGGGTCGGTGATGGCGGAGGGGTCGGCGGCGACGGGGACGCCGCCCTTGTTGCCGAGCAGGTTCTGGATCTTCTTCGTCATCGTGATGTCGATGAAGTCGTACGCGAGTTCCTTGTTCTTCGCGCCCTTGGGGACCACCCAGAGGTTGCCGCCGGAGCCCAGGGTGAGGTCCGAGCCGGGCCACAGGAAGGTGCCCCAGTCGAAGGTGTCGATCTCGCTCTGGAAACGGCCGAACCACCAGCTGCCGGAGAAGAGGATGGGGTACTTGCCGGAGATGAAGGCGACACCCGCGTCCTCGGCCTTGGTCCCGCTGGAGTTCTTGGCGATGTAGCCCTTCTCGACCCAGTCGGCGAAGGTCTCGGCGGCGTGGGTCCAGGCCTCGTCGTGGAAGTCGGTCCTGCCCTGGTAGAGCTCGTAGGCGTCCACCCAGGAGCGGTCGGCCTCGGAGAGGGCGAGCTGGTAGACGTACTGGTGGGCTATGTACTCGGCGCCGGCGTTGTCGAGCGGGGTGATGCCCTTGGCCTTGAACGCGGCGAGCGCGTCGGTGAGTTCACCGAAGGTGCTGGGGACGTCGACCTCGTGCTTCTCGAAGAGGTCCTTGTTGTAGTACGCCATCGTGTACTCGGCGTAGTTGGGGACCCCGTACCACTTGCCGGAGCCCATCACGCCGTCCGCGTCGTACCGGCTGGTGGTCTCGACGCTGTCGCTGAGCTTCTTGTCCCAGCCGCGCGCGGACGCCTCGGAGCTGAGGTCGGTCAGCAGCCCCTGCCGCGAGAGCAGACCGGCCGTGGCGTTGCCCTTGTTGTACTCCATGAGGTCCGGGGCGTCGTCGGAGTTGAGGATCATCGGGGCGGTCTTCTGGATCTGTTCGAAGCCCTTCTCCTCGAACTCGACCTTCACCCCCGGGTGGGTCTTCTCGAATTCCCGGACGGCTTCGGCCCAGGCCTGGCCCATGGCGCTGTCCGGGCCCTCGTAGTGCCAGAGCCTCAGCGTCTTTCCGTCGCCCGCGGTCGTGCCGTCCGAGCCGCCGCAGCCGCTCAGGGCCAGGGTCAGGGCTCCCGCGAGGGCGGCTGCCAGCAGGCCCGCCCCGCGCTTCCGTGCCTTCAACATCCGCTTCCTCCGGGAGAGTGGATCAGAGCAGGAACGGGTGGTGTGGGGAGTCCACCTCTGTCGAAGCGATTCGAAGAATTCATCGAAGCGCTTCGACGCAGGGAACGTAAGTCCAGGCCAGGGGTATGTCAATGCTCCTGACAAAACAGGCCGCCACCCGACTGCCGGGGCCGGCAAACTCACGATGAGCCGCCGCGGCCGCGCCCCTCTGCTGTCCCTTACTGCCGTACAGCACGAAGAAACCCCTGCCGGATCTCTCCGGCAGGGGTTCTGACCGCTGTGGACCTGTGGGGATTTGAACCCCAGACCCCCTCGATGCGAACGAGGTGCGCTACCAGACTGCGCCACAGGCCCTTGCGACGTGAGGAACTCTAGCATCCCGGCCGGGCCGCTTGGAAATCCGTTCCCGCGCTGGTCACCGCGTCCGGCGGCATGCCACGGACGGGTCAACGGCCGGAAACCGGCCGGGGGTCACTCGTTGGCGGCGCGCGGCCGGTCCTCGTCCGCGTACTGGTCGAAGAGCGGGGTGCGGTCGCGGGAGCGGCGGCCGCGCTCGCGGCGGCCCTCGCGGGCGGCGGGGCCGGGCCCCGGCTCCGGGTGGGGCCGGGGATCGGCGGACGGCTCGCCGGCCGGCTGTCCGGCCGCGCTGGAGCGGGCCGAGCTCCAGGCGTCCGGGGCATCGAGGTCCACGCCGCCGGTGGCGCGGGGGGCGACCGGGGCGGTCACGTAGGTGGGCAGCGGTACCGGGACCGGCTCCCAGCTCTCACCCTCGGTCCGGCCGCGCTCGCGCTGCTGGTCGACCCACTCGGCGTGGTCGGTCTGCTCGACGAGGGCGCGTCGGCCCGCCGTGTGCGGGGACGCGGGAGCGGGCTCGGGGCCCGCCGCCGGACCGGGGTCCTCGCCGGCTGCCGCGTCGTCGGCGGCCGCCGCGGGCCGTGCCGGCTGCCGGGCGCCGCGGGCGCCGCGTTCGCGCAGCCGCTGGGCTGCGGCCTCGGCGCGCCGCCGGTCCATGGTGAAGGCGAAGCGGCGGCGCTCCTGCGCCCGCAGGTGGACGATGTACGAGCTGAGCAGCACGGCCGGGACGGCGGGGGCCCACAGGAAGGCGAGCCCGCCGACCGCGGCGACGACCGCGCCCAGCGCGAAGGCCAGGAACAGCACCATGGTGGTCCGGCGGCGGCGGGCGAGAACCTTGGAGCGGCGGGCCCGTTCGGCGACGGAGACGGCGCGGCGGCCGTCCTGCCCGGCGGACGCCTCGTCCGCCGCGGGCGGCGGGGGCTCGTCGCCGGCGCGCAGCGGCTCGGGGACGGGCATGGCCGCGGACAGGGCGAAGGCCCGGACGTCGACCGTGTCGGTCGGCGCTTCCGGGTCGGCGGTGCGCGGTTCCGGTTCGGCGGGAACGACGTGGTCGTCCGCTTCGCCGGAGTGGCGCTCCTCCAGGTCCTTGGCGTAACGGCGCTCCATACCGGCCCGTCCGGACAGCAGCCGGATGGCGGTGGAGAAGCGTTCCGTGGGACGAGCCTCGTTGAGTTCGTCCTGCCTACGGAGCCACATCGGCACCAGGTAGGCGGCCCAGGCCCCGACAATGACTGCGTAGATGAGGCCGCTGCTGCTCACGCCTCACACGGTAGAGGGGTTTTCACAAGGCCATCCGCCAATTGCCACGGTGTGTCGCACGATCTGGCTGATAACTCGAACTTTTTTTCCGATTGCCAGGACGGGCTGACGGGGAATGTGCTTTATTGCCGCTTAATATCGAACATATTTTTTATTTGTGGGCTGTCCCGGGCCGGACCCGGTGCCAGCGGGCCAGCAGTCCTCCGGGGACGTCCTCCGTGGTGAGGGCGTAGACCAGGTGGTCGCGCCAGTCGCCGTCGATGTGGAGATAGCGCGGGCGCAGCCCTTCCTCGCGGAATCCGAGCTTTTCGACGACACGGCGGCTCGGCCCGTTCTCGGGCCGGATGCACACCTCGACGCGGTGCAGACCCACCGTACGGAAGCAATGGTCCACGGCGAGCGCGACAGCCGTCGGGGTGACCCCGCGCCCGGCGACCTCCTGGTCCACCCAGTAGCCGACATGGCCGGAGCACATGGAGCCCCAGGCCATTCCCGCGACCGTCAGCTGCCCGGCCAGCCGGCCCCGGTACTCGATGACGAAGGGCAGCATCCGGCCCGCGTTCGCCTCGGAGCGCAGATGCCGCACCATCTGACGGTAGGTCGGTCGCTGCGCCGACGGGCCGCCCGCGACCGGCGGGGGGATGGTCGCCTCCCAGGGCCGGAGCCAGTCGCGGTTGCGGCGGTTGACCTCGCGCCAGTCCCGCTGGTCACGCATGCGGATCGGGCGCAGGGTGACGTCGCCGTCGGTCAGGACCGCCGGCCAGAGGGGAGTCATCGGTGTGCCCGGGGGGTCTTGCCGCCGTCCGGGGCCGTCCCGGTGCCGCCGCCGTCCGCCGCGGGCCGGGGGTGGTCGCCGCCGCGGAGCTGGTCGACGGCGTGTACGAGCAGCCGGCCGAGAACGGCGAGGCCGTCCCGGACCCCGCCGGTGGAGCCGGGGAGGTTGACGATCAGCGTACCGCCGGCGGTTCCGGCCAGTCCGCGGGAGAGCACGGCGGTCGGCACCTTCGCCAGGCCCTCGGCACGGAGGGCCTCCGGGATGCCGGGGATCTCGCGGTCGAGCACCCGGCGGGTCATCTCCGGCGTGCGGTCGGTCGGCGAGATACCGGTGCCGCCGGTGGTGAGCACCACGTCGTATCCGGCGGCGACGGCCTCCCGCAGGACCGTTTCAACCGGCTCGCCGTCGGGGACGACCCGGGGACCGTCGGTGGCGAAGCCCATCGCGGTCAGCCCCTCGACCAGCAGCGGGCCGCCCTTGTCGGCGTACACACCCGCGGAGGCGCGGTTCGACACGGTGACGGCCAGGGCCCGGTAGCCGCTCATGCGGTGCCCTCCCCGGAGGGGCGCGACCAGTCGCCGGACTTGCCGCCGGTCTTCTCCTCGACCCGTACGTCCGTGATGACCGCCGCCTTGTCGACGGCCTTCACCATGTCCACCACCGTCAGAGCGGCGACGGTGACGGCGGTCAGCGCCTCCATCTCGACTCCGGTGCGGTCCGTGGTCTTCACCGTGGCCAGGATCTCCACGGCGTCGTCGGCGACGGAGAGTTCGACCTTCACCCCGGAGACGGCCAGCGGGTGGCAGAGCGGGATGAGGTCGGGGGTGCGCTTGGCTCCCATGATGCCCGCGATGCGCGCGGTGGCGAGGGCGTCGCCCTTGGGGACACCCTCACCGCGCAGCAGTTCGACGACGCGCGGGGAGACGAGCACACGGCCGCTCGCTCGGGCGGCGCGCGCCGTGACGTCCTTCGCGGAGACGTCGACCATACGGGCGGCGCCCCGGGCGTCGAGGTGGGTGAGGTGCTGCTGGGCGCTGCTCATCGTTCTCCCGGTCCGGTGCTTCCAGGGCAGCAACCGTACCGGGGCTTTCCCGGTTCAGCGCAGCAGGATGGCCTCCACCTCACTGCCGGGCGGGACCGCGGTGGTGTCCTCCGGGACGACGATCAGGGCGTCGGCGTCGGCGAGCGCCTTGACCAGATGGGAGCCGGGGCCGCCGACCGGGGTGACCACGCCGTCCGCGTAGCGGCCGCGGAGGAACTGCCGCTTGCCCTCGGGCGAGGAGGTGATGCCCTCGGGGCAGATCGCGCGGACGGTCTCGCGCCCGTCCGGTGCGATCCCCATGAGCGCGCGGATCGCGGGGCGGACGAAGAGCTCGAAGGAGACGTACGCGCTGACGGGGTTGCCGGGGAGGGCCAGCAGCGGGGTGCGGTCGGGTCCGATGCGGCCGAAGCCCTGCGGCTTGCCGGGCTGCATGGCGAGTCTGCGGAAGTCGACGCGGCCGGGGCCCGGCGACGCCGCCGCGGCCGGGCCGGATTCCGCCTTCTCGGCAGGCTCCGCACCCGGCTCAGCGGTCGGCTCCGCGTTCGGCTCCGCGGTCGTTTCCGTGTCCGGTCCGGCGTCCGTCTCCGCCCGCTGCTCCGCGGGGGCGGTGACCTCGCCGGAGAAGGCCTCCTTCACGACGTCGTAGGCGCCGACGCTGACGCCGCCACTGGTGACGACGAGGTCGGCGCGGAGGAGTTGGTCCTCGACGGCGGTGCGCAGGGAGGCCGCGTCGTCGGCGACGGCGGTGACCCGGTAGGCGATGGCTCCGGCGTCGCGGGCCGCGGCGGTCAGCGCGAAGCTGTTGGAGTCGTGGATCCGGCCGGGCCCCAACTGCGTTCCGGGCGACACGAGTTCGCTGCCCGTGGACATGACGACCACCCGCGGGCGGGGGCGGACCCGGACGGTGGCGCGGCCGATCGCGGCGAGCAGCCCGATCTGCGGCGGGCCGAGGACCGTGCCGGCGGACAGCACCGGGGCGCCGGCGGAGACGTCACCGCCCCGGGGCCGGATGTGCTGCCCGGCCTCCGCGGGGCGGTGTACGCGGACTTCGCCGCCGGCGCCCTCGGGCGCCGCGCTGTGGGCCCTCATGGCGGTGGCGGGGCCGCCGCCGGCGCCGCCGTCGGTCCACTCGACCGGCACCACCGTGTCGGCGCCGGGCGGCAGGGGGGCGCCCGTCATGATGCGGGCCGTCTCCCCGGGCCTGATGGTGGGCAGCCTGCCGCTGCCCGCCGCGATGTCGCCGATGACGGTGAGCACCGCCGGGGATTCCTCGGTCGCGTCGGCGACGTCGGCGGTGCGGACGGCGTATCCGTCCATGGAGCTGTTGTCGAACGGCGGCAGGGCGACGGCGGCGGTGACGTCCTCCACGAGGACACAGCCCTGGGCGTCGAGGATCTGGAGCTCCAGCGGTTCGAGCGGCTGGACGTGCCTGAGGATGTCGGCCAGATGCTCGTCGACGCTCCAGAGGCGCGGTGCGGCTCCGGTTCCGCTCCCGTGGTCCGGGTGCGGGGACGGGACGCCGGCCGGGACGCCGCCCTCCGGGCCGGCGGCCGTACCGGCGGTGCCGTCCGCGCCGGCGGTGCTCTCGGCGTCCTCGGCCTCCCCGGCGCCTCCGGTGGGCGCGGCCCCGCGCTCTGCGGCCTGTTCAGCGGTGCTCAAGGTGCTACATCTCCTCCGCGACGTACCTCCGAAGCCAGTCCCGGAAGTCCGGTCCCAGATCCTCACGTTCGCATGCCAGTCTGACAATGGAGCGGAGGTAGTCGGCGCGGTCGCCGGTGTCGTAGCGGCGGCCCTTGAAGAGGACGCCGTGCACCGGGCCGCCCAGGTCCGGGTTCTGGGCCAGGGTCTGGAGGGCGTCGGTGAGCTGGATCTCGCCGCCGCGGCCGGGCTCCGTCTTCCGCAGCACGTCGAAGACGGCGGCGTCGAGGACGTAGCGGCCGATGATCGCGTAGTTGCTGGGCGCCTCTTCGCGGCTGGGCTTCTCGACGAGGCCGGTGACCCGGTGGATGTCGTCGTCGCCGGTGGGTTCGATCACGGCGCAGCCGTAGAGGTGGACCTGGTCGGGGTCGACCTCCAGGAGGGCGACGACGCTGCCGCCGTACCGTTCCTGTGCCTCGATCATGCGGGTCAGCAGCGGATCGCGGGGGTCGATGAGGTCGTCACCGAGCAGGACCGCGAAGGGCTGCTGCCCGACGTGGGGGGCCGCGCACAGCACGGCGTGGCCGAGGCCCCGGGGGTCGCCCTGGCGGACGTAGTGCATGGTCGCGAGGTCGCTGGACTCCTGCACCCGGGAGAGGCGGTCGCCGTCGCCCTTGTGCCGGAGCATCTCCTCCAGCTCGTAGTTGCGGTCGAAGTGGTCCTCCAGCGGGCGCTTGTTGCGGCCGGTGACCATGAGGACGTCGGAGAGACCGGCGGTGACGGCCTCCTCGACCACATACTGGATCGCGGGCTTGTCGACGACCGGCAGCATCTCCTTGGGAGTGGCCTTGGTGGCCGGGAGGAAGCGGGTCCCGAGTCCTGCTGCGGGAATGACAGCCTTGCTGATCCGGGTACGCGATTCAGTCATGCGGAGAACCATAACCGGTACGTATGAGCGGAACGTGATGATCCGGTAAGTGTGGCCGCATACGAGAGGATTCCCGGCTCAGATGTCCACCCCGAAGTCTCGCAAGGCGGAGTTGCGGCACGGTCTCGGCCGGATGAGGTCCCGGTTGACGGAAGATGACGTGTCGGTGGCGGGGGGCGCGTTCGCACGTCAGGCCCTGGCCCTTCCCGAACTCGCCTCCGCCCGCACCGTCGGCGCCTATGTGTCGGTGGGCCGGGAGCCCGCGACGGGTCCGCTGCTGGACGCGCTGCGCGCCCGGGGGGTGCGGGTGCTGCTGCCCGTCCTCCGCGACGACGACGATCTCGACTGGGCGCCGTACGAGGGTCCGGAGCGGCTGGTGGCGGCCGGGCGGGCGGGCCGGATGGTGCTGCGGGAGCCGGCCGGCGAGCCGCTGGGCCTGCGGGCGGTGCTGGAGGCCGACGCACTGCTGCTGCCGGGGCTCGCGGTGGACGGGCGGGGGCTGCGGCTGGGGCGCGGCGGCGGTTCGTACGACCGGGTGCTGGAGCGGCTGGCGGAGGCCGGGGCGGACCCGGCGCTGATCGTTCTGGTGTACGAGGACGAGGTGCTGGACGACGTGCCCGCCGAGGCCCACGACCGGCCCGTCCAGGCGGCCGTCACGCCCTCGGGGGTGCGCCGCTTCGGGGCATGAACCGTGCCGGGTGCGCCGCGCCGGAGGACGACGGCGCCGGGACCCCCGCACGCCGCCGGCCCCGGCGCACCGCGCGAAACACGGTGCACCGGGGCCGGTGGCGGAGGACGTGGGGCCGGCGGGAGCCGGAGACCCGCGGCGGCTCAGGGGATGAGCGCGAGGGTGTCCTCGGTCGCCTTCTCGACGCCCTTCTTGCTGAACACCCAGGGCAGCAGTTCACCCGTGGCCCACTTGGACGTCTGGTCGCTGTAGTGCGTGTTGTACGCGTGCCCCGACGCCCCGGAGAGGTTGATCCACTTGGACTTGTCGAGGTCCGCGAGGTTGACGATCATCCGCATCGACGGCACCCAGACGACGCCGTAGCCGCCGGCCGCGTTCCAGCCGGTCGCGTTGACCGCGGCCTCACCGCCTCCGAGGTTCCACGGGCCGCGGTTGAGCGCCCAGCGGAGCACGGCGGGGCCCTTGATGCCCAGCGTCTGGTTGCGCAGCGTCAGCTGGTGGAGGCGGCCCCAGCTCCAGCTGTCGATGTCCTTGCCGAGCTTGGCGGTCAGCTCCCAGCGGGCGTCCTCCATGGCCTGCTTCAGCAGCTTGTCGCGGTCGCCGGCACCGGAGTCGGGGCGGGTGCTCGTCTTCCACCAGGCGTTGTCCTCGTCCTCCAGGATCGAGCGGACCACCTCGAACCAGCGGTCGCCGCCGTCCGGCTGGGCCGCGTCCCGCGCCCGCTCGCCGCACTCGCGGACCAGGGAGTCGCCGTCCAGGTCCTCCAGCGGGCCGGAGTCGTCGGCCGGCGGCACGCGCAGGCATTCGCCGGTGACCCGCAGCTCCTTGGGCAGCTTGTTGCCGAAGGCGAGCTTGAGGGTGTAGCGCCAGACACCGTTGAAGTAGGCGGCGGCCGCGGAGTCGGAGTCCTGGGTGTAGTCCCAGCCCTCCAGCAGCTTCTGCGCCTCGCGGATGTACGGGTCCTCGATGTCGATCTTGAGCAGGTAGGGCGTCAGCAGCTTGGCGATCTCGCTGCTGTCGTCCATCTGCATGGTCTGCATGTCCTTGGTCGAGATCTTGCCGCCGTCCTTGATCTTCGACTGGATCAGATTGTCGAGGCGCTGGCTGCGCGCGCCGTACCCCCAGTCCTCGGTGAGGAGGTAGGGGTACTTCTCCGGGTCGATGACGGCCTGGTTGGCGGTGACGATGTAGCCGCGGCCGGGGTCCTTCTCCCAGGGGAGCGCGGACTGGGGGACGTAGCCGGTCCACCGGTACTCCGGGTCCCAGCCCGGGGCCGGATAGCGGCCGTCGCCCTTGCCGCGGACGGGTATGCGGCCCGGCGCCTGGTAACCGATGTGGCCGTCGGTGTCCGCGTAGAGGAGGTTCTGCGCGGGGACGTCGAAGAGCCGGGCGGCCTTGCGGAACTGGTCGAAGTCGGCGGCCTCGTTGAGGGCGAAGACGGCGTCCATGGAGCGGCCCGGGGTGAGGGCGGTCCAGCGGAGGGAGACGGCGTAGCCGCTGGCGCGGTCGGGCGAGCCGGTGGTGACGGGCGCGGTTCTGCCGACGTCGTCCATCTCGTCGCTGCGGTCGGAGACGATCGGGCCGTTGCCGGTGCTGCGGACGGTGATCCGGCGGTCGGCGCCGCCCGCGACCTTGATGGTCTCCCTGCGGGTGGTGAACGGCTTCTGCTTGCCGTCGTAGAGGTAGCCGTCCGCGGTGATCTTCTCCAGGTACAGGTCGGTGACGTCGGCGCCGAGGTTGGTGAAGCCCCAGGAGACCTTCTGGTTGTGGCCGATTATCACGCCCGGCATGCCGGAGAAGGTGAAGCCCGCGACGTCGTAACGGCACTTGTCGCTCACGGAGCGGCAGTGCAGGCCCATCTGGTACCAGAGGGACGGCATCTGCGGTGCCAGGTGCGGGTCGTTGGCGAGGAGGGGCTTGCCGGTGGTGGTGTGCTTGCCGGAGACCACCCAGGAGTTGGAGCCGATGCCGTCGCCGTTGGGGCCGAGGAGGGCGGGGATCTCCTCCAGGGTCTTGGAGAGGGCGCCGAGCTGGGACTGCAGGCCGGTGCCGGCGCCTGTGCCGGTACCCGTACCGCCGGTGCCCGTGCCCGTGCCGCCGGCGCCCGTCCCCGTACCGCCGGTGCCCGTGCCGGCCCCGGGAACGCCCGTGCCGGTGCCGGTGCCCGCGCCGGTGTCCGCGGCCGCGGCCTCCGGGTCGAATTCGTCCGTCAGTTCGCCGACCGCGCCGTCACGCACGATCGGCTTGTTCCGGTCCGCGGGGTACTCCGGGTACAGCTGGTCTATCTGCTTCTCGGAGAACCGGGTCGTCATCAGGGAGCGGTCGATCTCGTCCTGCATATTGCCGCGCAGGTCCCAGGCCATGGCCTTGAGCCAGGCGACCGAGTCCACCGGGTCCCAGGCCTCGGGCTTGTAGTCGTTGGTGAAGCCGAGCGCCGCGTACTCGACGGAGAGCTCGGCGCCCTCGTGCTCGGCGAGGTAGGCGTTGACGCCGTCCGCGTACGCCCGGAGGTACTTCTTGGTCCGGGCGGAGAGCTTGGTCTCGTACTCCTTCTCCGCGACCTGGCGCCAGCCGAGGGTGCGCAGGAAGGCGTCGGTCTCGACCTGGCTCGCGCCGAACATCTCGGAGAGCCGGCCGGCGGTGAGATGGCGCCGGACGTCCATCTCCCAGAAGCGGTCCTGGGCCTGCACATACCCCTGCGCGCGGAAGAGGTCCTCGTCGCTGCTGGCGTAGATCTGCGGGATGCCGTGGCCGTCCCGTTTCACCTCGACCGGCCCGGACAGGCCCTTGAGGCGGATCGAGCCGGTGGTCTCCGGGAAGGACGCGCGGACGGTGCTCACGCTCCAGAACGCGCCGTAGCCGACACCCGCCACGAGGGCCAGCACGATCGCGATCACGAGAAGCCGCGCGCGGCCCCTCTTCTTCTTGCCGGAAGGGCCGTTTGTGTTGGCGGGCATCGCTGTCCTTCGCGGGGCAGGGTGGTCCTGGGAGTGCTGGAGCAACTGTAGGCGCAGGCACGCGGTCGCCCCTACACGGAGTCAAGTCCGGCGGTACGGCTCACGGCGGCGTCAAGAACCCGTAAAATATTAGGTAAGGCAATGAAGTTCCGGTCGCCCGCACGGGACAAACCGTCCGATACATCACGGAAGGGTCCAGGCCCCTGACTATCCATCAGCTGAATGAACTCATGCTGCTCGGTTCCGTCCTGCTGCTCGTCGCGGTGGCGGCGGTACGGGTCTCCTCGCGGTCCGGGCTTCCCAGCCTGCTCGTCTACCTCGGCATCGGCGTCGCGATCGGCACCGACGGGATCGGGATCGACTTCAGCGATCCCGAACTGACCCAGGTGATCGGCTATGCCGCCCTGGTCGTGATCCTCGCGGAGGGCGGTCTCGGGACCGCGTGGCACGAGATCAGACCGGCGCTGCCGGTGGGCGCCGCGCTCTCCACCATCGGCGTCGCCGCCAGCGTGGGGATCACCGCCGCCGGTGCGCACTACCTCGTCGGCCTGGACTGGCGGCAGTCGCTCATCATCGGCGCGGTGGTGTCCTCCACCGACGCGGCGGCCGTCTTCTCCGTCCTGCGCAGAGTGCCGCTGCCGTCCCGGCTGACCGGCGCGCTGGAGGCGGAGTCCGGCTTCAACGACGCGCCCGTGGTCATCCTGGTCGTCGCCTTCGCCACCACCGGCCCGATCGACGCCTGGTACCTGCTGATCGGGAAGATCCTCCTCGAACTGGCCATCGGCGCGGCCATCGGCCTGGCGGTCGGCTGGCTTGGCGCGCTCGCCCTGCGGCACGTCGCCCTGCCCGCCTCCGGCCTCTACCCGATCGCCGTGATGGCGATCGCCGTCACCGCCTACGCGGCCGGCGCCCTGGCGCACGGCAGCGGCTTCCTCGCCGTCTATCTCGCCTCGCTGGTCCTCGGCAACGCGAGACTGCCGCACGCGCCGGCGACCCGCGGTTTCGCGGACGGGCTCGGGTGGCTGGCCCAGATCGGCATGTTCATCCTGCTCGGCCTGCTGGTCACCCCGCACGAACTGGTGGACGACATCTGGCCCGCGGTGGTCGTCGGGCTGGTGCTGACCCTGGTCGCCCGGCCACTGTCCGTCCTCCTCAGCTGCCTGCCGTTCCGGATGCCGTGGCGGGAACAGGCCCTGCTCTCCTGGGCCGGACTGCGCGGCGCGGTGCCGATCGTCTTCGCCACCATCCCGATGGTGGCCGGGGTACGCGGAAGCGGACGGCTGTTCAACATCGTCTTCCTGCTGGTGATCGTCTACACCCTGCTCCAGGGCCCGACACTCCCCTGGGTCGCCCGGTGGCTGCGGCTCCGGGACCCCGAGGCGGCGGCGGACCTCGGCATCGAGTCGGCCCCGCTGGAGCGGCTGCGCGGGCATCTGCTGTCGACCACGGTCGCCGAGCACTCCCGGATGCACGGCGTGGAGGTCGGCGAGCTGCGGCTGCCGCCGGGGGCGGCGGTCACCCTCGTCGTCCGGGACGGCGAGAGCTTCGTCCCGGACCCGACGACCGTGCTGCGCCGCGGGGACGAGCTCCTGGTCGTCGCCACCGACCCGGTGCGGGACACCGCGGAGAAGCGGCTGCGGGCGGTGGCCCGGGGCGGCAAGCTCGCGGGATGGCTGGGGACGGGTACGGGCTGAGCGGGGCTGGGCGGCCGGGGCGGGCCGCGGTTCGAGGCCGTGCGCGCTCTCCGTGGTCGCGTTGCCGCATCCGTGCCGCCGTGCTCGGGCTGCCGTGCTCGGGCTGCCGTGTCCGGGCTCGCGCGCCCTTGTCCGTACCGGTGGCCGGCCCCTTCCCTCCTGGTCCGCACCGGTGGCGGCCCTTCCCCTCGTACTGACGTCCGGCGCACCCGGCGGCCGCCTTGTACGATGACCGGGCAACCGACACACCACCCTGCCTGACGCAGAGCTGGCGCGACCGTACGGCGGCCTCGGTCCCCTGACATCCCTGTCCTCCTGGGGTGCGGACCCGGTATCTACCCCGGTGCTGCGCGAGAGGACAGCTCTCGGCGCACACGGCGGCCCCCGAGCCGCGGTGCGCTACCAGGCGGCAGAAAGGTACGGCCGTGGCAGCCACGGTCACCAAGAGCTCCGGCGGGCGCCGTCCCGGTTACGGATCGCTGCTGCGCACTCCCGGGGCATGGACGTTCCTGCTCCCCGGCTTCGCGGCGCGGCAGCCGTTCGCGATGCTGACGCTGAGCATCGTGCTGCTGGTGGAACACACGACCGGGTCCTACGGCACGGCGGGCGCGGTAGCGGCGGCCACCGGCGTCTCCATGGCCCTGTTCGCGCCGCAGAGCGGCAGGCTCGCCGACCGCTGGGGCCAGGCCGCGGTGCTCGTCCCGGGCGTGCTGCTCCACACCGCCGCGGTGGCCCTCCTGACGGCTCTCGCGCTGCTGGACGCACCCCTGTGGGCGCTGTTCGCGTCCGCCGTCCCGGCGGGTGCCTCGGTGCCCCAGGTGAGCCCGATGGTGCGGGCCCGGTGGGCCGCGCTGCTCAGCGGTGACACGGGCGGCTCGGGCGCTTCCGATGCTTCGGGCGCCTCGGATACTTCGGATACTTCGGATACCGCGCACGGCGGGCCCGGCGGCGGGCGCGGGGGGCCCTCGCCGCTGCTGGCGACGGCTGCCGCGTTCGAATCCGTGACGGACGAGCTGACCTTCGTCATCGGTCCGGTGCTGGCCACAGCGCTGTGCATCGGTGTCCACCCGGCCGCCGGTCTGGCCGCCGAGGGCACCTTGACGTTCCTGGGCGGCCTGCTCTTCGCGGCGCAGCGGCGTACTCAGCCTTCCGTGCGGCACGCGGCCGGGTTCAGCCGTGGTGCCGCCGGACCGGCGGTCCGTTCGGAGCGGCGTGCGGCCCGTCCCGCCTCCGCCCTGTCGGTGCCGGGTGTCCGGGTGCTGGCGGTGCTGTTCCTCGGGATCGGATCCGTGTTCGGAGGCATGCAGGTCTCGCTCACGGCCTTCACGGAGGAGATCGGCCACCCCGGTCTCAACGGAGCGCTGTACGGCGTCTTCGCGGGAGGCAACATGCTCGCGGGCGCCGTCTCCGGTGCCGTCGCCTGGCGCCGGCCGGCGCACCGGCGGCTCCTGATCGCGTACACGGCGCTGGCGCTCGCGACGTCACCGCTGTGGGCGGTGGACTCGGCCGTCGCCGTGGGGGCGCTCGGGCTGCTGGTCGGGCTGTGCATCGCCCCGGCTCTGGTCACCGGCTACACCCTGGTGGAGTCCATCGTTCCGGCGACCGCGCGGACGGAGGCGTTCACCTGGCTGACCGGAGCGGTGGCCCTGGGGCAGGCCCTGGCGGCCACGGCGTCCGGGCGGCTGGCCGACGGC
This sequence comes from Streptomyces xinghaiensis S187, assembly GCF_000220705.2. Taxonomy (GTDB): domain Bacteria; phylum Actinomycetota; class Actinomycetes; order Streptomycetales; family Streptomycetaceae; genus Streptomyces; species Streptomyces xinghaiensis. Next base: position 4,199,586 of record NZ_CP023202.1, on the reverse strand, counting down.
TTCGGTGCGCAGGCGGGATTCACCGTGCCGCTGGCCGGCACGGGGCTCGCCCTGCTGGTGGCGGTGGCCCTGCGGACCCGGCTCGAACCGGCCCTGCCGGGGCGGGTGGTGGCACGTGGGGTGGATCACCGTCGGGCGGCTCCGGTGGACTGAGACCACGGAATGCTGCAAGATGGAGCGTCGTTAGCACTCAATGAGTGAGAGTGCCAGGAGGAGCAAGTGCCGACCTACCAGTACCAGTGCACCGAATGCGGCGAGGGCCTCGAAGCGGTGCAGAAGTTCACCGACGAGGCGCTCACCGAGTGCCCCGCGTGCGAGGGGCGCCTGCGCAAGGTGTTCTCCGCGGTCGGTGTCGTCTTCAAGGGCTCCGGTTTCTACCGGACCGACAGCCGGGGCGCGTCGTCGTCCAGCAGTACCTCCTCCTCGTCGAAGGCGAAGAGCGACAGCGGCTCGTCGTCCACGGGATCGGGTTCGGGCTCCGGCTCGTCCCCCGGCTCCGGCTCGTCCGGTTCCACGTCGTCCTCCGCGGCGTCGTCGTCCGGCGGTTCCGCCGGCTCGTCGGCCGCCTGAGGCCCGCTCGGCGTCCGTACGGGTCTGCTCCGAGCCCGGCCGGCGCCCGCCCGGCTTCCGCCGCGTTCCGCCCGTGTGCACGCCGGTCACCGCCCCTTCGTGAAGGACGGCGGAACCGGCGCCGCCGCGCGGCCTTAAGGTAACGGGCATGGCCGAGACCAGCAGCACACACGCGGACAGGACCGGACCCCTGGCGGAGATCGGCGTCATCGGCGGGTCGGGTTTCTACTCCCTCCTCGACGACGTGACCGAGATCACCGTCGACACCCCCTACGGAGCCCCCAGCGACTCCCTGTTCCTCGGCGAGATAGCCGGCCGGAGCGTGGCCTTCCTCCCCCGGCACGGGCGCAAGCACCATCTGCCGCCGCACCGCATCAACTACCGGGCGAATCTCTGGGCCCTGCGCTCGGCGGGTGTCCGCCAGGTACTGGCGCCGTGCGCGGTGGGCGGACTGCGCGAAGAGTACGGCCCCGGCACGCTCCTCGTACCGGACCAGCTCGTGGACCGGACGAAGTCCCGGATCCAGACGTACTTCGACGGCGAGGCCCTGCCGGACGGCTCGGTGCCCAACGTCGTCCACGTCACCTTCGCCGACCCCTACTGCCCGGCCGGGCGGAAGGCGGCCCTCGCGGCGGCGCGCGGGCGCGACTGGGAGCCGGTCGACGGCGGAACGCTCGTGGTCGTCGAGGGGCCCCGCTTCTCCACCCGCGCCGAATCGCGCTGGCATGCGGCGCAGGGGTGGTCCGTGGTCGGCATGACCGGCCACCCGGAGACCGTACTCGCCCGTGAACTGGGCCTCTGCTACACGTCGATCGCCCTCGTCACCGACCTGGACGCGGGTGCCGAGACGGGGGAGGGCGTCTCCCACACGGAGGTCATGGCGGTGTTCGCCAAGAACATCGGGCGGCTGCGGCCGCTGATCTTCGACGCCGTCGAGGCCCTGCCGGAGACCGGGGCGCGGGACTGCCTGTGCACGACGGCGCTGAGCGGCCTGGACACGGGGATCACGCTGCCCTGACGGCGCGGGGCTCACGGGCCCCGCGTCCGGGCCTCCGCAGGGGGCTCCGGAGGCTGCGGAGGGCTCTGGGCGGACGACACGCGGCTCTTGCTCCTGCCGGGGCCCGTCCTCGGGCCCCGGCAGGAGCGGTAGCTGTGCCTCAGCGACTGGTGGGGTGCCTGTGGGTGAGCGGGTTGTCCACAACCCGTCGGTTGTCCACAGGCTCCGGCGGCGCGGGAGAAACGGGGGCATCGTGAGGGCGGAAACGCATCCGGCCCTCTTCACCGCAGGTGGTGACCCTCATGTCCGCGAACACCGGTAGCCCCGAACACCTCGTCCTGTCCGGGGCTCTTCCCCTGTCCCAGCGCGCCTCCATTCTCGGGCAGCCCATCACCGGGCAGCCCGTCGCGAGGCAGCCCGTCGCGCCGCCCGGAGGCCCGGACCAGGGGCTGCTGCCCCCGTGGCCGGGGCCGCACCACCGGCCCGGGGCCCGTCGTCCCGGAGATCCGTACCCGGGAAGTCCGTATCCGGAGGACCCGCGCGCGGGAGATCCGTGCCGCGTGGACCCGTACCCCGATGCCCGGCCGGCTGCCCGGCCCCGTCGCCCGGCCGGAGCCTCGCGGGCGGGCGGGGCTGTCGCGACCGACGTGGCCGGTGGCGCTCTCCGGTGCGGCGGTGTCCGGGCGGACGGGGGCGGGGGCGCGGCCGGAAGCGGGCGTGCGGGCAGCCCGGCCCTTTCCGGGCCCGGGCAGGAGCTCGGGGAAGGGCAGGGGCGGGGGTGGAACCCCGCCGGACGGGAGTGGAGCGGCACGGTGCCGGTCGGTCCCCCGCGGCCGGTCCTCCCGCCCCGGCAGGTGCCCCAGTTCGGGCCGCTGCGGCTCGGCGGTGGGCGGTGGTGGACGCGGAGCACCGTTCGGCGCGGCTGGCCGGCCGCCGTGGCGCTGGCGGCGGCGCTCTCGGTGCCCGCCCTCGGCACGCTCACCGAGCGATGAACTCCCGGCTGGACAGCATGTCCCCGCCCCGTCCACGATGGCCGTCGCATCGGCCCGGACCACCTGGTTCCGATTCATCGAAGGGAAAGACCCTCCTTGAGCGAGGACAAGCAGAATGTGTGGGAGGGCTTCAAGGCCTTCCTCATGCGCGGGAACGTCATCGACCTGGCGGTCGCGGTCGTCATCGGCACCGCGTTCACCAACGTGGTCAACTCGGTGGTGAAGGGGCTCATCAATCCCGTGGTGGGAGCCTTCGGCACGAAGGATCTCGACCGGTACCGCTCCTGCCTCGACGGGCCCTGCGAGACCAACCAGGCGGGGGAGATCGTCCGGGGCATCCCGATCATGTGGGGCTCCGTGCTCAGCGCCACGCTGAGCTTCCTGATCACCGCGGCGGTCGTCTACTTCCTCATGGTGCTGCCGATGGCGAAGTTCCTCGCCCGGAAGGCGGCCCGGCAGAAGGTCGCGGAGGAGCGGCAGGCCGAGGCGGAGGCCGTCGAGATCGTGCTGCTGCGGGAGATCCGCGACGAGCTGGTCGCTCAGCGGGGCGGCCCGAGTCCGCGGGTTCCCGGCCCGAAGTAGCGGGCGTCCGCGGGCGCGGCATCAGCTCCGTAACGGCGGAGCGGGTGGGGCCGGCGAGGGTCTCAGATGTGGTGCGGCGGCTTCTCGTCCAGGAACCGGGCGAGGTCGGCGGCGCTGTCTCCGCCCGCCGGCCGCTCGCCCCAGCCGCTGTCGGTGTCGTCGGCGGACGGCTGGGCGAGCGGGTCGTCGAAGACGAGGGAGTCGGCCGGGTCGCGGGGCGCGGGACCGGGTGCGGGGGTGCTCATCCGTCCAGAGTACGGCTCCGCCCTTCCCGCAGGCCCCGCGCGCCCCGTCCTGCCCGTCCTTCCTCCGTCCGGCACGGGCTCCCCGCCGCCCTTCTCACAGCGGTCTTCCGCTCAGCCCGTGGCGGCCTCGACCTGCTGTGCCGTCCCGCCCGGCGCGGTGTGCTCCGGGGCGCCGGACGTCCGGTCCCGTATCTCCTTGAGGAGCACCACCAGCCCGGTCGCGAGGGCCGTACCGGCGGCGATGGCCACCAGGTAGAGCAGGGGTCCGCTGATCAGCGGGACCACGAACACACCGCCGTGCGGCGCCCGCAGGGTGGCGCCGAACGCCATCGAGAGCGCACCGGTGAGCGCGCCGCCCGCCATCACGGAGGGGATCACCCGCAGCGGGTCCGCCGCGGCGAACGGGATGGCGCCCTCCGTGATGAAGGAAGCGCCCAGCACCCAGGCCGCCTTGCCGTTCTCCCGTTCGGCGGTGGTGAAGAGCCTGCTCCGGAGGGCCGTGGCGAGCGCCATCGCCAGCGGCGGGACCATGCCGGCCGCCATCACCGCGGCCATGACCTTGAGGCTCCCGCTGTTGGCGTCGGCGAGCCCGCCGACGGCGAAGGTGTACGCGACCTTGTTGAGCGGTCCGCCGAGGTCGAAGCACATCATCAGGCCGAGGACGGCTCCCAGGATGATGGCGTTGGAGCCGGAGAGGTCGCCGAGCCACCCGGTGAGCCCCCGCTGGAGCGCGGCAACGGGCTCACCGATCACCACGAACATGAGGAAGCCGACAGCCGCGGACCCGAGCAGGGGAATCACCAGCACGGGCATGATCCCGCGCAGGGCCGCGGGGATCCGGGCCCGCTGGATGCCGCGGACCACCGTGCCCGCGAGCAGACCGGCGACCAGACCGCCGAGGAAGCCGGCCTCGACGGTGACCGCGATGGCTCCGCCTACGAAACCGGGGACGAGCCCCGGCCGGTCGGCCATGCCATAGGCGATGTACCCGGCCAGCACCGGCACCAGGAAGCCGAAGGCGGCACTGCCGATCTGGAGGAGCAGGGCGGCCCAGCTCGCCACCTCCGTCCAGACGAAGTGCTCGGTGACCGGCTTCGCCTCAGTGATGTCGTAGCCACCGAGCGCGAAGGAGAGGGCGATGAGGAGTCCGCCGGCGGCGACGAACGGCACCATGTAGCTGACACCGCTCATGAGATAGCGGCGCAGCTGCGAGCCGAACCCCTCCCCCTGGTCCTCGCCGGTGGCGTCGGCGGCTGCCGTACCCGGTCCGGCGGGGGCCGTGGTCTCACCGCGCCGGGCCTTGGCCCGGGCCTCGGCGATGAGTTGGGCGGGGCGGTTGATGGCGGCCTTCACGCCGGTGTCGACGGTCGGCTTCCCCGCGAAGCGGGCCTTCTCCCGGACCTCCACGTCGTGCGCGAAGATCACGGCGTCGGCGGCGGCGATCACCGCCGGGTCCAGTCTGCGGAACCCGGCGGAGCCCTGCGTCTCCGTCACCAGTTCCACCCCGGCTTCTCTGCCTGCCTGTTCGAGCGACTCTGCCGCCATATAGGTGTGCGCGATGCCGGTCGGGCAGGAGGTGACGGCGACGATACGGAAGGGGCGAGCGGCCGGTGCGGCCTCCCTGTCCGTGCGAGTGGCGTCCTTGCCGGCATCCGTGTCCGGGGTGGTGCCCGCCGCCGCGGGACCGGACGGGCCCGGCCCTGCCGCGGCCGGTTCAGTGTCGGACGGTTCCGCGTCGCCAGCGGTGGCGGTGTCCGGGGGCGGCTGGTCACCGCGGATCAGGGCCGCGGCCCCGGCCGGATTCTCCGCCGTGCGGAGCGCACCCGTGAAGGAGTCGTCCATGAGGCGCCGGGCCAGCGTGGAGAGGATCGACAGATGGTCGGCGTCGCCGCCGGCCGGGGCCGCGATGAGGAAGACGAGGTCGGCGGGCCCGTCGGCCGCGCCGAAGTCGACACCGGCCTCGCTGCGCCCGAAGGCCAGGGTGGGCTCGGTGACATGGGCGCTGCGGCAGTGGGGTATGCCGATGCCGCCTTCCAGGCCGGTCGGCATCTGTTCCTCCCGGGCGGCGACGTCGGCGAGAAAACCGTCGAGGTCGGTGACGCGTCCGGCAGCGGCCATTCGCTCGGCGAGGGCCCGGGCGGCCGCGGCCCTGGTGCCGGCGGACAGTTGGAGGTCAACCAGATCTTCGGTGATCAACTCACTCATCTCGCGCTCCATTGCTCACACACCGCCGGGAGGCGGCTCGGGGACGTGGGGGGTGGTTCACGGGTGGCCCGGCTCCGTCAGCGGACGGTCGAGGGGCGGCTCGCCGGTCGTCCTGACCGCGGAGGGGTCCAGGTCGGCGGGGGACGGCATGACACTGCCGGGCAGCCCGACGGCGGCGGCGCCGTGGGCGAGTGCCGCGGCGAGAGCCGCGGGTCCCTCACCGCCCGCGCCGAGGAAGCCGGCCAGGGAGGCGTCACCGGCCCCCACGTTGCTGCGGACGGTGGTGACCCGGGCGCTGCCGTAGCGCGCTCCGGAGCCGTCCACCAGCAGTTGCCCGTCCGCGCCCAGGCTGGCGAGGACGGCGCGGGCGCCCCGGTCTCGCAGTTCCCGTGCCGCCTCCACCGCGTCGCCGACGCTCAGGAGAGGGCGCCCCACCGCCTCGGCCAGTTCCGCGGCATTCGGTTTGACGACATCGGGCCGGGCACCGAGCGCGGCGGTGAGGGCCGGTCCGGAGGTGTCCAGGGCGATCCGGGTGCCCGCCCGGTGCGCGCGGTCGACCAGTTCGGCGTACCACGAGAGCGGGAGCCCACGGGGCAGGCTGCCGCAGCAGGCGATCCACGAGGCGCCGGCGGCGTACTCACGCACCTTTTCCAGCAGTGCTTCCGCCTCTGCGGCGGAGAGTTCCGGACCGGCGGCATTGATCTTGGTGAGGGTGGAGTCGGACTCCACGACGGAGATGTTCGACCGGGTCGGCCCCAGGACCGGCACCCCGGCCACCGGAATGCCCTCGTTCCGCAGCAGGTCCGCGACCACGGCGCCGGCAGGCCCGCCGAGAGGCATGACGGCCACCGTGCGGCCTCCGGCGGCGGCAATGGCGCGGGAGACGTTGACGCCCTTGCCGCCCGGGTCCATCCGGTCGGCGGTGGCGCGCAGCACCGCGCCGCGGACCAGGGTGGGCACCTCATAGGTCCGGTCCAGGCTGGGGTTGGGGGTGATGGTGAGGATCATGCGCGGCCTCCCTGCGCGGGGAGCCGCCGTGGGGTTCATATCGGGGTTCATGCGCGGATCACCTCCGTGCCGCGCCGCTCGATGGCGAGCGCGGTCTCGGGGTCCAGTCCGGTGTCGGTGACGAGCAGGTCCGCGTCGGAGAGGTCCCCGAAGCGGGCGAAGTGTTCCTGGCCGCACTTCCCGGAGTCGGCCAGGAGCACCACGCGCCGGGCAGCCGCGATCGCCGCCCGCTTGACCGCCGCTTCGGCGAGGTCGGGGGTGGTCAGGCCGCCCTCGGGGGAGAACCCGTTGGTGGCGAGGAAAAGCACGTCCGCCGTCAACTCCCCGTAGGCGCGCAGGGCCCAGGCGTCGACCGCGGCGCGCGTGCGGTGCCGCACCCGGCCGCCGACGAGATGGAGGGCGATCCCGGGGTGGTCGGCGAGCCGGGTGGCGACCGGCAGCGCGTGGGTGACGACGGTGAGCGGGGACTCCGCAGGGATGGCCGCGGCGAGGCGGGCGGTGGTCGTCCCGGCGTCGATGATGACGCTGCCCTCGGCTGGCAGTTCGGCGAGGGCGGCGCGCACGATGCGGTCCTTCTCGGCGGCCGCCACGGTGTCGCGCTCGGCGAGGCCCGGCTCGAAGTCGAGCCGTCCCGCCGGGATGGCCCCGCCGTGCACCCGGCGCAGCAGCCCCGCCCGGTCGAGCGCCTTCAGGTCGCGGCGGACGGTCTCCGCGGTGACGTCGAACTCCTCGGCGAGGGAGAGCACGTCGACCCGGCCCCTCTCGCGGGCGAGCCGCAGGATCTCCTGCTGACGCTCCGGTGCGTACATGGTGGTTGACGTCCGTTCGCTGCCCGATCGTGTGGTTTCACCGGCAGGCTACGACTGGAACAGGAAGAAGTAAACATGTTCGGGCACACTCGGGCAGGAACGGGTATCAGGGAGGGCGCGCGGACGGAGCGCCCGTGGAGCCGTCCCGGTGTCCAGGGGGCCTCCGGGACGGTGGCACGGCACGCGCAGAGCCCCGGTCGCCTGGTGGCGCCGGGGCTCTGCGCGGTGGGGCGGCGGAGCGGGCCGTTCCCGCCGCCGGCAGGCGGCGGTCAGGCCGCCGCGTCGAAGCCCGTGTCGCGGGCCATCTTCTTGAGTTCCAGCAGGGCGTGCTTCTCGATCTGCCGGATCCGCTCGCGGGTGAGGCCGTGCTGCTTGCCGACCTCGGTGAGCGTGCGCTCTTTGCCGTCGTCGATGCCGTACCGCATCTTGATGATCGACGCGGTGCGGTCGTCGAGCTTGCCGATCAGGTCGTCCAGCTCCTCACGGCGGAGCATGATCATCACGGACTGCTCGGGCGAGGCCGCGGAGGTGTCCTCCAGCAGGTCGCCGAACTGGGTCTCGCCCTCGTCGTCCACGGACATGTTGAGGCTGACCGGATCGCGGGCCCAGTCGAGCACATCGGTGACCCGCTCGGTCTTGGAGCCCAGCTCCTTGGCGATCTCGGCGTGGTCCGGCTCGCGGCCGTGCTCGCGGTTGAACTCCCGCTGCACGCGCCGGATACGGCCCAGCTCCTCGACCAGGTGGACCGGGAGCCGGATGGTCCGGGACTGGTCCGCGATGGAACGGGTGATGGCCTGCCGGATCCACCACGTGGCATACGTGGAGAACTTGAAGCCCTTGGTGTAGTCGAACTTCTCGACCGCGCGCACCAGGCCGGCGTTGCCCTCCTGGATGAGGTCGAGCAGAGGGAGCCCGCTGCGCGGGTAGCGGCGCGCCACGGCGACGACGAGCCGGAGGTTGGAGCGGATGAAGACGTCCTTGGCGCGCTCGCCCTGGGCGGCGATCGCCTCCAGCTCTTCGCGGCTCGCCCCGGCGGCGTTGACCTCGGGCCGGGCGGTCCCGCCGTCCGCGCCGGCGTCTCCGTCGAGGATCCGCTGGGCGTAGACGCCCGCCTCGATGGCCTGGGACAGCTCGACCTCCTTGGCGGCGTCGAGCAGGGGTGTGCGCGCGATCTCGTCGAGGTACATGCCGACCAGGTCGCGATCGGCGATCTCGCCTACGGCGCGAACACTGTTGGCCCGGTCATCCACACCGGAGGCGGCGGGCTGACGACGGGCGACGGCACGGGTTGCCATGCGTGCTCCCTTACGATGAGTAGGTCGCGGTCTGTGGCGGACGTACACCCAACCGGGTGCCCGTTCCGATGGGAACAACGACTGCAATCCGGACAGAATTCCCATGCCGACCACTGGTTTTCCCGATCATGCAGTACCCTGTCCGGCCACAGATGGGGGAGCAATGGCGAGCCGGCGTACAGAAGTACAGGTCAGACCGGGTGGGGAGCGGGATCTCCACGAGCTGACGGACCTCTACAACCACTACGTCCGTGAGACGCCCATCACGTTCGACACCGAGCCCTTCACGGCCGAACAGCGTCGCCCCTGGCTGCTCTCCCACCCTGAGGACGGCCCGCACCGCCTTTTGGTTGCCGTGGAGGACGCGTCCGGGAGCGGAGGGGGCCGCATTCTCGGCTATGCCACCAGCAGCCCCTTCCGCCCCAAGGCGGCCTACGCCACCTCGGCCGAGGTGACCGTCTACTGCGCCCCGGACGCCGCCGGCCGGGGTGTCGGCACCCGTCTCTACACGGAGCTCTTCCGCATCCTGGAGACCCAGGACCTCCGCCGCGCCTACGCGGGGGTGACGCTGCCCAACGCCGCCTCGGTACGACTGCACGAACGCTTCGGCTTCGGCAGGGTCGGCACGTTCCACGAGGCGGGCCGGAAGTTCGGCCGGTACTGGGACGTCGCCTGGTTCGAGCGGCGGCTCGGGTCCGGAGCAACCGGGTAGGGCTCCGCCGGCCCCGGCCCCACGGGCCCCCGGGCGGGGCTCCCCCGGCTCAGCCGCCGAACTGCACCGAGCGCTTCGCCAGCCCCATCCAGAAGCCGTCGATCACGCTGCGCCCGCTGCCGAGGTCCCCGGCGGCGTCGGCCGCCCCGAGGGTGACGAAGAGCGGGGCGAAGTGCTCCGTGCGCGGGTGGGCGAGTTCACCGGCCGGGGAGGAGTGCCGGAAGTCGAGCAGTGCGTCGACGTCACCGCCGTCCAGCGCACGCCGCCCCCAGTCGTCGAACTCGGCCGACCAGCCCGGGACCCCGCCGCCCGGGTGGCGCAGCGCCGCCAGGTTGTGGGTGAAGAACCCGCTGCCGACGATCAGCACGCCCTCGTCGCGCAGAGGTGCGAGCTTGCGGCCGATCCGCAGCAGCTGCTCCGGGTCGAGGGTGGGGAGGGAGATCTGGAGGACGGGTATGCCGGCGTCCGGGTACATCTCGGCGAGCGGCACATAGGCCCCGTGGTCGAGCCCGCGGTCGGGGACGTCCTGGACCGGGGTGCCGGCGGTGCGCAGGGTCTTGCGGACGCGTTCGGCCAGTTCGGGGGCGCCGGGGGCGGCGTAGCTGACCTGGTAGTAGCGCTCGGGGAAGCCCCAGAAGTCGTACACGAGGGGCACGGTCTCCGTGGCACCCAGGGCGAGCGGGGCCTCCTCCCAGTGGGCGGAGACCATCAGGATCGCGCGGGGCCGCGGCAGCCCGGCGGCCCAGGCGGCGAGTTCGCCGGGCCAGACGGGGTCGTCGGCCAGCGGCGGTGCGCCGTGGCTGAGGTAAAGGGCGGGCATGCGCTCACCGGAGGCGGGGGCAGAGGCGGAGACAGGGGCGGGTGCGGTGGCGGGCATTGCGGGCTCCCGGGCTGACGCGGCAGACGCGGCTGACGCGCGTGCGATCGGTGACGGCTGACGGGGCGGGCGGGCTGGCGGCTCACCGGAGCAGCCCACATACTTGATACTTCAAGCTCTAGCCCCCACCGTACGCCCATTTCATTTAATCTTCAAGCTTCTGTACGGTGGGAGCATGACGACGGCCCCCGGCGGCGAGCCCCGCTGGCTCAGCGACGAAGAACAGTGCACCTGGCAGGCGTATCTGCACGCCACCGCCCTGCTGGACGACCATCTCGACCGCCAGTTGCAGCGCGACGCGGGGATGCCGCACGTCTACTACGGCCTGCTGGTCCAGCTCTCCGGGGCACCGGAACGCCGGATGCGGATGACCGAACTGGCCCGTAACTCCAAGATCACTCGCTCCCGGCTGTCCCACGCCATAGCGCGGCTGGAGAACAACGGGTGGGTACGCCGGGAGAGCTGCCCATCCGACAAGCGGGGCCAGTTCGCCGTCCTCACGGAACAGGGGAAGGCCGTACTGGAGCGCGCGGCACCGGGCCATGTGGCGGCCGTACGGGCCGCGCTGTTCGACCGCCTGAGCCCGCAGCAGGTCGAACAGTTCGGGGAGATCTGCCGGCTGGTCGCCGAAGGGCTCCAGCCCGACAGCGCGGACGCCGACCTCCCCTGGCTCCGCTGAGGGTCGGGCCCGGCTCCGCCGAGGGTTGTGGCCGAGGGCCCTCTCCACCGCCGCGGCGGCCGGAACGGTCCGGCACGGCAGCGGCCGCGGTCCGGCACGGCAGCGGCCGCGGCAGCGGTCCGGCACGGAAAGTCACAGCAGGGAACAGCACGGCACAGCGAGAAGGACCTCGCTCCCCCCGAAGCGAGGTCCTTCCCTGCAGGTGGGTCCGGCAGGCGGGTCCGGGGCGGCGGCCGCGGATCAACCCCGGCGGCCGCCCCGCACCGTGCTCCAGCCGGCACGGGTCAGCGGTTCAGCGGTTCAGCGGTTCAGCGGTTCAGTGAGCGAACACGGGGACGGTGAGCTCGTCGCCCTTCTCCCCCTCGCCGCCCCGGCCCTCCGGCTCGTCCCGGTCCGGGCGGGTGACCGCCACCGCGCCCTGCCGCTGGGCGTTGACCAGCGTGAACGCGACCGCCGCCGCCAGCACCAGGATGGCCACCGCCCACCAGATCGCCGTCGTGAAGCCGTGCACCATCGCCTGGAGCCGCAGCGCTTCGACGGCCCCGGCGGCGGATCCGGCACCCGCCGCGTGCGAGGTGACGTACGCCGTGGTGGCACTGGCCGCGACGGTGTTCAGCAGCGCGGTGCCGATCGCGCCGCCGACCTGCTGCGAGGTGTTGACCATGGCGGAGGCGACGCCCGAGTCCTGCGGCTGCACCCCGTAGGTGGAGAGGCTCATGGCCGGCATGAAGGCCGTGCCCATACCGAGGCCCATCAGCACCAGCCCGGGCAGGATCACGGTCGCGTACGGGGTTCCGACGTCGATCCGGGTCAGGATCAGCAGGCCGAGCGCGGCGACCAGGAAGCCCGGAGCCATCAGCAGCCGTGGCCGGACCCGGTTCATCAGCCGGGCGCCGATCTGCGTGGAACCGGTGATCATGCCCGCGACCATCGGCAGGAACGCCAGGCCGGTGGTGACGGGGCTGTAGGCCTTCACGACCTGGAGGTAGTAGGTCAGGAAGAGGAACAGCCCGAACATCCCGATGATCGCCAGGCCCAGCGACAGATAGACGCCGCCCCGGTTCCGCTCCGTCACCACGCGCAGCGGCAGCAGCGGGTTGCGCACCCGGGACTCGACGACGGCGAAGGCCAGGAGGAGCAGGCCCGCCGAGGTGAGCAGGCCGACCGTCGGTCCGGCGCTCCAGCCGTCGGCCTCGGCACGGGTGAATCCGTAGACGAGCGCGACGAGGCCGGAGGTCGCCAGGAAGACGCCGGGCATGTCCAGCCGGGACGGGTTGCGGCCCTCGGCCGGCTCCTTGATGACGAAGAGCGCGCCCGCGGCGGCGATGACGGCGAACGGGATGTTGACGTAGAAGGTCCAGCGCCAGTCCAGGTACTCGGTGAGCAGTCCGCCGAGGATCAGGCCGATGGCGCCGCCACCGCCCGCGATGGCGCCGTAGATGCCGAACGCCTTGGCCCGCTCCCGGGCCTCGGTGAACGTCACCGCCAGCAGCGAGAGCGCGGCCGGCGCGAGCAGCGCGCCGAAGACGCCCTGGAGGGCGCGGGCGCCGAGCATCATGGCCGTGTTGACGGCGGCGCCCCCGAGCGCCGAGGCCACCGCGAAGCCGATGAGGCCGATGACGAAGGTGCGGCGGCGGCCCCAGAGGTCGGCGACCCGGCCGCCGAAGAGCAGCAACCCGCCGAACGCCAGGGCGTAGGCGGTGATGACCCACTGCCGGTTGCCGTCGGATATGCCCAGGTCGGCCTGGGCCGAGGGCAGGGCGATGTTCACGATGGTCGCGTCGAGCACCACCATGAGCTGCGCGAGCGCGATGAAGACCAGCGCCTTCCAGCGCTGTGGATCGGGTGTCTGCCGCTGTTCGGTGTCGGGCATGACGGGTCCCCCTGTCGGTACGGAGTTCTGAGTAACGCGATGACGAAAAGACGGTGCGCGAAGTGACGATGTGACGAAGCGCCCGGAAGGGAACTTCTGCCGGCAGGACATGTGGGGGGAGGCCGGGCACGCTCCGGGGCCGTCGGGCACTCCCGGAAGAGCGCACGCTTTCGGGCGTGGACGGCCGCGGGCCCGGCGCCGGGTGGGGCCGGCGGGGTCCTTGGGGCGCGGAATCCCGGATCCGTCGGATCCTGCTGCGGGTCGTCTGTGGGCTGTGGTGTGGTCCGGCCGGTCGGGCGCGGTGGGGTGGACGGTCTGGTGGTCGGTGGTCGGTGGGTATCGGTGGTTCGGGTGGTATCGGTGGCCTGCCGGCCGGACCCCGGCGATCGCACGGTCCGTGGGCCGGGCCCGGTGGCTCTTGCGCTCCGGGCCCGTTGCCGGTCCTGTCCCGGCCCCCGGCGCGCCGGGGCGTCAGGGTCTCTGCCGGAGGTCCTCCAAGGTGGCGGCGGAGCCGGGGAGCCGGCTGCGGGCCGGGGCCCGGAGCCCGTCCAGGAAGAGCTGCAGGTGCCGGTGGACGAAGCTGTCGAAGTCCAGGCATCCGCTGGAGGGCAGCGGACGGGTGAGCTGGGTGAGGACCACCATGAGATCGCCGATCTCGACGTCGGCCCGCAGCCGGCCGCAGCTCTTGGCGCTCTTCACCAGCGCTTCGACCGCCAGCTCCAACCGCTCGCGCGCCGCGGCCAGTTCCCCGTCCTCCCGAGCGACCCCCGCGAGCAGCGGGCACAGGGCACCGACCCGCTCGGCGACGGCCGCGTGGACGAAGCGGCTCAGCGCGTCGAAGCCGTCGGCCTCCTCCGCGAGAGCCGCCGCCGCCTCGTCGGCGACACGGTCGGTGACGTAGAGGGTGACGCGGCGGACGAGCTCGACCCGGTCGGTGAAGTGCCGGTAGAGCGTCGCATTGCCGACGCCGGCGCGGCGGGCGACCTCGTCGAGCGAGATGTCCGGGCCGTGTTCCACGAACATCTCCCGGGCCGCCGCGACGATCCGTTCCCTGTTGCGCAGGGCGTCGGCGCGCAGCCGTGGTTCCGGCTTGCCCACCGGTGGGTTGGTGACGGGGTTCACGACGGCGCTCCTTCCGGTCTTCCCGCTCTTCTCGGTTCTCGGGTTCCCGGTTCCCCGACTCGGGTTCCCGGTCCCCGTGTTCTCGGTCCCGTGTTCGGTGTTCACGGCTGCCGGCCTTCCCGCGGGATCCGCGGAACAGCCGGACCGTGAACCGGGGAAGTCCTCCCCGGTTCACCGGACATCTGTCAGAACGGGGAATCGGTCCCCGGTTATTTCGCAGTGCGATGTGATGCCCGTCACTCGTCCGGGCGGACACCGGCCGGGAAACACACCCGGCCGCCCCGGCCCCCGATCGGAGCACCGTTTCCCCACGTTCGGCCGCCCATCGCGTGCGCCCGTACAGGCATTCGGCGCACGGTGATCACACCAGCGAGCGGCCGGGGCGCAGGACGGCCGCCCCGATCACGAAGGCGGCCGTATGCAGCAGGACGTCCCCCGGCCGGGCCCCACCGGCGGTACCCACCCGGCCGACGGCACCCACCCGGGCCGCGGCACCGGCCACCGCACGGGCCCCGTGCGCGCGGGGGGCGCGCACCCCTTGGGGAGCCGGGTCTCCCCGTCACCGGCCCCGCCGCACTCCTCCTCCCGGGCCCGGCTCCGTCCCCGGACCCGGCTGACGACGGCCGCGCTCGCCCTCACCTCCGTATCCATATCCATGGCGGCAGCGCCGGCCGCCGTCCCCGTCACCCACCCCGGCCCGGGCGCGCCCTCCCTCGCACGGGCCGGCTCCACCTGCGTCCCGGGCCACGCCGAGGGCATACAGATGTCCGAGGGGATCCCCACCCCACCGGGACACGCCCCCAGCACCGGCACGCTCCGCGCACTGACCCTGATGATCGACTTCCCGGACGTCCGCGGGGAGGGCAGCGCCCGCGAACGCTTCGCCGAGTTCTTCCCGGCGACCGCCGACTGGTACGCGGCCAGTTCCTACGGCGCCCTCGACTACCGCGCCGAAACCCCCGTCAGGGGCTGGCTGCGGATGCCGCGCCCGTTCTCCTCGTACGGCATCGAACGCGGTGCCGGTTACGAGCCGGGCTACCGGAGGCTCATCGAGGACATCGCGCGGACCGCCGACGACCGGATCGACTTCGGCCGCTACGACCTGATCAACGTGCTGGTCACCCCCAACGCCGGGCCGCCCGCCGCAAAAACCGTGCTGTCCGTCAGCTTCACCGGGATCGCCGACGCCCCCGAGGCCGACGGTGTCCCCCTGAACCGCATCTCGTTCATCTACAGCCGCCAGAACGACGGTTCACCGGGGGCGGCGGCCAACGCGTACCGGGTACTGCCGCACGAGAACGCCCACTCCCTGGGCCTGCCCGACCTCTACACCGACGACGGCGGCGGCGACAAGGCCGGCCACTGGGATCTGATGTCGGAGGACTGGGGGCCGGGGAACGACTTCCTCGGCTGGCACAAACGCAAGCTCGGCTGGCTGGACGACGACCGGCACGTCGAGTGCGCCAACGGCAGCGGGCGCAGCCGGCACACGATCCGCCCGCTCGGGGAGCGGGACGCCGGGGGGAACGGCACGGGGAACGGCGGGACGGACGGGTACGAGCAGGCCGTGGCGGACGAGGAGGGCGGAGGCCACGAGGAAGCCGGGGGTTACGAGGCGGACGGGGCGGGCGCCGGGAACGGGCGCAACCGGCCGGGAGACCCCGCGGCCGGGCCGGCCGCGGACACCTCGGACCGGAACGCTCCCGCCGCCGCTGTCTCCCCGTCCCACAGCCGCCGGACTGGACCGATCCGGCAGGCCCGGCAGGCCCGGCAGTCCAAACTGGTGTACGTACCGGTCACCGACAGCACGGGCTACGCCATCGAGGTCCGCACCCGCTCCGGCAACGACGAGGCGGTGTGCAAGCCCGGGGTGCTGGTCTACTGGGTCGACACCCGGGTGGAGACCGGCCGGGGCCCCGTGGAGGTGCGGGACAGCACACCCGGCAGCGGCGGCTGCGCCCGGCTGCCCAATGTCGCCGCGGAGTTGACCGACGCGCCCTTCGGCGTCGGCGAGCGCTACCGGGACGCGCGGACGGGCGTCGCCGTCGAGGTCACCGGCCGGGAGCCGGACGGCGCCCACCGGATCACCGTGACGAGGCCCTGACCCGCTCCGCCCCAGCGACCGGCGCCCGCACCCGCACGGGCCGCTCTGCCGGGCTGCCGCTCGGGCCACACCTGCCGGGCCGCGCCCGCCCGGGCAGGGCCGGCGCACTACCCGGCGGCGGCCTCACCCGTCGCGCCCCCCTCACCCCGCGCACCCTCCACCCGTACGCCCAGCGGTTCGGCCAGGCCGATGACGATCTCGTCCAGCCGGTGGATGTGCCGGGCCACCCGCGAACCGACCGGTGAGCGGGAGGGATGGTCGATGACCGCGATGGTGAGGGTGTCGGACCCCGGCAGCAGCGCCTCGTCCCGCTGTTCCCCGGGCTCCTCCAGGCTCCGGGTGAGGGTCCGCAGATTGCGCGTGAGCCGCCCGGCCGCGGCGGCGACGCGGGGGTCGGGGGTGATGCGGCTGTCACCGGTCAGCTGTTCGGCCACGGCGGCCAGTCCGCGCGCGTGGTACGCGGCGCTGTCCAGCAGCGCGACGACATAGCGGGCGGTCTGGCTCCGCGAGCGCAGCGGGCTCACGGGGTGGGTCAGCGGCTGCACGGCGGACCGCAGGCCGTCCAGGGCGTCGTCGAGTTCCCGTGCGGCCTCCAGCAGGTCGACGGGATGGCCGGACGGGGCGGACGGGAGGGACGGGACGGACGCGGGCGCGGACGCGCCGGAGCCGTCCCCCGCACCCGGCGCCGCCGGAGCGGCCGTGGCGCCCCGGGCGCTCGGCGGTGCGCCACCGGACACCCCCGGCCGCTCGCCGCTGAGCCGCCGTACCGCCTCCTGCGTCACATCGCTCAACCGTTCCAGCACCGTGCGGAGGAGTTCGTCGGTGTGTTCGGCGGTCCGGATCGGCAGCACGAACAGCGCGGCCGTGAGCCCGCAGACGACGCCGATCGCGGTCTCCTCGACGCGCAGCACGAAAATGTCCCGGCTGTAGGTGTTGAGGAGGGTGAAGAGCAGGCCGAGCATCGCCGTCATGAAGAACGACGTCAGGGTGTGCGAGACGGGCGCGAAGTAGAAGGCCGCGAAGACACAGAAGAGGATCAGCGCGAAGGACACACCGGTGTGGCCGGCCACGAGCCCGGTGAGCCCGGCGCCCGCCACCACGCCGACGGCCGTACCGGCCAGCCGCCGGTAGCCCTTGACGAGGATCTCGCCCGTGGAGGCGGTGCCGAGGAAGACCACCCAGCAGGTGAGCACGGCCCAGTACCAGCGCTGCGGCGACAGCAGTTCGCCGCCGACGATGGCCATCGCCGAGCCGACGGTGACCTGGAAGGCCGTACGGGTGCTCGGCCGCCGCAGGCCGCCCGGTTCCGCGGTCCCCTCGTCCTCCGGCGGCTCGCTCTCCGCGCCTCCGTCTCCGTCTCCGTCTCGGTCTCCGTCTCGGTCTCCGTCTCGGTCTCCGTCTCCGTCCCGCCGCCGCGCGCCGGCGGAGGCGCGCTCCTCCGGCGTCTTCTCCGCGTCCGGGCGGCTCTCCGCCCGGGAGCCTCTCTCCGCCCGCAGGCCGCTCTCGGCCCGCCGGGACAATTCCTCGGTCTCCAGCTCCTCGCGGTACTGGCGGGTGCGGGGGCTGTCGTTCTCGTCGTCGCCGTCCGCCGCCCCCAGGGCGACCCGCAGGCCCAGCACGCTGAACGCCAGCTCCCCCATGGCGCGCAGCGCTTCCTGGTCGCCCGCGGGGAGCCCGGTGAGGTTCTCGTTCTCGCGGTAGCCGAGCAGCCGGTCCCGTACATGGGCGAGGCCAACGGGGGTGCGCTTCTGCAGCCAGTCCCGGCCGACGGCCTCGTAGAGCTCGCGCAGCCGGACGGTCACCAGGGGGGTGTGCGGCGGGCGTTCGCCGTCCAGCAGGACGGCGGCCAGCCGCTCGGCGGTGACCTCCATGCCCGCGATGCGCCGCTGTACGGCCTCCGCCGTGGAGGCGTCGGGCGTGCTGTCCTCCAGCCGGTCCTGGATCATCAGCGCGCCCTCGTGCAGGCGTACGATCCGCTGCCGCAGCCGTCGCTCGGCGCGCTCCCGGCCGCTGCCGTCGGGCCCTCCCCCGGCCGGCGCGGCCGGAACCGCCGGCTCCCCGGACGCCGCCGACCCGCCGGAAACCGCCGCTCCGTTCGACTCCCCGGCCGGTCCGTCCCGCTCCGCCGCCTCGGCCAGGGCGGCCATGGCGCCGACGGCCTGCCGCAGCCGGGTGCGGAAGGAACCCATCAGCAGGTCGAGTGTCTGTTCGGGCGTCACGCGCAGCAGCCCGAACCGTACGAGCGCCCCACAGCCGAAGGCCACCAGCAGCGCGAGCCCCACCTGAGCCAGCCGTGCCGCCTCCACCTGCACGAACTGGGCGATGAAGAACATCTGGAAGGCGATCATCCCGAGCGCCTTGCCCCGCAGCCCGAACCTCCGTACGTACACCGCGCCGAAGATGACCAGGACGAAGACGGTGTCGGCGGCGATCCGGTGCGGCGCCAGCGCCGTACCGGCGGCGACCGTCGCGCCCGCGACCGGCAGCCCGAGCGCGAGCGTCACGGCCTGGTCCCGGAGGCGGGTCTCACTGACCGCGAAGGTCGAGATCAGCGCCGCCATGGCGCCGGTGACCTGGATCCGCAGGGGAACACCCAGCAGCGCCAGGACGGCCAGGGTCAGTCCGACCGACAGCACGGTGCGCAGTGCGGCCGTGAGCCGCAGCAGCCCGGGGTCGGAGGCCGGCAGGGGCAGCCGTACGCGCCGCGACAGCGCGCGGCGCACGTCCCGGCGGGGTCCGGGCCCGCCGGCATCAGCAGCTGAGGAGATCATGTCGCCCGCTTCCCTACCCGGGGCGGCCGCTCCCATGTCCCCCGCCACCTGCCCGTTCACCGCGTCGCGGCGGCTCTGTGCGGTCGGTTGCGAAGGTGCCGGGGCACGGCTTCGTACCGCGGGGTCCCGAACAGCCGTCCGGCGTCCGGCGGCTCCCGAAGCGGGTACCACCCGGCCCTGTCGCGCACCGGCCGGCCGGAGGAGGCTGAGGGTGACGCCCGGCCGCACCACGGCTCTCCCGCACCACGGCTCTCCGCGCACCGGCCGGACCCGGCGCCGCCCGGCTGGTTTTCACCGGCACGACCCGGACACTCGGAAACCCGGCAACGGAGAGGAGGGCGACCGCCGTGCCCAGCATCGCCCAACGTGTCGCCGGTCTGTTCCAGGTGAAGGCCAACCGGGCCCTGGACCGGGCCGAGGACCCCCGCGAGACCCTCGACTACTCCTACCAGCAGCAACTCGAACTCCTGCAGAAGGTCCGGCGCGGCCTGGCCGATGTGGCGGCCGCCCGCAAGCGCGTGGAACAGCAGGCGGACCGGTTGCGGCAGTCGGCCGAAACCCTGCGGGACCAGGCGGGACAGGCACTCGCCGCCGGCCGCGAGGACCTGGCGCGCGAAGCCCTCGACCGGCGCACGGCCACCGGCTCGCGCCTCACGGAGCTGCGGGAGGAGCACGCGTCGCTCCAGGCCCAGGAGGAGAAGCTCGCCCTGGCCGCGCAGCGTCTCCAGGCGAAGACCGACACCTTCCGCACGAGCAAGGAGACCATCAAGGCCCGTTACACGGCGGCGGAGGCCCAGGGCCGCGTCACCGAGGCGGTCACCGGCATCGGCGAGGAGATGGGCGATGTCGGCCTGGCCGTGGAGCGCGCCCGGGACAGGACCGAGCAGTTGCAGGCACGCTCCGCCGCCCTGGACGAGCTGATGGCCACCGGGGCGCTGGAGGACGCCACGCTCCCGGCCGGCCGCGACGATCTCCGGGCCGAACTCGACGCCGTGACGGCGGAGGGGGACGTGGAGACCGAGCTGGCGCGGATGAAGACGGAGATCGCTTCGTCCGGAGGCCCGGCGGCGGTCGAAAGCGGCTCCGCGGCGGACCGGCGGAACCAGGACCGGGAGGGCCAGGGCCCGGAGGACCGGGACGCCACGGCAGCCCGGGAGAGCCGCCGTCCGCCCGACGAGGAGGCGACATGATGATCACCCGCATTCTCGGCGAGGGCCAGTACGAGATCGACGAGAAGCACCTCGACCGCCTCAACAGGCTCGACTCCGCGCTGCAGTCGGCGGCGCGGGCGGACGACGCGGCAGCGTTCACCGCGGCCCTGTCCGCTCTGGTGGGGGCGGTGCGCACCCTCGGCACCCGGCTGCCGGACGAGATGATCACCGTCTCGGACCTGGTCCTGCCCGACGAGGACACGAGCCTGTCCCAGGTGCGGGACCTGCTCACCGACGAGGGCCTGATCCCGGGGTGATGGCGATGCGCAGCCGTTTTGAGCCCGACCGCGGGCTGACCGCCCGTATGGCGCTCACGATGTTCCTGCTCGGACTGGTGTACGTGGCGTTCGTCGCCGCGCTGATCGTGCTGCTCGAATCCCTGATCCTGGTGATCGTCATCGCCGCGGGGCTGCTGGGGGCGCAGTACTGGTTCTCCGACCGGATCGCCCTCTACGCCATGCGCGGCCACCTCGTCACCCCGGAACAGCAGCCCCAGCTGCACGGGGTGGTGGACCGGCTGTGCGCCACCGCCGACATGCCCAAACCCCGGGTCGCCGTCTCCGACATGGACCTGCCCAACGCCTTCGCCACCGGCCGGAACGCGGACCACGCCGTCATCTGCGTCACCACCGGGCTGCTGAGACGGCTGGAGACCGAGGAACTCGAAGGCGTCCTCGCGCACGAGCTGTCCCATGTGGCGCACCGGGACGTGGCGGTGATCACCATCGCCTCGTTCCTGGGCGTGCTGGCCGGACTCGTCGTCCGCTTCGCCTTCTACTCGCAGCTGTTCGGCGGCCGGCGCGACCAGAACACGGCGGCGGTACTGGCGGTGGTCATGGCGGTCTCCGCGCTCGTCTACGCCCTCAGCTTCCTGCTCATCCGGGCCCTCTCCCGCTACCGCGAACTCGCCGCCGACCGGGCCGCGGCCATGCTCACCGGCAAGCCGTCCGCCCTGGCCTCGGCGCTGACGAAGGTCAGCGGCGACGTGGCCCGGATCCCCACCCGGGACCTGCGCACCGCCCAGGCGTTCAACGCGTTCTTCTTCACCCCCGCCATCCGCCCGGGCACGGCGGTGGCCAACATGTTCTCCACCCATCCCACCCTGCAACGCCGCCTGGACGCGCTCGAGGAGATCGCCGCACAACTGGGCGGCGGCGGTGAGCGGCGGTGAGAACGGGGAGGACGGCGAAGGCGGAGCCCCGGACCGAGGCCGGAACCGGGGCAGACCCGGACCCGAACCTGGCACTTCGTTGCGACAGGGCTCACGACAACCGGCGGCAGTCCGACGCGCCGTCGCCCCGGAAAGGAGCAGGCCCACGATGAGAAGAAGCCGGGACGCCACGGGGAAGGCCCGGAGCCGGGACCGGGGCCGGGGTACACCGGGCTTCTGGAACGCCCTGCTCGGCCGGAGCAAACCCGTACGGCCCGACCTCGACCAGCTCTTCGGCCTCCCCTCGGCGGCGATCACCCTGCAGGCGGCCGCCGGCTTCACCCCGACCGGAGCGGGCTCGGTGTGCTTCGCCACCATCGAGGGCGGCGCGTTCACCGAGGTCCGGCAGGAGGTCCAGGCCCTCCTGGACGCGGACTCCGAACGCGGCGGCGTACCGGTCGAGTTGATCCGCGACGACTTCGGGTACTCCTGGCTGCTGTCCCGCCGCGCCCCGGACGAACTGCCCGCCCTCGTCAACGACCTGCACGCGGTGAACACCGCCCTCCAGGACAGCGGCTTCGGCCCGCAGCTGCTCTGCTCCCTCGTCACCTTCCGCAACACCGAACAGCGCCCGCTCGCGCTGGTGTACCTCTACAAGCGCGGCACGTTCTACCCCTTCGCGCCCCTCCCCGGAGAGAAGCGCGACAACCCGCTGGAACTCCAGATCAAGGCAGCCATCAAGGACGACCTCCGCCTGGAGGAAGACCTGAGCCGCTGGTTCCCCCTCTGGGGCGCCCCGGGGCTGTGACGGGGCGGGCCCGGCTCGGAAGGCCGCCCGGCGGATGTGCCTGCCCGCCCGCGGAGTCACTCCGCCCAGGCCAGAGGGATCCTCTTGTCACTGCCGGGCAGCATGGCCATGCCCCCGACGGCCATGGCAACCAGGGCCTCCGCGGAGCCGCCGACGGCCTTGAGCAGCCGCACCGCCCCGGCGGGAAGAATAAGTGCCTGACCGGCACCGACCTCTTCGGTCCTGCCGTCCACCTGGGCCTCGAACACACCCGACAGAGGCATCCACACCTGCTCGCGATCGATGACGTGCACCGGGGTGGATGCGTCCGCGCCAAGTTCCACACGCCAGGTGCTGACCTCTGCGCTGCCCTGGCTGGGACCCGCCAATCCATACATGGAGCCGGCGGGCGTGGTGGTCGTCCGCTGCTCGCTCTCACTGACCACGTGCATGAAACCTCCCGTATAAAGCAACTTTACTCAAGTGAGTAAAGAGATTTTATACGAGTGTGTCAAGATGAGCCGATGGAGACCAACGAGCCCCTCGAGCGCACCGAGCTCACCTTCCTGCTCGGGATGGCCTTCCAGGTGGTCCTCTCCGAGTTCGTCAGCCGTCTGGACGCCGCCGGCTACGCGGACCTCCGCCCCATGCACGGCCTGGTCTTCCAAGTGCTCCACGGCGACGGCGCCACGAGCAGCGAACTCGCCGAGCGCCTCGGGGTCACCAAGCAGGCCGCCGGCCAGATCCTCGACGACCTGGAGAAGCGGGGATACGTCGAGCGCCGACCCCACCCGGCCGGTGGACGGCGCAAGCTCGTCGTCCTGACGCCCAAGGCGACGGATCACCTGGCCGTGGCCGGAAGGATCCTGCACCAGCTCGAAGCACAGCTGACCAAGCGCCTGCACGAGGCCGGCTTGGAGGTCCCCCGAGCCGAGCTCGCGGCCATCATCCGCACGTTGGCGGGCGACTCGATCCCGCCACTGCGCCCCGTCTGGTGACGTTCTCCTGCTGCTCAAACGACCGAGGCCATCCGGCGGAGCGCACCGAACACCCGCTGCACTGGAGGGTGCGGACCGTTCCGGCGGCTTGCTCGGTGATCGTCCGTGGCCGTAGAGGCGGCGCTGGGCAACCGTCACCATCCGCTGGGGCAACCCGGTGGCCCCCGGACCCCCACCCGCTACACTGACCGCGGCGGCGAAGCCCCTCACCGGGCCCGCTGCCACAGCCCAGCCTCCGTAGCTCAGGGGATAGAGCACCGCTCTCCTAAAGCGGGTGTCGCAGGTTCGAATCCTGCCGGGGGCACCAGCCAAAACGCCCCGGACCGATCATGGTCCGGGGCGTTTTGGCGTTCACTTCATCATCGGCGGTGGTCACCCACGCCTATGACATCCCTGAGCACGATCCACGTGGTTGATGCCCTCCTGCCGGGCGCCGACCGCACTTCAGGCGCGGGAGGCAGCTTCGTGTACGCCAAGTTCGGCTGCCAGTGACCGCAGTTCCTCCGACGGTGCCCGGCTCATGGTCAGCAGGTCGGCCACGAGCTGTTTCACCGCAGGCATGGCGCGGACGATGTCGGGCGAGAGGTCTTGTGCCGCACGGACGGCCGTCACGGCTTCGGCGATCTGGCGCCGCTGGGCGTGCGCCCGGGCCACGTCGAGCTGAAAGCGCGTCTGCCGCTCGGACGACAGGGACGAAGCATCCACCCGGGCGGCCGTCCGCAGCGCGACTCCGGCGTCCCCGAGGTCCACGGCGACGGCGATCTCGTGCAAGTCGACGTTGGTGGGGCCGAATTCGGTGTTGTAGTCGTTGCGGCCGGGGCCGACCCGCTCGGCCATGTCCCGGGCCTGCCGGATGTACTCGTAGGAGTCATCGGCCTGGTTGGCGCGGGCGGCGGCGACGGCGCGTTGCAGGGTCAGGGCCCCGCGGAGGGCGACGGCCTGCACGTCGCCGGACTCGGCCAGCGGTTGCAGGGCGTCGGCGGCGGTGCCTGAGACCTGGGCTGCCTGGCCGTAGTGGCGGGCGCCGAGGAAGACGATAGAGAGACGGAACTCCCCGGCCGCCATCAGCAGCGGATCACCGGCCCGCTCGGCGGCGACGACGGAACGGTCCACGGCGATCCAGGCCGCTTCCGGCTCCCCCATGTTCGCCAGCGCCGCACTGCACGTGTGATACATGCCGGCCAGGAGCCGGAACAACTCGGGACGCTCCGGCTCCGGCGCCGACCGCACGGCCGCCTCCAAGGCGGGCACCAGCTCGGCCAACAGCTCGGAGAGATCGGCGTAGTTGCCCTCATGGGTCAGCGTCCAGGCGCGTTCCACCTGGGATCGGAGCGCGGGAATGTCCGGCTCGTCATGCTGCCCGAGGATCGCCTTGAGGGAGTGGGCCGTGCTCAGGACCAGGCGGAGGCGGCTGGCGCCGGGCGGCTCCACGGCGGCCGACGCGACGACGGGCGCCTCGGCGGCCAGCTCGGCGAGCGGCACGTCGAGGACGTCGGCGACTTTCTCCAGGACCGTCATCCGGTCGATGCGCCGAACCCCGCGCTCCACCTGGGAGACCCAGGCTTCCGATCGGTCCAGGAGAGCGGCGAACTCCTTCTGGGAGAAGCCACGGCGCTTGCGGTTGAAGGCGATCTTGCGCCCGAGCGCCTTCTCATAGTCGGGACTCACACCGCCACACCCTTGCCGGACACAAAGTCCAAGCGATCGACTTCAGTGGAGGACAGATAACGCTCACGCTCAGCGAGAAACGCCTTCACGTAGTCCTGCTCCTCATGCGCCTGGAAAGCCGCCTCGTCCCGGTAGAGCTCGTAGAAGATGCGCTCCAGTGGCCGGCCCTCCACCCGGTGCACGGTGTAGATCAGCGTTCCGGGCTCATGGGCCTTGATCTGCTCACCGGTCCGCGCAACCAGCGCGTCGAACCCGGCCGCCGCTTCCTCGTCCTTGCAGGTGAAGCGGACCATCAATCCGAACATCTCGCGGTCTCCCTCCTATGGCTGCCTGGGGCACCTCCCGCTTTCGAGTGACGTCTCACCCCTGCCACCCGCACTAATAGTGCGATCTGGCACTTCAGGTACTCACACGCCGGGTACGGTGCTAGTACTTATTGTACGGCTCAGCCTGGTCCGGGTCAGCACAACGGCCCGACCGAACAGGAAAGCCGCAGGTGAGCGCCATGGAGGAATGCCATGCCCACATACCACCGCACCTTCCCGGGCCAGCCCGAAGAGATCCACAACGCACGCCGCTTCACCGTCCAATGCCTCAGCGACCCGACCACCGCAGCAACGGCAGAACTGATCGTGAGCGAGCTGGCGACCAACGCCCTCCGCCACACCACGAGCGGCACCCCAGCCGGGACCTTCCACGTCACCCTCAACCAGACCGCGCACGCCCTCACCGTCTCAGTGACCGACGCCGGGACCACGGACACCAAGCCGGAGTTCCACCACCCCAGCACCGAAGCCACCTGCGGCCGAGGACTCGGCATCGTCGCCGCACTCGCCGAGCGGGTCGAGGTCCACGGCGACCACCGCGGCCGGACCATCGCCGCCGAACTCCCCATGCCCCGCGGCGAAGAGCACCGGTGCTGATGACAGCCGACGAACAACAGACAGCCTGCCGACTCCCGCTCGGCATCACGGCGGCCGACTGCTGGTGCCAGGCCATCGCCTACACCCCCGCAGACGGCCGCACCTTCCAGCTCGGCCACCACCTCGCGAGCACTCCCCGCCTGGCTATGCGCTGGCTGCACGGCCGAGCCCGGCACATCGCCGACCAGCTCGACCCGATGGCAGCCCGGCCGACCCGCCACTGGATCCACGACCACGCCGAAAACGAACGAGCGTTAGCCACCCTCTCCCGGGGCGAGCCGTACTCCTTCGCCCTCACCGAGGACGCCACCCGCTACATCCTGTCGGCCCACCCCACGGGAAGCCCGCGATGACTCACCACCCACAGAGCACCCTCACCCGCGGCTACTGGTGCGAATGCTGGGCCCAAACCGCAGCCACCGGCCAAGCCCCAGTCCTCCTCGCCTCCTTCGACGCCACCACGGCAACCGAGGCCATCAACTGGATCCGGGTGGCGCTCCGCACGATCAGCCCGTCACTCGACGCAGAAGCCGCCACCAAGGCTGAGGCCTGGCTCACCACAGGGCACCGCACCGACGCTCAGGCCTTGTCCGACGGCGAGTTGTGCACCGTCACGATCAGCCAGGCAGACACCCGCATCGAGTGGACCGCACGCCCAGCCCTGTTCCTCGCCCTGGCACACCGCCAAAGCCGAGAACTCCCGCCATGCGCCCTGCTCTTCAACCAGCGGCCCACCACAACCTGAAGCCGGAGCGTCAAGCATCTACCGGGACCGGACAACAGCCACACCGCCACTGAGTAGAAATCTTCAGTACGGGTTCAAGGCGGCTCCGTAAGTTGTTGGGCGGCCCGGAAGGGCGGGGTGTGGCTCAAGGCGGCTTGCCGGATGTGGCTCGGAGCGAGTGGCCGCCGCGCCCTTCGGGGCACCCTGGCTGCTGATTGAGATGTGCGCGCCTTATGGCGGTCGCTGTTTACGGAGCAGACAGCGGGGTGTTCTTCGGGCCGACGGACTGCTGTGCGGTGCGAGGAGGGCAAGTGAGCAAGCCACGGGCCCGCGTATGGGCGGGCGTCGACGCGGGCAAAGGCCATCACTGGGCGGCGGCGGTCGATGAGACCGGCGCGACCCTGTGGTCGAAGAAGATCGAAAACGACGAGTCGGCGATCCTGACCGCGCTCGGCGAGATCCTGGAGCTGGCAGAGGAGGTCCGCTGGGCGGTGGACATCTCAGGGACCTCGTCCGCCCTGCTGCTTGCGTTGCTCGCGGCGCACGGCCAGAGGGCCGTCTACGTGCCCGGCCGCACGGTCAACCGCATGTCCGGCGCCTACCGGGGTGAGGCGAAGACCGACGCCCGCGACGCCTATGTCATCGCCGAGACCGCCCGTCACCGAAGCGACTTCGCCGCGATTGACGTACCGGCCCAGCTCGCCGCCGACCTCGCATTACTGACTGCCCACCGCAGTGACCTGATGGCCGACCGGGTACGGATGATCAACCGGCTCCGTGATGTGCTGACCGGTGTCTTTCCCGCGCTGGAGCGGGCCTACGACTATTCGGCGCACAAGGGTGCGCTGGTGCTGCTGACCGGCTACCAGACACCTGCCGCCATCCGCCGCCGTGGCCGGGCCCGGCTGACGGCCTGGCTGGCCAACCGCAGTATCCGGGGCGCCGACGCGGTGGCCGCGACCGCTCTGGAAGCCGCACAGGCCCAGCAGACCGCACTGCCCGGGGAGGACGTCGCCGCACAGATCGTCGCCGACCTTGCCAGGCAGATCCTGGACCTGGACGACCGGCTGAAACGGATCGACAAGCAGATCCGCGAGACATTCCGCAGCCACCCACAGGCGGAGATCATCGAGTCCCTGCCCGGCATGGGCCCGATACTCGGAGCCGAGTTCGTCGTCGCTGCCGGCAACCTGTCGGCCTACGCCGACGCCGGTCACCTCGCCTCGGCCGCCGGACTGGTGCCGGTGCCACGTGACTCCGGACGCCGCACCGGCAACCTGCACCGACCCAAGCGCTACAGCCGCCGTCTGCGCCGGGTCTTCTACATGTCCGCGCAGACCAGCATCATCCGCGAAGGACCGAACCGGGACTTCTACCTCAAGAAGCGCGCCGTGGGCTGCAAACACGTCCAGGCCATCATCGCCCTGGCCCGCCGACGGACCGATGTGCTGTGGGCACTCCTACGTGACGGACGGATCTTCACCCCCACCCCGCCAGTCACACAGGCAGCTTGACTTCATCATTGAGACTCGCTCCGCTCACCGCGCGCGGCCCGGCCCCCGGCCGGGCCTGCGCTCCTGCCTCCGTCCCGCTCCACCCCGGCCGGCGCCCGGCCCGCGCTCACAGCGATCAGCCGCCAGACCTCAGAGATGGATGCCTCCGGCAGGGGCGCTCAGGCTCCGGGATGGACGGGGCGCCGTACGCGAGTGCCGGGAAGTTGGTGGCGTGCGTGGGGGCTCCCATCCCGTCTGCCGTCGCCCCAGGCAGAGCCGAGCAGACGTGGCCCCGGGCGTCCAGGTCGTTCGTACAGTGGCGCGCTCCACCTGGACGCCCGGGGCCCCGCCCGCTCCACGGTGTGTGGGTCGACGGCAGACGGGATGGGAGCTGGGGAGAGTGGTGGGGCAGGTGTGAGACTGACTTACGCTGAGATGGTGGATGAAGGCACAGTGGCACTGCTCTCTGGAGCATGTGCACTCATCGGTTCTCTGATCGGTGCGGTTGGTGCGTGGCAGGGAGCCAAGCTGGGAGCGCTAAAAGCAGTTGAAGCAGTGAAGGTACAGGCAGATGCCGAGCATGCTCAATGGGCGCGCGAGCACCGGAAAGCCGCCTGGATGACCGCTCTCGACGCAACCATGGAAATAGTGGGCGCCTTGGGTGAGATGGAAGTGCAGCTCGCTCAAGGCAGAACGCCCCAGTCAGGAATTGCTGACCTGTTCGTCAGACTTCAGCCGCTCCTGGCAACAACTGCTGTGCAACTGAGTGTCTGGGGGCCAGATGAGGGCGCTGATGCATGTACTGCGCTGGTTGGGTCGGTAGGAGCACAGTTCCGCGCCGCAACGGACTGGATCGAGGCCATAGGTGAGGGGCGTGACTCATCAGTCCCTCAAGCTGCCTACCTAGCCGCCGATGAACAGCGTCGTCGTGACTACACCACCTTCATTGCCCTTGCGTCGTCTGCGCTTCGCGACTCACCATGACTCGGTCATTGAGACACCGCCCACCTCAAGGGCGCAGCCGACGTTCGATCTGATCGAGACGGTCAACAGCTCTCCGGATCGCGTCCATGGCTTCCTGCGCTGCCTGATTCTGGCGATCGATGAGGGTTCGATCCCGTTCACTATAAGGTCTGTTTAGATTTGAGCCCAGCGCGAAGGCCAAGTGGTATTTGAGGCCCGCTTCCCGGACCGCTGAAGCAAGGACCGGATCTTTCAGCCGCCCGGCATAACGCGGCATGTCAATCACTGCCATCACGGCGGCATCATTCTCAACAAGATCCAGGGAAGCGCTCCCGTTGACGGGCCGCGATGCAATCGGTAGCACGTGACTATATGCAGTGTCTAGCAACTGCCGCAGGCCATCGACGTCGCGTGGAGCGTGCCGCCGTCGCCAGCCCACTCCAGCCTGAATCCCCAACGCCACCATCCCGGCGCCAGCACCGATCCCTTGAAGAAGGGCCCACACATCAGCCACGCAGCCAGAGTATGAAGTCCACACCGTGCTCGCTGGGAGTTTCGAGAGACGGTTCGATAGCCGACCGCTTCGGGCACGTCCAGGGCAGGCGACCTATAGGGGGCCACCCCGTTCCGTAGTCGCATTGAGGAGGTCCCGTGCCACACGCATGCCACAACGTGCGGTCAGTCACGGTGAACGACGGCTCGCCGCGGTCGAGGTAGCCCGCTGAGCTGGGCCCCCGTCGAACCGGTGGTGACCTGCTCGGCTCCGCCGGCCCGCAGTTCCGCCCTTACAAGGCAGATGTCGGATATGGCCCGCGTGCCATATCCGTGTCAGAAGGCCATCAGTGGGCTCAGCACCGCCGCGTGACCGGTGACCAGCAGAGACCGTCGACAAAGGGGCGCCAGGCTTCCCAAGCTGATGTCACGCGACTGCACAGCCCCCAATGCCCTGTCGGCGCTGACCAGTAGCCTGCGACGGTCAGTTGCGGCACGTCTGGAGGCTTCGTGGAAGCGACCGCTCTCGTCAGTCCCCATCGGTTGTGGTCGGCGCAGGAAGTCTTGGTGCGTCCGAGCCCTGTCCCGGCGGCGGCAGGGGTCTACGGGTGGCACTTTGTGCAGCCGCCCCACTCGGACCTGGGCGCTGGGCGCCTGCTCTACGTCGGGATAGCACCGCGGTACATGGCGAACCGGACCAGCACGCAGAACCTGCGCAAGCGGGTGCGCTACCACTACCGGGGCAACGCGGCCGGCTCGACCCTGCGGCTCACCCTCGGCTGCCTGCTCGGCCTTGAGCTGCGCCGCGTTGGCAGCGGCAAGCGAATGACCTTCGGCAAGGCGGGCGAAGCCACCCTGAGCCAGTGGATGGCGGACAACGCGCGAGTCTGCTGGATCGAGCGGAGCGAACCTTGGGACCTGGAGTCACAGCTCATCTCTCAGCTCGACCTACCACTGAACCTCGACCAGAACCGCCACAACGCGTTCCACAGCCGCCTGAAGGAGATACGGGCCCAAGCACGCCAGCGAGCAAAGGAGTTGCCCGTCAGCTCGTAGGCCGACCAAAGAGCCGACGGATCGTTGCCTGGGCCGTCTCTGGGCCGTCCGAGGGCGCTCGACAGCGACCATGTCGACCAACGACGACCACTAGGCGCACGGGCCCACCGCCACTGACCAGCGAATACCCAGCTCACCAAGATCCCTGGCAAGGCCCAGGGCAAGAAGACAGGTCATGACCGACTCATCGAGACAGCCGCGTCCGCAGTGGCACGGTGCCGCGGGATGGCTGATTGGGGATTGCGGGTTCGTGCGGTGGGTGAGGGTGTCTCGGTGCAGCATGGTTGGTCCGGAGGCTGATACCTGAATCTTCTCGGGGGTTGTTGTGCAGACTGCGCTGCGGTGGCTTGTGGCGGTGGTGGGTTCGGCTGCGGCGTTCGCTGCGGTGGCGGTGCCGTGGGCGGTGCTGTCGAAGGGGGGTGGCGATCCGTGGGATGTGATCGGCCCTGTGGCGGGTCTGGTGGCGGCAGGGGTGCTGGCCGCGCTGGGCTGGTGGGCGTCGCAGGCCGGTGAGGTCGGGGGGCGTCGGGTGCGGCAGTCGGCGCGCGGTGGGGGCAGGATCACCCAGACGGGCGGGAGTGCGGGCACGGGTGCCGGTTCGCCGGGTGCTGCGGTGCGTGAGGACGTGCGGCAGAAGGCGCGTTCCAACGGCACGGGGGACATCGATCAGGTCGGCGGGAACCGGGCCTGAGGCAAGGGAGCCGGGGAGGGTGATGGGTGGTTCGGGGCAGCGCCGTGCACGTCAGCAGGCGACAACGCAGGGGGACGTGACTCAGGTGGCGGGGGACATGCATGTGCACCCCTCGCCGGTGCAAGGTCCGTTGGTTGAATGGCCGGTGTGGGTGGGGGATGTGCCGCGCCCTGCCGCAGCTTTCCAGCCCCGCACGAACGTGCTGAAGAAGGTCAGGGCGGCGCGTGACCGAGGCCGTGATGTAGTACTGTCCGGCCCTGGTGGGGTGGGCAAGAGCCAGCTTGCGGCATCGTTGGCGCGGGAGCTTCGGGATCAGGAGCGTTCTGCTGGGGCTGGACTGGACGTGCTGCTGTGGGTCCGTGCCGCGAGCACCGACCAGGTCATCAGCGCCTATGCGAAGACGGCCGAGCGGCTGCGCCTGCCCGGGGCGTCCTCGGACGACGAAGACGGGGCGGCGCGACTGTTTCTGCAGTGGCTGGCAGCGACCGAGCAGCGGTGGCTGGTGGCGTTGGACGACATCACCAACCCCGTATCCGTCCGGGAATGGTGGCCCGACAGCGGGGGCGGCCGCGGCTGGGTCCTGGCCACCAGCCGACGCGAGGACGCCCAGCTCAGCGGAGAGGGCCGCGCCCTGATCAGGCTCGGCATCTACACGGATGCCGAGGCCCGCGCCTACCTGCAGCGTCGGCTCACCGATGCCGGCCATGCTCACCTGCACGACCCCGGCCGGGTAGGCGCACTGGCGGTCGAACTCGGTCGTCTCCCCCTCGCACTCGGCCATGCTGCCGCGTACCTCATCAACAAGCGGCTCACCATGGCGGACTACCTGACTCTGCTGCGCGACACCAGCAACCGGCTGGGCGATCTGCTGCCGGCAAGTGCGGACGCGGAAGGCTACGGGCGGCCTGTCACCGCCTCACTGCTGCTCGCCCTCGACGCGGTCGAGGAAGCTGACACCGGTCGGCTGGCCCGGCCACTGCTGCACCTGGCATCCCTCATGGACCCCCTCGGCCACCCCGCCACCGCATGGACCACACCCGCAGCCCTCAGCTACCTGAGCACCGCCCGCCCGCCACAACGCCGCTGGCTACGCAAGCACCACCCGCCCGTCACCGAAGCAGAGGTGCACAACGCGCTGGAGTTGCTGCGTACCTACGCCCTGATCACCCAGGACACCGCCACCGCCCCCCTGCGCATGCACGCCCTGACCGCCCGCGCCGTGCGGGAGACCATCCCGCACGGCACACTGCACACCACAGCCCGGACCGCCGCCGACGCGATCACCCGCCTGTGGCCCCGCCACGACCACGAGGAACGGGAACTGGCCGCCCTATTGCGCGCCAACGCGGTCCACCTCGACCAGAGCACCCGCCCGGCCCTGTGGCAGCCCTCAACCCACCCGTGCATTTACACGGTGAGCGACAGCCTTACCGAAGCGGGCCTTTATCAGCAGGCGATCGAGTACGACGAGACGACCGTCCGTCTCAGTAGTGGCATCCACGGTTCCGACCACCTCGACACCCTCAGTGCCTGCAACAACCTCGCCGTCTCCTACAGCAAGTCCGGGCGGCTCCAAGACGCTCTCGACCTGTACGAGCAGGTCGTGGCCGACCACGAGCGGGTTCTGGGCCCCGACCACCCCGACACCCTCCGTGCCCGCCACAACCTCGCCGTCTCCTACAGCGACGCCGGGCGGCTCCAAGACGCTCTCGACCTGTGTGAGCAGGTCCTGGCCGACCACGAGCGGGTTCTGGGCCCCGACCACCCCCACACCCTCCTTGCCCGCAACAACCTCGCCGTCTCCTACAGCAAGTCCGGGCGGCTCCAAGACGCTCTCGACCTGTGTGAGCAGGTCCTGGCCGACCACGAGCGGGGTCTGGGCCCCGACCACCCCCACACCCTCCTTGCCCGCAACAACCTCGCCAACTCCTACAGCAACGCCGGGCGGCTCCAAGACGCCCTCGACCTGCGCCAGCGGGTCGTGGCCGACCGCGAGCGAGTTCTGGGCCCCGACCACCCCGACACCCTCAGTGCCTGCAACAACCTCGCCGTCTCCTACAGCGACGCCGGGCGGCTCCAAGACGCCCTCGACCTGTACGAGCAGGTCCTGGCCGACCACGAGCGGGTTCTGGGCCCCGACCACCCCGACACCCTCCGTGCCCGCAACAACCTCGCCAACTCCTACAGCAACGCCGGGCGGCTCCAAGACGCTCTCGACCTGTGTGAGCAGGTCCTGGCCGACCACGAGCGGGTTCTGGGCCCCGACCACCCCCACACCCTCCTTGCCCGCAACAACCTCGCCAACTCCTACAGCAACGCCGGGCGGCTCCAAGACGCCCTCGACCTGTACGAGCGGGTCGTGGCCGACCACGAGCGGGTTCTGGGCCCCGACCACCCCGACACCCTCCGTGCCCGCCACAACCTCGCCGTCTCCTACAGCAAGTCCGGGCGGCTCCAAGACGCTCTCGACCTGTGTGAGCAGGTCCTGGCCGACCACGAGCGGGTTCTGGGCCCCGACCACCCCCACACCCTCCTTGCCCGCAACAACCTCGCTCTTGCCCGCGACGTGGTACCGCAACCAGATGCAGCAACCCCGCCAACCACACCCGACTATCAACCTCCAGTAGACACTCGTGAGCAACCGCTATGACCGTCCCCAATTAATTAGGGCTACGGCTTCTGACATCCAGGGCTGACATCAACGACTTCGGACGGGGGCGTACACCAGCACTCCTGTCCGGCCGTCTCACCAGTCGACAACAGCCGCCGCAGTCGGCTCGGATCGAACTCCTAAAGCGGGTGTCGCAGGTTCGAATCCTGCCGGGGGCACAGCGAAAAGGGCCAGCTCAGGAGGGGCTACCTCCCAGGCCGGCCCTTTGGCGTGTCCAGGCACGGGACTCCTCACCCCCAGCCTGGTACGGGGCAGAGCGGGGACAGCCAGAGAGAAACCCGGCCGTTTCGATTCCGCGTGCTCATGGCTTCACCAGAGCCACCGGCCGGAGACACCTACGCCGCCGCACTGCCCTGGTTGCCGCTGGCCGGCATGCGCAGGGTGTGGTCGCCGAAGTCCGCGACCAGATCCAGCCTCCCACCGAGTGCCTCCACGTAGCGGGTGATGACGTCCAGGGTGGCGCCCTCACCGTGTTCGATCTGGGAAATCCGGGCGACGCTGACTCCCATTCGGGTCGCCACATCCCGCTGGGTCAACCCCGACTGCTTGCGTGCCTCGGCGAGCTGGTGGCCACGTGCTTCGGCGAGAAGCCGGCGAGACCCTGCCTCCACCTCGGCGGGCTCCACACCGGCCTCGTACAGCTCCTGCTCCAGGGCTTCCCAGTCCTGCGCGGCTTTCTTGGGCATGGCCACTCCTTCAGTCCTCGTCGCCGACGTAGTCGTGGTAGAGCCGCTCGGCCAGCGGAATGTTGTCGCGGTACCAGCGATCCCAGTTTCCGGCCTTGTCACCGCCCAGCAGCAGCAGGGCTGAGCGAGTCGGATCGAAGGCGAAGATGATCCGGATTTCAGTGCGCCCGCCCGATCCCGGCCTCAGCTCCTTCAGGTGATGTAGCCCTGAGCCCTTCAGCCGGTCTACAAGGGGGCGTCCCAAGGTCGGCCCAGCCTCGCGCAAGGCAGCCACAGCCTGCGCGACCTGGGAGGCCGAACTCAGATCTTCCTTGATCAGAAGCCTGAACCACTCGGCGTACTCACCAGTGACCTTGATCGCCCAGCTCAAGACGACTCCCTTCGACACCAAGACCGAGCTTAAGGTTTTCCTTAAGTCTCAGCAAGCGTCGACGTCTGCCGTCAGAGACGGAGCCCGTAGAGTTCCGGCCAGGGTTACTGCGACCGTCCGCGAGTGGAGCGACGAGGAAGGGTCGGGCGTGCTCGACTTTCGTTGAACTTCCAACGGCCGCTTCTGCCACTACGCCGACATCCAGACGACCGGCTTCCACACTCTGTCACCCAGGCAGCAGGTCGAGCTCGTGCCGCCTGCCCACGAAGACGTGTCGCAGCCTCTCCAGCCTCACTAACACCGGAGATACCAACACCAAAGTTGGTGACATTCTTGTTAGTCACGGAGGGTGGACCTCGGAGGGATGCCGCTCCCCCGGGACGCTCACGGGAGAAGGGCAGCCTTCCGCGCTCCCACATGGTCCGCCGTTGGACCCCCCACAGTGGATGGATGCTTGAGCGGCGCGTGACGGGGACGCGGATCTCGCCCGGCTTCCGTTTCTCACCGCAACTGCCGGGGCGTTCGAAAGCGTCGTAGCCGCCGTGGCCGAGGAACGTTTGCAGCGCACCGTGAGGTTGCCGCCCGCCGCTTCCACCGCAGTCGGCATCGGGGTTCCGGCCCTCGCCGCCGCGGCGAGTTGGAGCAGCCTCCTGCTGGTCGTGCAGGGGCGGGTGGTCCCCGGCTGGGGCGTCAGCGCGGTGCTCGTGGTGATCTCCCTCGTTCTCCGGTCTGCCCTCACCCAGGCGGCGCGCCGGGCGAGTTCGTCTTCGTCGAGGTCTTCGCGGGAGGCGGCCCGGGACGCGGCCTCCTGGACACGGCTGGGGAGCAGCCTGCTGATCGTCACGGCGGTGCTCGGCACGACGTGGGGAACGGTGGACGATCTGATCTCGGGCGCGGAATACCACGTGCTGCGCCCCGCGGGGCCGGAGGGCTGCACGGCCGTGGTGCGGGAGACGTCCTTCTTCCTCATCGGCAATGGCGAGGCGTACGCGGTGGGGCGCACCGGCCTGGCTCTGGGCGAGTCGGGATCCTGGATGGTCGACGATGGTCACCGGCCCGTCGGCGCAGGCACCTACGAGTTGGACTGGGGCCGGGACGGCGGTCTTCTGCGGGTCAGCGGTACAAGCACCGATCCGGTGCTCCACGGGGGCATGGCCGACCTCGACTGCGGGTGGTGAGGCGGGTCCCCTCACCGGCTGGCCGTCGCAAGGCCTGCCGGGTGGGCGCGGGTGACCGGAAGCGGTGCCCCGGGCCGGCGGTGGCGGGGCCCGAGGGCCCCGGCCCGGGCCGAGTGCCGGCAGGGACGGCGGGGACGGCGGGGACGGCGGGGACGGCGGGTCAGACCATGGCCAGCCGTTCCACCAGCAGCTCTACCCTCTGCTCGGCGTCCCCCGGCGGCAGCCGTCCGGCTCGGGTCAGGGTGGCCAGCCCGTGCAGGGCCGCCCAGAAGACCTCGGTGAACAGTCCCGGGTGGACGCCGTCCCCGGCGACCTCGTCGAGGTTCTCCAGCAGGGCGGCGAAGGCGTCCTTCAGCGGCTCCGGGGTGTCCTCGTGGGCGAACGCCAGGCCGCCGTCGAGCCGGAACATGGCGTCGTAGACCGCCGGGTTGCGTTCGGCGAAGTCGAGATAGGCGCGGGCCAGGGCGGAGACCCGGGCGCGCGGGCCATTCGCGGCGCGGGTCGCGGCTCTCAGCGCCGCGGCCATCTCGGCGGCGCCTTCGAGGGCGACGGCGCCGATGATCTCCCGCTTGCCGCGGAAGTGGCTGTAGAGGACGGGCTGGCTGTACTCGATGCGTTCGGCGAGCCGGCGCGTGGTGACCGCGTCCCAGCCCTGCTGCTCGGCGAGTTCGCGGGCCGTCGCCACGATGAGGCGTTCGCGGTCCGCCCGTTCGCGCTCCTTGCGCTCCTGTACCGACATGACGCGATCCTAGCACTGCTAGACAATCGAGCGGCGACAGTACTAGCGTTGCCTCATTCGCTAGCAATGCTAGAACCCGGGAGGGCTCATCATGCTCAACGCACTCGAGGTGTTCACCACCGTGGTCGTCGGCGTGATGGTGGGGGTGGAGTTCTCCGTCGCCTTCGTCATCAACCCGATCCTCAACGCGCTCCCCGACGACAGTGGCCAACTCGGCCGCGCCCACGGGGGACGCATGCTCGGCGCCGTGATGCCGGTCTGGTACATCACCTCGCTCGTCCTCGTCGCGGTCTGGGCCGTCGCCGGACGGCACCACCACGGCACCGGCCTCGTCGTCACCGCCGGCGTGCTGCTGGCCCTCAGCGTGATCATGTCGATCCTGCTGCTCGTCCCGATCAACAACCGGGGCAGGACCTGGACCCCCGACAACCGGCCCGCCGACTGGAAGCAGCAGATGAACCGCTGGGACCGCCTCCACTACGTCCGCGTCGCCGTCATCATCGCCGCCTTCGCCCTGCTGGCCGCCGCCCTCGCCTGACACGCCCTCACCTGACCCCCGGGCCGGCACCGGGCACCCGGCGCACCCTCCCGCTCCCCGGCGCTCCCCGGCACTCCCCCGGCGGCAGCGTGCCACCGGACACCCGGGATCCGGGAAGGCAGCCTCGCGGTCAGAGCACTGGCCGGGCGCCGTGGGCCGCGATCATGTCCTCGGCCAGGCGCGTGCTCGAAGCGGGGTTCTGGCCGGTGAACAGGTTTCCGTCCCGGACGTTGTACTGCTGGTACGGCGCTCCGCCCTCGTGCCGGGCTCCCCACTCGCGCAGCCGGGACGCCAGGAGCCAGGGCGCCCCCTCGGCGGTCCCGAAGATCCGCTCCTCCTCATCGGTGAACGCGGTCATCCGGCGGCCTGCGAAGCGCCAGCTTCCGTCGGGGTCGATGGCGCTGAGCAAGCCCGCGGGGCCGTGGCACACGGCACCGATCAGGGCGCCGGCGTCGTCGAACCGGCGCAGGACGCGGCCGAGGTCGGCGTCCCGGTGGAGGTCGACCACCGGGCCGTGGCCCCCGGGCAGCACGACGCCCGCGTAGTCGGCGGGCTCGACCTCGCTGAGCGGAATGAGCGGACCGAACGCGGTCAGCGCCTTCCGGGCGTGCTCGACGTACCGGGCACAGTCCGGGCCGGCGAGCGCCGGGTCCGCACTGTGCTCGTCGAGGGGCTGCGGGGCTCCGCCCGGCGAGGCGAAGTCGACCTCGTATCCGGCCTCGGTGAACTCCAAGTGCGGGGCGGCCAGTTCCTCAGCCCAGTAGCCCGTCGGGTAGGACGTGCCGTCCGTGCGCTCCCACCGGTCGGCGGCGGACATGACGATCAGGATCCTGCTCATCGTGGTCTCCTCAGGGTTGCGGTGCTTCCTCGTGGCGTGCATGTCCGAGCGGTCGATACGACCGGTTCGTGCGTCGATGCACGCGGCCCCCGTTCCCGGTCGTGCGGGTGACGGTGAATGCCGGTATCAGCGTGGCTCCGGAGGCCCCCGTCCGGGACGGCTCCTCCGGCCCTCCGCGACCTGGGACCGGCTGCCTGGGACTGGCGGACCCACCCGGGCGGCCCCACGATGCCGGGCCGAGTGGCCAGAATGGACGGATGCCGGAGAAGAACACCGAACTGGCGGACTTCCTGCGCCGTGCACGGAGCCAGTGCGACGCGTCGCGAGCCGGCCTGCCCGCCGACGGTCGCGTGCGTCGCGTGCCGGGGCTGCGGCGCGAGGAGGTCGCGTTCCTGGCCGGTGTGTCGACCGACTACTACACGCGTCTCGAACAGGGACGGCGGATCGTTCCCTCCCCGTCGGTGGTGGACGCCATCGGCCGCGCACTCGGGCTGGACCGGGCGGGCCGCGCTCACCTGGCCGACCTGATCGGTCCGGAGGCCGCGGCTGCGCGGCCGCGTACGCGTCCTGTCCAGCGAGTCCGTCCCGGGCTGTACCAGTTGCTCGACGC
This sequence comes from Streptomyces xinghaiensis S187, assembly GCF_000220705.2. Taxonomy (GTDB): domain Bacteria; phylum Actinomycetota; class Actinomycetes; order Streptomycetales; family Streptomycetaceae; genus Streptomyces; species Streptomyces xinghaiensis. Next base: position 4,160,959 of record NZ_CP023202.1, on the reverse strand, counting down.
GCTCGGCGACGTGCCGGCCCTGGTGCTGGGGCGCCGCACCGACGTGCTCGCGCAGAACCGCCTGGGAAAGGCGCTGTTCACCGACTTCGAGCGGTTCCCCGCGTCCCGGCGCAACTACGCCCGGTGGATGTTCCTCGACGACGCGGCACGGTCGCTGTTCGTCGACTGGGAGGAACAGGCCCGCGCGGCGGTGGAGAACCTCCGTTTGGAGGCGGGGGCCGGCCCCGCCGACCGGGCGACGATCGACCTGATCGCCGAACTGCGCGAGGCCGGCCCGGAGTTCGCCCTGTGGTGGGACGAGCACCGAGTCCATCAGCGGACGCACGGCTCCAAGCGGCTGCGCCATCCCGTGGTCGGAGACCTCACCGTCGAGTACGAGACCCTGACGCTGCCCGGGGACCCCGATACGACGCTGTTCGTCTACTCGGCCGAGGCGAACTCGCCGTCGCAGCGGGCCCTGAGCCTTCTCGCCAGCTGGTCACTGACCGGCGACAGCGCTTGACCGGGTGAGGGTGACCTGCCGCCGCGCTTGGGATGCTGGGCCCGTCATGTGCGGAGGAACGGGAACGGACGGCGAGACATGGACGGCATACCGGGCGGAACCACTGCCGGCGGGCGGCACCAGGACGCGGCCGCGGGAAGCGTGCGGCCTCTGACGGCCGTGCTGCTGATGCTGGGGATCGCGCTGCTGTCGGGCGCGCTCTCGGTCCTGGTCATGCTCCCGGCGGCCCAGCACCTGCGCTCCTTCCAGGACGGCGAGCAGACCTCCGCGACGCTGCACACGGAGGGCTCGTGCATGATCGGCCAGTGCAAGGTCGAGTTCCGGGCCGAGGGAAACACCGTGGTGGCGGACCTGCCGGTGGGCAGCGGGGGCGGCAAGAGCTCCGTCGGAGCCCGGATGACCGTCCGCTATCACGCGGACGATCCGTGGGTGGCCGTTCGGGACGAGGACACCGGGGGCGGCGGGGCGGCCGTACTGACGGTGATATCGGGCGGAACGGCCCTGCTCTTCCTGGTGACGTCGGTCGTGGCACCGGTCTACGCGTCGCGGCAGCGGCGGGCAGACCCTGTGGCCGGCGTGACGTCTCCTGAGGGCGGGCCGGCCGGCCCGGCGAACCCTTGAGGGCCCTGGCGTTTGGCTCGTGGCGAGGCTCCGGCGCGCCGTGAGCCGGAGGGTACGGCGGTCGGCCTCTGCCCCGGCCGAGGACGGAAAACACTCAGCCGCAGGTGGACTCCGGCCAGCCGCGCCTGCCGCTGAGCCCGGTGTTCCCGGCGTGGCGATCGCCGTACCGCGGGTGTTGTCGGTCCCTCGCGGAAGCCCGAACACGGCGGAGCGGGCTCGCCGGGCGGGGGTGCCGCCGACCCCGGCCCTCCGTGCTGCTCATGGGCAGATCCGCCGGTATTCCACACCCGCGGGTACGTGCTGTCGCCACTCTCGATGGGTCATGGACCGGCCCGCTATCGCGCAGACCCCGTCGATGAGGGTGCGGAGATCGCTGAACATCCCGCTGTCCCACAGCACCGTCTCGTCGAAGCCGCTGGTGGCCAGGGTGTTTCCGTCCGGGCTGAAGACCGCCGATGCCACCGTGCTGGTGTGGCCGGTGAGGGTGGTCGTCTGACGGCGGGTCCGGACGTCCCACAGCCGTACCGTCCGGTCGTCACTGGTCGTGGCCAGGGTGTTTCCGTCCCGGCTCAGGGCCACCGACCACACGGTGCCGGTGTGGCCGGTGAGGGTGGCGAGACGACGGTGGGTCCTCACGTCCCACAACCGGGCCGTGGCGTCTCTGCCGCCGCTCGCGAGGGTGCTTCCGTCCGGCGCGAAGGCCACCGATTGCACAAAATCCGTGTGGCCCTCAAAGGTGACCAGCGAACGGCGGGTCCTCACGTCCCACAGCCGCACCGTGCTGTCCCAGCTCCCCGTCGCCACGGTTTTCCCGTCGGGGCTGAAGACGATCGAGGGCACCCGGCCGGTGTGGCCGGTGAGGGTGCCCAGCGGGCGGCGGGTCCGCACGTCCCACAGTCCCACCGTCCGCTCGCCACTGGCCGTGGCCAGGATCTTGCCGTCCGGACTGAAGACGACCGGTCCGAACGAGCTGCTGAGGACAGCGAGGCGGCGGCGGGTCCGTACATCCCACAGCTGCACCGTCCGGTCGATGTGACTGCCGGTGGCCAGGATCTTCCCGTCGGGACTGAACGCCGCCGACCACACTCCGCCGGTGTGGCCGGTGGGGATGGCTCGCGAACGGCGGGTCCGGACGTCCCACAGCCGCACCGTCCGCTCGTCACTGCCGGTGGCCAGCGTCTTGCCGTCCGGGCTGAACGCCATGGAACGGCCGGAGCCGCTCTCTCCGGTGAGGGTGGCGAGACGACGGCGGGTCCGGACGTCCCACAGCCGCACCCTCCGCTCGTCACTGACGGCGGCCACGGTCCTTCCGTCCGGGCTGAAGGCCACCGAACGGCCCCCTTCCCCCTGTCTGGTGAAGGTGGCCAGCGGACGGCCGGCCCTCATGCCCCACAACCGCACCGCGGCCTCGTTGCCGCCGGTGGCGAGGGTCTCCCCGTCCGGACTGAAGGCCACCGAGTTCACCTGGTCGGCGTGGCCGGGAAAGTACACCAGCGCACGGCGGGCGCGTACGTCCCACAGCCGCACCGTCCGGTCCTGACCGCCGGTGGCCAAGGTTTTTCCGTCCGGGCTGAAGGCCACCGACCACACGCTGCCGGTGTGGCCGGTGAGGGTGGCCGACGAACGGCGGGTCCGGACGTCCCACAGGTGCACCGTGGAGTCGTTGGCGCCGGTGGCGAGGGTCTTCCCGTCCGGGCTGAAAGCCACCGACTGGACCTTGCCGGTGTGGCCCTTGAGGGTGGCCTTCTGACGGTGGGTCCGTACGTCCCACAGCCGCACCGTCCGCTCCAGGCTGCCGCCGGTGACGAGGGTCTTGCCGTCCGGACTGAACGCCACCCTCGGCGCCGAGGAACGGCCGTGGCTCCTGAGGGTGGCCAGGGGACGCCGGGTCCGGACGTCCCACAGCCGCACCGTCCCTTGTTCACCGCCCGTGGCCAGAACGTCTCCACCCGGACTGAAGACCACGGGGCTGCTCGTGGAGCCGGGGAGGGTTGCCGACCAACGCCGGGTACGGACGTCCCACAGCCGCACCGTCCGGTCCTCACCCCCGCTGGCCAGGGTCTTCCCGTCCGGGCTGAAGGCCACCGAGCCCACCGAGCGGCCGTGGCCGGTGAGGGTGGCCAGCCGGCGGTGGGTCCGCAGGTCCCACAGCCGCACCGTCCGATCACGGCTGCCGGTGGCCAGGGTGTCTCCGTCCGGGCTGACGGTCACCGAGCTCACCGGGCTGGTGTGACCGGTGAGAGTGGCGCGCGAGGGTGCGGTGAGGGTGCTCAGGAGCCGGGCGCGGGTGTCGGCTGTGGGGTGGATGCGCTGAGCGGCCAGGGCGAGGCGCGCGGCCAGAACGGGGTCGGTGCCGGCCTTGACCTGGCTCTCGCTGATCAGTCGCCGGGTGGCGGCCAGATCGCGCTGCTGGTCGCTCGTTCGCGCGTTGAGCGCGGCAAGGCCGGACGCGACGACGACGAGGGCGGCCAGGAGTGCGAACCCGGCCAGGACGAGGCGGCGCCGGCGGGAGATGCGCTGCTGGGCCCGGATACTGGCCTCGACGAACTCGGCTTCTTCGGCGGAGACTTCGGGTGCCCGGGCGGCGAGCCACCGCTTCGCCTCGTCGATCCGGTGCCGGTCGAGGGTGAGTTCCCGCGGCCGTCCCCGTTCCCGCCAGGCGCGCACGGTGCGCCGGAGCTCCTCCTGCCAGCTCCGGAAGTCGCGGTTGCGCTCGACCCAGCCCTGCAGCCGCGGCCAGCTCTCCACCAGCGCCTGGTGCGCGAGTTCAGCCGTGTCCAGCCCGTTCGGGCGGCGGGTCACGACGACCAGACGGGTGCTGGCCAGCCGGTGGATCAACGACCAGTCGTGCTCCGAGAACTGCGTGCGGTCGGCGACCCTGGGCATGTCGGGGCCGTGCTCCCCGGCGTCCAGCCGCTCGGCGGGGCGGACCAGCTGGATGAAGATCCGCTCCAGCGCCTCGTGCTCGGAACTGTCCGCCCACTCCCACAGGGTGCGTTCCGCGTTGCCGACCAGCGCTCCCTCGACGCCACCGAGCTCCTGGTAGGCGGTGGCGGTGAGCACACCGCGCTCCTGCCGTGCCCACAGCTGGCTCAGGGTGTACTCCAGCATGGGCAGCGCGGCCGCACCGCGCGGGGTGTCGTGCAGCAGTTGTTCGACCAGGCCGTCGGCGAAGCGGATGCCCGCGTGCCCCTCCAGCGGGCGGGTGACGGCCTCGCGCAGCTGGTCCCGCGTCATCGGCGGCACCACTACGTGGGTCGTCTCCCAAGCGGTACGCAGGTTCGGGAGCTGCTCGATCTGAGGCAGGAAGTCGATCCGGCTGACGACCACGGCCTGAGCCGGGCGGCTGCCGTCGGTCCGGCGCATCGTCAGGACGCCCAGCATCGCGTCCAGTTTGCGGGCGGTCTCCGGCGCGTCCGCGAGCAGGGTCTCGAACTGGTCGAGCACGAGCAGAAGCCTGGTCCGCCCGTCGTGCCGGGCCAGGGTCTGTTCGAGCGCGGTGCGCAGCCCGTGCTCGTCCCCCAGCCGGGAGGCCAGGGCGGACCAGCGGTCGTGCCAGTCGGCCTTCCTCGTGTCCGCGTCGCCCGCGGATGCCAGGGCCCAGGCGAGCAGTTCCTCGGCGGTCAGCCGCAGGCCGTGGGGCAGGCGGGCGGTCAGGTGGCTGTTCTGGTCGACATGGGCCAGCAGTCCGGCGCCGGTCAGCGAGGACTTGCCGACGCCGGAGGCGCCGAGCACCGGCAGGATCGGTACCTGTTGTTCCCCGAAGAGCTCGAGCAGCCGGCGCGTTTCGTTGGCTCGTCCGTGGAACACCGCGCTGTCGTGCTCGGTGAACGGTAAGAGTTCGCGAAACGGGCTGTCGTCGAGGAGGCGTGAGCGCAGTTGCGGCCACTCACGGGCGAGTGACTCCACGGTCAGCGCGTAGCCGGTGCGGCGCCGCTGGTCTCCTTCGACAGCGACGACGACTCCGATCACGCCCTGGTATTCCTCGTCCCACACGGGCGCCCCGCTGAAGCCGCCGGCCAGAGGGAAACCCGCCCGCTCGTCGCACGTCAGCTGCCACCAGCCGGTTCCCTCACGGCCTTCAACGATGCCGCGGGTCCAGACACCGGCGTCCTTGCCGCCCACCGGCCCCGGGTACCTCGGAAAGCCGAAGGCCCGCCAGCGGTGTCCGGCGAGGTCGTCCGCTTCCACGATCCGCATCGCCACGGCGCCCGCCGGGGCTTCGCCGGTCAACTGGAGCACTGCGACGTCACCGCTGTTGTCCGCGGCCACCGGCACACTGAAGTGCACCGTGGCCGCCGCCTCGGGACGGCCGGGCAGCAGCGGGAAGTCGACGGTCACGGGAAGACGCGCGGGCAGCGGCCGGCCGGCCGGGAGGCCGACGATGGACGAGATGACGTGGGCGCACGTCAGCAGCAACCGACCGGGAATCAGGAACGCGACACCGACCGGCCGTCCGTCGTGCAGTACGCGTGCCGTCCCGCGCTCCCAGGCCGCGCTCGACCCGCCCGGCGAACTCACCCGCCGCCCTCGCGGCGACTCCACTCCAGTTCCAGCGCGATATGCGCGTCACCGGACCCGTTGGCCACGACAAGCCCCGCCTCGGCCGTGACACGGAGCCCGAACTCGGCACGGATGCGGTCGGGGCTCCTGGGGAGGTCCGTCAAGGGCTCCAGCAGAGCCTCGACGACGTGGCGGACGCGGGCCATTCCGGCTTCGAAGGTGTCGGCGGAGTACTCGATCAGCCCTTCACCACGGCTCGCCCGGATGACTCCGGAGCCCTGCCCTTCTGGCAGTTCGACGACGAAAGTCTCGCCGTCCTCGAAGGGGACGCTCAGGTACACGCGATGACCTCTCCGATGGTCCGCCAAGTCAGGCAGTACGGCGGCACGTTCAGACCAGCACTGCGCAGCATGTTAGCCGCGACGTCCGCCGAGATCCGGCGGTTTCCCGATGGGCGCACTCGGGCCGGCACCGCCACCGACACGGCCGCCGCTCAGCCCTCGTCCCGCGGACCGTTCCCCGTGTCGTTGCCGCCAGGGGCCGCGGGCCTCGGCCCGCGCCGTCGTTCCGGGCCGGCCGTTCGGGGGGCGTAACGGCCGGGCGTCGTGCCCAGGATGCGTTTGAAGTGGCGGGTCAGGTGCGGCTGGTCGTAGAAGCCGGACGCGGTCGCCGCCTCCGCGGGCGGGCGGCCGTCGAGGAGCAGCCGCCGGGCGCGTTCGACGCGGCGTGTCATCAGGTACTGGTGCGGGGCGATGCCGAAGGCGGCGGTGAACGCCCGGACCAGGTGGGTGGGGTGGGCGTGCACCAGCTTCGCGGCCTCGTCCAGGCTCACCCCGTCGGTCAGCCGTTCGTCGAGGAGTTCCCGCAGGGTGTGGGCCACGCCGCGGCCGGCGTTCGGCGGGTGCGCGGCGAGCCGGGGCCGCAGGTGGCCGCGCAGCCGGTCGGCGACCAGGGCGAGGCGGCTCTCGGCCTCCAGTTCGTCGCCCCGCCGCGCCAGGGCCGTGTGCAGTCGTCCGACGCGGCGGCGCAGCAGGGGGTCGGCCAGGTCGGGGCTGTCCGCCGCCGGGCCGATGAAGCCCTCGTCCAGCTGTGTCAGGTCCAGGTAGAGCACCCGTTTGCGGAAGCCGTGCGCGGTGGCGGACGAGCCGTTGTGCGGCACCTGCGGGGGGAGCAGCGAGACCGTGTCGTGGGGGGTGCCGTGCTCGCGGCGGTTCAGGTCGTAGCGGACGGCACCGTCGTCGACGATCAGCAGGGTCCACACGTCGTGGACGTGCATCGGGTACGCGTGCTCGGTGAAGTGGGCGTGGAGGACTTCCGCGACGCCCGGAACCCGCGGTCGCCACGCGGAGATCTCCGGCCGTGCCACCACGTCAAGAACGTACAAGAAGGTGTGCCGTGGTGGCGTGCAGGCTCAGGGCATGACACACGAGCACACCCCCGTACGGTTCGACACCAAGATCGCCGTGCTGCTGCGCGACGATCTGGAGTCCTGGCAGCGGCTGAACGTCACCGCGTTCCTGGTCAGCGGGCTCGGTTCGGAGCTGCCCGAGGTGATCGGCGAACCGTACGCCGACGCCGACGGCACGCCCTATTTGCCCATGTTCCGCCAGCCCGTCCTGGTGTTCGAGGGGACGAAGGAGATCCTGACCGCCGCCCACGGCCGCGCCCTGTCCCGCTCGCTTCCCCGGTCGGTGTTCACCTCGGACCTCTTCGCCACCGGCCACGACCGGGACAACCGCGCCGCGGTGCGGGCCGTGCCGCGGGACCGGCTGGACCTGGTGGGTCTGGCCGTGCACGGGCCGCGCAACGCGGTCGACAAGGTGCTCAAGGGCGCCCGTATGCATCCCTGAGGGTGTACGGGCGCACGGGCCCGGCCGATCCGGGCCGGCCGCTCCGGGCCCGGTCCCCCGGCCCGCCCTCGGGGACCGGGCCCGGGCCCCGGTCACGGGCGGCGGAACGTCAGGTCACCCGGCGGGCCCGGTGGCGGACCGCGTTGAGCCGGACCTCGGCCGGAAGGCTGCCCACGCCCGCCGACTCCCGGGCGTGCCGGAGCGCTTCCCGGCTCAGCCGCTCCAGGGCGGTCGCCGGCCGGGCGTGTGGTTCGAGCCGCAGTCCGGCCCGCGTTCTGGGCGCCGCGGGGCGGCCCATCAGCCTGACGCGTGCGCGGGCGACGCCGTCCATGGCCTCCGCCTCGGCGGCCACGGCGTCCTCCAGTGCCCGTCCTCGCAGCTGCCCTCCCACGCCGTCGCCGCTGTCGACGGGGGCCGCCGCGAGGCGGTTCCGGCGCAGCTGGCTCAGCAGCCACCACAGCAGGAGCGCGAGGAGCACGCCGAGCGCCGCGAGGACGACCGGCCACCACCACCCGTCGTCCCGGAACCGGGTCCGTGCCCCGTCGGTGAGGATCACGTCGTCCGGTCCGCCGAAGGGCCACCAGCCGGGCAGGCGGAAGTCCCAGTGCCGCTCGAGGTCGAGGCCACCGGCCAGCGCGGCGCCGCCCAGGGCGAACAGGGCCAGCCCTCCCAGCCCGAGCAGCAGCCGGTTGACGGTCCTGAGCATGTGCGGTGTCACCCTTTCCGGGGGCGGTGGACGCGGACGGACAGCGAGGGCCGCCGGGCGAGACCGAGCTCCCGCACCCCGTCCGTCAGGGCCGCGTCCAGGTCGGCGCGGATGTCGTCGGGTTCGCGGAAGTGGGACGTCACCCTGGCCCTGACCCGGCGGCGGCGCACGCGGATGTGGGCCGACTGGACGCCCGGCACCTCCATGGCGCGGTCGCGCAGGATGAGCGCGGCCGCGGAGCGGCCGAGTACGGCCCGTACGTCGCCGGACCCGGCCGGGGTCCGCATCGGCAGCAGGTCGCGGAGGCCGGGGGTCACCGCGAGGATCAGCAGCCACAGCCCGACGGCCGCCGCCAGCGCGGCGCCGGCGAGCACCCAGCGGTCGTCGAGCGGCCGGGTCGCCAGTTCGTCGGCGAGCACGCGCCGCCAGCGCATCGCCGGCCCGCCGGCCCGTACGGCGGCCACGTCGTACAGGAGCAGACCGGTGCCCGCGACGGCCACCAGGGCGACGATGGCGGCGGGCACGCGCCGGGTGGACCAGAGCCGGTGGGTGGCCCGCCCCTCGGCGTGCCCCCCGGCTTGTCCGCCGGTCCCTGCGCCGCCGGCCCCGGCGCCGGTCCCGGCGCCCGTCCCGGCGCCCGTCCCGCCGTCGGCTCGTCCCGCGGGGCGCCGTTCGCCCCGTCCGGCGGCGACCGACGATCCGCCCGGTGCGGTCCCGCCCGCCGCCGTGGACGGGGACGCCCCGGCGTCACCGGCCGGCCGCGGCCCGAGGGCCGGCTCCGGACCGGGCTCCAGACCGGGCTCCGGCCCTCGCTCCGGCTCCCGCTCGCTCATCGCACCCTCCCCCGGCCCTCGCCCCGCGTGTGCGCGGAGTGCAACCGCTCGACCGTCACCACGACGTCATGGACCTTCATGCCCGCCAGCCCGCCGACCCGTTCGGTGACGACGCGGCGGACCGCCCCGCACTGCGCGCCGATGTCGGACGGGTAGCCCAGTTCCACCCCGATGTGCAGGCGTGCGTCGCCGAGCGACGGCCCCCGCCCGAACGCGGGCCGCACCGACGCCCGCGCGCTGGGCGCCGTGCGGCCGGGAGTCACGAGAGCAGCGGACTCGTCGAATCCGCTCATCGCCTCACGGGCCGCCCGCGAAGCGATCTTCGCGACGACCCGGTCGGCGACACGCGTCGCCCCTCGCTCGTGTGCGGGTACCGCCGGGGCTGCGGTCTGCGGCTGTGCCACCGTTCACCGTCGCCGGGCGGGGCGCTCACGGGACTGGAAGAAGTCGCCGGGCTCCAGATCACCGTCCGCGAACCGCCCGGCGACGTATCCGACCGCGCCCAGCGCCGCCACGAGGAGAAAAGCCCCGAAGCCGCCGAAGTACCCTGCGAAGCCGAGCGCCATTCCGGCGACCAGGCCCACCATGGCCATGCTCATCGTGCCTCTTTCGCGTTCATCGCCTTCTCCGCGCTCCGCGGGATCCGGGCGCTCCGCAGGATCCGGCTAACGGAGCCGTGGCTGCTCCTGCTCTGTCTGCTCTTCCTCTTCGCCCGGGAGACTCACGTCGCTGACGAAGATGTTCACCTCGACGACTTCCAGACCCGTCATCCACTCCACGGCGGAGATCACGCTCTCCCGCACGGACGACGCGACGTCCGAGATCGAGACCCCGTAGTCGATGACGATCTCCAGATCGATCGCGGTCTGCTTCTCGCCCACCTCGACCCGGACTCCGTGGGAGACGGACTTGGTCGTCCCGGGCACGCGTTCCCGCGCCGCGTGGTAGGCCCGGCTGATGCCGCCGCCCATGGCATGCACGCCGTCCACATCACGGGCCGCCATCCCGGCGATCTTCTCGACCACACTGTCCGCGACGCTCGTCTTGCCGCGCGCCCCGCCGTCGGCGGTGTACGACCCGCCGCCCGCGGACTCCCTGCCGGAGGTGTCGGGCCTGCTCTTCTGTGCCGTTTCCGTCATGGCCGGTGATCCCTTCCTGGAACGGATTCCTCCCGGTTTTCCACGTTAAGGCCGTTCTGCGCGAGATGCTCCTTGTGCGGGCATACGGTGGACCCGGCCCGCCGGACCGGCGGCGCGGGCGGCCGCACGGACCCGGTTCCGGCGGTCTGGACACGGCACGGTACGGAAGAGGTGGTGGCCGATGACGGCCGACGGATGGACGCGGGCCGGACGGAACCCGCTCGGCCCGGGCCTTCTCCTGCCCCTCGGCGGGCCCGGGGACGGAGCGTGGATCACCGAGCGCGCCGCCTGCGCGGTGCTGAACCGGGCGGCCGCCCGGGTGGACGGCGTCCGGCTCGGCGCCGTGAGAATCCGCCTGGCCGTACCGGAAGCGGCGCCGGAGCCGGCCGCCGGGGCTCCCCGGGCCGCGCTGCGGCCGGAACCGCTGCGGATCGAGGCGGACTTCTCGGCCTCGGCCCGGCAGCCCCTGCCCCGCACAGCGGGCGAGCTCCGCCGGGCGCTGCTCGCCGCGGCCACCGGACGCCTCGGGCTGCCGACGGCCGAGATCGACCTGCGGGTGACGGACCTGCTGGGGGAGCCCGCCCGTGCGGACGACCGGGCCGCCGACCGGGCCCCGGACCAGGCCCCGGACCGGCCCCCGGCCCGGGCCTCGGATCCGTCCGCGGCCAGGTTCGCGGACTGGCGTCCGGACCCGGCCGAAGCCGACGGCCCGGGCATGCACCCGCCCGGAACCGACGGCGCCGGACCGGCCCCGGTCTCCGGCCCCCCGCACCCGTCGCCGGGCCCGCACCCGTCGCCGGGCCCGATGCCGCACCCCTCACCCGGCCCGGTGCCCGTGCGGGAGCCGGCCGCGGAGCTGGCCGACGCCGTGACGGCCGTGCCCGGCGTCACCCGCCTCGCCCCCGTTCCGGAGCCGCCCACGGGACGGACCAGCCGGTGGCTCGCCCAAGCCGTACGGATCAAGGACGCCGACGATCCGCCGAGCCAGCACATCCGGGTCCAGCTCGCCACCGCCGAGGACCATCGCGCCCTCGACGTCGCCCGCGCCGTCCGCACGGCGGTGGCCGGGGCGGCGGAGGGCGACGCCCCCGGCCCGGTGACGGTCACCGTCCTCGTGACCGCGGTGGAACCGGCCGGGGCGCCGCCGGCCTGACGGGCCGCCGGTCCCGTCCTCCCCAACGCCCTTACCAGGGAGGGCTGTTCGCCCACGCCCGGCGTCGTCGCCCACCCCCGGCGCACAACCTTCCGGCCGCGCCACAGGTCTCACCGTATGGACCTGTGGCCCCATGGACCGTGTCCCGTCCGTCATGGCGCTGCCGGAGGAATGAGGAATCATGAGTCGCCCGCGCGCGCTGTGCGTCCTGGCCGCCCTCGGTCTCGGCGCCGCCCTCACCGGGGGTCCCGCCCAGGCGGCCGACGGGGCCCGGCAGTCGCCGGCGGCAGCCGCGTCCGCCGGCGAGGACTTCAACGGCGACGGCTACCAGGACCTGGCGATCGGAGCCCCCGACGCCACGGTCTCCGGGCACGGGCAGGCCGGCTACGTCGTCATCACCTACGGCTCGGCGTCCGGCCCCGACACCTCCTCCCGCGTGTATCTCACGCAGAGCAGCGCGGGCATCTCCGGCACCCCCGAGGAGGGCGACCGCTTCGGCGAGAAACTGATCGCCCGCGACCTCGACGGGGACGGCCTCACCGACCTCGCCGTCCACAGCGCGGGCGAGGACGTCACAGGCACCGGCAGCCGCGGCATGGTGACGGTGCTGTGGGGCCGCACCGGCGGTCTCAGCGGTGACGGCTCCGCCGTACTCAAGGCTCCGGCGGACAGCAGGTACTGGAACGTCGGCTCCAACCTCACCGGCGGCGACTTCGACGGCGACGGCAACGCCGACCTCTTCCTGGAGTACGGGCCCGACTGGGACGTGCGCTCCGTGCTCCGCGGCCCGTTCAGCCGGGCCGGGGAACCGGCGGGCGTGCAGAACCTCACCCTGTTCAGCACCGACAACAGCATTTCCGCGATCGCCGCGGGCGACATGACCGGCGACGGCATCGACGACCTCGCCACCTTCTACGCGTACCAGAACCACGCCGAGGGCGGGAAGTTCTGGCGCGGCACCGCCTCGGGCCTCTCCACGGTCCCGGCCGCGCTGCCTTCCGCGGCCACCGCCGTGACCGGCGACTTCGACAAGGACGGCATCGGCGACCTGGCGACCCGTGTGGTCCCCGGTGACATCGTCGAGAACCTGCCCGACGACGCGGGCACCGTGAGGGTCTTCCACGGAACCCCCTCCGGGCCGGGCACCGGCCGCGTCACGACGATCCACCAGGACACCCCGGGCGTCCCGGGCACGGGCGAGAAGGGCGACAACTTCGGCGCCCGCCTCTCCGCGGGGGACGCCAACGGCGACGGCTACGCGGACCTCGCCGCGGCCGTGCCCTACGAGGCCATCGGCAACCGGAGCGGGGCAGGAGCGGTGGTCCTGCTCAAGGGCGGCTCCGGGGGCCTCACCGGCACCGGCGCGCAGGCCTTCCACCAGGACATGCGGGGGATTCCCGGCATCGCCGAGACGGGCGACCACTTCGGCGACGCGGTCCGCCTCCTGGACGTTACCCGGGACGGCAGGGCCGAACTGGCCGCGTCCGCACCGGAGGAGAACGGCACCGGCGCCGTCTGGTCCCTGCGCGGCACCGCCTCCGGCCTCACGGCCGCGGGCTCGGCCGCCTTCAACCCGGTGGACCTCGGCATCCCGGCCGCGGGCTCCCGCTTCGGCGCGGTCCTCGCCAACCACACCGGCGTCTACGTGGAGTAGCCGGCACCCGGTGGCCGACCGGTCCGGGCGGCGGGGGCCCCGACAGGTGCGCGGTCGGGCACAGAACGCACCGAACGCCCGTAGGATTCGGCCGTTCCGGCGTGAACGGGCCGGGTCAGTGCCCCGTATCCGTATATGACCGAGGTGTGCGCAACAGCCGAAGCTCTCGGTCTTCACGGGGTTTGTGTACACGGGCCGCGCTTGCCGCGGCCGCAGGGGATGGGGGCGGACATGGCGGTAGTGGACAACGCGGTGCGGAGAGGCGGCGTGTCTCCGGTGGACGCGGCGCGCTGGGCCATGTGGACCTTCGTCGTCGTCAACGTGGTGATCGTCGAGGCGTTGTTCTTCGGCGCCGGTCCGGGCAAGAACGGGGTGCTCACGGTCGCCAAGTTCTTCGGAGTGCACGCGGCCCTGCTGATGCTCTGCCAACTGCTGCTGGTGGCCCGGCTGCCGTGGCTGGACCGCCGCATCGGGATGGACCGGCTCACGGTGTGGCACCGCTGGGTCGGCTTCCTGCTGGTGTGGACCGTCCTCACCCACGCCACGCTGGTGGTGCTCGGCTACGCGACACTCGACGACGCCTCCATGGGGAAGACGTTCATCGCCCTGAGCGGGGTGCCGGCCTCCCTGCTGGGCATCCTCGCCGCGGCCGTCCTCCTCGTGATCGCCGTGGTCTCCACCCGGCCCCTGCGGCGGCGGCTGCGGTACGAGGTCTGGCACGGTCTGCACCTGCTGCTCTACGTGGCCCTGGGCCTGTCGTTCGTGCACCAGTTGCTGGAGACCAAGACGTTCACCTCCTCCCCGTTCGCGACGGCCTACTGGTGGATCCTGTGGCTGTTCGCCTTCGGCGCTCTGCTGGCCGGGCGTGTCGCCCTGCCGCTGTGGCGCAACGCCTACCACCGGTTCCGCGTCGCGGCCGTGGTGCCGGAGTCGGACCACGTGGTGTCCGTGTACGTCACCGGCCGGCACCTCGGCAAACTTCCCGCCCGGGCGGGGCAGTTCTGCATCTGGCGGTTCCCCGGGCACAACCCCTGGTGGACGGCCAACCCCTTCTCCCTGTCGGCGACGCCCGACGGACAGGGTCTGCGCCTCACGGCGAAGGCGGCGGGCAGCACCAGCGCCGGCCTGCGGAACGTCCCGGTCGGCAGCCGTGTCTTCGTCGAGGGACCGTACGGGGCGTTCACCTCGCTCCACCGGACCCGGCCCGGTGCCCTGCTGATCGCCGGCGGCGTGGGCATCACGCCCGTGCGGGCACTGCTGGAGGAACAGGGGACCGGCGACATCGTCGTGCTGTACCGGGTTCGCGGCGAGGCCGATGCCGTGCTGCTGGACGAGGTGCGGGAGCTGGTCGCGCTGCGGGGCGGACGGCTGCATCTGCTCACCGGCAGGACCGGCGAGGGCGGCGCCCCGCCGTTCGGCCCGGACGGCCTGCACCGGCTGGTCCCGGACATCACCGAACGCGACGTGTACGTCTGCGGCCCGCCCGCCATGACCACGGCCGTCCTGTCCGGCCTGCGGGACCTGAAGGTCCCCGCGCGACAGGTGCACGCCGAGAGGTTCGGGCTGGCGTGACCCGGAAGGGGGCCACGTGTTCGGAACGGACGCCGGTCTTCCGGACGGCGGATGTGCTTCCGCCGGGGCTCGGGGACGGCGCGGCGCGGCGCAGCCGATGACCTGAGGCCGGGGGCCGGGGGCCGGGAGCCGGGAGTCGGGAGCCGCAGGTCAGAAGTCGGGGGGAGTTTGTGGAGGCGGCAGCGGAGGGGGTTGCGCGGCGAGCGCCGCGCCATCACGATACAGGCCCGCGTAACCGGCGGTAACCAGCCACCGGTGGCCGGAATCCCCCGCCTCCGCTCCCTCATCCCCGCCTTCGCCCCCGCATGCCCCGACGGGAAGCAGGTCCCTGCCGTGCCCACGCCATCCCGCGCTGTCTCCCCCGTACGCCTGCGTGCCGCCGTGGCCGGGCTGAGCGCCGCGCTGTTCCTCTCCGCGCTCCCCGCCACGCCCGCCGCCGCTGCCGCTGCCGACATCGCAGACGTCACCGACATCACCGGCGTCGCAGGCCTCACCGGTATCACCGGTATCACCGGTGATACCGGCATGGCCGGTACCGCCGCGTCCCCCGGTTCCGCCGGAGCCACGGGCGGCGCCGTCCCGCTCGGCGTCGGCCCCGGCGGCTACACCGACCCCGCCTTCGCCGACGCGTGCACCTTCCACCGGTACGGCGAGGGCGAGACCCCGCCGCTCGCCCTCATCGGCACCGACCCCGTCTGCGTGGAGTACGCCAAGCGCGACATCACCGTCAGCAACGGCGGCGCCCTGCGCTTCCTGCTCGCCGAGCCCGCCCGCTTCGCCCTGGCCATCCCCGCCTGCCGCTACTGGCAGTTGGACCACTGGAGCGTCCAGACCCACCCGGGCGGCCCCGCCCTCGTCGGCTGGGACGGCAGC
The DNA here is from genome assembly GCF_000220705.2 of Streptomyces xinghaiensis S187. Classification (GTDB taxonomy): domain Bacteria; phylum Actinomycetota; class Actinomycetes; order Streptomycetales; family Streptomycetaceae; genus Streptomyces; species Streptomyces xinghaiensis. The sequence continues at coordinate 4,145,553 of NZ_CP023202.1, read as the reverse complement.
TACTGGTTCGACCAGTCGTCCGGCGAGGCCGCGCTCAAGGCCCGCAACATCAAGGTCGCCGGGGCACCGGCCACGGGCGAGGAGGCGGCCGACGCCCTCCGCCCGTACGATCCCGCGCTCGCCGACGCCCTGCTGCGCGCCTCCCTCGGCGTCAAGGTCGAGCTGCCGCTGAGCCTGTCCTGTTCGTGGCGGACCCGGTGAACGGGCGGATCGCGCCACGGCCGAACGGGGCACCGAGCGGGACGCCGTACCCCCGCCGCCCCACCCGGCGGCAGCTCGTACTCGGGCTGGCCGGTGCCGTCGCCGCGCTGCAGACCGGGGCGGTCGCCGTCCCCGCGCGGGCCTCGGCCGCCGGGCCGGCCGCCGCGCTCGCCACCGGACCCGCCGCCGTCCCGGACATCAGTGCGTGGCGGACCGCCCTGGAGGCGTTCGCCGACACCATGGTCCCGGGCGAGAAGCGCCACTCCGGCGACCGTGCCGTCGCGGGCGCCGCCGCCGGCCCCGGTGCCGTGCAGGCCGGAACCGTCGAACTGCTGTGCCTGCCCGAGCTGGGACTCGCGCCGCTGCTGCCGGTCCTCGCCGAATTGCTGGACACCCGAGCCGTGGCGTACGCGCTCCGCAGGGGCCGGGTCCTGCTGCCGGTCCTCGGCTCCGCCTTCGCCGGTCTCGGCTTCCGTGACCGCACCGCCCTCGCCGCGGAACTGCTGGAGCCGGGCGCGGCGGACCAGAAGCTCTGGGTCCTGCTCGCCCTCTTCTCCTCGCTGGCCTTCGACACGGCGGCCCACCTCCACACCACCGACGCGATCGCGCAGCGCCATCCCGGCCTGGCCTGGAGCGCGTTCCCGCCTCCGGACGCGGACGGCCTATGGCGCTTCCCGGAGTTCGGTTACGGCCGGGAACCGGCCCGCACCCACCCGCGCACCACCTCCGGAGGCCACCCCGCATGACGACCGCCATCGAACGCACCGACGTCCTTGTCATCGGCAGCGGCTTCGGCGGCGCCATTCCCGCCTACCATCTGGCGGCGGGCGGGGCGAAGGTCACCGTTCTCGAACGCGGGCCCGAGCTCAGCGCCCAGGACTTCACCCACGACCTGCGGATGGGCGGCTACACGCGCGCCGTCGACCTCGTGCAGGGCGACGGCATCACCGTCGTCGCCGGCAACTGCGTCGGCGGCTCCAGCGTCGTCTACTTCGCCGCCTCGCTCCGCGCCCCCGGCTTCGTCTTCGAACGCCGGGGCGGCCTCGGCCGCCGCCTGTGGCCGGCCGCGCTGACCCGCGACGCCCTCGACCCCTGGTACGACCGGGTCGAGGAGGCCATCCCCGTGGCCCGGCAGAGCTGGGACGACGTGCCGTACCCCGGCGGGCTGTTCGCGGCCGCCTGCGACCGGGCCGGGCGCAGCTGCAACCCCGTCCCGCTCGCCGTCGACCTCGACACCTGCACCAACTGCAACTGGATGCTGAACGGCTGCCGCTTCGACGCCAAACGCTCCATGCTGCTCAACTACCTGCCCGCGGCCACGGCGGCCGGGGCGGAGGTGCGCCCGCTGCACGAGGTGCAGACCATCGCCCCCGCCGTCACGCCCGGCTACCGCTACCGGGTCGCGTACAGCGTGCTGGACGGCACCGACTACCGCGTCCCGGCCGGCGCGGGCCTCATCGAGGCGAAGATCGTGGTGGTAGCGGCCGGCGCCATGGCGACCCCGGTGATCCTCCGGCGGTCGGCCGCCCTGCTGGGCTCCATGCCGCGCGCGGTGGGGCGCCACTTCTCCGGCAACGGCGACCGGGTGTCCATCGCGGACGTCGACGAGAGGAAGGTGCGCGACCTGCTCGGGCTGGAGCGGGCGCCGGGTGTCCCGTACGAGGGCTTCCCCGTCGGCAAGCCGATCGGCTCGATGTCCTACGACCGGCTCGACCCGGACGCCCCGGAGTTCAGCCGCTTCTCCCTCCAGCAGATCTACTTCCCAGGCATCACGAACGTCCTGGCGCAGGCCACGGACGACCCGGCGACGAGCTGGTTCGGCACGGAGAAGAAGGCGCTGCGGGCACGCTGGCGCTCCTGGCTCTCCGTCCTGGCGATGACGGAGGACGACAACGAAGGGGTGTTCGGCCCGCCGCCGCCCACCGGCGCCGCCGTGCGGCTCGCCTCCTCGCTGAGCCTGTCCACGCTGAGGTACCGGCCGAACGCCAACACCCTGCGCGGCTGGGCGGAGGCGGACCGGGAGGCGCGGGCCGTGCTGGAGAAGGACGGGCTGGCGCGGGTGCGGCCGTGGAGCGAGTTCGCGGGGTCGGTCAGCGCGCACCCGCTGTCGTCCTGCCGGATCGGCGACGACCCGGCCACGTCCGCCCTGGACGACCGCAACGAACTGCGCGGCCACCCGGGCCTGTTCGTGACGGACGCCTCCGCCGTCCCGACCTCCCTGTGCGTCAACCCCTCGCTGACGGTCGCGGCGCTGGCCGAGCGCGCCTGCCCGTCCATCGTGGAACGGGCGGCGGAGGCCGGGGTGGATGTGCGGTACGGGGCGCCGTCCCCGGACGGCGGGACGGCGGCGCGGAAGGCGGCGCTCAGGACACTGCAGGGGAGCGGACGATGACGGGCGGAGCGGAGATGGGGACGGGCCCGGGGAAGAGCGCAGGGAAGGGCGCGGGCGCGACGGCGGGCCGCGAGGCGCTGGAGCGGCTGTACCGGCCCCGGCTCACCGGCAAGTCCGGCCGCCTGGAGGTCTGGTACGCCACCCTCACGGACCCGCGCACCGGCACGGGCGTCTGGATCCACCACGAGGTGGTCGCCCCGGCGGACGGCGGACCGGCCCGGCCGCACGGCTGGATCTCCGTCTTCCCGGCGGACGGAAGCCCGCCGGTGACGGAACGGTTCGGCCCGGAGTCACCCGGGGCCACCCTGCCGGTGGCGGACAGCCCCGTCCCGTACTACACCTCCCCCGAAGTCCACGCCTCCAGCAGCCTGCTGGCGGGGGCGGCGGGCGGCATCCGCTGGCGGCTGCGCGTGGTGGAGGGCGGCGGCGCACCGCTGTACACCTTCCCGCGCTGGGCATGGCGGACGGGATTGCTCCCGGCCGCGCAGATCGTGCCCGCGCCGGACGCCCGCTTCTACGGCGAGGTGGACGTGCACGGCGAGAAGCTGGAGTTGGCGGACGCGCGGGGCGGGGTGTCGCGGATCGCCGGGCACGGCAACGCGAAGCGGTGGGCCTGGCTCCACGCCGGCCTGGGCGGCGGCGACGTCCTGGAGATCGTGGCGGCCGTGGCCCGCCGCCCCGGGATGCGGCTGCTTCCGCCCCTCCCCCTGCTGCAACTGCGCGTCGGCGGCAAGGACTGGCCGCGCGACCCGCTGCTCGCGGCACCGCGCTTCACGGCGGACATCGGCCTGCCGGAGTGGACGGTGACCGGCCGGGCGGGCCGCCGCCGGCTCCGGGTGGAGGTCCGCCAGGACCCGGCCGACTGCGTCGCCCTCTCGTACACCGATCCGGACGGCGCGACGGCCACCTGCACCAACAGCGAGCGGGCGAGCGCGGAGGTCGTGGCCGAGCGCCGCACCGGCTCCCGCTGGGAGACGGAGCGCCGCTGGTTCCTGGACCACACGGCGCACGCGGAGGTCGGCGAGCGGCCGTGACCCCGAAGCGGTCGGTGTCCGGCCGAACGGAGCGAACCCCGCAGCCGTACACCTGACCGAGCCGCCGCTCCCTCCCCGCCGACGGAACCGGGGAGGGAGCGGCGGAGCCCGCCATACAGCCGGGCCGGACCGGCCCCGACGGCACCGCGGTCGGTTCACCCGCTCCGGCGAACTCCGCCTCGCCGAAGGGGACTCGGTACGGCCGCTCCGGAGACCGCACCGTCACGGCGGCGCGGTGAGCGACACACGGCCCGGGCCGCCACCACCGTCACCCGAAGCGCAACCGGGGCGACGAGGACGGCGTCCATCCCCTTCAAGGCGTGATCACCAATCATCCCCGGGAGAGCGACATGGCGGCCGATCGCTACCTCTGGCTGACCCGGCACGGCGAGGCGTCCCCGGACGGGAGCGCCCTGACCGGGAACGGCCGCCGCCAGGCGACGGCTCTCGGCGAACGGCTGCGGAGCCGCCCGATCTCCGTGATCCACCACGGCCCGCTGCCCCGCGCGGCGCAGACCGCCCGGCTGATCGCCGCACAGGTGGACGGCGTTCCCGTGCACCGCTGTGAGCCGGCCGGCGATTACGTGCCCCACGTCCCGCGCCGCGAGAAACGGCCGCCGGCCTCCGCGGATCTCCTGCTCGACCGACTCTCCGGATTCCCGGCGGAGGAGCGGGAGAACGGACCGGCCATGGCCCGGGAAGCCCTCCGGCGGTTCACCGGGCCGGTGGACGGTGCCGAACCGCGCCACGAACTGGTCGTCACGCACACCTTCCTGATCGGCTGGCTGGTCCGCGCCGCCCTCGACGCCCCCGACTGGCGCTGGATCGGGCTGAACCACGCCAACGCCGCCCTCACGGTGATCCGTTACGCCCCGGACCGCCCGGCCTCCGTGCTCGTCTACAACGACACGGGGCACCTGCCGCCCGAGCTGCGGTGGACGGGCTTCCCGCCCGAGCTGCGCCTCTGAGACCACACCGTACGGAAACTCCCAGTGACTTGTTCCGAACATCCGAGTTTTGACGTGCTCCCTGGCCTAAGGTCCAGGGATTCCGGCCTGGGTCGGCTGACCCTTCCGGGGGCTTCCTGCTTCACCGCGCTGTGCGGGCACGGGTGCCCGTCTTACCGGCGCTCCACAGGCGTTTGGTGTCTCCGCCCGTCCGGCGGCGACGATGCGGCGTCCTTCGCAGAGGACGTTGCGGGCTGCATTGTGGTCGCGGTCGTGCACGGTGCCACAACCCCTGCACGTCCACTCCCGGACGTGCAGGGGCTTGGGACCGTCCCGGAATCCGCAGGCCGAGCAGACCTGGGAGGACGGAAAAGCACGGTCCACCCTGGCGAAGGTGCGGCCGTGCCTGGCCGCCTTGTACTCCAGCATGCCGGTGAACGCGGACCATCCCGCGTCGTGCACCGACTTGGCGAGCCGGGTGCGCCCGAGACCGGACACCGCGAGGTCTTCCACATACACCGCTTGGTTGTCGCGAATGATCTGTGTGGATGCCTTGTGGTGGAAGTCCCGGCGCCGGTCGGCCACCCTGGCGTGCTGGCGTGCGACTTTGATGCGGGCCTTGGCCCGGTTCTTCGATCCCCTGGCCTTACGAGACAGCTCCCGCTGAAGACGCCTGAGCTTCTTCTCCGCCCGCCGCAGGAAGCGGGGACTGTCGATCTTCCTGCCGTCGGACAGGACGGCGAAGGCGGACAGGCCGAGGTCGATACCGGACTCTGCTTCCGTCTCGGGGAGGATGTCCGGCTCGGTGTCCACGACGAAGCTGAGGAAGCACCGGCCGCAGCTGTCCTTGGTGACGGTCAGAGACGTGGGTGCGGCCGGAAGCCGGCGCGACCACTTGACCTTGAGGTTGCCGACCTTGGCCACGTACACCGTGCCGTCGTCCTTCAGACAGAAGGCGTTGGTGTTGAGGCGGATCGACTGCCGGGTGTCCTTCTTCGACTTGTACCGGGGCGGCCCCACCTTGCGGCCTGGCCGCTTGCCTTTGAGGCTGTCGAAGAAGTTCTTGTAGGCGGTGTCCAGGTCCCGCAGGGACTGCTGCAGGACAACCGCCGACACCTCGGCGAGCCAGGCGCGCTCGGCGGTGCGCTTGGCCTGGGTGATGCGCAGCCGGGACAGCTCGGCCGACGTCACGTACGGCAGTCCCGCCGCGTGCGCTTGTTTCCGGTCGCGCAGGCAGTCGTTCCACACCACGCGGGCGCACCCGAACGCACGGGCCAGCGCACGGCGCTGTGCGGCGTCCGGGTAGGCCCGGTAGTTGTAGCGGAGCTGCACAACCAAGATCCTACGACGATTCACCTCACAGATGGACAGAACTATTACAGGCGGGGCAGACACGCTGTTTCCGCGATGCACGAGCATTCGGCCTTCGTGGCGAAGTACCGGCGCGGGGTGTTCAACGACGCGATGCCGACGCGCCGCGAAGAGATCATGCGCAAGGTCTGCGAGGACTTCGAGGCGGAGCTGAAGGAGTTCAACGGCGAACGCGATCACGTCCACCTGTTGGTGCACTACCCGCCCAAGGTCGCCGTCTCCAAGCTGGTCAACAGCCTCAAGGGCGTCTCCGCCCGGCGGATACGGCTGGGGGCACCTCCCGGCCGAAGGCTGGGGGAGAGTTCACCGGCCGGATCAACCGCGCCATCATGCACGGGCACCTGTGGTCGCCCTCATACTTCTCCGCATCGTGCGGCGGAGCACCGCTGGCGATCGTCCGCCAGTACATCGAGCAGCAAAAAGCTCAAGCGGCCGAGCGTGCTCCTCGGCATGGCCGAGCTGGGGCAGATCAGCGGCTACGCCCAGGCGGTGATGGGCGATGACCGGTTCCGCGACACCCGCGTCACCTGGGATTTCTGGCTGATCGGGAACACCGTGGACGACAACCTCCGGCAGATGGCCCACCAGCGCGGACGCGCACCCGGCTGCGCTGTCGACCAGCCCTCGTACCGGGTCTGGGTCCGTACCTGGGGCGAGGTGATCCAGGACTGCGAGGAACGGCTGCGCTTCTACCGCGAGCAGTTGGAGTACGAGTCGACGAGCCAGCACGCCATGGACTACCTGATCCGCGAGCACACGGATGCGGTGACGAATCTGGCCGATCAGGGTGTCCTGCCGACTCAACGGCCGGGGGAGCACAGCGTTCCGCGGTGAGCCCTTCCCGTCCGCGCGGCCGGGCGGCTTCCCTCCGCGCGCGGCCCTGTCGCCGTTCAGCGTCCGCGCCGTTCACGGAAGTGGCTGCGGGGGCGGGAGTTGCTTGCGAGGGTGGGGCCATGGTCGCTTCGCATCGTCTTCGCCGCCGTCCCGGTCCCGGCCCCCACCCCACGGCCGTGATCGTGGCCGGGCCCGGGACCGGGACCACCGGGCCCGGGACCGGGACACGTAGACGGTCCGGCGGCACGGTCGGAGGGCTCCGCGCGCCGAGCGGCCGATGAGGCCGGGGCAGGGCCCGGTTCTCGGCCCGGCGGAGAGCGAAGGGCGGTTCGGGGCCGCGGGCGGGCCCAGGGGCGAGCCGGTGGGGGAAGTCGCCGGCGGACCTCCGGCGGCTGTCCCGGCGCCGGGCAGGGAGGCGCCCAGCCCGCGCGGGCACGTTGAGGCGTGGCTGCGGCGGCACCGCCGGTGGGTCCTCGCGGTCCTCGTGGCCGCGCTGCTCGGACAGATGGCGGTCGCCATGGTCACGACGGCCGTGCGGCAGACGCCGACCATCGACGAACCCGTGTACGTCGGCACGGCCGAGGTCTACCGGCGCGAGCACAGCCTGCGGTTCAACCCCGAACACCCGCCGCTGGGCAAGCTGGTCATCGCGACCGGAACGGCCTTCGCCGACGCCCGTCTCGAACCGGGATTCGACGGCGACCAGACGGAACTCGGGCGGCGTCTCCTGTACGAGTCGGGCAACGACCCGGGGCGGCTGATGCTGCTGGCGCGGCTGCCGGTGATCGCGCTGACCCTGCTGTTCGGTGTTGTCGTCTTCACCTTCGCCCGTGATCTGGCCGGTGCGCTGGGCGGCTTGGTGGCACTCGCCCTGTACGCGTTCTCCCCCGACGTCATCGCCCACGGCTCGCTGGCCACGCTCGACGCCCCGGCGGCCGGCTTCCTGCTGACGTCCGTCTGGCTGCTGTGGCGGGCCCGGCGACGACCGCTGCTCTGCCTCCCGCTCGCCGGTGCGGCGCTCGGCGCGGCCGTGGCGACGAAGATGAGCATGCTGGCGGCCGTTCCGGTGCTGCTGCCGCTGGCCGCGCTGTCGACCGTCGTCCGGTACCGGCGCAGAACGGACGGCGGGCCGGGGAGCGACGGCAGCCCCACCGCCTCCGGCCGCCCCCGCGGCCTCCCCCAACTCCCCCGGGCCGCCCGGCTGCTGTGGCCGGCTCTCCTGGCGGCGGCAGGCGTGGCCCTGGCCGGCATCGCCGTCGTCTGGGCCTCCTACCTGGCCGTCGATCCACGGCTGCGCTGGACGGCGCCGGGGAGCGTTCCGGACGCGCACGGGCTGCGCGGACAGCTCGTCGCCCTGCTGCCGTTCCCCGAGCCCTTCCGGGACGGGATGCTCATCCAGTTCGCGTTCGAGGACGCCGGGTGGGAGGGCTTCCTCTTCGGTCGGCACTACAGCGGTTCGCTCTGGTACTACCTGCCGGCCGCGCTGCTGGTGAAGACACCCCTCGGCGCACTCGCGCTGTGGACGGCGGGCGCGGTGGCACTGGTGACGATTCCCCGGCTGCGCCCGGCGGCACCGTACGTACTCGTCCCGGCGGCCGTACTGCTGCTCGCGGCCATGAGCGGGGACCGCGATCTGGGCGTCCGCTACGCCGTCTTCCTGCCGATGCTGCTGGCGGTCGCGGCGGCCGGTGCGGTCGCCGTCGCCGTCGCCGGTAGAGCCGGTGCGGTGGCCGCACTGCGGACGCCCGCGCGATGGCGGCGCGCCCTCGGGGCGACGGTCGCCGCGCTGCTCCTCTTCGCCGCCGTCAGCTCACTGCGGACGTTCCCGTACTACCTGCCGTACGCGAACGAGGCGTTCGGCGGGCCCTCGAACACCCACCGCCATCTGCACGACTCGAACGTCGACTGGGGCCAGGACCTGGGACGGCTTGCCGACCGTCTGCGGGAACGGTACCCGGGCCAGCGGGTCTGGCTGGTCTACAAGGGCAGCGGCGTCCCGTCCCACTACGGCATCGAGGCGTCCGATCCCCGCAAGGTGCCGCCGAGCCGGGTGCGCGGGCTGCTCGTCGTCTCGAACTCCGCGATCGCCAAGGCGGAGGGCAGACTTGCGGCGCTGGTGGAGAGCAGCAGGGCGGTCGAGCAGGTCGGCCACTCGATCACGGTCTTCCGCCGGTAGGTGCGCTGCGCTGACCAACCCGGGGGTGCGCCTATGGGTTCGGCCAAGCTGATCGGTCAGGACGATGGCAGGACGGGAGTTCGAGCAGGTGTGGACTGCAGCAAGGCGGACTCTCGGCGATGCAACGGGCTGAGGCCCGTGGCACGTTCAACCTCGGGTCACCGATTGTGGGCAACTGGCCGCCCAGCGCACCAGGGTGTCGGCAAGATGAATGTTCTGTCGACCGGGACCAGGGGGCGAACATGGCGGAGAACGGGCAGCCTGTAGCAGTGTGGCTGGGCGCAGCGGCATCCGCCCTGGCCCTGCTCGCCTTCTTCGGCGTGACCAGCTTCGACGAACTGGGCGCGAAGCTCGACCCCGAGTCCGCGTCCCGCGACGCCTGTGCGGATGCCTCCCGGGCCTGGCGGGAGTACGGGGAGGACATGCCGTCGATGGGCATGGAACAGTCCTTGCGCCTCTACGGCCAGAAGCTCTCGGCAGTCGCCGAGGAGACCGAGGACGTGGAGCTGAGGGAACTGCTCCGGATCGACGGGGAGGCCTCCACGGAGTTCGCCCAGGCGATGGCGCGCAAGGAGAGCTACCGGTCGAGCGCCTCGACGCGCAGCTACAACGCCAGACTGGCCTGGGGAAAGCTCTGCACCGAACTCAGTGAAAGCAACTGAGGCTTTCCCCCCGGGGACCGGACCGGGCCCATGGACGGCTTCCCCGCCGATACCGGTCTGAGCACCCACACCTGGCCCAGAGGACGACACACCACAAGTCCGTCCCTGCTCACGGGCGTTCCGCCACGCGGTCGTATCAGCCCAGCGCCTTGACCATCACCTGTTCCCGCGTCACCCCGTCGGACAGAACGTCCCCAGACTCCCCCGTGGCGACGAAGCCGTGCCGCCGGTAGAGCGCGGCGGCGGGCTCGTTGCCCGGGATCACGGCGAGCTTGAGTGCCGTGGCCCCGGAGCGCCGGGCCCACGTCTCGACCGCCGCCAGCAGTTCGTCCGCCACACCCCGCCCCCGCGCCTCCGGGCCGACCCACACCGACCGCAGCTCACACAGCCCGTTCCCGTCCGGAACGCCACTGGCCATTCCGACGGCCCGGCCGTCCAGCAGGGCGACGACGTTGTAGGCGTCGGGCGCCTCCAGGCGCGCACGCCACCGTTCCTCGCCACCCCGGTCCCACTCCGCGAGCCGGACCTTGAAGGCGTGGGGCGCCTCGCTCAGCGCGGCGAGACGGACTTCCCGCCACAACGGCCAGTCGTGCTCCGTGAGAACTCGCAGTCGCAGCATGGCTTCAGTGTGTCCCTGCCCCGGCCGCCCGGATGACCGCACCCACGAGCGGTTGCCGTCTGTGCTTCGGCCACGTGTGCTCGGAGTCTGCCGCTGACCCGGAACGCCGACGGGAGCGCATCTGGCAAGATCGGCTGATGACTCGGGCTCCGGTGACCTGAACAGGATCGAGCTCGCCGACTGGCGAGCTGTCCGCTCCTGGGCTTCCCTCGCCCGGGTCTGCCGCTTCCAGACCTGGGGACCCAACGCCGAAGAGCAAACGCGCGCGTTCGTGGCAACCGCCGTCGATGCCTGGGCGCACTCACCTCAGCAGCGGTTCGCTTATGCGGCACGTGTCCAGGGCGACGTGGTCGGCATGTGCGAGCTCCGTGTCCGGAGCCGAGCGCAACGCCAGGGCGAGATCGCCTATGCCGTGCATCCCCGGGTCTGGGAACGGGGCGTCGGAACGGCGATCGGGCGGGAACCCCTTGCACGAGGGTTCGAGGATCTCGGGCTGCACCGCATTCATGCCACCTGTGACCCGCGGAACCTCGCGTCGGCACGGGTTCTCGTCAAGCTCGGCATGACCTGGGAAGGGCGTCATCGTCACACTGCCCTGATACGGGACCGTTGGCGAGACTCCGAGGTGTTCGGCATCCTCGAAGACGAGTGGCGTGAGAAGAACGGCCGGGATGTCCACGAGTAGTGCTGTGACCGGGAAGGTTCGCCGGAGTGCCGGCTGAGCCGGTTGGATGTAAGGCCACATTTGGTCGCGCCCCGAACCACGTGATCCTGGAGCCTCTCCGCTCACAAGGGCAGCAAGATCCGCCAATGGGCTGGGAAGGAACAAGGTCGAGCTGTGCTTCACCCCGACCAACGCCTCCTGTGCCAACCCGATCGAGGCGCACTTCGGCCCGCTGAGGCAGTTCACCCTGGCCAGCTCCAACCATCCGAACCAACCGTCCAGACCCGTGCACTGCACGCCTACTTGTACTTGCGCCGGGCGCAACGCCAACACCCGCCATCCCGCCGTGCCGGCCGCCCAGCGCAAGGAGCGTGCCCGCATCGCGGCGAGAAGGGCTTCCGCTGGGGCAAACGCCCCTTCCTCAACGCCGCATGACAAGACGGGTCGCGAGACGCTCAACCGATAGGGACTCTCTCCTTGAGAAAGCCGATCAGCAGGTCGGTAACGGTCGATGGCCGCTCCAGGCTGGGAAGGTGACCTGCCCATGGCAGTTCGACATGGTCGGCGTTCGCGAGCAGATGGCGCAGTCGGGCAGCGATCTGTCGGAAGTCCTCCAGATCATGCGCGCCCGACAGGACAAGGCATGGCGCTTGAATTGCCGCCAGATCGACCACGGCCTTGACTGGCTCGAACTCCTCAGGGGCGGCCAGCTGCAGCTCGAAGGCGTGCCGCTGCATCTGGCGTACCGCCTCGCGGGCGGTCTCGTCGGCGTCCGGGCCGAGCCAGGTCTCGACCATCAGTTCCGTCGCGCCGACGATGTCCCCCGCCTCGATCAGCGCTTCCTCGCGCTCCCCGAGCGCACTCAGTTCGGCAGAAGGCTCATGACCGGGCAGGGCGGAACAGAGCAACCCAATGGCGCTCACCCGATCCGGCCAGCGCGCGGCGATCTCCAAGGCGACCTTCCCGCCGTACGAAGATCCCACCAGTGCCGCCTGCGCGATGCCCAGAGTGTCCAAGAGGGCCAGCACATCCTCGGCGTCGCTGTGAGGCCGGTCCGGCGCTGGAGTCCCACCGAAGCCCCGGAGATCACAGCGCACCAGCCGGTAACCGGCGTCAATCAAGGCCGGCCACTGGGCATCCCACATCCGCCGGTCACACACCCCGGAATGCAACAGCACCAGGACCGGACCGCCTCCGGCCACATCATGAGAGAGCGTCATCCGGCAGACCCTACGCAGCGGCTGTTCGAAACGCCTCCCGATTAGCGCCGCCGCTTCCCCGCCGGTCACCTCGGCGAACCATGGCGGTCACAGCAGTGGCCAGGCCGGCTGTGCCATGGTCCGGCCGTGTCGTGGGCGCGCGGCAGCAGTGGGGATCACCGGGGAACCGCCAGGCGGCGTTCGGCGAACTCCTTCGGGGTGCTCGGTGCTTCCGCGGTGCCCGCCCGGGAACTCGGCGACGTCCGTGCCGAGCATTCGCGCCAGCCGCGTGGCCGGTCCGGACAGCGGCACCTGCTCGCGCGAATCGCGGCCGACCGCCAGAACCAGCCGGTTGGGCAGGTTGGCCTGCATCCGGGGCGTCATTTCCCGAAGCTCAGCCGGGAGTTCGGTGCCCGCCTCCGTCTCCGCCTCCGCCCGCTGCTCCCCCAGCCCTTCCGCGAAGCGCGTCACCGCCGCTCCGGCGCCCTCCTTCCGGGAACTACCTCGCGCACCTCGGCGGTGCCCGTACAGCGCATTTTGCTGAAGTTGGCGACGGCAAGGGTGAGTTCGGCCCAGACGGTCTTGTGGGGCGGCGGGCCCGTGGTGACGCCCCAGCGGTCGGCCAGGGCTTCGACGAGGAGCAGGCCGCGGCCCGACTCCGCCTCGGAAGCGGGGCACTCGGGAACGGAGGCCGGCGGAAGGCGGTCGTCCCGGGTGTCGGTCACTTCGATACGGAGCGTGTCGGCGTCCAGGAGGGTGAGCGCCAAGCGGAAGTCGCGCCCCGGTACACGCCCGTGGAACGCGGCGTTGGCGGCCAGCTCGGCCACGATGTGTTCGGCCGTCTCGTACGGCAGCTCCCACGAGCACAGTTGTGCCACGGCGAGGCGCCGGGCGAGCCGGGCGCCACGGCGGGTGGGAGACAGCCGGACGCTGAACTCCCGGGCTGGAGCGGAATTTCCGGTTCGGGTGATTTCTTGCTTCACATCACTCAGCGTGGCCGTTCCGGGTCTACCGTGACCAGTAACGGCGGCGGCACGCAGAGTATTTGTCGGCCGCGTGCGGAATCGGTACCGCCAGTCGGTCGTGTCGTCCTCCGTACGCAGCCGTTCCACACATGACGAAGGGGGTCTTCATGAGCGTGGACGGAAACGGTACGGGCGAGCGCGGTACGGAGTACACGACGGACGGGGCGGACAGCGCCTGCTGGGCTTCCGCCGTGGACGACGACGGGGCGGTACTGCGGACGGTCGGCCGCCAGATCAAGCTGTGGCGGGAGGCCGCGGGCCTCAAGCAGTCGGAGCTGGGCAAGGCCATCGGGTACGGCGAGGACCTGGTGTCGTCGGTGGAGCGCGCCCGTCGCGTACCGCAGCCGGAGTTCCTCAAGAACGCGGACCAGGCGCTCCAGGCCGGCGGCCGGATCGCGGCGATGGCGAAGGACGTGGCGGAGGCCCGCTATCCGAAGAAGGTTCGGGATCTGACCCGGCTGGAGGCAGAGGCAGTCGAGCTCGGGTCGTACAGCAACCACAACATGCACGGCCTCTTGCAGACGGAGGAGTACGCGAGGGCTCTGTTCACCATGCGCCGCCCGGCGTACAGCGTGGATGAGATCGAACGGCAGGTGGCGGCCCGGATGGCCCGGCAATCAGTCTTCACTCGTCAGCCCGCCCCCCACCTCACCTTTGTCCAGGAAGAGGTAACCCTGCGGCGCCCGATCGGAGGCAGAATGGTCCTGCGACGCCAGCTCGAACATCTGCTGGATGTCGGCCAGTTGCGGAACGTCGCCATCCAAGTGATGCCGACGAACCGCCAGGAACATGCCGGGATGGCCGGCGAACTTCGCGTGCTGAAACTCAAGGACGGTACAACGGTGGGGTACTCGGAGGCTCAGCTCACCAGCCGCCTGGTGTCGGATCCCGCCGCGGTGCAGATCCTGGAAATTCGGTACGGAATGCTCCGGGCCCAGGCCCTTTCGCCGCCGGAGTCGCTGGCCTTCATCGAAAATTTGCTTGGAGAGACATGACCCTCAAGTCAACGGCCGGAGACGGTTCTGCGCCCCAGTGGACCAAGAGCAGCTACAGCAGCAACGACGGCCCAGATTGCGTCGAGGTCGCGGCCATACCCGGAACGATCCTGGTCCGTGACTCCAAGAACGCCCAAGGCCCACAGCTCGGCTTCGAGCCCGGCGCCTGGGCCCGCTTCCTCTCGTACACCACCGAGCGCTGACCCCGCCCCGCCGAAGAGGAGTTGGAGAGGCCATGGCCCTCAGTCCTTCGCTCGGAGACGATCCCGTCCTTGAGTGGCACAAGAGCAGCCACAGCAGCAACGACGGCCCCGCCTGCGTCGAGGTCGCCGCCGCACCCGGGACCGTCCTCGTCCGCGACTCCAAGGACCCCCGGGGCCCGAGGCTCGCGTTCAGGTCCGGCGCGTGGGCCGGCTTCGTCCGCTTCGCTGCCGCGGGCTGACTGCGGGTCCTCGCCCCCGGGACGGCCCCGCCGCGGCCGGGTTGCCCGCCCCGCCGCTGTTCGTGCCAAACGAAATACCCCGGACGCAATTGACGTCCGGGGTATTTCGTTGCGTATATTAGAGGTTTCCGTGTCCAGACCGAACGGCGGCACGGAGAAGCTTTATACAGCCATCATATCGGGGTGGGAGTTGCATTGTCAAACGCGGAATTGGGTCGCGAGCAGGAATTCATGAATGTGCTGTACGCGCGGCTCGAAGAGCTGCGGGAACAGGCCGAGGACGCGCTGCGCTCGGCCATGGCCCCCGCCGGGGAAGCGGGCGGCGGCACCTTCCAGGCGCGGCTGGAGCGGGACGTCATGGTGGCCGAGCAGTCGGGGCTGCTGGCCGCGTTCAACGCCGGTGAGCGCGGGCTCTGCTTCGGGCGGCTGGTGTTCCGGGACGGCCGCGATCACCACATCGGCCGGATCGGCATCCGCCGCGACGACGCCGAGCGCACCCCGCTCGTGATCGACTGGCGGGCCGATGTCGCGCGGCCGTTCTACCTCGCCACCGGACACACCCCGATGGGGCTGCGCCGCCGACGCCACATCACCACCGAGGGGCAGCGGGTCACCGCCCTGCACGACGAGATCCTCGACCTGGGCGACAGCGAGCGCACCGGCCACGAGGGCACCGGCGCCGACGCCGTGCTCCTCTCCTCCCTCGACGCCGCCCGCACCGGCCGGATGCACGACATCGTGCAGACCATCCAGGCCGAGCAGGACCGGATCATCCGTGCCCCGCACCGGGGCGTACTGGTGGTGGAGGGCGGGCCCGGCACGGGCAAGACCGTCGTCGCGCTGCACCGGGCCGCGTATCTGCTGTACGCCCAGCGGGAGTTGCTGGCCCGCCGCGCCGTGCTGATCGTCGGGCCGAACCCGGCCTTCCTCGGCTACATCGGCGAGGTGCTGCCCTCGCTCGGCGAGACGGGCGTGCTGATGGCCACGCCCGGCGAGCTGTTCCCCGGTGTCACCGCCACCGCGACGGACACCCCCGAGGCCGCCGAGGTCAAGGGCCGGGCCGAGATGGCCGATGTCCTCGCCCGGTATGTACGGGACCGGCAGACGCTGCCCGAGCCCGGGACCGTCATCGGCACCGAGGACGGCGACCTGCTGCTGGACGCGGACATCGTCACCCTCGCCCGCCACCAGGCCCGCGAGACCAAGCTGCCGCACAACCTCGCCCGGCCGCACTTCGCGTTCCGCGTCATCGACGAGCTGACCGCCCAGCTCGCCGACCGCATCGGCGCCGACCCGTTCGGGGGCCCGAACTTCCTCGGCCCGGACGACATCGCCCAGCTCGGCATCTCCGTCGCCGCGAGTGGGGAAGTCCAGGCGGCCATCGATGAGTTGTGGCCGCTGCTGACGCCGCAGGAGCTGGTCGCCGGGTTCCTCGCCGACCCCGTCCATCTGCCGGAGGCCGACGCCGAGGCCATCCGGCGCACCGGCGGTGAGTGGACCACGGCCGACGTCCCGCTGCTGGACGAGGCCGCCGAGCTGCTCGGCGAGGACGACTCGGCGGCCCGTGCCCGCGCCGAGGCCGAGCGGCAGGAGCGCGTCGCCTACGCGCAGGGCGTGCTCGACCTGTCGTACGGCTCCCGGACGCAGGAGTTCGAGGACCGCGACGACGAGGACTCGGAGGTGCTGGCCGCGCACAACCTGATCGACGCCGAACGGCTGGCCGACCGCGCCGAGGAGGCGGACCACCGCAGCGCCGCCGAACGCGCGGCGGCGGACCGCACCTGGGCGTTCGGGCACATCATCGTGGACGA
Organism: Streptomyces xinghaiensis S187; assembly: GCF_000220705.2. GTDB lineage: Bacteria > Actinomycetota > Actinomycetes > Streptomycetales > Streptomycetaceae > Streptomyces > Streptomyces xinghaiensis. The sequence goes on along the minus strand of NZ_CP023202.1, from coordinate 4,129,181 downwards.
GGCGCAGGAGCTGTCCCCGATGGCGTGGCGGCTGCTGATGCGGCGCTGCCCGACCCGTTCCATGACGCTGGTCGGTGACCCGGCGCAGACCGCCGAGCCCGGGAGCTGCGGCTCCTGGGAACGGATCCTCGAGCCGTATGTGGGGGAGCGGTGGGAGCACGTCCGGCTGGGGGTCAACTACCGCACGCCCAGCCAGATCATGGACGTCGCGGCCGGGGTGCTGCGGGCTGTCGACCCGTCGTTCCGGCCGCCGCGTTCGATCCGTACGACGGGCAGCGCGCCGTGGGCGCACCGGGTGGCGGAGGAGAAGGAGCTGGCGGACGCCGTCGCCGCGGCGGTGGAACGGGAAGCCGCACAGCTCGGTGACGCGGCCGGGCAGGGGCGGCTCGCGGTGATCGCGCCCGGGGAGCTGGTGGAGACGCTGGCCGCCGCGCTGCCGGAGTCCTCCGCCGGGGCGCGGCCGGATCTGACGCGCCCGGTGGTGGTGCTCGGCCCGCGGCAGGCGAAGGGGCTGGAGTTCGACGCGGTGATCGTCGTGGAACCGGCGGAGTTCGGGGTGAGCGATCTGTATGTGGCGCTGACCCGGGCGACGCAGCGGCTGGGTGTCGTCCACGCGGCGGCGCTGCCGGAAGGGCTGGAAGCGACGGGAGGGCTGGAGGCAGGGCTCGCGCCGGGGGCGGGGGGTGAGGTGGGGGCGCCGGCTGAGGGGTGAGTCGGGGGTTCAGGACCGGGCCCGGGAGCCGGGGCCGGGGCGGGGCGCCCGAGCCCTCGCCCCGGCCTGGCCGTGCCCCGGCCCCGCTCCGGGCTCTCACGGGTCAGCCGCAGCGTCGGGGCGGCGCCCCCGCTCAGTCAATGACCGCGGTGGCTTCGATCTCGACCAGGTGCTCGGGCACGTCCAGGGCGGCAACGCCCAGCAGGGTGGCCGGCGGGGCCGGGGTGACCTTCAGCTTCCCGGCCGCCCGGGAGATCCCCTCCAGGAGCGGGGGCATCTTGTCGGGGGTCCAGTCGACGACGTAGACGGTCAGCTTCGCCACATCGTCGAAGCTCGCGCCAACCCCGGCCAGGGCCGTGCCGACGTTGAGGTAGCACTGCTCGACCTGCGCGGCGAGGTCGCCCTCGCCGACCGTGGCGCCCTCGCCGTCCCAGGCGACCTGCCCGGCGATGAAGACCAGCTTCGACCCGGTCGCGACCGACACCTGCCGGTACACGTCGATCTCCGGCAGGCCGGTGGGGTTCACCAGGGTGATGGCCATCTGTCCGTCTCCTTGTCATCGGAACCCGTGGGTTCATTCCTCGTCACCACGGAGCAGGAGCACAGCCGCTCTCTTGTGGTTACTCGGGAACCGTAGGAGAGTGGCGGCTGACATGGAAGAACGCACTTTTCAGTGACTGGGGAACCTCATGGTGACCAAGCAGTTCACGGGCTCGCCCGATGAAGCGGATCTGCTGCGCGCGGACTCCCTGGCGCGGGAGATCTTCTCGGACGTCGCCAACAAGTGGGCGTTGCTGATCATCGAGATACTCGGGGACCGCACGCTGCGTTTCAGCGAGTTGCGAAACGAGCTCGAGGGCATCAGCCACAAGATGCTCACCCAGAACCTGCGCATGCTCGAGCGCAACGGCCTGGTCTCACGGACGGTGCACCCCACCGTGCCGCCGCGCGTCGAGTACACCCTCACCGAGGCCGGCACGGCCCTGCGGAAGACGGTCGACGGAATGTGCGACTGGACCCACCAGTACCTCGGCCACATCGAAGCCGCCCGCCACCGCTTCGGCAGCTGACGGCGGAGCGGGCGCGGCACCCGGACGCCGCCGGGGCCCGGCCGACCCCGGCAGCGGTCAGCCCAGCGGTCAGTCCAGCGGGGTGATCCAGCCGTCGCCGCCCAGCGGGTAGCCGTAGTCCGGGCGGCCCTTCGCGGACGTGGTGCGGAACGGCTTGCCGTTGTCGTCGATGCGCAGAATCCCGTGGCGGCCGCCGCTCGCCCACTCCAGCTCCGCGTACCAGCTGACGTACTGGGAGCCGGCCTCGGCGGTGACGTACAGCACCTCCGGGTCGCTCTCGCTCACCTTGTACGGGAAGTCGCGCTGGCCGGCCTTCGGCACGGGCGCCGGGTTGCCCGCCGCCAGGTCGACGGCGAACGTCCTCGTGGGGACGTCGCCCCCACAGCCGATCCCCATCCGGTACGCGTTCCAGGCCGGCACGCCCGCGCGCTCCACCACGCGGACGCGCAGGGCCTGGAGCACCACCGTCTTCTCGCCGGTGCCCTGCACGGTGAGTTCGATTCGGTGTTCGTCCGCCGCGACGGCGCCCAGCGCGTTCACCCAGCCCGGGGCTTCCTGCACCGCGGGCGGCGGCGAGACTTTCTCCGGCGGGCGGTTGATCAAGTACCGCGCGGAGCAGGGGTGTTCCCAGGCGTGGGCACGGGTGGTCACCGCGAGGGGGGCGGCGCCCGTCTGCCCACGAGCCTCGTTCCGGCCCGGGTTTCCGCCCGGCGAGGGGTCTCCGGACGTGCCGGGCTCCGGCTTTCCGCGGGCGGGGGCCGAAGGGCTCGCGTCACCGGCGGAGGGAGAGGCAGAGGACGAAGGGGAGGGCGACGTGCCGTTCTTGTCCTCCGCCGCGGTCCCGCCGGCGGCGCTGTCGGCGGCGGATGCCGAGTCCGACCGCCGCTCGCCCCACTCTCCGTCGGGCACCAGGCTCACCAGCGCGGCCGTCGCGGCGACGGCCAGGGCGGCGGCGGAGGCACCGAGCGCCGCCTTGCGCCCGAAGCGCCGGGCGCGGCTGCGGGTGCGGGGGCGCGAAACGGGATGGGGACGGGGACGGCCTTCCGGGGCCGGACCCGCGGTCCCACCTTCCGTGGCGGGCGCGGCATCGTCACGGGGTTCGGCGGGTGTGGTGGGTCCGGCCGCCCCAACAGGCCCCGCCTCCGCAGCGGTTCCGGCCTCCCCGGCGGATCCCGGAGAACCCGCAGGTGCCGCGGACCCCGGCGCTCCGGCGGTTCCCGCCCGGGCCCCGGGGCCGGGCAGACCGCCGGCGGCGTCCGGCGCCTCGCGGCCCGGTGCGGCCGTGCCGTCGGCCTGCGCCGTACCCGCCGCCGTACCCGCCGCCGCTGCCGCCGCTGCCGCCGCTTTGCGTTCGCGGTCGCGGGCGGCGCCCGCCACCACCCACCGGCGGTGCACCTCGACCAGCTCGTCCGGTGTGGCCTTGCACAGCCGTGCGAGGCGTTCCACCGGTGCGTAATCCGCCGGCACGGCGTCGCCGTTGCAGTAGCGGTGCAGCGTCGACGCGCTCATGTGCAGACGCTTCGCCAGCGTGCCGTAGCTGAGCCCCGAGCGGTCCTTCAGCCCCCGTAGCAGCTCGGCGAACTCGGCCTTCTCCTCCGCCGTCCCCACCTGGTCTCCATCCCATTCACGCATTCGAGGGGAGGGTCATTTCCCCTGGTCAGCACCGCTCCGAACGTTCCAGCCCTCCGAACTCCCCGCCACGGCTACCGGCTGGAACGGATCGCGGCACAAGCTGAGGACATCCAAGCACGCGGCTCCCGCTCACCGGACGAGCCGCTGCTCCGCATCGCGTGTCCTCTTGGGGGAATCACCATGTCCGCACTCACTCACCGCTCCCGCACCCGCACCCGCCTCCTCCTCACCGCCGCTTCCGCGGCCATCGCCGCGCTCTCGCTGACCGCCTGCGCGGACGGCGGGGGTGTGCAGAGCGAGGGCCCGGCCTCGTCGGGTGCGGCCGGGGAGCAGGGCGGCGGTACGCCGCAGGAGCCGGCGGGGAAGGGCGAGTCCGGCTCCGGGAACGGCAACGAGGACGGGAACGGGGCCGGGAAGGGCGACGGGGACCGCATCAACGCGGTGCCCGCCGGCTCCGCCGCCGACAAGGACGGCGCGGAAGGGACCACCGCGTCCGGGTCCCGGTCCGGCAAGGCGGACCGGAAGCCGGTGACCTGCTCCGCCGCCAACACCGAGGTCACCGTCACCGAGGTGTCGCGCCCCATCAACCACCTGCTGCTGACCGCCACCAACACCGGCACCGCGCCCTGCTTCGCGTACAGCGCCCCGCTTCTGCGGTTCAGCGAGGACGCCCAGTCGGCTCTCCAGATCGTGGAGGACAGCAAGCCGCAGGCCGTCGTCACCCTCGCACCGGGCGAGTCCGCCTACGCGGGCATCCTCACCTGGGTGCCGGACGGCGGGCACGACCTCCGGTCCCAGCGGCTGGACGTGCTGTTCGCCGCCCGGAACGGTGGTTCGACGGGTGCCATGGTGAAGCTGCCGCTCCCGGGCGAGGGCGTCACCGTCAACGACGGAGCCGCCGTCACGTACTGGCAGACGGACGTGGAGAGCGCGCTGACCTGGTGACCCGGCCGGGGCACCGGGGGCCGCGGCGGCCGTCGCGGCCCCCGGTGTCAGCCGCCCTCCATGACCTGCCGGAGTTCCTTGTCGAGCCGTTCCGAGGCGACCGTGCCCTCATCGGGGTTCTGCCGCAGGGACGGGTGGACCTCCGTCTGGACCAGCTCCGTGAACGCCGCGTAGTACGGGGTGACCGGGCGCGGGCGGGCGGTGCCCAGGGCCTCCTTGAGGGCGCGGGTGTACGGCGGGAGGCCGCCGGGGCCGGAGCCGGGCTCCGCGGCCTCCTCCCCCGGCTCTCCGGGCTTCCCCGCCTCGGCCGTCCCCGTCCCGCCCGTCTCGCCGCCTTCGCCGTCCGCACCGCCGCCCGGTGCCGCGCTGCCCGTGAGGGAGCACTCCGGGCCCTCCGGCTCGTAGGACGCCTTCAGGACCGGCGCGAACCCCCCGTCCAGCAGACAGCGTTGCTGCTCGGGCGCGGCCAGGTGGTCGAGCAGTTCCCGGGCCGGGCCGGCGTTCTCGCTGCCCGCCGTGATCGCGAGGTTCTGCCCGCCGAGCACGGAGGCGCCGCGCCCCTTCGGCCCGGGCAGCGGGACGACGCCGAACTTGCCCGCCATCTTCGCGTCCAGCACGTTGTAGACGTAGGGCCAGTTGCGCATGAAAGCCACCTCGCCCCGCTCGAACATGCGCAGGGTGTCGAGCTCCGTGGCGCGCCGGACCTCCGGGGGCATGATCCGCCGGTAGCGGTCGGCGAGGTTCCGCAGCCCGGCCTCGGTCCGCGGGGTGGCGGCGCGGACCTCGTACGCCGTCGCCGACCCCTCCTTCTTCTCGACGAGTTCACCGCCGCTCGCCCAGACCGACTCCAGGGTGTTGACCGTCAGCCCCTCGTACTCGCCGAGCTGGGTGGCGTAGCCGTGCTCGAAGACGTCGGTGACCTGGGCCCCGTCCGTGGCCGCGGCCGCGGCCCGTTCGAGATCGCGCCACGTCCGCGGGGGGATCCAGTCCCGGTCCCGCCAGACGTCCGTGCGGTAGTAGAGCAGCGCGGCGTCGGTGTTGAACGGGACGGCCCAGACCTCCTCGCCGTACCGGGCGGTGCTGGCGACCTGTTCCCACATGCCCTCCAGCGGGTCCCCGTCGAGGGGCCGGATCAGCTCGCCGGCCGCGAACTCGGCGGTCCACGTCACGTCCATGTTGACGAGGTCGTAGGCGGCCTTGTCGCCCTGCAGGGTGGCGACGAGCTGGCTGCGGGCGTCGTCGGTGGCGGTGGGCAGATGGACGAACTCCACCTCCACGTCCGGCCGGGCGGCGTCCCACGCCCTGATGAGGTTCTGCCGCACCGGCTCCTGGGAGACGTCCGAGGCCGTGGCCAGCCGGAGGACCCGTTTCGCTCCGGACGGCTCCGGGCCGGGCCGGTCGTCTCCGCCGCTTCCGCAACCGGTCAGGGCGGCGAAGGCGGCCAGGGCGGCCAGGGCGGCCGTCACTCCCCGGCCCCGTACCCGGCCGTTCCGCACCGGTCCGCGCTCCCTCACCCTCATCGCGCCGCCCTGCCCCGCACCGCACCGGCCACCTGCTCGGCCAGCTTCTTCGCGGCGTCCTCCCCGGCGAAGCACTCGGCGCGGTCCTGGGGGTTCTTGAACCCCTGGATCTCGGCGGTGCAGCCCTCCAGCCGCGTGGAGAGCACCAGCACGTCGGCGCTGCCCTCCCTGGTCCGTTCCTCCTCCATGGCCTTGAAGGCCACCGCGTCGGAGTCGTGCCGGGGCCGGTCGTCCCCGTCCGTGATGAGGACGATCAGCGGCCGGTCGTCGCCCCGGGTGTCGCGCAGGGCGCGCGTCAGGACCTCGTAGACCGCCGCCCCCTCCGGGACCACCCGCTGCCCGGGCAGGTCCCTGGCCCAGTTCTGGGCCCGGGCCTGGTCGTCGCCCGGGGTGTTCCGCTCGACGACCTCCTCCGCCTCGGCCGGTTCCGCCGCCGACTTCGGGTACGACCGGATGCCGTAGCTGTCCTGGGGGCCGAGTCTGCGCAGCGCGCGCCGCAGCGCGTCGGCCGCCAGTTCCCGCTTGCCGCCCCCGGCCATGGAACCGGAGACGTCCACCAGGAAGAGCACCTGGCCGGGGTCGCGGGTGCGGGTGTAGTCCGCGACCACGGCGTCGGCGACGAGATGGCCGGGGACCTCGCGTACGAAGGGGACGTCCGGCAGCACGCCGCTCTCCCCGGGGTCCTGCCACGCCTCGCCGGACGGCGGCAGCGGGAGGCCGCCGGAGTCGGAGCCGCGGACCAGGCCGCCCAGCAGCTGCCCGCTGCCCTCCCCCGCGAGCCAGCGCTGGAACGCCCCGACCGCCGCCGACCGCCGCTCCGCGTCTCCCGCGCCCTCCCACGCGACCTCGGCCACCTGGAAGTCCATCCAGGGCACACCCTCCGGGTAGTACGCCAGCAGCCGCGCCGCGTCGTCCGCGGGCCGGCTGTTGCCGCAGGACGAGTCGGCGCCGGGACGGTCCCCGAGGTTGAAGTCCGCGACGTGCTTCTCCGCGACGAGCGCCGCCGCGTGGCCGAGACCCGGGCCGTCGCGGTCCGCCGCCTCCCGGGTGAGGTCGCAGAGCAGGGTGTCCGCGTCGGCCGCCGGGACGGAGCGGCCGCCGAGCCGCTTCTCCATCCGCTCGGCGTCCCGGTCCGCGCCGCCCGCGAACCGGCCGTCCGGCGCCTCGTACAGGCCGACGGTGTGCTGGAGCCCGGCGCCGGAGGAGTCGGGGTCGGGACGGAGCAGCGGCAGGCCGGGTTCCACCTCCTCCAGGGCGGCGAGGAGTTCGTCCCAGCTGCTGCCGGTGCGGCGGACGCCGGCCTCCCGCAGCCGCGGCTCCAGGGCGGCGGGGACGGCGAGGACCAGCGGCGAATAGCCCACCGTCCGGTAGGACTTGACGGCCGCGGGGCCCGGGGCCCGGCGCAGGCTGCCCTCGATCCGGCCGAGTTCCGTGCTGGAGCCGGCGAGAATGACGTCCGGCTGCGGGCCCACGTCGCGCAGCGGGTCGGGGCAGGCGGCGTCCGTGTCCTCGCCGGTGCCGGCCTTCCGCTCCTCCGTGTCCTCCGCCTCCTCCCCGGCCCGGCCGTCCTCCGCCTTCTCGTCCCCGTCCGCGCCGTCCGCCCCGGCCGGAGACGAGTCCCGTGCGGGTGGCCGGCAGGCTCCGGCGGGGATGCCGCCGGTGCCGGTGCCGGAACCCCGGTGGTCGGCGCCCTTGGCGCTGTCGTACCCCTCCCAGAGGACGGAGGCCGCGAACGCCTCCGCCGTCTCGCCCGGCCCCGCCTCGTAGACGGTGAGGTTCACCCGGCGGCAGTGCGCCGCCTCCCCGTCGTCCGGGCCAAGCGGCTTGCGGTTGGCGTCGCTGCGCATGTAGGCGTTGGCGGCCCGGGTCACGGCCGTCCGGGTCTCGGCGCCCGTCATGACGCGCAGCTCCGTCGGCGGGGCGCAGCCGGGACCGTCCGGCTCGTCCGTGCCCGCGTACGCGTACAGCGCGGCCGACAGCAGCAGGGCGCCGAGCACCGGGGCCGTCACCTTCCACCGCCGGACGAGGACACGCACGGCCGCGGCCGCGACGGCCCCCGCGCCGCCCGCCTCCCGCACCTTGCGTAACAGCCGGACGGGCAGCGGGGGTCGCGGCTCCGGAGGCGGGGACGGGACCTCGGCCGGCGGCGGGTGGGGCGGAGCGGGCCCGGGGCGGACGGCACGGGAGATCAGCACCCCCGGCCCGTCACCGCTGCTGCCGCTCTTGGGACCCCAGCCGTCCTCCAGCCCTTTCGGCCAGCGGTGGGTCTCCCGGCGGAGCCACCGGTAGAGCTCCTGCATGCTCAGCCCCGCCGACCCCGGCGGGCCGCCCTCCGCCATGGCGGTGATCACGGCGTGGGTGAAGCGGCTGCGGGGCGGTGCGCCGGCCGCTCCGGCCACTCCGTCGACGGGTTGTGTCCTGGTCGGCTGTGAGGAGGCCAGCACGTAGTACCCCTCGCCCGTCAGCAGCGTGCCGCTGGTCGCCGCCGTGCCCGAGTAGCAGCAGTCGAGGACGAGGACGGCGTGCCGGAAGCTGCCGGGCGCCAGCCGTTCGAGCACGTCGTGCCAGAGGACCGCCGTGGCCGGCAGATCCCCGCGGACGTCCGAGTTCGCCGTCAGCAGGTGGAGCACCTGCCTGCCGTGCGGGGCGCGGTAGCCGTGGCCCACGAAGTAGAAGAACAGCAGGTCCGTGGCGTCCCGGCCCGCCCGTTCGAGCGCGGCCAGCCACTCGGCGCGGCGCGGGGAGTGCAGCACCTCGACGCGGTCCGGACGGAGGATGCCGTGCGGCTCCTCGGTCAGCGCGGCCTTCAGGTCCTCCAGATCGCGCTTCACATAGCGCAGGGTCTCGAAGCCCGGCGCGGACGGCGCCCCGACGAGCAGGGCACGGGAGCGGGCCGGGTCGGGGTGGGGGCGTCCGGTGCTGTGGCCGTGACCGTGGCTGTGTCGGTGGCCATGGCTTCGGCCGGAGCTCTGGCCGGGGCCGGGGCCGGGTTTCCGGCCGTCGCCGTGTCCGGGTGCGGGGTCGCGATCACGGGCCTGCGGCTGTCCCGGTGTGCCCGGGGAGGAGGGTGGAGGCGGGTCGGGCCGGAACCGGGTCATGGCCTAGGCCTCACCGGCCGTGCCGGCCTCCAGCTCCGCCCGGACGCGGTCGACGATTTCGGGGACGCCCAGTTCGTCCAGCTCGGCCGCCGTGAAACGCAGCGGATCCCGGTTCTCCAGTTCGACCCGGACGACGATGTCGTCGCCGCCGGATCCGAGCCGCCGGCGGCTCCGCAGCCAGCCCGCCAACCCGCCGAAGAGGGCGTTCAGTTGTTCGTGGAGCGTGGCGGCCGCGATGTTCGAGACGACGGTGACCACGATGGCCTCCACCAGGCCGGCCCGGCCCGGTGCCGGCTCCTCCGTGAACCGCCAGTGGTCGGTGAAGGCCGTGTCGTCCCCGAGCCAGCCGGCGATGCCGTGCAGTTCCCTGCCGGTGTCCGCGACCCCGTCCACACCGATCCGGATTCTCACTGCCGCCAGCCCCCGCTCGGTCGACCTGTGCCCGGTGAACACGATACGTCTGTGTCCTGTGACACACAGCCAATCGGACTGACTTGGGTGCCAGTTGGCCGGATCGTGACCGGCGGGGCCATGGGATCGGGTAGGGGAGCGCAGGGCGCACGGCCCCGACCGCTTGCCGCCTCCTCGTCCGCGAAGGCGACCGCCCGGACCGGGAGGCCGGTCCGGGCGGTCGTCGGGCGGTCGGGGCGTGCTGTCGTCCCGGCGTTCCTGGCGCCCGTGTCGCTCGCTCAGAGGATGCGGGTCAGCTTGCTGCCGAAGCTTGGCTCCTCCTTGACCTTCTCCAGCGCCACCGGGACCTTCACCTGCCCCGGCCCGCTGCCGACCGTCAGGAGGCCGACCTCGGTGCCCGCCTCCGCCTCGTGCGGAACGGTCTTCCCGCCGTCGCCGAGGGCGAGTTCCACCGTGAGCCCCGGCCAGCCGACCGCCGTGACGTCCTCGGTGGCGACCACCGGCACCGTGCCGCCCAGACCGTCGTCGACATGGCCGACGACCTGGCCCTTCTCCACCACCTTGGCGTCCGTGAGCACCGCCTGCGCGGACTCGATCAGCTGCTTGCTGACCTCCGTCACCGAGTCGATGGCCGGCACCTTGTACTGGCCCAGCGCCGCACCGACGATCAGCTGCTTCGTCCCGGCGATCTCCTGCTCCGCCGCGAAGAGCAGATTGCCGCCCGCGGCGGTGCTGGTGCCGGTCTTGATGCCGATGCCGGTGTAGGGGATCAGGCGGTTGTAGTTGAGCTGCTTGTCGTCGTTGCTGTCGATGTAGAACGGCTTCGCGGAGATCTCCTTGAAGACCGGGATCGCCATCGCGGCCTTGCCCAGCTTCACCAGGTCCTTGGCGGTGCTCACCGTCGACTTCTCCAGACCGCTGGGGTCGGTGAAGGTGGTGTTCTTCATACCGAGGTCCTTGGCGGCGTCGTTCATCGCGGCGACGAACTTCCCGCCGTTCTCCTTCTCGTACCAACGGGCCATCAGCCGGGCCACGTTGTTCGCGGAGGGAAGCATCAGCGCTTCCAGCGCCTCGTACTCCGAGAGCGTCTGGCCCTCCGTCAGCCGCACCACGGACTCGCTGTCGGCCTTGCCCGTCTCGTAGTCCTCCACGGCCTGGGCGTCGACCTTCATCTTCACGCCCTCGTCGCCCTTCTTCACCGGGTGCTCGCGCAGGAAGACATACGCGGTCATCACCTTGGCGACGCTGGCGATCGGGACGGGCTTCTCCTCGCCCGAGGAGCCGAGGCTGCCGAGGCCGTCGACCTCCACATACGCCTGGCCCTCGTCCGGCCAGGGCAGCGACGGCTTCTGGCCCTTGAAGGCGTACTCCGAGGCCGCCGTCAGCCGCAGCTCGGGCTCCGGCAGCGGACGGATGGACTGTGCGATCGCGAACACGACCAGGAGGAGCAGGACCAGCGGCGTCCAGATCTTGACCCGGCGCACCAGCGTGCGCAGCGGAGTCTCCGGCGGCGGCGGGGTGTTGGTGAGCTTGGCCAGCAGGTCGAGCGGGGGCAGCGGCTGCTGCTTGGTCCGCTCGACCTCGGACTCCCCGGCGGGGGCGGCTTCGGGGGCGGCGGTGGCCGCGGCTCCGGCCCCGGCCCCGGCCCCGGCCCGTGCGCCGGGCGGGCGGGACGCGCCGCTGCCGCTCGCGGAGTCCGCCGGAGCCGCGTCCGGGCGCGCCGCCCAGGACGGCCCGGAGGACGGGGCCTTGGACGCCGCGGGCGTACGGGGCGCGCTGTCGGCGGACTGCAACGGCACGAACGTGCTGGTCCGCCCGGCGGCCGGCTCGGCGGACCCGGGCTTGCCGGGCCCGGGCTTCCCGGACCCGGGCTTCCCGGACCCGGGCTTGGCGGACTCGGGCTTCCCGGGTTCGGAGGTGCCGGTCTCCGGAGTCGCCGCCTCCGGCTTTGCGCTGCCGGGCTCGTCCTCGCCGGGCGCGCCCTCGCCGGACTTCGCGGCTTCCGGCCGTCCGCCGGCCGCCTTGTCCGCGACCGGCTTCGCGGCTGCTCCAGCCGTGCCCTTCCGGTCCGCCTCACCGTCGGCGGGCTCGGTGTCACCGCCCCCGGGCCCGTCGGCACCGGGCTCCGTGGTTCCGCCGGCCGGTCCGGAACCGTCCGGCTTGCCCGGCTTCCGCACGCGGAAGACCGCCGTCGGCTGGTCCACGCGCTTGCCCCCGGAGCCGCCACTGCCCGTCGCGGCGCTTGCGGCGCCCAGGCCCGCGTCGGCGCCGCCGCGGCCCGGAGTGCCCTCGCTGCTCGTGACCGTCTCGGTCTTGTCGGTCTTGTCCGTCTTCTCCGTGCTCGGAGCGCTCCCGGCGCCCCCGGGCTTCTCCGGGCTCTCCGCGCTCGGGCTCTCCGTGCTCGGCGACGCGGCCGTGCCGTCCTTCCCGGGCCGGGCCTTCCCGGCGTCCCCCGAGGGCTTCCCGTTCTGCACGGAGCCGACGGGCGCCTCTTCGTCTCCGCCCTCCGGCACGGCTGACGTCGCCGCCGTCTTCCCCTTCGCCTTCGCAAGCGGTTCGGACCCGTCCCGGTCCTCGATGGTTCCGTCCGGGCCCGGCCTCTCCTCGGCGTCCGTGCCCGCCACCGTGCCCGCGTCGTCCGCGGCCTCCCCGGTGGACGGGCCGGACGGCTCGGCGGCTTCGCGCTCCTCGCCGTCCGGGAGCGGCCTGCCGAAGACCATCGTCCCCCGGTCCCCGCCGCCTTCGGCCGAAGCCCCGGCGCCGGAGGGTCCCCCGCGGTCCGAGGACTCGGCGCGGGCGGCGCGGAGGCCGCCGAAGGCCGCCGTCACCAGGTCCGCGCGCCCTGCCGCGTCCTCCTCGACCGCGTCGCCGGCCGGTCCGGCGGGCGCGCCCGCCCTGCCCTCCGGGGCGGTGTCCCCTGCGGTGTCCCCTGGGGTGTCCCCTGCCGTGTCCCCTGGGGTGTCCTCCGCGGGCCGCTCGTTGTCGCTCGTGGCGACCCAGGCCGCGACCGCCTCCCGCAGCCGCTCGTCCCCCTGCTCCGCCGTCTCCCGCGCGTTCCCGGCCGTGCCGGTCCCGGCGCCGTCCCTCTCCGTCTCAGCCTTCGGGGAGGCGCCTTCGTCCGTGGCACCGTCCGCAGCCCCGCCGTCCGGCGTCTCGCCGTCCGCAGCACCATCCCCCGGGGCTTCGTCCTCCGCGGCCGCGTCCTCCGGCCCGGCGCCGCCCGGGGCGCCGCCCTGCGAGGGGACCGCGTTCGCCGCGGCACTCCCTGTCGCCGGGGCCTCCGCGCCGTCTCCGCCGCTCCCGAGGTCTCCGTCGTCTCCACCACCGGCGCCCTCGGGGCTGTCCGCCCCGTCCGCCCGGCCCGCACCGTCCACGCCGCCCGCACCGTCCGCGCCCGCCTCCGCGGCGCCCGGCCGGGTTCCGAAAACGGCGAGGCGCGGGTCTCGCCCGGCTTCCGCTTCCGCCGTCGCCCCCGATGACTTCCGCTGCTCCGACCTACCGGGGGACTCGCCCGCCACCGTGCCTCCTCCATACGTACTGCTGTCCAACGTGCCGCGGGGACCCCGTATGATCCGACGGCACCGCGCGCCACTGCTGATCCGCACCACCAGTGTCCAGCCCGGAGCCCTCCGCTCCGGTCATCGGACCGCCGCGATCCGGTTTCCGCCCCCCAGAGGCACCCGCCCGGTGGCTAGACGAGGACGACATACCTAACGGTTCCCTCACAAAGTCCCCAGGCACTCTCGACAGACCATTGTGAGAGGGGTCACCCTGTCAGACATCCACGCGGGGAGGCATGGATGGGCAGGAGCCGCAGAACAATTCCGGAGGAGCTTCTGCTGCTGGCCTTGGACCCGGCCACGGGAACCACGGCGCAGCCGCAGTCGCTCGACCTCGGTCTTGCCGGGGCACAGCTAGTGGAGCTGGCTCTGGCAGGACGGATAGCCCCTGACGGGGATCGTATCGCCGTGGTGCTGCCACGGCCGACAGGAGATCCGACACTGGACTCCGCGCTCGAACTGCTGCGCCGTCGCGGCAGCCCGGTGCGCGCCGTCCACTGGATCGGCGGGCCCCGGCTGGGGCTGCGCCAGACGTATCTCACGCATCTGGAGCGGTGCGGCATGGTGCATGCCGTGGCCGGACAGATGTGCGGGGTACTGCCGACGACTCGCTACCAGGCGACGGAGACGGCCATCAGCCGGGACATCAGGAACCGGCTCGACAACGCGATCCGCACCGGTGTACCGCCGGACCCGCGGACCGCGGCGCTGGCCGCGCTCGCCCACGCGGTGGGGCTCGGCAAGCACCTCTACCCGGGCAACGAGGGCAGGTCCTGCCGCTCCAGGCTGCGGGATCTGATCCGGCACGACCCGATGGGCGGGCTCGTGGCACACGCCGTGATGGACGTGCAGAACGGTGTGGCCGTGCAGCCGCGGCGACCGGCGTCGGCCCGGGGAGGACCGGGCGACCCGGCGGGCGTACCGCCACAGGCCCGGCGCGGGAGCATGGCGCGCGCCGCGGCCCGTTAGGGCCCGTTCCGGCCCCAGCGGGCTCGGAGCACCCCGGCACCGGTGCGCCGGGGCAGTATCCGCACCCCAGATCCGTACCCGACACCCCCAACCACCATCGAATCGGACAGCACCACCCACCCACCGACCGGACCGCCGTCTCCACGAGCCGGTCCGGGAGCCGCCGGAACGCGCGGGCGGTGGGCCGGAAGCCAGGAGAGGCGCCCGGTCCGCCGTCCGCGCGCGGCGTATCCGGGTATGTCCGCACTCGCGGCGGTGCGGCCATCGCCCGAGGTGTCCGGAGGGCGACCCTCTGTCGCCGTTTCCCAGCGCCGCCGCGGTCGGCAGTGGCAGGCTGCTGGAAAAACAGCGGTTTCGAGTCGGAGGTGCGGCCTCGTGGCGTCCCATGTCAATCCCACGGTCAGGCGTCGCCGGTTGGGCCAGGAGCTGCGCCGGCTCCGCGAGCTCAAGGGCATGACGGCGGAGGCCGTCGCGGAGCGGCTGCTGGTCTCCCAGTCCAAGATCAGCAGGCTGGAGAACGGCCGCCGCAGCATCAGCCAGCGCGATGTGCGGGACCTCTGCGGGGTCTACGAGGTCGAGGACCAGCGCGTCGTCGACTCCCTGATGCAGATGGCCAAGGAATCGCGGCAGCAGGGCTGGTGGCACGCCTTCGGCGACATCCCGTACAGCGTCTACATCGGCCTGGAGACGGACGCCGCGTCCGTCCGCAACTACGAGTCGCTGCTCGTCCCCGGGCTGCTCCAGACCCGCGAGTACGCCGAGGCCGTCATCGAGCGCATCGAGCCGGAGGCGGCCCCGGCCGACAAGGCCAAGCGGGTCGAGGTCCGGATGAAGCGCCAGGAGCGCATCCACGACCCCGTCTCGCCGCTGCGCTTCTGGGCGGTGGTGGACGAGTCGGCGCTGCACCGGGTCGTCGGCAGCCCGCGGATCATGCGGGAACAGCTGGAGCAGCTGATCGAGCTGAGCCACCGCCCGCACGTGACGGTGCAGGTGCTCCCGTACTCGGTGGGCGCGCACCCGGGCATGGTGGGCACCTTCTCGCTGCTGGAGTTCGCGGACGCGGCGGACTCCAGCGTGGTCTACCTGGAGGGCGTCACCAGCGACCTCTACCTGGAGAAGCACGCGGAGGTGCAGCACTACAGCGTGATGTACGAGCATCTGCGGGCGCAGGCCCACCACCCCGAGCGCACCCGGCAGTTCATGATCGAACTGGCCAAGGAGTACGCCAGTTGAGCGGCGCGGCGCAGCGCGGCCCGTCGGGTGTGGCGGGGAGGCCGGCCGGGAAGGGTCCGTCGGAGCGCCGTCTCCAGCTGTATCGGCCCCGGGTGTCGGTAGGGTGACGTCCCGTCAACCACCGGATGTCCAAGGGGTGGCGGTGCCGGGGCAGGGTACACGCCCCTGTCGGGAGGTCGGCAGAGATAACCGCATATGCCATTCGATCGGGTGATGGGACTTCCGGTGGGGGTGGGGTGAGCCCGTAGCGTCGCTCACGCCCCGACTCCCGGATGCCGCCTGCGGCCCGGGCGCCGCGGGCGTCACATCAACCCGCGAAGCCATCGGAGCAATCATGGCTGTACCACCCGTCATTCCCGCAACCCCCCACACACAGGGCCTCAGCGGCACCTGGAAGAAGTCGTCCTACTCCGGCAACGGCAACTGCGTCGAGGTCGCCGCCCGTGTCCCCGGAGCCGTCGCGGTCCGGGACTCCAAGGACGTCACCCGCCCGTCCCTGAGCTTCTCCGGAAGCTCCTGGCAGACCTTCCTCGCGGACCTCGGCCACCGGACCACCGGCCTGGGCTGACCGTCCACCGCGGTGACCACGCCGCGCTGAGCCCTCTCGACTGCGTCCGCCGTCCCGGCCGAGGGGGCTCGGCCACCCTTCCCCGCGTTCCGTATTCCGCGCCCCGCGTTCCGCGTCCCACCCCCTCCCCGCGCCCGGTGCTACGCCCGCGGGTAACGGGCCAGCCAGCCCGGGGAGGAGTTGGCCGGTCCGTGCAGGGCCGGGCCCTGCGTCATCTCCATCGCGAAGTCGTCCGCCAGTTCCAGGATCGTCTGCCGCCCCTCCACCTCGGCCAGCCAGCCCGGCGGCAGGGCCGTCTCGCCGTGCAGCACCCCGAGGAGGTTGCCGCAGACGGAGCCGGTGGCGTCGGAATCGCCGCCGTGATTGACGGCGAGCAGCAGCCCGTTGCGCACGTCCTCGGCGACCAGCGCACAGTAGAGGCCGATCGCCAGCGCCTCGTCCGCCGTGCGGCCCTCGCCCAGCGACTCGACCCGGGCGGCCGACGGCAGCCCCTGCCGTACGGTGCCGAGGGCCTGCCGGAGCGCGGCCGTCGTCTCCTCGTGGCCCGGCCGGGAGGCGATCTGCACCATCGACTGCTGCACGGCCTGGTCGAGGTTGTCGCCGCGTCCCAGCCCGTGCACGACGACCGCGAAGGCCCCGGCGGCCAGATAGCCCGTCGGATGGCCGTGCGTCTGCGCCGCGCACTCGACCGCGAGCTGGAAGACGAGCTGCGGATCCCAGCCGACCAGCAGACCGAACGGCGCCGAGCGGGCCAGCGCCCCGCAGCCCTTCTCCTCGGGGTTCTTCGGCCGGTCGAGGGTGCCCATCCGGTCGTCGGCGAGTCCGAGGAGGCTGGCGCGGTCGGGGTCGCGACGCGTGTAGAGCCACTCCTCGCGGGCCAGCCAGCCGTCCTCCGTCCGCCGCTCGTCCGGGCCCCACTCGCGCTGGGTGGCCGCCCAGCGGCGGTAGGCCCGGTGCAGATCGGTCGGCGGGTGCCAGGCCCCGGTGTCCCGGCGCACCTGGGCGCGTATCAGCCCGTCGACGGTGAAGAGCGTCATCTGGGTCTCGTCGGTGACGGCGCCGCGCCGCCCGTACACCGGGACGAGGTCCGTCAGCCCCTGCTGGCCGTGCGCGGTGCGGATGTCCGGGAGCGAGTCGCCGGCGACCCCGGCGCCGAGCGCGTCGCCGATGGCGCCCCCGAGCAGGCAGCCGCGCACCCGGCTGCGGAAGTCCTGCTGTTCGGCGCGGCCCCAGACGGCCGTGCGCACTGCGGTCACTGCGTTCCCTCCCGACGATGTACGCGCCCCCCAGCGCGCTGTCCCCCCGCCATCTATCTCTTCGGCGCGCAGCACTGTAGTGGACTGGTCCACACCTCCGGCCGGGCCGGACGCCGTTCCGCGGCACGTCCGCGGGGCCGCCGCGCGCCGGCTCGCCTCAGCTGCCGCCGGGCGTCACCGGAGCCACTTCCGCCCCATCCGAGCCGCCGCCGGAGCCCCTGCCGGAGCCGCCGGACGGGACGGACGGCGGCGCTGCCGCCACCCCGCCCGGCAGGCCCCTCCGCCCCGCTCAGTCGCCGAGGACCGGCAGCAGCTCCGGCAGATGCCCGTCGGAGGCGGCCGCCGCGGCCTGCCGCTCCGCCGGCACCTCGCCGTAGGTGGTGGTGCGGGGACGGGCCGGGCGGCCGGCGGCCTCCGCGATGGCCGTCAGATCGCGCACCGAGCGGTATGAGCCGTAGGAGGAGCCCGCCATCCGGGAGATCGTCTCCTCCATCAGCGTGCCGCCGAGGTCGTTGGCGCCGGAGCGGAGCATCTCCGCGGCGCCCTCCGCGCCGAGCTTCACCCAGCTCGTCTGGATGTTGGTGATGTACGGGTGGAGGAGCAGCCGGGCCATGGCGGTGACGGCCCGGTTGTCGCGGACGGTCGGGCCGGGCCGGGCGATGCCCGCGAGGTAGACCGGGGCGTTGGTGTGGATGAACGGCAGGGTCACGAACTCGGTGAAGCCCAGGGCGCCCTTCTCCAGCGCCTGCCGCTGCATCCCGGCGAGCAGCCGCAGATGGCCGAGCCAGTGGCGGGGCTGGTCCACGTGCCCGTACATCATCGTGGAGGAGGAGCGGATGCCCAGTTCGTGCGCGGTCCCGATCACCTCGACCCAGGTGGCGGCGGGCAGTTTGCCCTTGGTGAGCACCCAGCGGACCTCGTCGTCGAGGATCTCGGCCGCGGTGCCGGGAACGGAGTCGAGCCCGGCCTCCTTCGCGGCCGTCAGCCACTCGCGGACGGGCATGCCGGTGCGGGAGGCGCCGTTGACGACCTCCATCGGCGAGAAGGCGTGGACGTGCATCCCGGGCACGCGCTCCTTCACGGCGCGGGCGATGTCGAAGTAGGCGGTGCCGGGCAGGTCCGGGTGGATGCCGCCCTGCATGCACACCTCGACGGCGCCCACGTCCCACGCCTGAGCGGCCCGGTCGGCGACCTGCTCCAGGGAGAGGGTGTACGCGTCGGCGTCGGTGCGGCGCTGCGCGAAGGCGCAGAAGCGGCAGCCGGTGTAGCAGACGTTGGTGAAGTTGATGTTGCGGGTGACGATGTACGTCACCTCGTCGCCGACGACCGAGCGGCGCAGGTCGTCCGCGACGGAGCACAGGGCGTCCAGAGCGGGGCCGTCGGCGTGGAGGAGGGCCAGCGCCTCGGCGTCGGTGAGCCGGGTCGGGTCGTCGGCGGCGGTGGCCAGCGCGGAGCGCACGTCGCCGTCGATCCGGGACGGGGCCATGCCCGGGGCGGCCGCCTCGCGCAGCGCCTCCCAGTCGCCGTACACCGCGTCGAAGTCCTCGCGGCGGTCGGTGGTGCGGCCCTCGGTGTCGATGGTGCGGTGCAGATCGGTGCGGCCGGTGGCGGTGAACTGCTCGTCCGGCTCCTGCCAGGGGAGGCCGGAGGGCCGGGCGTCCTCGCGGGCGAGGCCGGTCTCCGGGTCGGCGAGGGCGGTGACGTGCGGCAGCAGGCGCGGGTCGAGCCAGGGTTCGCCGCGGCGGATGAACTCCGGGTAGACGGTGAGGCGTTCGCGCAGTTCGAAGCCGGCGTCGGCGGTGCGCGCGGCCAGCTCGTCGATCTGCGGCCAGGGGCGCTCGGGGTTGACGTGGTCGGGGGTGAGCGGGGAGACGCCGCCCCAGTCGTCGATGCCCGCGCCGATCAGCAGGGCGTACTCGGCGTCGGCGAGGTTCGGCGGAGCCTGGATGCGGGCCGAGGGACCGAGGATGTGCCGGGCCACGGCGATGGCGGCGGCCAGCTCCTCCAGCTCCGCGTCGGGCATGGCGCGCATCGCCGTGTCCGGCTTCGCGCGGAAGTTCTGGACGATGACCTCCTGGATGCCCTGGTAGGCGCGGGCGGTGCGGCGCAGCGCGAACAGCGACTCGGCGCGCTCCTCGTACGTCTCGCCGATGCCGATGAGGACGCCGGTGGTGAACGGCACGTTGGAGCGGCCCGCGTCCTCCAGCACCCGGAGCCGCACGGCCGGTTCCTTGTCGGGCGAGCCGTGGTGCGGGCCGCCGGGCTCGGACCAGAGGCGGGTGGCCGTCGTCTCCAGCATCATGCCCATGGAGGGGGCGACGGGCTTCAGCCGCTGGAGGTCCGTCCAGGACAGGACGCCGGGGTTGAGGTGCGGGAGGAGGCCGGTCTCCTCCAGGACGCGGATCGCCATGGCGCGGACGTAGGCGAGCGTGTCGTCGTAGCCGTGCGCCTCCAGCCACGCGCGGGCCTCGGGCCAGCGGTCCTCGGGGCGGTCACCGAGCGTGAACAGGGCCTCCTTGCAGCCCAGTTCGGCGCCCCGGCGGGCGATGTCCAGCACCTCGTCCGGCGAGAGGAACATGCCCTCGCCCGCGCGGCGCAGCTTGCCGGGGACCGTGACGAAGG
Organism: Streptomyces xinghaiensis S187; assembly: GCF_000220705.2. GTDB lineage: Bacteria > Actinomycetota > Actinomycetes > Streptomycetales > Streptomycetaceae > Streptomyces > Streptomyces xinghaiensis. Next base: position 4,109,585 of record NZ_CP023202.1, on the reverse strand, counting down.
TGCAGTAGTGGCACGTGTCGCGGCAGAGGCGGGTGAGGGGGATGAAGACCTTCCGGGAGTACGTGATGACGCCGGGCCGGCCGGCCGCTTCCAGCCCGGCGTCCCGGACCCGGGCGGCCGAGGCGGTCAGACCGGCCAGGTCGGCGCCGCGGGCCCGGAGCAGGACGGCGGCCTCGGCGGTGTCCAGGGCCACGCCGTCGCGGGCCCGCCTGAGGGCCCGCCGCATGGCGTTGGCGGTGGGAGCGGCCTCCGCTCCGGGCGTCTCGGTGCCTTGCTCGCTCGTGGTCATCACCCGAGCGTATGCGGACCGCGGGCGGCCGCGGAGGGGCGGGGCGGCTCCGCCCGGGGCCGGCGGGGCCGCCCCGGGGCGGACGCGGGGACACCGGTACCGGCGGTTCCGCAGGTACCGGCCCGGTGGGAGCGGGAGACGGGGCGCCGGGGCGCGGACATCGAGGTCACCCGGGCCCCGGTCCGGACTCAGCGGGACTCCACCGGGGGTACACCCGGGGCCCACCGGGGGCCTCGGCCGGGACGTCGTCGGAGCCTCATCGGGACCTCATCGGGACCTCACCGGAGGGAAACCGGCCACCGGCCTTCCGTTCGGCGGTTGTTCACGGCTCACCGCCAGGGTCGGGGATCGCGCCCCGGGGGTTCGAGGCCCCCGGGACCGGGGATCCCAGGTCCGTGGCGGGGGCCGGGGGTACCGGAACCTTCCCCTGGGGCGGTCGGCCGGTCCCGGCGTCCCGGCCGGAAGCGCACGCCGCCCGGCAGTTCACGGCACCACGCACCACGCACCGCAGGACGTCACGCCGCACCACCGCTCACCGTACGGCCACGCGCCGCACCGCCTTTCAGCCCTCAGCCGCTCCGCCGCTCCGCCGTCCACCACCGGTCGGCCGCACCCAGGCACCACCCGCTCGTTGACCGCACCGCGCAGGCGAACAGACACACGAGCACAAGCACACAAGCACACAGGCACATCAGGCACATCAGGCACACAGGCGCACGAGCACAGGCCGCACCGCACCACCCGACACCGCCGACTCCCTGGGAGCATCCGATGAAGGACCGGAACGTGTACAGCGACAGCGACGGCGACGCCACGCCCCTGGGGCGGCGCGGGCTGCTGCGGGCCTCCGCCGCGACGGGCGCCGCCGCCGCTCTGACGGCGACGGGCGCCGCGTCCCCCGCTTCGGCGGCCGGCGCCCCCGGCGGGGCGGGCGCCGCTGCCGGCGCCGCCTCCGGGGACACCGGGCGGGACGGCGCGGAGACGAGAACGCTCCGGGGCCGGCTGGAACCCGGGGCGCCCGACTACGTCTACGTCCCGGTGGAGGTCCCCGAGGGCATCCGCGAGCTCGCCGTCTCGTACCGCTACGACAAGCCGTCGGTCCCCGCCGGCACCCCCGGCAACGCCCTCGACATCGGCATCTTCGACGAGCGCGGCACCGCACCCGGCGGCCGCGGTTTCCGGGGCTGGTCGGGCGGTTTCCGCACGGAGTTCGCGATCAGCGCGGAGCGGGCCACCCCGGGCTATCTGCCGGGCCCGGTGCGCTCCGGCACCTGGCAGGTGGTGCTCGCCCCGTACACCGTCGCGCCGCAGGGCCTGGAGTACGAGGTCACCGTCACGCTGCGGCCGGGCCCGCGGGGCGAGACGCCGCGGCCGGTGTATCCCCCGGGGCGGGCGAAGGGCCGTGGGCGGGCCTGGTACCGGGGCGACTGCCATCTGCACACCGTGCACTCGGACGGCCGGCGCACCCCGGCGGAGGTGGCCGCCGCCGCGCGGGCCGCGGGGCTGGACTTCATCACGACCACCGAGCACAACACCCACTCCGGCCACGCCGCCTGGGAGGGGCTGTGGGGCGACGATCTGCTGATCATGGCCGGTGAGGAGGTCACCACCCGCAACGGCCACGTCCTGGCCCTCGGCACCGACCCGGGGACCTTCATCGACTGGCGCTACCGTGCGCGCGACGGCGTCTTCGGCCGGTACGCCGCACGGATCCGGCGGGCCGGCGGTCTGGTGGTGCCCGCTCATCCGTACGCCACCTGCATCGGCTGCAACTGGAAGTTCGGCCTCGGCGAGGCGGACGCGCTGGAGGTCTGGAACGGCCCGTTCACCCCGGACGACGAGGTGACGATCGCCGCGTGGGACAACACCCTCGCCGCCGCCGCGCACACCCAGGGCGCGCCTCGCACGGACCCCGGCCCCGGCTCGCGTCCGGGCTCACGCCCCCGGCCGGCCGGTCCCGGCCGGCTGCCCGCGATCGGCAACAGCGACGCGCACCGCGAGGGCCAGGACGTCGGCCTGCCGCAGACCGTGGTGCTCGCCGAGGACCTGTCGCGGGAGGCGGTCCTGGACGGCATCCGGGCGGGCCGCTGCTGGATCGCGGAGTCCTCGGAGGTGGGGCTGTCCTTCTCGGTGACCGACGGCCGGGGCCGGCGCGCGGGCATCGGGGAGCGGCTGCGCGCCGCCCCGGACGCGGAGGTGACCGCCGCGCTGAAGGTCTCGGGCGCCCCGGGCTGCTCGGTGCGGTTCATCACCGATCAGGGGCAGCTGTACGCGGCGGAGCTGCCGGCCTCCGGCACCGGAACCGCCGAGTGGCGGACCACTCCCCGGTACGCCGCCTATGTACGGGCCGAGGTGCGGCACCCGGCGGCGGACGGCGGCGCCTCCGGGCTGCCGGGCCCGATGGCGGCCATGACGAACCCGGTGTTCCTCGGCCGGGACTGACCGCAGGGGGCGCACACGGCTGGGAGCCGGGACGGGCCGGGGGCGGACGGGAGGGCCGCCCCGGTCCGGCTGTGATCCCGCCCCGGCCGTGCTCCCGCCCCGGCCGTGCTCCCGGTCCGTCCGCGTTGCGCCGCGTTGCGCCACCTTGCGCCGCGTTCGTCCAAGTGGAGCATTAATGTGCATGACGCGGCCGGGGGCGGGCACCGGGTAGCGCATGAGTGCTCTGCGATGGATTGCCCGCCCCCTGTTGGCCTCTTTCTTCGTCTACAGCGGCGTCAACACGATCCGCAATGCCGAAGCCGTGGCCCCCGCCGCCGAGAACGTGGTCGGCCCGATCACCGAACGCCTCAACCTTCCCCTGGAGAACACCGAGCAGGCCGTACGGCTCAACAGCGCCGTCCACATCGCGGCCGGGACGCTGCTGGGGCTCGGGAAGTTCCCCCGGCTGTCCGCGCTGGCCCTCGCCGGCAGCCTGGTCCCGACGACACTGGCAGGACACCGGTTCTGGGAGGCCGAGGACCCCGAGGAGAAGTCCCGGCAGCAGATGCAGTTCCTGAAGAACGTGTCGCTGCTCGGCGGGCTGCTGGCCGCCGCGGCCGACATCGGCGACCGCCCCTCGCTGAACTGGCGTGCGCACCACGCCGCCCACACCGCCCGCCGCGAGATGAACCTGGTGCGTCGCACGGCCACGGCCGCCGGGAAGCGGCCGCGCGTCAAGCGGGTGGTTCCGGCGCTGCCGGTGAAGACCCGGGCCAAGGGCACGTCCCGGGGCACCGCCAAGGCCGCCGCGAAGACCCTGCGCGCCACCACCGCACCGGTGAAGACCGGGGCCACGGCCACGTCCGCCGCGGCCTCCAAGGCGGTGCGCGGCACGACCGCCACGGTGAAGCCGCAGGTGAAGGCCGCCTCGAAGGCCGCGTCCGCGACCGCCTCCCGTACCGCGTCGGCCGCGTCCGGCACGGCGTCCCGCACCGCCTCCGCCGCGTCCAAGGCGCTGAGCGGCGCGGCCACCGGCATGAAGGGCCGGCTCACGCCGGGCGGCACCACCCGCCGTACCGGGGCGCTGCGCGGCCTGCGCGAACGCGGGCCGCTCGCGTCCCGGACCTCCCGGACCTCGCGGGTCTCGTGGACCTCCCCGTTCTCCCGGTCCTCGCGCTCGTCCCGGGCGACGCTGCCGCCCCTGCCGTCGCTGCCGTCGCTGCCGTCCCGGACCTCGCGCTCCTCGCGCCCGTTCAAGCCGTCCGCGCCGTCGCGGAACGGCCACGGCGGCCGCGACGGGGTCGCGCGGATGGACCCGCAGGCGCTGCGGAAGCTCGTCGGCACCGGCCACTGACCCGGGCCCGGACCGCCGCCCCCGACCCGGCGGTTCGGGCACGGCCCCGGGGCCCGGGCCGTCAGCGCGGCTCCGGTCCGGCGCCGCCCGTCAGAGGCCCCCCGGGCCCGCGGACCGGCACCGCCCGGACCCAGGTGCCGTCCTCGGTGGCGTACGACTCCACGGCCAGTCCCGCCCCGGCGAGTGCCTCCTCGAACCGCCGCGGGGTCAGCGGGCGGGACAAGAACGTCTGGGTCCAGCGTGCGTCGGGGAAGTCGTACTCGCAGACGATCGCGTTCACGCCGGGGCCGGCCGGCTCGGCCGAGACGACGCGGACGACGCCCCCGCCGGCGATCCGCCGCTCCCGGGGCACCCGCGTGTGCGCGTCCGCCGGCTCCCGCTGGATCAGCACGACCCCGTCCTCCGCCACATGGCGCCGGCAGGTGTCCAGCAACCCCTGCCGCACCGCCGGATCCCCCGCGTGGACCAGGTACGAGGCCAGCATCACCACGCCGAACCGGGTCCCGAGGTCCAGTGTTTCGATCGGGGAGCACACCGTGCGCGCCCCCCGTACCCGCTCCAGCATCTCGGGCGACTCGTCCACGGCGGTGACGGTGAACCCGCGGTCCAGCAGGGCGTGCGTCACCCGGCCCGCTCCGCAGCCCAGTTCGAGGATGTGGGCCCCGGCGGGCACCAGCCGCTCGACGACATCCGGCTCGTCCCCGGCCGGCAGCCGCTCGTAGAGCTCCACCGCGCAGCCGTCCGGGGTGATCGCCCCGGGGCCCGTCCCGTCGTATCCCGCGCGCCTGCGCCGTCGTCCGGTCTCCGCCATGGCGCCATCCCACCGCGGCCACCGCCGGTTGTCGATGCGCCCGCCGGTCCCGTTGAGCAGGGGGCGGGCTCGCCCGTGGCCGAATTCGCACGGTGGCGCCCGGCCGGTCTCCTCCCCCAGAGTGTGGTCAACCGGAAGTTAACGTACCGCTGTTCGCACACCCGCCATCTCACCCCGGGCCACGAACCGGACACGACTCGTGACAGGCTGGCCCGACCATGCGTCAGGTGTACGAACTCCCGGTGCCTGTACGAGCCTTGTGGAGACCTGACGCCTCTACTGACGCCGGAGTCACGAGCAAGGCAAACTGACCTGTGCGCGGGACAACTCTGACAGCAGGGGGAAGCGATGGACGGTGACAGCGGAACGGGCACCCTGCGCTTCACGGTGCTCGGTCCCGTACGGGCGTGGCGCGGGGAGGAGCAGTTGTCCACCGGCTCTCCCCAGCAACGCGCCCTGCTCGCCGCCCTGTTGCTGCGCCGCGGCCGCACCGCCACCGCATCCGAGCTGGTCGACGCCCTGTGGGGTGAGGAGCCGCCGGACGCGGCGCTCGCCGCACTCCGCACCTACGCCTCCCGGCTGCGCAAGTCGTTCGGGCAGGAGGCCGGAACCACCCTCGTGACCGAGTCCGGCGGTTACGCGATCCGGGTCGGCCCCGGCGGGCTCGACGTGACCCTCGCCGAGGAGTACGCCCAGAAGGCCGACAAGGCCCGGCACAACGGCGACCGCCGCTCGGCCCGCGACCTGCTCGCCGCCGCGCTCGACCTGTGGGACGGCGAGCCGCTGGCCGGGCTCCCCGGCCCGTACGCCGAGAGCCAGCGGAGCCGGCTCGCCGAGTGGCGGCTCCAGCTCCTGGAGTACCGCATCGACCTCGATCTGGACGCCGGGCACCACACCGAGGTGATCTCCGAGCTGACCGCCCTCACCGCCGACCACCCGCTGCGCGAACGCCTGCGCGCCCAGCTCATGCTCGCGCTCTACCGCAGCGGCCGGCAGGCGGAGGCCCTCGCCGTCTACGCCGACACCCGGCGGCTGCTCGCCGAGGAGCTGGGCGTCGACCCGTCCGGTGAGCTCCGCGATCTCCACCAGGGCATCCTGGAGGCCGACGCCGGGCTGGCCGCCCCCGCCGACGGCGACGGCCTGCCGGGCGATGCGGCGCCCTCCGTGGTCCGCCCCGCCCAACTGCCCGCGTCGGTGCCCGACTTCACCGGCCGCACCGCTTTCGTCGGCGAGCTGAGCGAGCAACTGGCCACCGCCGAGGGCCGGATCATGGCGGTGTCGGCGGTCGCGGGCATCGGCGGCGTCGGCAAGACGACCCTCGCCGTCCACGTCGCCCACGCCGCCCGCGAGCGCTTCCCCGACGGCCAGCTCTACATCGACCTGCAGGGCGCCGGCCCGCGCCCGGCCGAGCCGGACGCCGTCCTCGGCTCCTTCCTGCGCGCCCTGGGCTGCACGGACTCCGCCATCCCGGACTCCCTCGACGAGCGCTCCGCGCTGTACCGCTCGGTGCTGGACGGCCGCCGGGTGCTCGTCCTGCTGGACAACGCCCGCGACGCCGCCCAGGTCCGGCCGCTGCTGCCGGGCACCGAGGGCTGCGCCGCGCTGATCACCAGCCGGATGCGGATGGTGGACCTGGCGGGGGCACACCTGGTGGACCTGGACGTGATGAGCCCGGAGGAGGCCCTCCAGCTCTTCACCAAGATCGTCGGTACGGAGCGGGTCGCGGCCGAGCGGAAGGCCGCCCTCGACGTGGTCGCCGCCTGCGGCTTCCTGCCCCTCGCCATCCGCATCGCCGCCTCCCGCCTCGCCTCCCGCCGCACCTGGACGGTCTCCGTCCTCGCCGAGAAGCTGGGCGACGAGCGGCGCCGGCTGGACGAACTCCAGGCCGGCGACCTGGCCGTCAAGGCCACCTTCGAACTCGGCTACAGCCAGCTCGAACCCCAGCAGGCCCGCGCCTTCCGCCTGCTCGGCCTGGCCGACGGCCCGGACATCTCCCTGGCGGCGTCCGCCGCGATGCTCGACCTCGACCCGTACGAGACGGAGGAGCTGCTGGAGTCCCTGGTCGACACCTCGCTGCTCGAATCCGCCGCCCCGGGCCGCTACCGCTTCCACGACCTGGTCCGCCTCTACGCGCGTGCGTGCGCCGAACGCGACGAACACCCGCCGACGGAGCGCGAGGCGGCACTGTCGCGGCTGCTGGACTTCTACCTGGCGACGGCGGCCCAGGTGTACGCGCTGGAGCGGCCCGGGGACCGGCTGCCGGACCATGTGGCGCCCACCTCCGGCCGCGCCCTGGCGTTCGCCGACCGCGAGTCCGCCCTGGAGTGGCTGTTCTCGGAAGCCCGTTGCCTGCTGGCCTGCGCCCACCAGTCCACGGGTGAGGCTCTGCTGCGGCGGGCAGCGGATCTGCTGATGGTCGCCAAGGACCTGGGCGAGTCGGGAGCCGACTCCCGGGCCTACGAGCAGGCGACCCTCGCGCTGCAGGAGGCGGCGCAGGAGACCGGCGACCGGCAGGCCGAGGGCCGGGCGAGGGTGTCGCTGGCCAACGTGTACAACCTCGCGGGGCGCTTCGCCGACGCCGAGGAGCAGGCGCGGCTGGCCATGGAGGCCGGAGACTCCGTGGGCGATCCCGTCTCCTCGGCCTTCGCCCGGAACGACCGCGGGCTCGCCGCGGCCTATCAGTCCCGGTACGAGGACGCCGAGACCTATCTCCAGCAGTCGCTGGACCTCTTCCTCGCCGACGGCAACCAGCAGTCCGCGGCCAGCGCGCTCAGCAACCTCTCCCGCACGCATCTGCTGACCGACCGGGTCGGCAGCGCCGTGGCGCTGGCCGAGCAGGCCGTCGCCACCTATCGCGAGCTGGGGGTGGCCATGCGCCTGGCCAACGGCAAGTACGCCCTGGGCCTCGCGCTGGCCCGGGCCGGACGGGCCGAGCAGGCACACCAGGAGCTGACCGAAGCACTCGCCATCTTCCGTGCCAGCCGGCAGCGGCTCTGGGAGGGCATGACGCATTTCCGGCTGGCGGAACTGCAATTGGCGGCCGGCAAGCCGGCGCAGGCGGCAAGCCTGGCCGAGCAGGCCCTCTCGGTCCTGCGCGGCATCGGCGGTGAATGGCGGCGGGCCAACGCCCTCACCATGCTCGGGCGTGCCCTGAACGGCATCGGGCAGCTCGACCGGGCACGGGTCTGCTGGCAGGAAGCCCTGGCGGTCTACGACCAGCTCGGCTCCCCCGAGGCCGCCGAGGTCCGCGCCCTGATCCAGCCGCTCAGCACGGCGGCATGAGCACGGGTCAGGGCGGTGCAGCGGACGTTTATCGATCGTTCATCGGCTCCAGCGATGCTTGATGCATGCCGGATCGCCGCAACGGGGGGCAGGCGGTCCGGTCAGGTAGCCCCACCCCGCCAGGGGTGAGCGGCCCTGAGAACCCGTCCGGCAACCGTCGGGGGAGTTGCCGGACGGGTCACTTCGGCCCCTGGCTACGGACGAACGGAGTGATCGCCATGACCGTGGAGAAGACACCGAAGAAGAAGCCGGGCGACTCCAAGCCGCTGGACGACCACATGACCGGCGGCGAGCTGAAGCCGCTGGACAACCACATGACCGGTGGTGGCGAACTCACCACCCAGGACAACCACATGACCGGGGACGACAACGATTAGACCCCGCACAGGGGATATCCGGGGGAACGGCCGCGGCGGCGCGGAGGGGGAGCCGCCGCGGCCGCCGCGTGTCATGGATTCTTTTCGGAATGGTCTCTTTCTTTGGTCATCCTTCGCAAGATTTTGGCCAAGACCACAGCATTTCCGTCACGGACTCCATAGATTCGGGCAAGAAACGCGTTGCCACCCTGGAATGAGGAGAAGAAATGAAGCACATGAAGAGGCTGTTGGCGGCCTGTGCCGCAGTGGCCGCCCTGGCCCTTGTCCCCGCGGCGCCCGCAGTGGCCGACAGTCACGCCACGGGTGGCACCGAGACCCCCCTGGACAGCCATCTCACCGTTTTCCCCACTCCCTGACCGCTGATTCCCGTGAACCCGAGAGGGCCGAGCCACGACGGCTCGGCCCTCTCCGGCGTCCAGGGGCGGCAGCCCGGATCAGACGCTGCTGCGGCTCGCCCGGCGGACCTCGCACTTGGTGACCTCGGAGCCGTCGCCGGTGCCGGTGTACGGGGTGGTGGCCTCCGTGGTGCCGGTCCGGCCGGAGGTGACCGGGAAGTCGTCGACCCGGGCGGTGCCGGCCGTGACGCCGCTCGTCTCCTTGAAGACGACCGTGATGTCGTACTCGTAGTCCAGCGAGCCGGCGGTGTTGTCGACGCGCAGCGTGGCGGTCATGTTCTTGCCGGAGGCGTCGAAGCCGCAGGTGTCGATGGTGATGTCCCGCAGGGCGGAGTTGCGGCTGCCGCTGGTGCCGCCGCTGCCGCTGCTGCCGCCCGAGGACGAGGAACCGCTGTCCCCGTAGGAACCGCCGCTGCTGCTGTGCGAGCCGCTGCCGCTGTCGTCGTCGCAGCCGCCACCGCTTTTGGAGCCGCGCGCTCCGGTCAGGGTGACGAGCACGAGCGCGCAGACGGCAACGGTCCGGACATGACGAAGCTTCACGCTGCAAACCCCCGTTTGACGGGCACGCCGTGGTGGGCATGCCGTGGTGAACATGGCCGGAACCCGGCCGAGTTGATGAGTGCACGCCACGCTAGCAAGGGACTCACGGGCCGGGAGAACGATCCTGTCCGCAGGCCGTCACAGCCTTGTCACAGGGGCGGAGAGCGCTCAACCCGACGCCGAATCAGGAAGGTTGGCGCCTCCGGCACCGGCCGGGACGGGCCCGCGCCGAGCCCGGGCGGGCGGCCGGATCACGTCGGTCCACCGCGGGTCACCGCGAATCCACCGCGGATCGCCGCCGGTCCACCGCGGCGCCGCTCAGCGCTGCGGCGGCCTCGCCAGCCCCGTCCCCTTGAGCGCGTCCAGCGCGTACACGCAGCGGTCCTTGCTGCAGGCGTAGACGACGCCGTTCGCCGCCACCGGCGCCCCGGTGATCTCCCCGCCGGTCGCCAGCTTCCAGCGCAGCGCACCGCCGCCCGCGTCCAGCGTGTACAGGCAGTGGTCCGCCGAGCCGAAGTGCACCCGGCCGTCGGCCACCACCGGCGCCCCGATGACCTCGCCCTGGGCCGCGAACCGCCACTTGGGGGCGCCGGTGACCGCGTCGAGCGTGTAGAGCGCGCTGCCGCTGCCCACATGGAGCGCGCCGCCGGCGGCCAGCACCGGGGCGGTGGACTGCCGGGCCTCGGTGGCGATCCGCCACCGGTCGCGCCCGTCCGCCGCGTCGAGGGCGTAGACCGTGCCGAGGTAGTCCGCGACGTACACCCCGCCGCCGGTGATCGCCGGGCCCGGCGCGAAGGCGGGCGGGGCGAGGAAGGCCGCGGGGGCCTCGAAGCGCCACCGCACCTCGCCCCGCGCGATGTCGACCGCCAGGACGCGCGTACCGGCGCAGATGTAGACGACGCCGTCGGGCGCGGGCAGCAGCCGCACCGGCACCCCGCCGCAGGAGGCCGCGTCACCGACCGGGTAGGACCACCGTTCGACGCCGGTACGGGCCTCCAGGGCGCGCAGCCGCGCGTCGGACCACACGTAGACCACGCCGCCGTGGATGACGGGCCCGGCCTCCGGGGTCTCGAAGTCGCTCTGCGCGCCGGTCAGTTCCCACAGCCGCTCGCCGCTCGCGGCCTCCCACGCCTGGACGCCGCCGCCGCGCGTGGCGGTGACGACGGTGCCGTGGTCCGTCTTGAGCGTGTACGCCCAGCCGTCGGTGGGGGCGCGCCACAGCTCGGTGCCGTTCTTGGCGTCGAGGGCGTAGAGGGTCGGCCCGTCGGAGGCGTGGATGCGGCCGTCGGCCACATCCATCGACCAGGCGACCTCGCGGGTCTTGAACTGGCGGCGCCCGGTGGCCACATCGAGGGCGTGCACCTCGAAGGAGGTGACGTACAGCAGGTCGTCCACGACGACCGGCGTGCCCCAGACGTCGTTCGACATCCGGAACCGCCAGGGGCGCCAGTGCCCGTCGGCCGCGGCCTGCTCCGGGCCGCCCGGCCCCTGCTGCGGCGGTACGCCGGCGGGCGCGGCGGGCGGCGGGCCCGGCGGTACGGGGGGCGCGGCGGCGGGCGGGGCGGGAATCCCGTTCGGCGGCCGCACCCAGCCGGTGGCGGGGCCGGCGTCGGCCCGCGCCTGCGGGTCGCGCGCGTCGGCGCGGGGGCCCGGCCCGATCGGCACCGGCGAACCGGCGAGCCGTACGGCGCCGTCACCGCCGCCGCCACCGCCGTACGCGGCGGCGTGCCGTCCGGAACCGCCCGGGTGCGCGCCGCCGGGCGGGGCGTGGGAGGGCGGAGGAGGCGCGCCGTCCGGCCGCGCACCGCGCGGGTCGCCGGAGGCCCGGCCGACGGCGGCGGGGCCGCCCGGGCCGACGGGGATGTCGCCGAGCCGTGCGGCGGGCGCGGCCTGCGCCCCCGGTCCGCCGCGCGGGTCGTCCGCGGCACCGTCCCGCCGGCCGACGCCGGGCTGCTGCCCGGGGAGCCGCGAGGGCCGGTCCTGCGCGGGCTCCGCGCCGCGGCCGGCGCCCCGGCCGTGGTGCCGGGCGCCGCCGCCGGCGTTCCCGGCGGCCGGGGTCCGTCCGCCGCGCCGCTGTTCGATCAGGGAGACGGCCTGCGCGGGCAGCCAGGCCGAGGCCGTGCCGCTGTCGTCGCTGCCGGAGGCGAAGAGGTGCGGGGCGAGCTGCGACTGGAGGTCGGCCGGGCTGGGCCGCCGGTCGATCTCGGTCTGCATGCAGGACTCGATGAGCGGCCGCAGGTCGTCCGGCAGCCCCTCCAGGTCGGGCTCCTCGCGGAGCAGCATGAAGACGGTCTCGACGGGGTTGGCCCCGTGGTACGGCGCGTGGCCGGTGGCGGCGAAGACGAGCATGGAGCCCAGGGAGAAGATGTCGCTCGCGCCGGTGACACTGCGGGAGTCCCGGGCCTGCTCCGGCGACATGTAGGCGGGGGTGCCGACGGCCACGTTGGTCATCGTCAGCCGGGTGTTGGAGGCCCCGGAGGCGATACCGAAGTCGATGACCCGCGGGCCGTCCTCGACGACCAGCACGTTCGACGGCTTCAGATCGCGGTGCACGAGCCCGGCCCCGTGGATGGACTGCAGGGCCTCCGCGACCCCGGCGGCCAGCCAGCGCACGGCCTGCGTCGGCAACGGGCCGCACTCCCCCACGATCTCCTCCAGGGAGGGCGCCGGCACATAGGCGGTGGCGAGCCAGGGCACGGCCGCGTGCGGGTCGGCGTCCACGACCGCCGCCGTGTAGAAGCCGCTGACCGCGCGCGCCGCCTCCACCTCGCGGGTGAAACGCACCCGGAACAGCTGGTCCTCGGCGAGCTCCGTGCGCACCGTCTTGATCGCGACGCGCCGGCCGGACGCCGAACGGGCGAGATAGACCAGCCCCATGCCGCCGGCGCCGAGCCGTCCGAGAACCTCGAACGGGCCGATCCGTCTCGGATCGTGCTGCGTCAGCTGCTCCGCCACTTGCCTGCCACCTCCCCGTCAGGGCTCGAAGTCGTCCGGCCCCGTGCAGCGTCTCACCGGGAACGGACCCGGGGTACGCACCCTGATTCTTCCTGCCGGACGCGGAGGTTGCGAACCCGGGGCCGAATCGGGGTGTCACACCGCGAATCACTGCGTTCCGCCGCGCCGTTGCCGGTACGGCGCCGCCGTGACAGTGGCCGGTGAGAGGCCGTCGGGCCGCCCGGAACGACACTGTACGCACAGGTCAGCGGGTGACCGGCGGAACGCCCGGGGTTACCGGTGGAACGCCCGGGCTCCCGGCACGGCTTCTCGGCGGCTTCCGTCCCAACTGCCGTACGGGGTCCCGCACCGGGTCCCGTCCCGGGCTCCGGCCGGACGCCGCCGTGGTGTCGGTCACGCGGGCCCTCGTCATGACCTCTCTTACGCTTCGGGGCCCGCTTCCGGCTCAGTGAGGGCGATGACGGCGAAACTCGCGCCCTGGTCGTCGACGACCGTGGCGATCCGGCCGTACGGGGTGTCCATCGGCCCGAACACGCACCGGCCGCCGAGACGGGAGACGGTCCGCACCGCCTCGTCGCAGTCCCCGACGGCGAAGTACACCAGGAAGTAGGGCGGCATCTCGGCGGGGAAACGGCTGTCCATGACGCACCGTCCGCCGACCGCCGTCTCCTCGTTCGCCGGCTTCCCGGCCGGTGACCAGATGGCGAACTCCAGGTCGTCCCCGGTGTCGATGTCCTCGATGCCGTAGCCGAACACCCGCTCGTAGAAGGGGTCCACGGCCTCCTTGTCCCGGGTGTACATCTCCATCCAGGCATAGGAACCGGGCCGGCCCTGGTGGGCGAACCCGGCGTGCTCGCCGGCCTGCCAGAAGCCGAAGACGGCGCCGCCCGGATCGGCCGCCTGCCCCATCACCCCGAGGTCGCCGACGGCCATCGGCCCCGTGATCACCTGTCCGCCGGCTTCGCGCACCTTGCCGGCGACGGCGGCCGCGTCGGCGGTGGCCAGATAGATCCCCCAGGCGGTGGGCATCCGGCCGTCCGTCTTGGGGACGAGGGCGGCGACCGCCCCGCCGTCGAGACGGGCCTCGGTGTAACGGCCGAAGCGCTCCTCGGAGGGGCCGAAGGTCCAGCCGAAGAGTCCCCCGTAGAAACGCTTCCCGGCCTCCAGATCGGGCAGCATCGCGTCCGCCCAGCAGGGCACGCCCTCCGCGAATGGCGCCATGATGCCGATACCTCCCGTATCCGGTGATCCGCTGCGATACCGCCCGGTCCAGGCTATCCGCGGCCCGCCCGTCACGCCCGGCGAGACGGGCGGGCCGGGAGGTGCGCGGAAAGGCCCGGACCGCTGTCCACAGGCTGTGGACAACGCGCCTCCCGTGCGCCTCTCACCGGTACGGAGCAACCGCCGCCGACCGGTGAAACCCCCGGACAGAGCGGATGCGGGCCGCTCCGGGGCCGCCCCCCGTTTGCCCGCGGCCAGATCGCGTTCCGATCACCCGTCGGTAAGCTGACGACATGACAGGACAAGTTCGCACCGTCGACGGGCGGGTGGCCGGACGCCGTGGACAGGCGACGCGCCAGAAGCTCCTCGACTGTCTCAGCGAGATGCTCAAGTCGTCTCCGTACCGGGACGTCAAGGTCATCGACGTCGCCCGGAAGGCGGGCACCTCGCCCGCGACCTTCTACCAGTACTTCCCCGATGTCGAGGGCGCCGTGCTGGAGCTCGCCGAGGAAGTGGCCCAGGAGGGCACCGGCAGCCTGACCGGGCTGGTGGCGGGCCGGTCGTGGGCCGGGAAATCCGGCCGCCAGACGGCGGAGCAGCTCGTCGACGGCTTCCTCACCTTCTGGCGAAGAAACGACGCCATCCTCCGCGTCATCGATCTGGGGGCGGCCGAGGGCGACAAGCGGTTCAACAAGATCCGCATGAAGATCCTCAACTCGGTCACCGGCTCCCTGACGGAGACCGTCAAGGACCTCCAGGCCAAGGGCCGGATCGACCAGGACGTCAGCGCGGCCGCCATGGCCGGTTCGGTAGTCATGATGCTGGCCGCGGTCGCCTCGCACCAGAAGGGCTTCTCCGGCTGGGGCGTCAAGCAGAACGAGCTGAAGCCGAATCTGACGGTCCTGGTGCACCTGGGCATCACGGGCAAGAAGCCCGCGAAGTAGCGCCCCGTACGGCACACCGCACCGGAGCCGGCCGCGCCGGCGCGTCTCCCCGGGCGGCACGTCTCCCGCCGCCGGGCCTTCCCCCGGTCCCGCACCGGGCTCTTCACCCCCGGCCCCGCCACGGGACTCCTCCCCCTCTCCCGCAGCGCACCACCGGACTCATCCGGCAGTCATCCGGCCTCGCCACCTCTCCCTCTGCCGCAGGCCCAGCGGCCGCACCCTCGGCCGCACCGCCGCGACCGGTCTCCGGTGCGCTTCCGGTGCCGTCCCCGTGACCGATCCGCAACCGGATGGTGAAAACGGAACCGGGCCCTGTTGACCGACACACGTCAATGCACCGCTACGCTCACGGTCATGCCGGAAAACACCACTTCCCCCGTGTACGTCATAGGCGGCGGCCCCGGCGGGCTCGCCACGGCCGCGGCGCTGGCCGACCGCGGCATACGGGCCGTGGTGCTGGAGAAGGCGGACGCGGTCGCCGCCTCCTGGCGCGGGCACTACGACAGCCTGCGCCTGCACACCACCCGGCGGCTCTCCGCCCTGCCCGGCCTGGCCATCCCCCGCGCGTACGGACGCTGGCTCGCCCGGGACGACGTGATCCGCTATCTCGAGGAGTACGCGCGCCACCACCGGCTGGACGTCGTCACCGGCGTGGAGGTGTCCCGGATCGAGCGGACGGACTCCGGCTGGCTGCTGCACGCCACCGGCGGCCGCCGGCTGGCCGCGCGGGACGTCGTGATCGCCACGGGCTTCAATCACACCCCGTACCTCCCGGACTGGGAGGGCCGCGACGGCTACACCGGCGAACTGCTGCACGCCCGCGAGTACCGCAACGCCGAGCCGTACGCGGACCGGGACGTGCTGGTCGTCGGCAGCGGCAACACCGGCGCCGACATCGCCGTCGACCTGGCCGGGGGCGGCGCCTCCCGGGTCCGGCTCGCCGTCCGCACCCCACCGCACATCGTGCGCCGCACCACGGCCGGCTGGCCCGCGCAGCGCACGGGCATCCTCTGCCGCCGCCTGCCGGCCGGCGCGGTGGACCGGGCGGCCCGCGGCCTCGCCCGGCTGTCGCTGCCGGACCTGGCCGGGTACGGGCTGCCGCGCCCGGAGACCGGGCTGTACTCGCGCGCCGTGGAGGGGGCGATCCCGGTGCAGGACACCGGGCTGATCGACGCGGTGCGCTCGCGGGCCGTGGAGCCGGTGGCCGCCGTGGCCTCGTTCGACCACGACAAGGTGGTCCTGGCCGACGGGTCCCGTATTTCCCCGGACGCGGTGATCGCGGCCACCGGTTACCGCCGCGGCCTGGAGACGCTGGTCGGCCATCTCGACGTCCTGGACGGCCGCGGCCGTCCCGTGGTCCACGGACCGCGCGCGGCGGCCGGGGCGCCCGGGCTCTACTTCACCGGCTACACCAACCCGATCAGCGGCATGCTCCGCGAACTGTCCCTCGACGCCCGCCGGATCGCCCGGCGGATAGCCAAGACCGCGGACCGGAGCTGACGGACCGGAGCTGACGGGCCAAGGACCAGGACTGAAGGGGCCGGCGACCGGCGGGCCGGACGGGACGCAGGCAGCCCGCGGCCCGGGCCGGCCGTCGCGGGGCACGGCGGCCGTGGCCCCGCGCCTCAGCTCCGTCGCCCCTCGGCCGTTTCCGCCGCCGAGCACTCCCGCACCTCCGTGGTGTTGCGGGTGCGCACGCCCGGCAGCCAGCCGTCGACGGGGACGACGGCTCCGCCGCCCGACACCAGATACCAGCGCCGTGACGTGATCCCGGCCTCGTCCCGGACCAGCCGGCCGTCGGCCACCACGCAGACCGCGGACACCCGGTCGCCGTGCCACACCCGGCCCGCACGGTTGTCCGGCGAGCCGTAGCTCCGGTACGGATCCTTGGCGAGGCCCAGCGCGCACTCCAGCGTGCGCAGCGGCCGGCAGGCCTCCTCGGCGTTGTGGACGGTGAGGGTCACCGCGGGCGGCCCGGCGAGGCGCCCGTCCCGGCCGTCGCCGCCGCTGCCGTCCGTGCCGCCCGGCGGACCGGCCAGCCACCAGGCGCCGAGGAGGACCAGGCTCACGACCACCGCGGCGGTCATGCCCGCCAGGAGCCGTGGGACCCGGCGCGGCGCGGCGGACGGCAGGCGGCGCGAGGCGCCACGCGACCGGCCGCCCGGCAGCCCGCGCGGGAGCCCGCGGGCCCGCCGGGGGGCGGTGGGTTCGGCGCGCGGCGCGGGTACGGCGGGCGGGCCCGAGCGGACCCGCTCCCAGAGGCCGGGCGGTGTTCCGAGGGCCTCGTCCACGGCCCGCAGCCGCTCGCGCAGCAGCAGGACGGTCTCCTCGTCCGGTTCGCGGCTCCTCACGGCGCCCCCTCCTTCTCCGATCCGGCCCGTTGGGGTGCGCGGACGAGCGTGCGCAGCTTGCCCAGCGCCCGTTCCCGGTGGCGGGCGGCGGTGCCCCGGTGGACGCGCAGGATCTCGGCGGCCTGGTCGATGGTGTAGCCGTCGAGGTCGACCAGGACGACCACGGCGGCCTGACGTGGCGTCAGACCGCGGAGCAGCCGCACCGTTTCGAGCCGCGCCTGGCGGTCGCCGACCCCGCCGTCCCACTCCTCCGCGCCGGTGACCCCGGCCTCCCGGTCCACGTCCCCCACCGGCACCTGCCGCCGGTCCCGCCGGTAGGTGTCGCGGGCGACGCTGACCAGGGCGCTGAACGCGTAGGCGTACGGCTCGGGATGGGCCAGGAACCGCTGCGGGCGGGCGGCCAGTTTGAGGTAGGCCTCGTGCACGATGTCCTCCGCCGACTGCCGGCCGCCCGCGATGAGGACGGCTCTCCGGTAGAGCCTGGGCAGCAGGGCGCAGAAGACGTCGTCGATCGGAGATCCCGCCGACGCGCCGGGCGTGTGGCTCACTGGCACCTACCTCCCCGGATTGCCGGACCGGGCGGGTAACTACCCGGGCACCCACGGTGGTTATCGCCACGGACGAGTGGTCCGCGGCTGCGGGGATTGACGCCTCGGCGGACCGTCTCCCCGCCGAGCGCCCCGGGGGCACGGTCCGGACCGGGAAGGCGCCAAGGGCCCGGGACGGCCCGGAGTCGCGGAAGAGGCGAGAACGGGGGAGCGGGGGGCCGGACAGGGGAGACGAGGGAGAGAGCGGGGAGGGGTGGGACCGGGAAGCGGTGGGGCGGGAGCACCGGCGGCGGGCGCCCCGGCGCGGGTCCCCGCGGACCGGCCGGCCGACGGTGCGCTGACGCGCACCCCGGGCCGGTACGGCGGGGACCACCACCCGGCTCCGGCACCCGGACTTCGTACCGTCGCGCCGGACGACGACCCGTACTCGTCGAGGCCACACCCGTCTCCGGGCTCCTCGGCGTCCCCTCACAACGAATCGTTGAATCCTAGAGTGATCAACCCGTGTCGGGACGTCAACACCTGGGCGCAACTATGTCCGGTTATGCCAGTTTTGACATGGCGCATTGGGGTTTCTGGGCGGCCACCGGAACGGAGACCGGTGCCTCCGGCACCTCCACCGGCTCGGCCGCCTTCTCCCCGCACACCGGCTCCCCCCGGTCCACTTCGCACCAGATGGCCTTCCCCGCCCCCTCCACCCGCCATCCCCAGCGGTCGGCCAGCCCGTCCACCAGCTCCAGCCCGCGCCCGCTGGTCTCGTTTCCCTCGGCATGACGCCGGGAGGGCGGACGGGGGCTGCGGTCGGCGACCTCCACCCGCACCGTCTCCGGGGCGCCCCCGTGACGGCGGCCGGCCCCCGCGCCGACGCCGCCCGCACCGCCCGAGCCCTGCGGACCCGGCGGACCGGCCGAACCGCCCGCACCCTCCGAGCCGTTGACGCCCTCCGGGGCGTCCGCACCCCCGGGCGCAGGCAGCAGTATGCGCAGCACGGCCGGGCGGCCGGTGTGCACCACCGCGTTGGTCACGAGTTCCGAGACCAGCAGCAGCAGCGTCTCCGCCAGCGACTCGTCGCCCTCCACCCCCGACCCGGCGAGACGCGAACGCGCCCATCTCCGGGCCCGCCCCACCTCCGCGGGATCGGGCCGAACCTCCAGCTGAACCTGAAGCACCTGCACCGCTCACACCATCCGAACCGGCGGACCCATCGCCGCGCGTCTCCCAATGATCACGGAAAGTGACCCCGACGGAGAACAGCATGGTTGACGTACAGTCACCCGAACAAGCGCTTCGGGCATATTCCGGCGCAAAGGAGTACGCGTACTGCATACTGTGCGACCCGCGGTGCCGCCAGTCGAACACCGGGCGCCCCAAGGTCTCCACGGCGTTCCAGCGGGGCGCGCGCTCCTCCGCCGGGGGCGCGGGGGCGGAGGGGAAACGGCGCCGGCGCCGTACGACGCGCCGGCCCCCGGGAAGGCTTCCCGGGGGCCGCTCGGTTCACTGGGTGTGACCGGCCGCGATCGGCGTCCGCCGCCGCGGGTACGGTCCGTGAGGGTCCGCCGCCGTCACTCCGGCTCGGGGGTGGTGTAGTACGCGGCGAAGGCGCTCACCGCGTCCTTCTCCGTGATCCGGCCGTCGCCGTCCTTGTCCAGCGCCGCCGCGACCGTACCGCGCAGGTCCTCGCGCACACCCAGGGCGAGCAGCACCCGCTCGGCCTGGTCGACCGTCACCGTACCGGCGTTGCCGGAGTCCCGGCCCGTGCCGCCGCCGCCCGTACCGCGCGTACCGCCCTTTCCTCCGGAGCAGACGCCGGCCGCGACCGCCATCACCGCGCGGAGGAAGGGCCGGGCGATCTCGGCGAAGCTCTGCGGGTTGTCGCGCAGCCGCTTCACCGCGCCGTGCGTGAACTCCTCACGGGATATGCGCTGGTCGCCGTCCCGGTCGGCCATGCCGGCCATGCCCTGCCAGAACCCCTCGGCACCGTGGTACAGCGCCTGCCCGCAGTCCGACCTGGCCGCCGTTCCGAACTCCCTCAGCACGGCCGCCGCGGCGGTGTGGAAGTCCTCGCGGGAGATATGGCCGTTGCCGTCCTGGTCGAAGGAGGCGAAACGAGAAGCGATCTTGCGCTCGTACTCAGAGCTGTCCACGGTGACCTCGGTTGCGTCGTGACGGGGCTGACCTCAGATGATGGTACGTACGTTCGGTGTTCAGGCGAAGTTCACGGAAGGGAGCGGACAGCGCGCACCGATGGCTGCCCGGCGCGCGGTGTGCGCCGGGCGGGAGAGTGGGAGAAGGCGCCGGAGAACCCGCGGCACAGCCGCACGCCCGGGGAGAGCACGGCGCATGCGCGGCGCACGGAAGGACGGCGGGCGGGCCCGCGCGACCGCCGGACCGGCCGGGGCCGGGGCCGGGGCCGGGGCGGGGGACTCAGGCGAGAGGGGCGGGGGACTCAGGCCGAGAGGGGCGGGGCCGTCTCGTCCAGCGCGGAGGTCACGTCCGGGTAGACCTCGAAGAGCCGCCGGACGCCGAGCGCGGCGAGCACCCGGTTGACGTGGGAGCCGTCCTCCGCGCCGCGGGCCGGGAGGATCAGCCGCAGCCGCCCCTGGCAGGAGCGCATCAGCCGCCGCGCGGCGATCAGGACGCCCACACCGCTGGAGTCGCAGAACCGGACCCCGGAGAGGTCGAGCACCAGGCTGCGGCGGCCGTCGGCCACCGCGTCGTGCACGTGCTGACGTACCGCGGGCGAGGTCACCAGGTCCATTTCCCCACTGACTTGGAGAATGGCCCAGGCGCCCTGCTCGTCTTCCATCACCTTCAAGGTCACGCGCGCGAAGTCCCTTCGTCTCCCGGATCCGGAAGCAGTTCTTCCCGTTTCCGCCGTCCGGCCACTCTCCCCCGAAACACCTTTCGTCATGCGGCTCTTCCATCGACTCTAGGCACAGCCTTGCCCCCGGTGGGCCGTGGCAGCGGGCAAAGTGACGAGATCTATACCCTTCGCCGTGCCCGGAAGGGGCCTGCTGCCGCAAAAAAACGTGCGCCGCGGAACCCGCCCACTACATTCGTCGTGCGGAGTGCGGAATGATCCCGACCACAGCGGGCGGCCGAACGACGACACGGCACGAATGGGGGCCGTATGGCGAACGACGCACCACCCCGGTGGGACCGGAAGATGCAGCAGCGCCTGGCGCGCGGCGAGGCCGCCGCACTCGGTGAACTGTACGACCGGTTCGCCTCTCTTGTTCACAGCCTGGCGTACCGGGTGCTCGGTGACGAGGAGGCCGCGGACCGGGTCACCCGCGACGTCTTCGCCCACATCTGGGAACACCCGGACGCCTACGACCCCGGACAGGGCCCGATGCGCTCCTGGATCGCCTCCCTCGCCCAGCGGCAGTCCGTGCACCGGCTGCGGGCCGCCGAGGCCGAACTGATGCGCGCAGGCGACGCCCGGACCGCGGAGGAGGTCGAGGAGAAGGTGCGCGCCGCCTCCCGCGCCGCCCGCGCCGACTACATCGTCACCTCCATGCCGGCACCGCTGCGGGACGCGCTGGAGCTGGCCTACTTCAAACGCCGCGACTACCGCCAGGCCGCCGCCGACCTCGGCGTCACCGAGGACGAGGCCCGGCGGCGGCTCCGGCTCGGCCTGCAGCTGCTCTCGTCCGCGAACAACCGCGCCGGTGACGGTGACCGCACCGGCTCGTCTCCCGGCTACGGGAGAAACCCGTGAACGGCCCCGCCGGCCCCGGTCCCGGAGCCGGCCCCGGACCCTCCCTGCCCTCCGGACCGCCCGGCGCCGCCACCGGCCACGCGCTCGGCGACGGCACCTCCCTCGCCGCGGGACCGCCGCCCACCGACCACAGGGTGCTCAAATCCCTGCTGGGCGCCTGGGCCCTCGCCGCGTGCTCCGCCCAGGAGACCGCGGCCGTCGAGGCCCATCTCACCGACTGCGCGCCCTGCGCCGACGAGGCCCTGCGGCTGCGCGACGCGGTCGCCCTGCTGCACCCGGAGGACAACCTCGACCTCGACCCGCAGCTGCGCTCCCGGGTGCTGGCCGGCTGCCTCGGGCGCCGCCCGGCCCGTATCCCCGTACCGGAGTGGGCGGCACCGTACGACGCCGAGACCGCCCGGCTCGACACCCTGCTGCACGACATGGGCGAGTCCGAGTGGCGGGCGCCGGTGCCGCTCAAGTGGTTCGACGGGCAGCGGGAACGGAGCCGGGTCGCCACCGTCGCCGGGGCGCTCGGGCAGCTGACGGCGGTGGACGGCCTGATCGCCGCCGTTCTGGGGCTGGACGACCCGCTGGAGGACGCGCTGTCACCCTCCGCGCCACCGCCGGACGGCCACGCCTCCCCGGCGGACCGGGTGGAGGTCTACTGGAGACGGAGGCCCGTCCCCTCGCCGGGCGCGGTCCGGGACGCCTGGCGGGGCCAGACGCACGCCCTGGTCCGCGCCGTCTCCCTGCGCGACACCCATGGACTGACCGTGCCCTACGACGGGCTGACCCTGCCGCTGAGCGACTCGTTCCTCGAACGCGCCTTCGCCTGCTGGGTGCGCGCCGGTGACATCGCGGAAGCCGTCGACTACCCGTACCGGCCGCCGCTGTCGCCGCATCTGCACCGCATGATCGACCTGACCGCGCGGCTCCTGCCGGGCGCCCTCGCGCGGCGCCGCCGGGACGGTCTCGCCGGACCGCCGCGCAGCCTGGTCACCGCGGGCTCGCCCGGCCGGACCCTGCACCTGGAGGTGGAGGGCAGCGGCGGCGGGCACTGGTACATCGCCCTGGACTCACCGGCCGCGGCACCCTCGGCGGAGAAGGCCGTGGCCCATGTCGCCCTGGACGGGGCCGAGTTCTGCCGGCTCGCCGCGGGGCACGTACCGCCGGAGGAGGCGGCGGCCGGCCAGGAGGGGGACCGGGAGGCGATCCACGACGTCCTGGCGGCCGCGGCCTCGCTGTCCTGGCTGTGAGGTCCTGGCTGTGAGCCGGCCCGGACCCGGCCCGGGCATGAACCGGCCCGGGCGCCCGTCCGTCCGCGGACCGGGCCCTCAGGTGAAGACCACGGTCCGGTGGCCGTTGAGCAGGACCCGGTGCTCGCTGTGCCACTTCACCGCGCGCGCCAGCGCCTGGCACTCCACGTCACGGCCGACGGCGACGAGCTGCTCGGGACTGACCTCGTGCCCGACGCGCTCGACCTCCTGCTCGATGATCGGGCCCTCGTCGAGATCGGCCGTCACATAGTGCGCCGTGGCACCGATCAGCTTCACGCCCCGGGCGTGCGCCTGGTGGTACGGCTTGGCGCCCTTGAAACTCGGCAGAAAGGAGTGGTGGATGTTGATGATCCGGCCGGACAGCTGCTTGCACAGATCGTCGGAGAGCACCTGCATGTAGCGGGCCAGCACGACGAGTTCGACGCGCTCCGTGCGCACCAGCTCCAGCAGCCGCGCCTCGGCCTCCGGCTTGTTCTCCCTGGTCACCGGAATGTGGTGGAAGGGAATGTCGTAGGACTCGACGAGCTCGCGGAAGTCCGTGTGGTTGGACACCACGGCCGCGATCTCGACCGGCAGCGCCCCGATCCGGGTGCGGAACAGCAGGTCGTTCAGGCAGTGCCCGAACTTGCTGACCATGAGCACCACGCGCATCTTCTCGTCGGCCCGGTGCAGCTGCCAGTCCATGCGGAACGAGTCGCCGATGGCGGCGAAGCTGGCGCGCAGCTTCTCCAGCGTGACGGGCTCCTGGGCGCGGCCGTCCTCGCCCGGGGGGCGGCCGCCGTAGCGGCCCTGGCCGGCGGTGCCGCCGCTGAAGTGCACCCGCATGAAGAACAGTCCGGTGTCGTGGTCGCCGAACTGCTGGCTGTCCTCGATGTTGCAGCCGGTCATGAACAGGTAACTGGACACGGCGTGGACGATGCCCTGCCGGTCGGGACACGACAGGGTGAGGATGTACTGCTCGGGGGCCTGCCCGGAGGCGGCGGGCTGCGACTCGCTCATGACCCCATAGGCTCCCACATCCGCCCGGTCCCCAGCGGCCCGGTCCATATCCGCCCGGCCGCCCCCGGAGACGGCCGTCCGGCCGTCCGGCCCCGCGGCCCGGCGCTCCGCCCGGCCCGTCAGACCGCCCGGGCCATCAGCGCGAGCGCGTCCAGGGAGCGCGGCGGGGCGTCCGGGTCCTCGCCGTCGTTCTGCGCCAGCCGTACGTGCGCGTCGCGCGCGGCCCGTACGGCCTCCGGCCAGCCGTGGTGCTCGAGGTAGACGGCGACGGGGGCGTCCGGGCCGACCTGGTGCATGATGC
This sequence comes from Streptomyces xinghaiensis S187, assembly GCF_000220705.2. Classification (GTDB taxonomy): domain Bacteria; phylum Actinomycetota; class Actinomycetes; order Streptomycetales; family Streptomycetaceae; genus Streptomyces; species Streptomyces xinghaiensis. The sequence goes on along the minus strand of NZ_CP023202.1, from coordinate 4,085,817 downwards.
GCAGCACGCGCAGCACGGCGACGTCGACGAGCGCGGCCTCCTGGGAGTCGCGGAAGATCGTCCCGACGTACTTCTCCGCCGACCAGTTGTCGAGCCAGGTGTCCTCGACCAGCCGGTAGACGGCGTCGGTGACGTCCCCGTATCCCTCCCGTCCGGCCAGCCAGCACTCCTGCTGGAACACGGGGTCCGAGAGCATGTGGAGCGCGGAACGCACATGGGCGCGCCAGCGCCACCAGGGCATGTCATTGAGCGGCATACCGCCCATACTGAGTGAGCGGTGGCCGCGACGGGAAGACCTCTCCGAACCCTGCACAGGATGGAATGGTACGTTCCGCTCGGCGGCGGCCTTTCCGCACCCCCGCTGTTCACCCTCCCGTCACCGCGTGTTGACCTTTCATCACGACGGAGTTACCGGCCGGGCGGAATCGTCCCTACCCATGACTGGACGGCTACGCCCCACCCCCCCATTTCCGCGCAGGGCGGTCACCGTCGCGGCCGCGACGGCGGTCTGCGCCTCGCTGCTCGCCGGCTGCGGCAGCCTCACCGGCACCTCGGGCACCAAGGATCCGGTGACCGTGATGACCTGGGCCCCCGAGGGCACCTCGGCGACGAACATGCCCGGGATGCCCGCCATGGCCCGGGCCTACGCCCGCTGGGTCAACGAGAACGGCGGCATCAACGGCCACGAACTGAAGGTCATCACCTGCAACGAGCACAACGACACCGTCAGCGCCGGACGCTGCGCACGCCGCGCCGTGGCCGAGGAGGTCGCCGCGGTGGTCGGCTCCTACAGCCAGCACGGACGCGCCTTCATGTCGCCCCTGGAATCCGAGGGCATCCCGTACATCGGCGGCTACGGGGTCACCGACGAGGAGTTCACCAGCCCGCTGTCCTATCCCGTCAACGGCGGGCACGCCACCCTGATCGCCGGCAGCGGCCGGCAGCTCGCGGCGCAGTGCGAGCGCGTCACCCTGGTCCGTCCCGACACCATCAACGGCGACCAGATGCCCTCCCTGATCAGCGCCGGCCTGGCCGAGGGCGACCGGGAGGAGGCCAGCGACGTGCGCGCCCCCGAGGACGCCTCCGAGTACAAGCGGCAGAGCGAGCTCGCCCTGGAGCTCCTGGAGGTCGAGGACCGGGGTACGGAGGGCGCGTGTGTCACCGCCGCCCTCGGCGACCGCACCGACACCTTCTTCGACTCCTTCCGCCGGCTGCGCGAGAGCGGCGAGCCGATCCGGCTGGCCTCCGTCCTCGGCAGCGTCCAGCAGTCGCTCGTGGACCGCACCGGCGGCTCCGGCAGCCCCTTCGAGGGCGCCTCCGTCACCGGCTGGTACCCGGCGGCGGACGACCCGGCCTGGGACACGATGCGCGCGGTCGTCCGCGAACACGCCTTCAGCGACAACCGCGTCGACGTCTCCGACCCGGGCGTCCAGACCACCTGGATCGCCTACACGGTGCTGCACCGGCTGATCGAGTCGATCCACGACGGTCCCGTCACGGGCCGGTCGCTGCGCCAGGCGCTCGACAGCGGCATCGGCGCCGACGGCATCGACACCGGCGGGCTGACCCCCAAGCTGAGCTGGAACTACCAGGACGTGCTGGGCGCGAGCGACTATCCGCGGATCGCCAACACGATGGTGTCGTTCCAGGAGGTGCGGGACGGCCGCCTGGTGGCGTCGCGCGACGGCTTCGTCAACGTGGCCAAGACCCTGGAGCGCCGCTACACCTATGCGCAGAGCAGGGCCGCCGAGGAGTGACGCGGGGCACGGCGCGGCCCGGTTCGGGCGCGCCGCAGCCGCCGGGTGCACGACGGGCACGGCACCGGCGCCCCGGCAGGTGAACCGGGGGCCGGCCGCCGCCGTTCGGATCAGAGCTGCAGGTACTGCCGTTCGGTGAGGCCGTGCTCCTTGGCGATCGGGTTCCAGAGCGAGGCGGCCTTCTTCTTCGCCTCGGTGGCCCGTCCGCTGGCCGTGTTTCCCTTGGCCGTCTGGCCGGTCACCTTCGCCTTGCCGCCCTTGCAGCCGCCCTTGCCGGAGGCCACCTGGTCGGCCCAGGCCGCGTAGTGGTTGTCGGCGGCGGCCGACGCCTTCCAGGCGCTGGTCAGCGAGGCGGTGAGCGACGCGTGTTCGGGCAGCCGGTCGACGGAGATCTCGCCGAGCCGGGTGACCAGCTCGTTCCGCTGTTTCGCCGCGTCCCGCAGATCCGAGGCGGCCTTCGGCAGGTTCTTGCAGGCGCCGATGTTCTGCACGGCCTTGATCACCGCCTCCCGGCTGTTGTTGCTGTCCGCGAGCAGCGCGTCCAGCGCCTCGGCCTGCTCCTTCACCGGGTCCGCCGCCGATGACGGCTCCGTGCCCGCCGACTGGCTCGCGGCGACCGGCTTCTTGTCGTCCTCACCGGACCCCTCGTCGTCGCCGCCGCTGAGCGCGGCTCCCGCCGCCAGGCCGGCCACGACGCAGCCGCCGATGACGATGCCGGCCAGCGCGGCCGGGGAGAGCGGCCGCTTGCGCTCGGCGTTGCGGCGGGCGGCACGGCCCTGCGGGGCCCGGTCCTCGTGCGGCGCGGGCGGCTGCTGGAACTGCTGCTGCCCGTACTGCGGCCGGGGCGGCGGGGACTGCTGGTCGAAGCGAGGCATCTGCTGGGTGGCGTCCGGCCCGTCGGCGGCGCGGGAGTCCCGGAACAGTCCGTCGAACTCCGCGGGCGGCTGCCGGTCGCCGGGCGAGCCTGGCCTGACCCCGTAGGGCTCGTGCCCGGGGGGCGGCGGCGCCGGTGCGGCGGCGGGCGGCGGGCCGGAGGGCCGGCCGGGGGCCGGGCCGTCGCCCGGTACGGGTGGGATGTACTGGGTGGCCTGCTCGTCCGCGGTCTCCGGCGGCCGCGGAGCGGGGCCGCCGTCCGTGCGGCGGCCGAGGAAGGTGGTGGCCTCGGAAGGCCTCTCCGGCGGCAGCGGACCCCCGGCCACCGGCGCCATGAGCTGGGTCGCCTCGGCGTCGGACGAGGGTGGTGCCGGAGGGGCCGGGCTCTGCGGGGGCAGCACCTGCGTCTCCTCCGCGGGCAGCGGCATCGGTCCCGGCGCGGACGGCAGGGGCTCACGGTGCCGCTGCGGCTCGTACTGCGGCTGCTGGGGCTCGTACCGCGGCTGGGGCGGCGGCTGCTGCCCGTACTGCTGGTCCTGCGACCCGTACTGCTGGTCCTGCTGTCCGTACTGCTGATTTTGTTGCCCGTACTGCTGATCCTGCGGCTCGTACTGCGACCGCCCTCCCCCGGACCGCTGCCGCTCCTCCTGCTGCTCCGGGCCCCAGGGCTGCCCCCACGGCTGTCCGGCCGCGGGCGCCGTGTGCCGCTCGGGCACGATCGGCTCGCCGCCACCGGCAGGCAGCACGATGCCCTCGTACGCATGACGTTGCGGCTCGTTGCCCTGTCCGCTCTGCGACACCAGGACTCCTTGGCTCTGCGGGGACCACTACGGAAGCTCCCTGCACGCTACCCGTTGTCCGCGCGCCTCTGCCACGCGCCTGGTCACAGCCGCCCTCCCGGCGCCTGGAGGGCGGCTCGGGGCCAAGGCCCCACGGGTGTACCGCAGTTGTCTCCCCGGTGTCCTGCCGGTGCCGCGCGCGTGCCGTACCGGCTGCGCCCGTGCCGCACCGGGGCCCCGCCCGGCCGTCCGGCCCGCCGCTACGCCGCCACCGGTTCCGCCGCCCGCTCGCCGAATTCCCGTACCGCGCGTTCGGCCGCGAAGGGCTTCAGCCGCTGCTGGAAGTCCTCCAGGTACTCCATGCCCCGGTTCGAACGGAGGCCGCCCAGGAGCTCCAGCGCCCGTGTCCCGGTGTCGCACGCCTGCTCGATCTCGCGCTGCTGGGTCTGGGCCGCCGCCAGCAGCAGCAGTCCGATCGCCCGGCGCCGCACCCGCCCCTCCGGATGACCGGCGAGAGCCTCCTCGGCGCGGCGGCGGGCCGGCCCGGCGTCGCCCAGGTCTCGGTGGCAGTGCGCCAGTTCGTCGGCGAGATAGGCCTCGTCGAAGTGGCCGATCCAGGCGGGGTCGTCGCCGTTCCCGGCCCGGTCCATCGCCGACACCGCGCGCGCCGCCACGGTCGTGAAGGCCGCGCCGTCACCCATCAGCGCGTGCCCCCGCGCCTCCGCCGCCAGGAACATCGCCTCGGCCCGCGGAGTGACGTGGCCGCGCGCCCCTTCCTGCGCCGCCCGGGCCAGCTGCGCGATCTCGCGCGGATTGCCGAGGGAGGCCGCCAGGTGGCTCATGCCGGCGGCGAGGACGTAGCCGCCGTAGCCGCGGTCCCCGGCGGCCTGGGCGAGCCGCAGGGCCTGGATGTAGTAGCGCTGGGCCAGCCCGGGCTGGCCGGTGTCGACGGCCATGTAGCCGGCCAGTTCGGTCAGGCGGGAGACGGCCGCGAACAGGGCGCGTCCCACCGGCTCCTTGTACGAGCCGCCGAGCAGCCCGGAGACCACACTGTTGAGGTAGTGCACGACGACCGGGCGCACATGCCCGCTGCCGTAGCGGTGGTCCAGCTCGGTCAGCGCCGCGGTCATGGCCCGTACGGCCTCGACGTCGGTCATGCCGACCCGCGCGCCGCCCGCCCGCGCCACCTGCGGATCGGTCCCGGTGATGAGCCAGTCGCGGCTGGGCTCGACCAGCGCGGACGAGGCCACGGTGGACCCGGACAGGAAGTCGCGGCGGCCCACGTCGCTCCGCCACAGCTCACAGACCTGTTCGATCGCCCCGGGCACGGTGGGCGAGAACTGCAGCCCCACCCCGGAGGCGAGGTTCTTGCCCTCGGCCATGCCGATCTCGTCGATCGTGACCGTGCGCCCCAGCTTGCGGCCCAGGGCCTCCGCGATGACGGCCGGGGCGCGGCCGCGCGGCTGCTGGCCGCGGAGCCAGCGGGCCACCGATGTCTTGTCGTAGCGCAGGTCGAGACCGTGCTCCGCACCGCAGAGGTTCACCCTGCGGGCGAGCCCGGCGTTGGAGCAGCCCGCTTCCTGTATCAGCGCCCCGAGCCTTTCGTTGGGCCGGCGTGCGACGAGCGGCCTGGCTGCCATGCCTCTACCCCCTTGATCGCGAGCGTGGTCGGCAGGCGGTGCCCCGGCTCCGTCTCCGCTCCCCACGGGGACGTACCGGTCAGTTCCTGCCATGTCGTCTGATCGGTGCCTACGAGATCGTTCGGCGGGTTACTCGTGCGCAAGATGCCGCACTACGGACTACCCGCCCACACGGCACCTGTCGCCCACGCGCCCCCGCCGGTGCATCCGTGCGCCCCGGACGGGGGCGGGGTGCGCCGGGTCGCACCACCACGGAGCCGTACCCCGGGGCGGACACGCTGAGCGGTGACCGGCGGGGACGGAGCGCGCGGCCCCCGCACGGCGGGCCGGATTCCGGTACCGCGCCGGCAGCCGCCGGCGGAAGCCGCGCCGTGGCGGGCCCGGCGGGGGCGCCGGGCGGTGCCGCCCGGCCCTCACCTGGCCGGGTCCGGGCCCGGCGGCACGCACGCCGGAGCGGCGCGCCCGGCGGGCGGAGGAGGCCGGCCGGGTACCGGCCCCGGCTCCGGAACCCGCCGCTCCCGTGCGGGACGGGCCGCCGTGCGCCGGGGGCGCATCCGGAAGCGCGGCGCGGGAGCACCGGGCAGCGGGCGGCGGGGCGGGGCCCTCCCGGCGCCCTGGAGAAGGCGCCACAGGTCCTCCTGCGGTCGGACGTGCGTCCGGCTGCCCACCCCGTAGGGTGCCTTGCCGGGGGCCGGAACGGGAGGCTCCCCCGGGGGAACACACGGGGACGATGAAGGGCGCGGCACGTGGCAGAGAAGCGGACGGCGGAGAGGCCCGACCACACCGACACCACCGATACCTTCGACACCACCGGCCAGACCGGCCCGGTGGCCGGCACGGCGGCGGCGGAAGCGGGGACGGAAGCGGGGACGGAGGCGGCGGGAACGGAAGCCGGGGCGGCACCCCCGGCGGACACGGCCGGGGCCCCCGTCGCCGTCCGGGTCCGCGGGCTGTGGAAACGGTTCGGCGAGCAGGCGGCCGTCGCGGGGGTCGATCTGGAGCTGCCCGCCGGCCGGTTCATCGGCCTCGTCGGTCCGAACGGCGCGGGCAAGACGACGACCCTGTCCATGGTCACCGGGCTGCTGCGCCCCGACGCGGGCCAGGTGCTGATCGGCGGCCACGACGTCTGGGCCGACCCGGTCGCCGTGAAGTCCCGGATCGGGGTCCTCCCCGAGGGCCTGCGGCTCTTCGAACGTCTCTCCGGTCGCGAACTGCTCACGTATCTGGGCCGGCTGCGCGGACTGCCCGGCGAGGAGGTGGACCAGCGGACGACGCAGCTGCTCGACGTGCTCGGCCTGGCCGGCGCCCAGCACAAGCTGGTCATCGACTACTCGACCGGTATGCGGAAGAAGATCGGCCTCGCCGCCGCGCTGCTCCACAACCCCGAAGTGCTGTTCCTCGACGAGCCGTTCGAAGGGGTCGACCCGGTCTCCGCGCAGACGATCCGCGGCGTGCTGGAGCGCTACACCGCCTCGGGCGCGACCGTCGTCTTCTCCAGCCACGTCATGGAACTGGTCGAGAGCCTGTGCGACTGGGTGGCGGTGATGGCCGCCGGCCGCATCCGTGCCCGCGGTCCGCTCGCCGAGGTGCGCGGCGACGCGCCCACGCTGCAGGACGCCTTCCTCGAACTGGTCGGCGCGGGCGGCCACGACGCCGGGCAGAGCCTGGACTGGCTGGGTGGCGGCGCCCGGTGAGCACCACACCCACCACACCCACCACACCCACCGCCCCCGCCGTTCCCGCGCTCGGCGCCGCCGGCCGCCCGGACGCGCCCCGGTCCGCCGGAGGAGCCGCCGTCACGGCCGTCTTCGTCCGGCTGAAGCTGTCCCTGCTCCGCAACGGCCTGCGCCAGTCGGCCGGCCGCAAGGCCGCCTACATCGCCTCGCTCGTGTTCACCCTGCTGTTCGCGGCACTGCAACTGCTGGGCCTGATCGCCCTGCGCGGCAACGAGCACGCGCCCGCCCTCGTCCTGACGATCACCGCCGTGCTCACGCTGGGCTGGGCCGTGATGCCGCTGTTCTTCTCCGCGGGCGACGAGACGCTGGACCCGACACGGCTGGTGATGCTGCCGCTGCGCCCCGCCCCGCTGGCGCTCTCCCTGCTGGTGGCCTCGCTCATCGGCATCGGCTCGCTGTTCACCCTGACCCTGGCCGCCGGCTCGGTGGTGGCGGTGGCCCACGGCACGGCGGCCGTCGTGACGGGCGTGGTGGCCGCGCCGCTGGTGCTGCTGGTGTGCGTGGCGCTGTCCCGCGCGGTGGCCGCCGCCAACGTCCGGCTGCTGACCAGCCGAAGAGGCCGTGATCTGGCCCTGCTCAGCGGTCTGTTCATCGCGGTCGGCGCCCAGTTCGTCAACCTCGGGGTGCAGAAGCTGTCCGAGCCCGGCGGACTGCGGGTCCTGGAACCGGCGGCGGACGTGCTGCGCTGGGTGCCCCCGGCCTCCGCCCTGGACGCCGTACGCGCCGCGGGCGCGGGCTCGTACGCCACTGCGGCCGCGCAGCTGGCGCTGACCGGCGCCGCGCTGGCCCTGCTGGTCTGGTGGTGGCAGCGGAGCCTCACCCGGCTGATGACCGCCCCCGACGGCTCGACCCTGCAGGCCGCCACCACCCCCGAGAAGAAGCCCTCCGGCGACGGCACCGGCCTCGCCCGGCTGCTGCCGCCCGGCCGCACCGGCACCGTCATGGAACGCACCCTGCGCTACGCCTGGCGCGACCCCAAGGCCAAGACCGGCTGGGTCTCGGCGCTGGGCATCGGCCTGCTGCTGCCGGTGGTGTACGCGGTGCAGGGCAACGGCAGCCCGTACGCGGCGTGCTGGGCGGCCGGGCTGCTGGGCATGCAGATGTACAACCAGTTCGGGCAGGACACCTCCGCCTTCTGGATCGTGGCGCAGACGATCTCCTCGCCGCGCGACGCCTATCTCGAACTCCGCGGGCGGGCGATGGCCCTGGCGGTCGTCGCGGTGCCGTACGTGACGCTCGTGGTGGTCATCTCCTCGGTCCTGCTGGGGGACTGGAGCGCGTTCCCGGAGGCCCTGGGCGTCTCCCTGGCCCTGCTGGGCGCCATGCTGGCGACGGGCGCACTGGCCTCGGAGCTCTTCCCGTACTCGATTCCGCAGGACAGCGGCTTCAAGAACGTCGCACCGGGGCAGGCCGGGCTGGCCTGGCTGAGCATTCTGGGCGGCATGCTGGCGGCGGCGCTGCTGTGCGCGCCGCTGCTGGCCCTCGTCATCTGGATGCATGTGGCGGGCGCCCACGCCTGGCTGTGGCTGATCCTGCCGGCCGGCGCCCTCTACGCCTGGGGGATCACCCGCCTCGGCCTGCGGCTGGCGGCCCCGCGCACCGCCGCCCGGCTGCCGGAGATCCTGGCGGCGGTCAGCAAGGCCTGACCGCCGCCCGGGCGGGCCCCGGGGCGGCGGGCCGCTCAGGCCGGCGTCACGTTCTCCAGGAACGGTTCGACGACCGACCGCCAGCCCTCGGGCCGGTCGTAGTGGACCAGATGCCCCGCGTCCGGCACCTCGGCGTACGTGCCCCGGGGCAGCACCCGGACCATCTCCTGGGCCTCGGCACGGCCGAGTTCGCCGTCGAGGCCCCGCACGACGAGGGTGGGGCACCGCACCTGCGCCAGTTCGTCCCAGTGGGCGTCGTGCACCCACGACTCCCGCGCCCGCAGCATCGCCCGGCGGGAGAAGACCGGGCGCCAGCCGTCGGCGCGCTCGGCCATCACCTCGGCGAAGAAGTCGCCGCGGGACGGCCGGGGGCGCTCCAGGCCCGGATCGTCCTCGCCGAACCACGTGCGGACGTCCGCGAGGGTCGCGAAGGGCAGCGGCCAGGACGCGAACCACTCCTCCCACTCGCGCTGCGAACGGGCGCCGAGCGCGGAGGCGCGCATGTCGCAGATCACCAGCGCCCGGACGAGGTCGGGGCGGCGGGCGGCGAGCTGCCATGCCGTCAGGGCGCCCATGGCGTGGCCGATCAGCACGGCCGGGCCGAGCTCCAGCCGCTCCAGAACGGCCTCGGCGTCGGCGACGTAGGCCTCCCGGGTGTACGGTCCGCGGGCGGGCTTCTCGCTGCGCCCGTGGCCCCGTTGGTCGAGGGCGACGGCGTGGTGGCGCGCGGAGAGCCAGCGGGCCGTCTCCGCCCAGTGGGACGCGCGCCCCATCAGCCCGTGCAGGAGCAGGACCCCCGGAGCCGCCTCGCCCTCCCGCACGCCCTTGGGCGGGTCGGCGAACTCCCAGGCGGCCAGCCGGACTCCGTCGGCTCCGGTCGTGTTGATGCGCCGAACCATGTGATCTGGCACCCCCATTCCTTCCGGCTGCCGTGTCGGTGTGCTGCCCCGCGGCCGGCCGCAGCGCGTCTGCCCCGGGCCCGTCGGGTCCGTCGTGTCTCTCGTGCCGCTCGCTCTGTGCCGTGCCTGGCGTGGCGTGCGGTTCGTGTGGTGCGCGGGGGTCGTGCCGTGCGGGGTGGAACACGGATACAGTATCGAACTCTTATTCGAACATGGGGTGATGGAGCCGCATCGCCGTACAAGAACCCTCGTACGGGTGACAGCCCTCAAGGATTGGCCGCCGCGGCCGAGGGGATGGAAAGAACGAGGTGAGAACGCCGGCACCGACCCTGAGAGCTCGGGGCTCCGGGTCGGCCGGCGCGACACGGGGAGGCGAGGCCCCGGCTACGCCACGGCGAGCCGGGGCCTTCGAACGTCCGGGGCGGACGCCGGAAGACAGCCGAATCGGCGGGTTCGGGGGGCTCGGCGGGGCCGGCGTCCCTGACCGCGGGGCTGCCGCGGTACCGCCCCCGGCCCGTACGGCTTTCCGCCCGGCACTCGGTCCGGCCCGTACGGCGCCCAGCCCGCCCCGGCCGCTTTGTCCACTCCGACCGCTCCGACCGCTTCGTCCGCCCGCCCGGACCGGCCCTCCCCCGGCGCTTCCGGCCGGGGTATCGGCACCGATCCGGCTCCCTCGGCCCATCGCGCACACCTCCCGGTCGGCGGACACAACGCGGCGCCCCGCGAATGCCCCAGCGCCATATGCCTCAGCGACAGGGTGACATGCCCGGCCGTCCGCGCGCTGCCCCTACGCCCTTAATCCAGCCCCTGTGTGCCCCTCGCGCCCGCGCTTCTGACAGGCCGTCCGCACCTCGGACGCCCCGCCGCGCGCCTCTCCCGAGCCGCCGCGCCCCCGCCCGCCGGCGCCGCCCGTCCCCCGGTGCGGTGCCCGAACGGACCACGGGCGGGGTACAGCGGGGCACCTTCGCCCGGCGCCGGCCCGCTCCGCGCTAACGCTTCGCCACGAACACGTGGGAGGCGACATCCGCGTCCAGCTCCGCGGCCTCCCCGCCGCTGCCGATCAGCACGCCGCCCGCCGACTCCCGGACGCTCACCACCGAGCCCGGCTGCACCCCGGCCCGCCGCAGCGTGTACATCAGCTGGGCGTCCGTCTGGATCGGCTCGCCGATCCGCCGGACGACCACCGTCTTGCTCTCCGCGCCCGGGCGCAGATCGACCAGGCTGACCACGCCCTCGCCGAGGAACGGGTCGGACCGGCCGGACTCGCCCAGCTCCTCCAGGCCCGGGATCGGGTTGCCGTACGGGGACTCCGTGGGGTGCTGCAGCAGTTCCAGCACGCGCCGCTCGACGGCCTCGCTCATGACGTGCTCCCAGCGGCACGCCTCGGCGTGGACCTGCTCCCACTCCAGCCCGATGACGTCGACCAGCAGGCACTCGGCCAGCCGGTGCTTGCGCATGACGCGGGTGGCCAGCCGGCGGCCCTCCTCGGTCAGCTCCAGGTGGCGGTCCCCGGCCACGCTCAGCAGCCCGTCGCGCTCCATCCGCGCCACCGTCTGGCTGACCGTCGGACCGCTCTGGTCGAGCCGTTCCGCGATCCGCGCGCGCATGGGCACCACACCTTCCTCCTCAAGCTCCAGGATGGTGCGGAGATACATCTCCGTGGTGTCGATGAGTCCGGACATGCGTGCCCCTCGTAGATGGTGCGGTGGCCCCGGCCCCCAATTCTTGCGCATGCCGGGGACAACCGGCCCCTGTCGTGCGGCGGCCCGGCGCGGTATTGACAGGGCAGTGGTGTAGACCGCACCGTGATCGCCGCGGGGCGGGCCCGGCCGGGGCCCCCACCGCGGCGGACCTCCCGCGGCGATCCCGCGGAGCCCCGCCCGGACTCCGGCGGCCTCCGGGCCTCCCGCGAATCCTTCGGCCGGCCTCCCCCGACCCTCCCCCGACCTCTGCCGGACGCCCGGCGGAAACCCCAACGGACCCCACGGAAAGGGCCCCTCGGCGATGAGCGACAGCACGCTTCCCGGGAACCGTCCCGCACGGCTCACGGCGCAGCTCACCACCCCCCGGCCCGGCGAGGACCTTCCCGGGCGGTTCCTCGACGCCGCCGCCGACCTGCTGCGGCGCGTCCGCGACGAGGAGACCGGCGGCATCCTCCGGGCCGGATCCCTGATCGCCGACACCGTCACCGCGGGCGGACGGCTCTTCGCGTTCGGCGCCGGGCACTCCTCGCTGCCCGCCCAGGACGTCGTCTACCGCGCGGGCGGTCTCGCCCTGATGAACCTGCTCGCCGTACCGGGCGTGACCGGAGTCGACGTCATGCCCGCCACCCTCGGCAGCGCACTCGAAAGGGTGGACGGGCTGGCGGACGCCGTCCTCGGCACGGCCCCGGTGCGGTCCGGCGATCTGCTCGTGATCATCTCGCTCTCCGGGCGCAACGCGCTGCCGGTGGAGATGGCCCGGGGCGCCCGGGCGCGCGGGCTGACGGTGGTCGGGGTCACCTCCGTCGCCTACGCCGCCGCCACCAAGCCGCAGAACCCCAGCGGCACCTTCCTCAAGGACCACTGCGACGTGGTCCTCGACAGCAAGATCTCCGTGGGGGACGCGGAACTGACCGCCGACGGCATCGACGCGCCCTTCGCCCCCGCCTCGACCGTCGTGACCAGCGCGCTGATGCAGGCCGTCATGGCCTCCGCCGCCGGCGAGCTCGCCGCGCGCGGGATGACTCCGCCGCTGCTGCGCTCCGGCAACGTCGACGGCGGCCACGACTGGAACCGCGAGGTCCTGGACGAGTACCGCGACCGGATCTTCCACCGGCACACCTGAACCCCGGCGGATCGGGTTCATCGCGTCCACGAATGCCCCGGCTCACCGGCCGGGGCGCGTCACCCCGGCCAGGTCCAGCAGGACGGCCGTGCGGACCGCCACGTCCTCCGCGTACACCGCGTCCTGGCGTTCGAACGGCCGGCGGCTCGCGCCCCGCAGGAACGTCAGCACGCCCAGGGTCCGGCCGCGGCTGCGCAGGACGACGCAGAGCGCGTGCACCGAGTCCTCCGGCCACTGCCGGGCCCGCGCCCAGTCGCGCGGGTCCGCGGCACCCCCGGTGATCGCGGAGGAGCGCACGGAACCGGTGCGCTCCACGGCCCGCGGCGCGGGGTGGCCCTCCGGGTAGCCCACGGGGATGCCGCCCGGTTCGATCGCCGAGCACGGGCCCCCCGCACCGGTCGGCGTGGCCGCGGCCCGGACCAGCCGGCCGGCGGCCGGTCCGTCCGGGGCCAGCAGGTCGAGCAGCGCGTGGTCCGCGAACCCGGCGAGGGCGAAGTCGACATGGACGGTCGCCGCCTCGGCCGGGTCCTCGCACTCGGCCGCCGAGATCCCCGCGCGGTGCAGCTGGTTGCCGCGGAAGCGCAGCAGCGAGCCCTCCCGCTCCAGCAGTTTCGTCTCCGTGACGTCCTGGAAGAACCAGGCGACGCCCAGCGGCACCGGCTCCTCCGCGAGCGGTGACGCCAGCCGGACGAAGCCGCTGCGCCAGCAGCGGCGCCCGCCGCCGTCGCGCCCGGCTCCGGCCGCCTCCGGGGCGCCGCCCGTGGCGCCCGTGCCGCCGGTGCCGTCGCTCCGTGCGGGGCGCAGGGTCACCCACAGGTCGCTGGGGGCGGGGGGTGTGCCCTCCGCCAGCACGTGCTGGAGCGAGCTCTCCAGTTCCTCCGCGCCCTGCGACAGCAGATCCCCCAGCGGGCGTCCCAGCAGCTCGGCCCGTTCCCGGCCGAGGGTGCGCGCCGCGTGACCGCCCACCACGGCCGGGCGCAGATCGGCGTCCACCAGGACCACGCCCCAGGCGGCGTCCTCGAACAGGGCGTCGCTCAGCGCCAGGGACCGTTCCAGGTCGATCTGGGCGTGCACCTCGCTGAACGCGCAGTAGACGCCCGCGGGCTCCCCCTTCGCGCCCCGCACGGCGGCCGACTGGGTGCGGACGAGGACCCGGCCGCCGTCCTTGGTGAGCAGCGCGAATTCGTGCACCTGGCGGCCCGGGGAGTCCATCGCCGCCATCAGCCGGCCCTGCACCTCGTCGGCGTCGGCCGTGCGGACCGCCCAGCCGGCGAAGCCGGGCCGGCCGACCGCCTCCTCCGCCGACCAGCCGAGGATGCGTTCGGCCTCGCGGTTCCAGTGGGTGACGACACCGTCGGCGTCGAAGGCGCAGAGGGCGGCGTCCATGCCGTCCAGCAGCGCGGCCAGCAGGTCGGAGTCCTCGCAGTCCGGCGGGGGACAAGGAGTCTCCCGGCCGGGGCCGGCGGGACGCGCCGACGGGACGGGGCCTGAGCCGGAAGGCCGTTGAGCAGTCACCTGGCACCTCCAGACGACGTGGCTGCGTAGCGCTGTACGTACTCCGTAATCCGTAATCCCGTTTCATTGAACTCGAACGTGATGGAGCCCACACCGTGTTCCCGGAAATCGGTGGCCCGGGGCGACGAACGGGGCCGGGAGCGGTCCGCAACGGTCCCGTACCGGCAGGCAGTTGGCAGGGGAGGCGCACGCGGACGGCGGGCGGGGGAACGCGGCCGCCCGCCCTGTCCGGAGAAGTCCCCCGAAAAAGCGTTGAGTCCCGGCGGGTCGTCCGCCTACCCTCGCAGCACACGAGAAGGGAGGTGGTTCGGCAGATGTCAGAAATCCGGACGCGTGAGGTGACTGCGGGCTAGCAGTCCGTCGTCGCGCTCTGCGCACCGCCGGACCCGCACGTGAGAGATGCGTGCAGCCGGCCCAATTCCCAGCAGTCACCCGACCCGCGAGCCGCCGGTACGTCCGACCGGCCCCCTTGCCGCCGAGCCGTTGGCCCGGCGGCGAGGGGAAGAGGCTCGCGGGTCGTCTGCGTTCCCGGCCCGCGCCGTGTCCAGGAGCACGGGCCCGGCACCGGCGCTCCCCCTTGGGTGCGGCGCCGTTGGCCCTACGGGCACACCCGCTGGACCGTCCAGCCCTTCGCCGTCGCGGAGCGGATGTAGCGCAGCCGGTCGTGGAGGCGGTTCTCGCGGCCCTGCCAGAACTCGACCGCCTCCGGGAAGACCCGGTACCCGCCCCACTCCGGCGGCACCGGCACCTGCTCGCCCGGCGGATAGCGGTCGGCCAGCTCCCCGTAGGAACGGTCGAGTTCCTCCCGGGAGACCACCAGCTCCGACTGGCGGCTCGCCCAGGCGCCGAGCTGCGAGCCGTGCGGGCGGGTGCGGAAGTACGCCACCGTCTCGTCCCGGCCGACCCGTTCGGCCACCCCCTCCACCAGCACCTGGCGGGCGATGGGGTGCCAGGGGAACAGCAGCGCCACATACGGGTTGGTGTCGATCTCCCGGCCCTTGCGCGAGGTGTAGTTCGTGAAGAAGACGAACCCGCGTTCGTCGAAGCCCTTCAGCAGGACCGTCCGCGAGCTGGGCCGGCCGCTGGCATCGACCGTGGAGACCACCATGGCGTTCGGCTCGTAGAGGCCGCTCTCCGACGCCTGCCGGAACCACCGGGCGAACTGCTCCATCGGCGCCCCGGCGAGATCCCCCTCGTACAGACCTCCCGAGCGGTAGTGCTCGCGCATGGCGGCGGGATCGTAGTCGGGCGCCACCGGCTGATCGGCGTCGACGTGCGGCACGGACTCCACGGACTCCAGAGAATCATCAGGCACGGACTCATCTTGCAGCATCATCCGAAGAGCCGAAGACACTGACGGACCGTTGACGCAGCGTTGGCAGTCCCTACGCGGCGTAACCCCTCCCCCGGAAGATGGCACAGTGTGCCGCTTCTCACGCTTCCCCGCATCGGCCGAACCAGCCAAAATCATCGGCTGGGCCCCTATAGCCCCCGGATGACGCGAGATATCGTGTCCCGCCTGTAGAGGCCCTCAGTGCCTCTCCGGTGTGCGCCCGAACGGATAACCATCTCCCGGGCCGGGCATCACCGGGGTAACCGTTACGGAGCGTGAGCCGCGCCGGCGTCGCAGAGCCGCGGAGCGGGGCGGCCGCGCATCCGGACCGGCACCGCACACCGCAAAGCTTGACATTCTGGTCACAAGCCATGTGTGTCGACCACATCACGCCACAGAGGAGCCGCCTGATGTCCGACTTCGTACCCGGACTCGAAGGAGTCGTCGCGTTCGAGACGGAGATCGCCGAACCGGACAAGGAAGGCGGCGCCCTCCGCTACCGCGGCGTCGACATCGAGGACCTCGTCGGCCACGTCTCCTTCGGCAACGTCTGGGGCCTCCTCGTCGACGGCGCCTTCAACCCCGGCCTGCCGCCCGCCGAGCCGTTCCCCATCCCCGTCCACTCCGGTGACATCCGCGTCGACGTCCAGTCCGCGCTCGCCATGCTCGCCCCCGTCTGGGGCCTGAAACCGCTCCTCGACATCGACGAGTCCCAGGCCCGCGACGACCTCGCCCGGGCCGCCGTCATGGCGCTCTCCTACGTCGCCCAGTCGGCGCGCGGCCAGGGCCTGCCGATGGTCCCGCAGCGGGAGATCGACAAGGCCGACACCGTCGTCGAGCGCTTCATGAAGCGCTGGCGCGGCGAGCCCGACCCCAGGCACGTCAAGGCCGTCGACGCCTACTGGACCTCCGCCGCCGAGCACGGCATGAACGCCTCCACCTTCACCGCCCGCGTCATCGCCTCCACCGGCGCCGACGTCGCCGCGGCGCTCTCCGGCGCCGTGGGCGCCATGTCCGGCCCGCTGCACGGCGGCGCGCCGTCCCGCGTGCTCGGCATGATCGAGGAGATCGAGCGCACCGGCGACGCCACCGCCTACGTCAAGAAGTCCCTCGACAAGGGCGAGCGCCTCATGGGCTTCGGCCACCGCGTCTACCGCGCCGAGGACCCGCGGGCCCGCGTGCTGCGCCGCACCGCCAAGGAACTGGCCGCGCCGCGCTACGAGGTCGCCGAGGCGCTGGAAAGCGCCGCCCTGGAGGAGCTGCACAACCGGCGCCCCGACCGGGTGCTCGCCACGAACGTCGAGTTCTGGGCCGCCATCGTGCTCGACTTCGCCGAGGTGCCCGCGCACATGTTCACCTCGATGTTCACCTGCGCCCGCACGGCCGGCTGGTCCGCGCACATCCTGGAGCAGAAGCGCACGGGCCGCCTGGTGCGCCCCTCGGCCCGCTACATCGGCCCGGGCACCCGGAACCCGCGCGAGGTCGAGGGCTTCGCGGACATCGCCGGCTGAGCACCGGCCAGGCACTGGCCGAGCACCGGCCGGCCCGGGCCGCATCCGCCGGGCTCCGGCCGTACCCGCCGGCCACACCGCCCCCGCACCCCGGTGCGGGGGCGGTGTGCCGCGGGCCGGAGGACTCAGGAGTCCCCGTGCTCCCCGGTTGCGCCGGGCCCCCGGCCGAGCGTGTCGTCCAGGATGCGGGCCCACTGGGCCACCACCCGGTCGCGGCGGGCCGCGTCGTCCGTGAGGAGCGTGGCCAGGCCGAGGCCCCGGGCCATGTCCAGCAGGCCCTGCACCGTTTCGCGGACCCCCGGCACCGATTCGTCGGCGCCGAGCAGTCCGACCGCCATCCGGTGGCTCTCCCGGCCGATACGGGCCTCCAGCGCGGTGACGCGCGGCTTCAGCTGCTCCTCGTTCGAGGCGGCCACCCAGAGGTGCAGCGCGGCCCGGAACAGCGGCCCCGTGTAGAGGGCGACGATCGCCTCCACGACGGCCCGGGTGCGGCCGCCCGGCGCCGCTTTCCCGCCCCGCACGGCCCCCTCGCCGCTCAGCATCGCGCGCAGCGCCGCCGAGCGTTCCTCCGCCACATGTTCGACCGCCGCCGTGAACAGATCCTCCCGGGTGGGGAAGTGGTGCTGCGCCGCGCCGCGGGACACCCCGGCGCGCTCGGCGACGACCGTAACCGTGCTGCCGCTCCAGCCGTGTTCGGCCAGGCAGGCGACCGCCGCCTCCAGCAGCCGCTGCCGGGTGGCGCGGCTGCGGTCCTGCTTCGGGCCGCGGACCGTCGTCACCGCGCCCATGCCGGGCCCCGCCGTTCCAGGAAGGCCGTCATGCCCTCGCGGGCCTCGGCGGAGGCGAAGAGGCGGGCCGACTGCCCGGCCAGCTCCCCGGTGTCCCGGTCGAACCGGCGCAGGACGTCGGCGGTGACCAGCTTCTTCGACTCCGCCAGCCCCTGCGGGGACGCCCGCCGCAGGCCGTCCAGGATCGGGGCGAGCGCCGCGTCCGGGTCCTCCGCCGAGACGGTGACGAGGCCGATCCGGCTCGCCTCGTCCCCGTCGAACCGTTCGCCCGTGAGGTAGTAGCGGGCGGCGGCGCGCGGATCGAGCCGCGGCAGCAGCGGCAGGGAGATCACCGCCGGCGCCAGGCCGAGCCGGGCCTCGGTGAACGCGAAGCTCGTGCCCGGCCCCGCCACCGAGATGTCGCAGCACCCCAGCAGGCCGAGCCCGCCCGCCCGCACATGGCCGGTCACCCGCGCCACCACGGGCTTCGGCAGCTCCGTGACCGTACGGAGCAGCCGGGCCAGACCGAGCGGGGCGGAGGCCGCGTCCGCCGAGCCGGCCTCGGTGAGGTCCGCGCCGGCGCAGAACGTGGTGCCGGTGTGGGTGAGCAGGACGGCGCGGACGTCCGCGTCGGCCGCGGCCTCCGCCAGGGCCTCGTGCAGTTCGGTGACGAGGCGGGTGGAGAGCGCGTTGCGGTTGTGCGGCGAGTCGAGGGTGAGCGTGGTGACGCCGCGTTCGGTCGCGCGGCGCACCAGGGGCCGCGCGGAGGGCTGTTCCGGCTGCTGTTCCGGCTGCTGTTCCGGCTGCTGTGCCGGGGCCTGTGCGTCGGTCATGGCGTGGTGGACGTCCTTTCCCGGGTCCGGAGTTCGCGCCGGAGGATCTTGCCGCTGACGGCGCGGGGCACCGCGTCCAGGAACTCGACCCGGCGGATCTTCTTGTAGGGGGCGACCCGTTCCGCAACGTACGTCATGACCTGCCCGGCCGTGGTCCCGGCCCCCGGCCTGCGCACGACGTACGCCTTGGGGATCTCGTTGCTGTCCTCGTCCGTGACGCCGATGACCGCCGCGTCGGCGATCTCCGGATGGGTCAGCAGGCAGGCCTCCAGCTCGGCGGGCGCCACCTGGTAGCCCTTGTACTTGATGAGTTCCTTGACCCGGTCGACGACGAAGAGCCAGCCGCCGGCGTCCACCCGGCCGACGTCCCCGGTGTGCAGCCAGCCGTCCTCGTCGATCATCGCGGCGGTCGCGTCGGGGCGGCCGAGGTAGCCCTTCATCACCTGCGGGCCGCGGATCAGGACCTCGCCCGGCTCACCCGGGTCCACGTCCTGTGCGGGGTCGTCGAGGGAGACGATCCGCATCTCGGTGCCGGGCACCAGGGTGCCGACGGTGCCCGGCGGCGGGTTCTCCGCGTCGAGCGGCACGGCGTGCGTGCCGGGCGACAGCTCCGTCATCCCGTACGCCTGCAGCACGGGCGGTACGCCGAGGCGGCGGGAGCAGGCCGCGGCCAGTTCGGCGTCCAGGGGCGCCGCGGCGCTCAGGACGTACCGCACGGAGGACAGGTCGTGCTCCGTGACCGCCGGGTGCTTGGCGAGGGCCAGCACGATCGGCGGGGCGACGTAGAGGGCCGTGACCCGGTGGCGCTCGATGGCCGCCAGGTACTGCTCCAGGTCGAAGCGGGGCAGCACGACGACGGTGGCGCCCCGGCGGAGCGGGGCGTTCATGAGGGCGGTCAGGCCGTAGATGTGGAAGAAGGGGAGGACGGCGAGGATGCGCTCGTCCGTCTCGTTCGGGAGCAGCGGATCGAGCTGGGCGAGGTTGGTGGCGATGCTGCGGTGGGTGAGCATCACGCCCTTGGGGGCGCCGGTGGTGCCCGAGGAGTACGGCAGCACCGCCACGTCCTCGGCGGGGTCGATCTCCACCACCGGCTCCGGGGCCGTCGAGGCGAGCATGTCGTGCAGGACGGAGCGGTGGCCCTCCGCCCGGTCGCAGACGAAGATCTCCGCGACCGGCCCGCCCCCGGCCGCCTCCGCCGCGGCGGCCGCCGCCTTGGCCGTCTCCAGGAGGAGGGACACCGTGACGATCCAGCGCGCCCCGGAGTCGCGCAGTTGTTTGGCGAGCTCCTCGGCGGTGGCGAGCGGGTGGACGGTGGTGACGGAGGCGCCGGCCATGGTCGCGGCGTAGAAGACGGCCGGGTAGGCGATGGTGTTCGGGCTGTGCAGGGCCAGGACGTCGCCCTTGCGGACCCCCGCCTCGGCGAGCGCCGCGGCGATCCGGCGGGTGAAGACGTCGAGCTGGGCGTAGCTGACCGTGGTGCCGTCCACGCCGTCGATCAGCGCGGGGGTGTCCCCGAACTCGGCGGCCCGGCCGAGGACGGCTTCGTGGATGGGCTGGTCGACGGGCCGGACGTCCGGGTAGGCGCTCCGGTGGATCATGGCGATCCCTCCGCTCTCTGGGTCCCTGTGTGCCTGTGTGCCTGTGTGCCTGTGTGCCTCTGTGCCTGCGGGTGTGTGCCGGCTGCGGGGTGTGCTGCCCTGGGCTGCCCGGGTGCCTGCGTGTCTGCGTTGCCTGCGTGCCTGTGTTCCCGAGCCGCATCGCGCCCCTGGCCGCGCCCCCGGTTGGCCCCGGGTGCACGGCACCGCCACGCCCCGGCGTGTGATGCGGCTCACAGCCCCCGCGGGTGGCTCACAAGGATGGCCGACTCAGTACGACTTGGGGAGCCCCAGGGACTGGTGGGACACATAGTTGAGGATCATTTCCCGGCTCACCGGGGCGATCCGGGCGACCCGGGAGGCGGTGACGAGCTGCGCCAGGCCGTATTCCTTGGTGAGGCCGTTGCCGCCGAGCGTGTGCACCGCCTGGTCCACCGCCCGGACGTTCGCCTCGGCGGCCGCGTACTTGGCCATGTTGGCCGCCTCACCCGCGCCGATGTCGTCCCCGGCGTCGTACAGGCGGGCCGCCTTCTGCGTCATGAGGCGCGCCAGTTCGAGTTCGATGTGCGCCTGCGCGAGCGGGTGCGCGATCGCCTGGTGCGCGCCGATCGGTGCCTTCCACACCTGCCGGGTACGGGCGTAGTCGACCGCCTTCGCCAGCGCGAAGCGGCCCATCCCGAGGGCGAACGCGGCCGACATGATGCGCTCCGGGTTGAGCCCCGCGAAGAGCTGGAGCAGTCCGGCGTCCTCGTCGCCGACGAGCGCCCCGGCGGGCAGCCTGATGTCGTCGAAGCTCAGCTCGAACTGCTTCTCGGCGGCGTGCAGTTCCATGTCGATCTGCCGGTACTCGAACCCGGGGGTGTCCCGGGGGACGATGAACAGGCAGGGCTTGAGCTTGCCGGTGCGGGAGTCCTCGGCCCGGCCGACGATCAGCGTGGCGTCCGAGATGTCCACACCGGAGATGAAGACCTTCCGGCCGGTGAGCAGCCAGTCGCCGCTGCCGTCGGCGGCGCGGCGGCCGGTGGTGGTGATCCGGTGCGAGTTCGAACCGGCGTCGGGCTCGGTGATGCCGAAGGACATCACGCGGCTGCCGTCGGCGAGGCCCGGCAGCCACTGCCGCTTCTGCTCCTCGGTGCCGAAGCGGGCGATGACCGTGCCGCAGATGGACGGCGAGACGACGAGCATGAGGAGCGGGCAGCCGGCCGCCCCCAGTTCCTCCAGCACGATGGCGAGTTCGGAGATGCCCGCGCCCCCGCCGCCGTACTCCTCGGGGAGGTTGATGCCGAGGTAGCCGAGCTTGGCGGCCTCCTGCCACAGGTCCTGGATGTGGCGGGTCTTGGTGGTGGGCTCTCCTTTCCCGCCCGGGCCTGCGCCGGGGCCGGAGTGGGCGCCGGGGCCGTCCCCGGTGAAGAAGTCGCGGGCGTAGCGGGCCCCGAGGGCGGCGACGGCTTGACGGAGGGCGCGGTGTTCGTCGGTTTCGAGGGCTGTGGACGCGGTGACTGCGCTGGAGGACGGGGACGGGGACACGGGCATGAGGGCCTCCTCGGGAGGGGCTTGCTGGAGAGGGGCGTGCTGTACGGGTGACGGTGTGGACGGATGCGGGAGGGTACGGATGCGGGAGGGTGCGGACGAGTACGGGGTGGCGGCTACGGGCGGGACGGGCCGGCCGGACGGCCGGGCAGCCGGGCCGGGAAAGCCCCGGAGCCGCCGGCCCCGCTGCGACGGCCTCCGGCCCCCGGCCCGGACCCGCGCTCAGGGGCCGTCCGACACGACGGCCAGCAGGGCGCCCACCTCCACCTGCCGGCCCGGGGCGGCGTGCAGGGCCGTCAGCGTGCCCGGGGTGGGGGCCGTGATGCGGTGCTCCATCTTCATGGCCTCCAGCCACAGGAGCGGCTGCCCCTGCTCCACACGGTCGCCGACGGCGACGTCCGCCACCCGCACCACCGTGCCCGGCATGGGAGCCAGCAGCGAGCCCGGCTCGGTGCGGGCGGCCGGGTCGGGGAAGCGGGGGACGGTGGTGAACGCACAAGCGCCCAGGGGGGATTCGACGTGGACCCGGGTGCCGTACACGGCCACCTCGAAGGTGCGGCGGACCCCGGCGGTCTCCAGGGTGACCCGCTCCGCGCCCGCCGTGATCAGCCGTACGTCCGGATGGCCGGGGGCGTCCAGGCCGTCCCGGGTGAGGCGGTGGCGGATCTCGTACGCGGTGCCGTCGGGCTCGGCGCGGTAGACGGTGGTCTGGTGGCCGGAGGGCAGATTCCGCCAGCCGCCCAGGCGGGCGGGGAGGCCCGCCGTGGCACCGGTGCGGGCGGCTGTGGCGGCCAGCGCGGCCGCCAGGGCGGAAATGCCCGCCGGGCCGCCCGCCGCGGGCCCGGCGGACGCCGGTCCGGTGAGTTCCGGCAGATGGCGGTCGTAGAAGCCGGTGTCGAGCCGGCCCGCCGCGAAGTCCGGGTGGCGGAGGGAGCGGACCAGCAGGTCCCGGTTGGTGACCGGGCCGTGGACGCGGGCCCGGGCCAGCGCGTCGGCCAGCCTGCGGACCGCCTCGGCCCGCGTCGGCGCGTGGACGATCGCCTTCGCCAGCATCGGGTCGTAGTGGACGCCGATCGTGTCGCCCCCGGTGAACCCGGTGTCCAGCCGCACGCCGGGGACGTCGAGGCGGTACAGCGGCCCGGACTGGGGCTGCCAGTCCCGTGACGGGTCCTCCGCGTACAGCCGGGCCTCGACGGCGTGCCCGGTGGGCGCGGGCGGCTCGGCGGGCAGCTCGGCACCCTCGGCGACACGGAACTGCCAGGCGACGAGGTCGAGACCGTAGACCTCCTCCGTCACCGGGTGCTCCACCTGCAGACGGGTGTTCATCTCCAGGAAGTACGCCCGGTGTGCGGCGGAGACGAGGAACTCGACCGTCCCCGCGCCGGTGTAGCCGATGGCGCGGGCCGCCTCGGCCGCGGCCGTGTGGAGGGTGTCGCGCAGCGCCTGCGGCAGACCGGGGGCGGGGGCCTCCTCGATGACCTTCTGATGGCGGCGCTGGAGTGAGCAGTCGCGGGTGCCGAGCGCCCAGACGGTGCCGTGGGTGTCGGCCAGGATCTGCACCTCGACGTGGCGGCCGTTCTCCACGTACGGCTCCGCGAACACCTCGCCGTCGCCGAAGGCCGAGGCGGCCTCCGCGGAGGCGGCGGCCAGTTCGGCGGGGAGGTCGGCCAGGTCGCGGACCAGCCGCATGCCGCGTCCGCCGCCACCGGCCGCCGCCTTGACCAGGAGGGGGAGGTCGGAGCCGGTCGCCCGGTCCGGGTCCACGGGGCGCAGCAGCGGCACCCCCGCCTCGGCCATGAGGTCCTTGGCGCGGGTCTTGGAGGCCATCGCGTCGATCGCCTCGGGGGGCGGGCCGATCCACACCAGTCCGGCGTCCAGGACCTGCCGGGCGAAGCCGGCGTTCTCGGAGAGGAATCCGTAGCCCGGGTGGACCGCGTCGGCGCCGGCGGTGAGGGCCGCCTTCACGATCAGGTCGCCGCGGAGGTAGGTGTCCGCGGGGCTGTCGCCCGGGAGACGCACGGCGGCGTCGGCGGTCCGCACGTGCAGGGCCTCCGCGTCGGCGTCGGAGTGCACGGCGACCGTGGCGAGGCCCAGCTCGCGGCAGGTGCGGAAGATACGGCAGGCGATCTCGCCGCGGTTGGCGACCAGGACGGTGCGCAGGGGGCGGGCGGGGCTGGTGGCGGCGAGCGCGCCGCCGGCTGTGTTCGGCATGGGTCGTCCCCTCACATCCGGAAGACGCCGAAGCCGCGGGCGCCTTCCACGGGTGCGGTGTGGATCGCGGACAGGCACAGGCCGAGCACGGTGCGGGTGTCGCGCGGGTCGATGACGCCGTCGTCGTAGAGGCGTCCGGAGAGGAAGAACGGGAGCGACTCGGATTCGATCTGCTGCTCGACCATGGCGCGCAGCGCGGCGTCCGCGTCGTCGTCGTACGGCTGTCCCTTCGCGGCGGCCGAGGCCCGGGCGACGATCGACAGGACGCCCGCGAGCTGCTGCGGTCCCATCACCGCCGACTTCGCGCTGGGCCAGGCGAAGAGGAAGCGCGGGTCGTACGCCCGTCCGCACATGCCGTAGTGCCCGGCGCCGTAGGAGGCACCCATGAGCACGGAGAGATGTGGAACCCGGGAGTTGGACACCGCGTTGATCATCTGGGCGCCGTGCTTGATGATGCCGCCCTGCTCGTACTCCTTGCCGACCATGTAGCCGGTGGTGTTGTGCAGGAAGACCAGCGGGATGTCGCGCTGGTTGGCGAGCTGGATGAACTGCGCCGCCTTCTGCGACTCCTCGCTGAACAGCACCCCCTGGGCGTTGGCGAGGATGCCGACGGGATAGCCGTGCAGGGACGCCCAGCCGGTGGCGAGGCTGCTGCCGTAGAGCGGCTTGAACTCGTCGAAGTCCGAGCCGTCGACGATCCGGGCGATGACCTCGCGCGGGTCGAACGGAGTCCTCAGATCACCGGGGACGATGCCGAGCAGTTCGTCCTCGTCGTACTTCGGCGGCCCGGCGGGGCCCGGATCGGGGTGCGCCTTGCGGTGGTTGAGGCGGGCGACGACGCGGCGCGCCTGCCGGAGCGCGTCGGGTTCGTCGACGGCGAAGTGGTCGGCGAGACCGGAGGT
Source organism: Streptomyces xinghaiensis S187 (assembly GCF_000220705.2). Taxonomy (GTDB): domain Bacteria; phylum Actinomycetota; class Actinomycetes; order Streptomycetales; family Streptomycetaceae; genus Streptomyces; species Streptomyces xinghaiensis. The sequence continues at coordinate 4,061,464 of NZ_CP023202.1, read as the reverse complement.
GCGGGCGTGCATCTCGGCGCCGCCCAGCGACTCGTCGTCGCTCTCCTCGCCCGTGGCCATCTTGACCAGCGGCGGCCCGCCGAGGAAGACCTTCGCCCGCTCCTTCACCATGATCGTGTGGTCGGACATCCCGGGGATGTACGCGCCGCCGGCCGTGGAGTTGCCGAAGACCACGGCGACGGTGGGGATCCCGGCCGCCGACAGCCGGGTGAGGTCCCGGAAGAGCGCCCCGCCCGGGATGAAGATCTCCTTCTGGCTGGGCAGATCCGCGCCGCCCGACTCGACCAGGCTGACCACCGGGAGGCGGTTGGCGAAGGCGATCTCGTTGGCGCGCAGGGCCTTCTTCAGCGTCCAGGGGTTGCTGGCACCGCCGCGCACGGTCGGGTCGTTGGCGGTGATCAGGCATTCGACGCCCTCGATCACCCCGATGCCGGTGACGAGGGAGGCGCCCACGGTGTAGTCGCTGCCCCAGGCGGCGAGCGGGGAGAGTTCCAGGAAGGGCGTGTCCGGGTCGAGGAGCAGTTCGATCCGCTCGCGGGCGAGCAGCTTGCCCCGCTTCCGGTGCCGGGCCACGTACTTCTCACCGCCGCCCGCCAGGGTCTTGGTGTGCTCGGCGTCGAGTTCGGCGAGCTTGGCGAGCATCGCGGTGCGGTTGGCCGCGTAGTCGGCGCCGGCGGTGTCGAGCGCGGAGGGGAGCACGGTCATCGGGTGACCTCCCCCTTCTGCCGCACCGACCGCGTCGCCCGCGGTTTCCGGCGGCGCTCCGGGTGCCGGTCCGGGTGCCGGTTCGGCGGGTGCGTCACAGCAGTACCTCCGGTATGTCCAGGTGACGGGCGCGCAGCCACTCCCCCAGGGCCTTCGCCTGCGGGTCGAAGCGGGCCTGGGAGGCGACGCCCTCGCCCAGCAGGCCGTCCACGGTGAAGTTCAGGGCACGCAGCCCCGGCAGCACATGGCGGGTGACGGGCAACGCCCGTACTTCGGGCAGGAGTTCCCGCAGCCGGTCCGCCGTCAGCTCATGGGCCAGCCAGCGCCAGGCGTGGTCCGTCTCCGCCCACAGCCCGACGTTCGCGCTGCCGCCCTTGTCCCCGCTGCGCGCCCCGGCGAGCCGCCCGAGCGGTGCGCGGCGGGTCGGCAGACCGGGAGGAAGCCGCTCCGGGAGGGGCGGCTCGGGAACCTCCTCCAGCGGCCGCGTCGTCGGCGGCGGCTCCACGGCGACACGCTCCCCGTCCGGCAGTACGGCCGTGTGCGGTACCCCGGCCGCGTCCACGAACACCGCCTCGAACACCCCGTACGGGGCTCCCGGGCCGGGCGGGGCCGTGAGGTGGAATCCGGGGTAACTGGCCAGCCCGAGCTCCACGGCCGCCCCGCTGACCCGGCGGCCGACCGCCTCCGGGTCCGGATCGCGGACCACCAGCCGCAGCAGCGCGCTCGCCTCCTCCTCCACGGGCGCGTCGGCGCGGTCCGTGCGGGCCAGGGTCCAGCGCACCTCGGCGGGACGGCGGGACGCCAGCGCGGCCTCCATCTGGTCGCGCACCAGCCGGGCCTTGGCCTCGATGTCCAGTCCGGTCAGCACGAAGACGACCTCGTTGCGCCAGCCGCCGATCCGGGTCAGTCCGGCCTTGAGCGCCGGCGGCGGCGCCTCGCCCCGGACACCGCTGATCCGTACCCGGTCCGGGCCGTCCGGCGCGAGGCGTACGGAGTCCAGGCGGGCGGTGACGTCCGGTCCGGCGTAGCGTGCGGCAGCCGTCTCGTAGAGGAGCTGCGCGGTGACCGTTCCGGCGGTGACCACGCCGCCGGTGCCCGGGTGCTTGGTGATGACGGAGCTGCCGTCCGCGTGCAGCTCGGCGACCGGGAAGCCGGGATGGCGCAGGGACGGGAGGTCGTGCCGGGTGAAGAAGGCGTAGTTGCCGCCGGTCGCCTGGGTGCCGCACTCGAGGACGTGCCCGGCGACGACCGCTCCGGCGAGGGCGTCCCAGTCGTCGGGCGCCCAGCCGAAGTGCGCGGCGGCCGGGCCGGTGACGAGCGCGGCGTCCGTGACCCGGCCGGTGACCACCACGTCGGCCCCCGCGCGCAGGCAGGCGGCGATACCGGCACCGCCGAGGTAGGCGTTGGCGGTGAGAACGCCCTCGCCCCAGCCCTCGCCTTCCCCATCGTGCCGACCGGCACGGTGCAGAAGGTCGTCGCCCTCGACGTGCGCGACCCGCACGGGGACGCCGACGCGCTCGGAGAGGGCCCGGATCGCGTCGGCGAGCCCGGCGGGGTTCAGGCCCCCGGCGTTGGTGACGATCTTCACGCCCCGTTCGGCGGCGAGACCGAGGCCCTCCTCCAGCTGGCGCAGGAAGGTCTTGGCGTAGCCGCGGGAGGGGTCCTTGAGGCGGTCGCGGCCCAGGATGAGCATGGTCAGCTCGGCCAGGTAGTCACCGGTGAGGACGTCCAGCGGGCCGCCGGTCAGCATCTCGCGGAGGGCGGCGAACCGGTCGCCGTAGAAGCCCGAGGCGTTGCCGATACGGAGGGGAGTCCTGGTCCCGGACCCGGTCACCGGACGCCTCCCGCGCCCTCGGCGCTGCCCCCACCGGTCGTCTCCACGACTGCCGGTTCGCGCCCCTTGCCGGGCGGCCCGGCGAACGCCTGGGCAATACCCAGCCAGTGCTCGGCGTCCGCGCCTTCGGCGTGCAGGGCCAGCTCGGAGCGGTGCGCCCGCTGGGTGGCCAGCAGACAGAAGTCCAGGGCGGGGCCGGTGACGCGCTGCGCGGCGTCCTCGGGCCCGAACGCCCACACGTCCCCGTCCGGGGCCGTCAGTTCCACCCGGAACTCCTCGGCGGGCGGTACGAGCCCGTGCACCGTGTACGCGTAGTCGCGGGCCCGCACGCCGATCCGTACGACATGGCGCAGCCGGGCCGTCGGCTCACGGCGGACCCCGAGCGCGTCGGCCACGTCCTGTCCGTGGGCCCAGGTCTCCATCAGGCGGGCCGTGGCCATCGAGGCCACGCTCATCGGCGGCCCGTACCAGGGGAGGCGGACCCCGGCGGGCCGGCCGGCGAGGGCGCGGTGAAGGGTGGCGCGGCCCGTACGCCAGCGGTCGAGGAGGGCTGCGGGCGGTAGCTCGTCGACCAGCCGCTGGGCACCGTCGTCGACGAAGGTCTCGGGCGAGGCGAGCGCCTGGGCCGCGTCCTCGGCGAAGGCTTCGGGGTCGGTGGCCGCGAGCAGGGCACGCTCGTCGGTCCAGGCGAGGTGGGCGATCTGGTGCGCGACGGTCCACCCGGGTGCGGGGGTCGGCAAGCTCCAGCGCTCGGCGGCGAGCGGTGCGACAAGCTGCTCCAACTCCTGGCCCTCGGCGTGGAGATCGCCGAGCACGGCTGCTGGATCGGCCACGGGGTGCTCCCTTGTACGGACGGCGGAGACGGAGGTCTACGGAGGTGTACGGAGGTGCGCGGAGAAGTTGCGGGCTACAGGCGCCGCACGCGTGGGCCCGGGAGGCGGGACAAGGACTGCTGTTGACGTGCGCTGTTGCCCGGACGGCTTGATACGGGCCGGGTGGGCGGGGGCGGTACCCGGCCGACCGTTCCGCCGACCGGTTGGCTGCCGGGGCGGCGCAACGGCGCGGCGTGGACCGACTGTGGCAGCAGAACAAGAAACAAGCAAGCGTGCTTGCCTTATTTTCTGCGCCCCCTCGCACCCCATGCCGGAATGACATGCCGATATGACATGCCGCATCCGGCCTAATGGCTTGCTGAGCCGCTCAACCGCGTCACGCTGAGGCACAGTGACCACGACCCTGCCGGGAGCCCGTGTGCGCAGATCACGTGAACGGGCCTCCGAGTGGATCCGCTGCGAACACCGGACGGAACACAAGGCGCCGGAGCGCGCGGGTCTGTGCCGGGCACGGGAAACGGAAAGCTGCCGCCCCGGCCCCGGTGCTGCGTTCGGGGGCCGGGACGGCAGCCGCACCGGTCTGCGAACCACTCCCCGCGCGCAGACCACGCAACGAAAGGGCCACCGGCCATGGCAGTGGATGAGAACCGGCCCGGCGAGGACCCACGAACCGGTCGGAGGGGTTCGGCGAGCGGCTGCTGGGGCTGCTGCTGGACCGGGCCCACGAGATGCCGCCCCAGCTCATCGCCCCATTGATCGCGGAAGAGGTCGCCAAGGTCGGTGGCCGCGACGTCTCGATCCTCCTGCAGGACTACGCGCAGCAGATGCTGGTGCCGCTACCGGGCAGGCGGCTGGTCGTCGGCGAACCCGAGCCGATCGGTGACTCCCCCGCGGGCGCATCCTTCCTGCACGGCGTGGCCATCGAGGTTCCCCAGGCTGACGGTGTCCGCATGTTCCTGCCCTTGCTGGACGGCAGCGACCAGGTGGGAGTGATGGCCCTCACCCTGTCCGTCGTTGATGACGACGACAGGAGGCTGCTGCGCAGACTCGCCGGTCTGGTCGCCGACATGCTGGTGACCAAGCACAGCTACACCGACCAGTTCTTCCAGGCCCGGCGGCTCGAACCGATGAGCGTGTCCGCGGAGATCCAATGGTCGCTGCTGCCCCCGCTGGCCATGGCTGTTCCCCAGGTCGCCGTCGCGGGGATCCTCGAGCCCGCCTACAACGTCGCCGGTGACAGCTTCGACTACGCCCTTAACGACGACATCCTGCACCTGGCCGTGATCGACGCGATGGGCCACGGCCTCCGCGCCGCCACCATGGCAACCGTCGCCATCGGCGTCTATCGGCACGCCAGACGCGCCGATGTGGGACTGGCCGGGATCTACTCCTTCATGGACCAGGCCATTGCGGAGCAGTTCGGGACCGAACACTTCGTCACAGCGCAGATGATGCGTCTGGACATCACCACAGGTCACCTGCAATGGGTCAACGCGGGCCATCCGGCCCCCCTGCTGATCCGCAACCACCAGGTCGTCCGGCGACTGGACAGCCCGACCACCCTGCCGGTGGGCTTCGGCGGTGAAACGCCTTCGATCAGCGAGCAGATCCTCCAGCGGGGCGACCGGGTTCTGTGCTTCACCGACGGCGTGATCGAGGAGCACCGGGCGGGCGAAGAGCAGTTCGGCGAGGAACAGCTCATCGCCTGGGTCAACCGCGTCGAGCACACGGAGGAAGGGGTACGGGCCATGGTGCGTTCTCTCTCCCACACCCTGAAACGGGAACGGGGCGGAAGCACCAGCGATGACGCGACGCTCTTCCTGATCGAGTGGCGCGGGGGCGCAGCGGACCATCTCGCCACCGTGGAGTGACCCGGCAAGCCGCCGGTTCGCGGGTTCGGCATCTCGGCATCCCGACACCCTGCAAGTCCGGCAGTCTCACGCCACGCCCTGGGGCCGGGCCGCCGTCGCCACGTCGGCCGGATGACCGGTTCTCGGCATAGCACAGATACCCGTCCGGCTGCCCCTCCGGCATCTACTGTCGAGCGTTTCTCCAGCCTGGGAGCACACGTCGGCCCGGCCCTGCCCGCATAGGTGCAGTCCCCGCTGTCGCTTCCGGTTTGGTGGTGGCGACGGTCGCGCGGACGTGAGGTGCAGTGGCCGGGCGCGCTGGGCGGACTGGGCTGGGTGGGAGCGGAAGTGCGGGGCGACCGCCCTGTGGCGTGCTGGTTGGGGTTACGGCGCCGGGTGGGCGGCGCGATGGTGGTGGCGCTTGCGTCGCGGGCTGCCCGTTGTCGTGGTGGTGTGGGTTACGGCATCCGTGTCGGGGGCGGCCCCGTGGTCGGTCGTCTATCCGGTGCCGTGCGCGCCCGGGGACGGCTTGAAAAGCATGGCGTGGCTGGTGCCGGTGGGGGTGCGCGGAAGCACACGCGCGCCTGGGTTCTTCGGCCTCCCGTGCGTTGTGGCGGGCTGTCGGTGGTGACGGTCATGGCGGCTGACGGTACGGGGCTCGGAGCTCTCCGCTTTCCCCGGCTGCCGGCCGGTGGATGGTGAAAACGGCGCCTACGCGTTGAGGCCGAGGGGTGGGTGTCGTTCGCCGGTGCTCGCTGTCGAGGTGCACGCATGGCCCCGGCCGGGTGTTGCCCGCCCGGTGGCCGCGCAGGGTGGGCGTCAGGTTCTGGTTTCGGGCAGGGGTGTGGGCCCCTCCGCACGGTGGCGGAGGGGCTGGCGCCGGTGGCTCCCGAGGGGCGGCGGCTACGTGATGTGGGCGAGGGGCTGGGGTGGGTTGGTGTAGGTGTGGCCCGTCGGTGCGGTCCAGGTGACTTCGCCGGTGTCGGGGTTGCGCTGCACCTGCCATTCGGTGCGGTGTTTCAGCAGGTGGTGGCGTCGGCACAGCGGCATCAGATTGTCCGGCTCCGTCACCCCGCCCGCTTGCGGGTTCTCGTGGTTGAAGGGCTGGATGTGGTCCAGGTCGCAGCGGTGGGCGGGCATCTGGCAGGAGGGGAAGGTGCAGGTCATGTCGCGGGCGGTGACGTGGCGTTGGGTCTCGGCGGTGGGCTTGTAGGTGGTCGGATCGGTCTTGACCAGCAGCCCGGTCTTCGGGTGGGTGATCAGACGCCGCCAGATCGTGCCCGGAGCGAAAGCCACCTCCCGCGCCGCGGTGGCGCTGATCGGCCCGTAGCCCTTGAGGTGTCCGGGCTCCTCATCCGCCCCGATCAACGTGTCGAGGGACACCGTCATGGACCACTGCCGCCGACCGGCCACCGGGGGTCGCGTCTCCGGCGGGGCGGTTGACGACCAGGTCATACAGGGCGTCCACCCGCTTCTGGTTCAGCGTGCGCCCGTCATCGCCGAACGTGGCGGCGTGCGCATCGACGGCAGCATCCAACTGCGCGGCTTGCGGGGTGGGGAGGAACGCGGTCCAGGTGGCCATACCGTCCTCGGTCGCACGGTGCCAGATCGTGCGGTCCTCCCGCCGCCGGCGATGCCGCACCTCCGCCCCCAGCGGATCCGCCCGCAGCACCGCACGGTTCAACGCCCGCCGGGTCTGGCCGACGGACTGGCCCGGCATCTTGGGCAGCACCATGGCCTCCACCCGCCCGGCGGCCTCCGGGTCCAGGGTGCCGGTGACCTCCGTCACCGCCTTCGCCTGCAGATAACAGATCTCCCCACGCTCCAACAGGCCCACGGTGGTGGGGAAACGGCCCTCCAGGGCGGTGGCCACCGCCAGACGCTCCGCGGCCGTGTTCCCCGACAGCTTCAACGCACAGGCCACATCCTCACAGGCGAAGTCCCAGTCATAGTCCGCCCAGCCCTCCCATCCGGCCTCGCATCCAGAGCATCCGCCTCGATATCCGCCAGCAGACCCACCTGCTGCGCCTGAATCCAGGAGGTGTGCCGCTCCCAGGCCTTCAAAGCATCGATCCGCCCCGTGGTGGAAAGCTGCTCGCGCTCCAACAGGCCGAGCATCGCCGCCGTCTGCGGACCCGGCACAGCCGTGGCCAGGTGCGCGGCCCACTCATCCGCCGTCACCGGCCCTCCCCGCGGGCCGGTTGTTTCGGTCTCGTCGTGGTCGAGCAGCGTGGCCTGCATGACATTCCCCCCGTCCGGATCACCCGTGTGAACTCCCGCCCTCACGCAGCGAGTTCCTACCCCCTATTTTCCGTCACGGACGGTGATGAATCCAGGTCCAGGACACGGAACCACCCGAACGAGTGAGCGAAAGCGGACCCGGGAACTCCACCTATCGCCCCCGTCCCATATCAGCACCACCACGGACTGCCAGCACTCCGAACGCGGCCGCCGACGTGCCGGAGAACCGGGGCCTCACACCGACCTCATCCCGGCGACAACCGACACGACCACAGCAGCCACCGACAATCACCACCCGCGACCGCCACCACCGACAGCCCGCCACAACGCACGGGAAGCCGAAGAACCCAGGCGCGCGTGTGCTTCCGCGCACCCCCACCGGCACCAGCCACGCCAACGCTTTTCCAACGACCCCGGGCGCGCACGGCACCGGATAGACGACCGACCACCGGCCCACCCCCAGCACGGACGCCGTAACCCCCACCCAAACGACACCCGTCGGCCCGCGACGCACCCGCCATCACCATCGCGCCGCCCACCCGGCGCCGTAACCGCAACCACCCACCGCCCGTACGCGTCCACCGGCAGCGCACCGACGCACACGCTGTGTGTCAGCGCCGTTGCGACCGCTCGGAGGCGTCGATTCCGTGCGGCAGCGCGGCGCGACCATTCGAGGTGAACCAGCCTGCGACGCAGGGAAGCCCCGGTACCGGCGTCTTCGTCTCGCCGCACCCGAGTCCGTCATCCGCAGATCGGGAGGCCGGCCTACTCGCTCAGCCATGTGCCGTAGCACGGCCAACGGGACCGGCAGCGCCGTCATCTGCGGTTCGGTCGTCGCTCCGACATTCCAGCCGTTCCCCCTGATCTGCGTGCTGTGCGGTGGGCGCCCGGGATCAGCGCGGTCCCCTCACCCGCTCACCCGCGTCCGTGCCATTCGGCAGGTCTCTACTACAGGTTCAGTAGCAGCAACTGCCAGCAGGCGTACGACGACAGGGCGGCCGCGTCCGGAGAGGCTGTGCGGACAACAAACACCTGCTTGGAGGCCTCCTGCCGTGGCTCTTTTTCTTCATCGAGTAGGCCGTCTGGCCTTTCGCAAACGTTGGTACGTTGCTCTGATCTGGGCGGCCGTTCTGGCTTTCGCCGGGCTCAGCGCTCTCAAGGCTCCGGCGGCGTCCGACAAGGGGTTCTCCATGCCGGGTATCGAATCCCAGACGGCATTCGACCTGATGGAACAGCGTTTCCCGGGAACCGCCGCCGATGGTGCGACCGCCCGGATCGTGTTCGTCGCACCGAGCGGAGAGCAGATCACCGACCCTGGGAACAAGCAGGCCGTCGAGAAGACCGTGGCTTTTCTGGCCGACGGCCCACAGGTCGTGAGCGCATCCGACCCGTTCCGGTCGAAGACCCTGAGCAGGGACGGCGGGACGGCGTATGCGACCGTCACCTACACGGTCGGGGCCAAGGAACTCACCGACGCCGCCAAGAGCCGACTGGAGGAGGCCGTCCACAGCGCTCAGGCGGCCGGGCTGACCGTCGAGGTGGGCGGAAAGGCCCTGGACGCGGGCGGCGGACCGGGCGGCGCGGCCGAACTGATCGGTGTCGCTCTGGCTGCCGTCGTCCTGCTGGTCACCTTCGGCTCGCTCGCCGCGGCGGGGCTGCCGTTGGTGACCGCCCTGATCGGCGTCGGGGTCAGCCTGGCCGGCATCCTGGCACTGTCCCACGCGCTCGGCCTGTCCGCGACGACGAGCATCCTGGCGATGATGCTGGGCCTCGCGGTCGGCATTGACTACGCTCTGTTCGTCGTCTCCCGCTATCGCGAGGAGCGCGCCCGGGGCCATGCGCCGCAGGAGGCGGTCGGGCTCGCGGTCGGCACGGCCGGGTCCGCGGTGGTGTTCGCCGGGCTCACCGTGGTCATCGCGCTGGCCGGACTGTCGGTCGTGGGGATCCCGATGCTCACCAAGATGGGTCTGGCCGCGGCCGGCGCGGTCACCATCGCCGTACTGATCGCCCTGACTCTGGTCCCGGCGCTCCTCGGCTTCTGGCCGAACACCGTTCTCACGCGGCGGGCCCGTAAGGGCGGACGGATCGAGCAGCAGAGCACCCGAGACAACTGGGGCACCCGCTGGGCGCGGTTCGTGCTGCGGCGTCCGCTGCCTGTGCTGCTCGTGGGCGTGGCAGGCCTTGGGGCTCTCGCACTGCCGGCCATGGACCTGCAACTCGGTAACCCCGGGGACGAGGCCAAACCGACCTCCACCACCGAGCGTCGGGCATACGATGCACTGGCCGAGGCCTTCGGGCCGGGCTCCAACGGACCCTTGACCGTCGTCGTGGACGCCCGGGGCAACACGGACGCGAAAGGCGCCGTCAAGTCCGTCACACGGCAGATCGGCGCCACCGAGGGGGTCGTCTCCGTCTCCTCGCCCCGCTTCAACGCGGCAGGAGACACGGCTGTCTTCCAAGCCGTGCCGTCCACGGCACCGACCGACGAGAAGACCAAGAACCTGGTGACGTCCATCCGGGACGACCGGTCCGCGATCGAGTCCCGGACCGGGGTGACGTTCGCTGTCACCGGCACCACCGCTGTCGACATCGACATCGCCGGGAAGGTGCAGTCCGCTCTGGTCCCCTATCTGATCGTTGTTGTGGGCCTCGCGATCGTACTGCTGCTGCTGGTCTTCCGGTCCGTACTCGTCCCGTTGAAGGCGGCCCTCGGATACCTTTTGTCGGTGCTGGCCTCCCTGGGTGTGGTCGTTCTCGTCTTCCAGCAGGGGCTCGGCGCCGAACTGCTGGGAGCGGAGCACACCGGCCCGATCATGAGTCTGATGCCGATCTTCCTGGTGGGCATCGTCTTCGGTCTGGCCATGGACTACGAGGTCTTCCTTGTCTCCCGGATGCGCGAGGCGTACGTCCACGGCGAATCGCCCCGCCAGGCGGTCATCAGCGGATTCCGGCACAGCGCTCGGGTCGTCGTGGCCGCCGCACTGATCATGATCGCGGTCTTCGCCGGATTCATCGGTGAGAGCGACTCCATGATCAAGATGATCGGGTTCGGACTCGCCTCAGCCATCCTGTTCGACGCCTTCGTCGTACGGATGGCGATCGTGCCCGCCGTCCTTGCCCTTCTCGGCCACAAGGCGTGGTGGCTGCCGGGCCGACTGGACAAGCTGCTGCCCCGCATCGACGTGGAGGGCGAGGCACTCGACCAGCGGCCCGCCGAGGCAGGCCCGCAATCGGTCGGGGCCACGACCGGTCGGGAGGTGTCCCGCACCTGACACCACCGCTTCTTCTCTGCCCGGTCCGCCTGGGGGCAGCGACGTGTTACAGAGCACCGACCGGAGAACGTATGAGTACCAGCCCTGAGCGTTACACCGACCGCTTCGAGCGATACGCCGGCCGTCATCCTCGCGCCGTCGACACGGTCCTGGTCCTGGTGCTGATGGCCTGCGCGATCGTAGGCAGCGGTCTCACCAGGCCCGGCGCTGCCCCACCCCAGCGGGACACCACCGTCCTCGTCATCCTGGGAGCCTCATGTCTCGCCCTGTTCGGACACCGAAGCCATCCGCGGACCGTCACCGTCGTGAACGCGGTGTGCACCGTGGCCGTCACCGCGCTGGGATACGTGCTGACCCCTCTGCTGCTGGCTCCCCTCATGGCGGCGATGTACTGGTTGACCACCCACACCGGCCTCAAGACCGCACGCCTCCACAGTGTCGCCACGGCAGTGGCCCTGATGGCCACGTCAGCGATCTTTGACCCCACCTACGCTTCTTCCCCCGTACCACGGTCCATCGGCTACTGCTTCTGGCTGCTGCTGCCGCTCGCCGCCGGCAGCACGACCAGACTGCGGCGCGCCTACCTGGCGTCGGTTCAGGCCCGCGCCGAACATGCCGAGCGTTCGCGGGAAGAGGAGGCACGGCTGCGCGTCACAGAAGAGCGCATGCGCATCGCCCATGAGCTGCACGACGTCGTGGCTCATCACCTGGCCTTGGCCAACGCCCAGGCAGGCACGGCCGCCCACTTCGCGCTCACTGATCCACAGCGGACGAAGAAGATTCTCACCAGCCTGACCGACACCACGTCTTCCGCACTGCGCGAGCTGAAGGCCATGCTGGGACCGCTGCGCAACACCGGCGCCCCGGCCTCCGCATCGCTGGCGCCCTCTCCTGGCCTCGCCCGCTTGCCCGAGCTGGTTTCGACGTGTGCGTCTGCAGGGCTCACGGTCACGGTCACCACGACGGGCAAGCCCCGTCCGCTCACCCCCGCGGTGGACCTGACCGCGTTCCGGATCGTGCAGGAGGCACTCACCAACGCCACCAAGCACGCCGCTGCGGACTCGGCACACGTACATCTCGCCTACGAAGCATCCCGCTTGCTGATCACGGTCACCAACGACGAGCCGTCCGGTACCACCGATGTTGCTCCAGCCGCGCCGGGCCAGGGCTTCGGCATCATGGGCATGCGCGAACGAGCCCGCACCGTCGGCGGCGAGTCCCGTGCGGGGCCCCTCCCGGAAGGCGGCTTCGAGGTCTCCACCAGCCTGCCGCTTCCGCCCGCCACACCCGAACCGTCGTCGGAAGCCACAGAGGACGCACAGGAGAACAAGCATGACCATCAAAGTGCTGCTCGCCGACGACCAGACCTTGCTACGGGCGACCTTCCGGATGCTGATCGACTCCTGCGAGGACATGACCGTGGTCGGTGAAGCCTCCGACGGTGCGGAAGCTGTGGACCTGGCCCGCGCCCACCACCCCGACATCGTCCTCATGGACATCCGTATGCCGGGTATGGACGGCCTCGCCGCCACGTCCGCCATCTGCGCCGACCCGGAACTGTCCACGACCCGCGTCCTCATCCTGACCACCTTCGAGACCGAGGGCTACGTCGCCCAGGCCCTGCACGCCGGTGCCAGCGGCTTCCTCGGCAAGGACGTCACCACCGACACCCTGCTTGCCGGCTTGCGTACGGTGGCCTCCGGCGAGGCACTCCTGTCCCCCACCGCCACCCGCGCCCTCATCGCGAAGTTCCTCATGACACCCGCCCCCGGCGCGCAGCAAATATCCACACAACAGCTGTCGGAACTCACCGCTCGCGAACGCGAAACCATGGCCATGGCCGCCGAGGGCAAGTCCAACACCGAGATCGCCGAGACACTGACACTCAGCCCGCTGACCGTACGCACCCACATCTACCGCGCGATGGCGAAACTCGGCGCCCGCGACCGCGCCCAACTGGTCGTCATCGCCTACCAGACAGGCTTGGTGCAGGTGACTCCGCTCACGCCCTGACCGCGCACCGGCACCCCGGTCGAACACCAGGTGGCCAAGCCGGAGCACTGATGTGGTCGGTCCCGTCCCGACGGCCCTCCGAACGGTCCCTCAGCCGTCCGCCGGAGCGTCCTTCGGCTCCGGGTGGCCGTGCTCAAAGCCCTTCCGCCAGCACCTCCGCCAAGTGGCGCGCCCGGCGGCCCGTGAGCTGGTCGAGCTGGGTGCGGCAGGAGAAGCCGTCGGCGAGGACTTCGGCGTCCGGGGCGGCGTCGCGTACGGAGGGCAGGAGTTGTTCCTCCGCGCAGGCGACCGAGACGTCGTAATGCCCGCGTTCGAAGCCGAAGTTGCCTGCGAGGCCGCAGCAGCCGCCGGACAGGTCGCCCGTCAGCCCGGCCCGTTCCCGCAGTTTGCGTTCAGCGGCGTCGCCCAGGACGGCGTGCTGGTGGCAGTGGGTCTGGCCGACGACGGGGCGGTCCAGGCGCGGGGGCTGCCAGTCGGGGGCGTACTGGTCGAGTGCCTGGGCGAAGGTGGTCACCGCCTCCGCCAGTCGCGCCGCACGTGGGTCGTCGGACAGCAGTTCGGGCAAGTCGGTTTGGAGCGCGGCGGTACAGCTCGGTTCCAGGCCGACCACCGGCAGGCCCGCCTCCAGGGCGGGCGCCATGACGTCCAGGGTGCGCCGCATGACCTTGCGTGCGCCGTCCAGTTGCCCGGTGGACACCCATGTCAGGCCGCAGCAGACCTGCTTGGGCGGTACGACGACCCGCAGCCCAGCGTCTTCCAGCACGGCCACCGCCGACCGGCCGACGGAGGGCGAGAGGTGGTTGGTGAAGGTGTCCGGCCAGAGCACGACCGTGCGGCGGCGGTCGGGGTCCGTCCCGGCACGGCCGGAGCCGGTGGGGCGGGGCGGTCCGGCGGACGCGGGAGTCGCCTCCGTCTCGGCTGGGGCTCCGGTCTCGGCTCCGGTCGCCGACGCCCTCTCCCTCTGTCCCTCCGTCTCCGCTGCTGCGCCCATCCCCGCATCCGCCGCCGCATCCGCATCCGCACCCGCCTCCGTCACCCGGCGGCGCCACCAGCGCCGGAACGTCTCCCGGGCCAGCTCCGGCAGTTCCCGTTCCGGCGCGATGCCGCCCAGCCGCTTCACCGCCGATGCCAGTGGCGCCACCCGCGCCAGCCGGTTGGCCAGGGGTGCCAGCACCGGTGCCACCGGCGCCGTCGCGCGCAGCCAGAGCGGCAGCCGCCCCATCGCGTAATGGGCGGCCGGCCGCAGGCGGCCCGCGTAGTGGTGGTGGAGGAACTCGGCCTTGTACGTGGCCATGTCGACGTTGACCGGGCAGTCGCTGCGGCAGCCCTTGCAGGACAGACACAGGTCCAGCGCCTCCCGGACCTCCTCCGAGCGCCAGCCGTCCGTGACGATGCCGCCCGGCCCGTCCGCCGCCCCCGCCAGCATCTCGTGGAGCAGCCGGGCCCGGCCGCGGGTCGAGTGCTGCTCCTCGCCGGTGGTGCGGAAGGACGGGCACATGACGGCGGTCCCGGAGGCCGCCGTGTTCCGGCACTTGGCGACGCCCACGCACCGGCGCACGGCCGCCGTGAAGTCCCCGCCGTCGTGCGGGTAGCCGAAGGCCACGTCCACGGATTTCCCGGGCAGGACGGCGAAGCGGAGGTTCTCGTCGAGGCGGTGGGGGCGGACGAGCATGCCCGGGTTGAGACCGCCCGCCGGGTCCCAGAGTGTCTTGAACTCCTCGAACGCGCCGACCAGTTCATCCCCGTACATCCGCGGCAGCAGTTCGGCCCGCGCCTGCCCGTCGCCGTGTTCGCCGGAGAGGGAGCCGCCGTGGGCGACGACCAGGTCGGCGAGGTCGGTGGAGAAGCTCCGGAAGCGGGCGATGCCGGGGCCGGTGAGCAGGTCGAAGTCGATCCGGACGTGGATGCAGCCGTCGCCGAAGTGCCCGTACGGGGTGCCGCGCAGGCCGTGTTCGGTCAGGAGTGCGCGGAAGTCGCGCAGGTAGGGGCCGAGGCGCGCGGGCGGTACGGCGCAGTCCTCCCACCCGGGCCAGGCCTCGCTGCCGTCGGGCATCCGGGTGGCGGTGCCGGAGGCGTCCTCGCGGATCCGCCACAGGGCGCGGCGGTGGGCGGGGTCGGTGACGACGACGCTGTCCGTGGTGCCGTCGGCCGCGGCGCGACACAGCGCCTCCGCGCGGGCCCGCGCCTCCTCCGGCCCGGAGCCGCCCGTCTCGACGAAGAGCCAGGCCGCGCCCCGGGGCAGGGAGGCGGCGGCCGGGGCGGGTACGAGGTCGGAGGCCATGCCTTCGACGGTCAGCGGCCCGTACGGGAGGAGGGTGTGGGCGGCCTCGGCGGCGGCGCTCTCGTCCGCGTAGCCGAGGACGGCCAGCGCGCGGGCGGCGGGGGCCTCGACGAGCCGTACGGCGGCCCGGGTGAGGACGCCGAGGGTGCCCTCGCTGCCGGTGAAGGCACGGGCCCAGTCGGTGCCGTTCTCGGGGAGCAGGGCGTCCAGCGCGTAGCCGGAGATGCGCCGGGGCAGGCCGGCGGGGAATCCGGTGCGCAGCAGGGCGCGGCGGCGTGTGACGAGGGCTTCGGCCCCCTCGCGCAGGGCGGGCGGGAGCGTTGTCCCGCCGGGGCGGGCGGCGCCGGCGGAGTCTCCCTCCCCGGCCGCCAGGTGGGCGTACTCGCCGCCATACGTCAGGACGTCCAGGCCGCGGACGTTGTCGGCGGTGGTGCCCCAGGCGACGGAGTGGGCGCCGCAGGAGTTGTTGCCGATCATGCCGCCGATGGTGCAGCGGCTGTGCGTGGACGGATCGGGGCCGAAGGTCAGCCCGTGGGCCGCGGCCGCCGTGCGGAGGCTGTCGCAGATGGCTCCGGGCTCGACGACTGCCGTACGGGTCTCCGGGTCGAGGGAGACGATCCGGTTCAGGTGGCGGGTGAAGTCGAGGACGACGCCGGTGCCCGTGGCCTGGCCCGCGATGGACGTGCCGCCGCCCCGGGGTACGACCGGCACTCCGTGGTCGCGGCAGACGGCGAGCACCGCGGCCACGTCGTCGGCGTCCCGCGGGGCGACGACGCCGAGGGGCACGCGCCGGTAGTTGGAGGCGTCCATGGTCACCAGGGCCCGGCTCGCGGTGTCGAACTCCACGTCCCCGGCGACCGCCCGGCGCAGGTCCCGCGCGAGCCCGGACACATCCGGGCGCGCCGCCCCGGGGCCGGGCCGGGCGGGATCGGGACGCGGGGGGCGGGGGTGCGCGGGGCCGGGCCGTGCCGGGTCGTGATCAGCCATGAGTCCAGACTGCCCGCCGACGGGCTCCGGGCACACCAGGCGGCGGCTCGCGGCTGGTCGGCACGGCGCGGTGCGGTGGCTCCCCGCCCGGTCCCACGTCAGGACGAGACCGCCGTCTCATCCGGTGGACGAATGCCCCCCGCCTGCACATCCAAGGATTAGGCTGCAGCCGTGGCTGATATCCAGATCCCCGCTGACATCAAGCCCGCCGACGGTCGATTCGGCTCGGGCCCCTCCAAGGTGCGTACGGAGGCGCTCAGCGCGCTGGCCGCCACCGGCAGCTCCCTGCTCGGCACCTCCCATCGCCAGCCCCCGGTGAAGAACCTGGTCGGCAGGGTGCGCGACGGCGTCCGCACACTGTTCTCGCTGCCCGAGGGGTACGAGGTCGTCCTCGGCAACGGCGGCACCACCGCCTTCTGGGACATCGCGACCCACGGCCTCATCGAGCGCAAGTCCCAGCACCTCTCCTTCGGTGAGTTCTCCTCGAAGTTCGCCAAGGCCGCGAAGCTCGCGCCCTGGCTGGAGGAGCCCACCGTCATCACGGCCGACCCCGGCTCCCACCCGGAGCCCACCGCCGAGGCCGGTGCCGACGTCTACGCGTTCACGCACAACGAGACCTCCACCGGTGTCGCCACGCCCATCCGCCGGGTGCAGGGCGCCGACGAGGGCTCGCTGGTGCTGGTGGACGCGACCTCCGGCGCGGGCGGCCTGCCCGTCACCATCACCGAGACGGACGTCTACTACTTCGCCCCGCAGAAGTGCTTCGCGGCGGACGGCGGTCTGTGGATCGCCGCGTTCTCCCCGGCCGCGCTGGAGCGTGCCGCCCGGGTGCACGCCTCCGGCCGGCACGTCCCGGAGTTCTTCTCGCTGCCGACCGCGATCGACAACTCGCTGAAGAACCAGACGTACAACACCCCGGCGCTCGTCACCCTCTTCCTCCTCGCCGACCAGCTCGACTGGATCAACGGCCAGGGCGGTCTGGAGTGGGCCGTGCGGCGGACCGCGGACTCCTCCTCCCGGCTGTACGGCTGGGCGGAGAAGGCGGAGTACGCCACCCCGTTCGTCACCGACCCCGCCAAGCGGTCCCAGGTCGTCGGCACGATCGACTTCAACGAGGGCATCGACGCGGCGGCGGTCGCCAAGGTGCTGCGCGCCAACGGCATCGTGGACACCGAGCCGTACCGCAAGCTGGGCCGCAACCAGCTGCGGGTGGCGATGTTCCCGGCCGTCGAGCCGGCGGATGTCGAGGCGCTGACGCAGTGCGTGGACTACGTCATCGAGCGGCTCTGACGGAGCCGCGGAGTTGAGTTGAGCTGAGACGGTCCGGTCGTGAGCACGGCGACCGGTGAGAGCGGGCCCCGGCTGCGACTGCTGCGACAGCCGGGGCCCGCTCCGTTCAGCAGCCGTCAGCGGCTGAGCCGCTGGTAGCGGCGTACCGCCAGGGGCAGGAAGACGGCCGTGACGATCAGCGGCCACACCACGGCCATGAGCAGCGCGTGCTGTTCGATCCAACTGCCGCCGGAGGGCACCGGATTGCCGAACAGCTCCCGGATGGCGTTGGCCGTGGACGAGACCGGGTTCCACATCGCGACGGCGCCCAGCCAGTCCGGCATCATCGACGGCGGGGTGAAGACGCTGGAGATCATGCCGAAGGGGAAGGCCAGCGCGAAGAGATTGCCCGCCGCCTCCTGGTTGGGGACGAGCAGTCCGAGGAACACCCCGATCCAGATCAGCGCGAAGCGCAGCAGGATCAGCAGCCCGAAGGCGGCGAGGGTGGCCGGGAGGCTGCCGTCGGAGCGCCAGCCGACGGCGAGGGCGATCAGCGCCAGCACCACGAGGTCCAGGCAGGCGCCGATGACGTCGGAGACACCGCGCCCGCTGACCACCGCCGAGGGGGCCATGGGCATGGACCGGAAGCGGTCCATGACGCCCTTCTCCTTGTTGATGGCGACCATCATCGCGGTGTTCATGAAGCCGAAGGCCATGGTCATGGCGAACATGCCGGGGAGTGCGTAGTCCTTGTAGTCGTCCGCGCCGACGTCCATGGCGCTGCCGAAGACATAGACGAAGAGCAGGACGGAGACGATGGGGAAGCCCAGCTGCCAGGCGATGTTGGCGGGTTGGCGCGCCAGGTGGGTGAGTTCGTTGCGGACGATGACGAGGCAGTCGGCGACCGCCCAGTAGATCCTGCGCTCGGGGACCGCGAGGTCCGCCGCGAAGCCCGTCGCGGGGGGCGGCGCGGACGGGCCGGCGGTGGTCGTACTCGTGGCTGTGCTGCTCGTGGCTGTGCTCGTGCCCGTGCTCGTACCCGTGGTCGTGGCCATGCCCGTCCGCCCTCCGGCTTCCGTTCCGCCCGTGTCCGGGCTCCCGTCCGTGCTGCCCGTGCTGCCCGTATTGCCTGTGCTGCCGGAACTCGTTTCGGTGTGTGCGTTCATGCGGCCCGGCCTGCTTCCCGGGTCCGTGCCGGCTGTCCGGGCTGTCCGGTGTCCCCGGTGCCGTCCTCCGCCCGCCGTCCCGTGATGCGCAGGAAGACCTCGTCCAGGGTCGGCCGCCGGAGCCCGATGTCCTCGACCGGGATCTTCTCGTCCTGGAGGGTCCGTACGACCTCGGTGAGGGCGGCCACGCGGTCGGTCACCGGCGCCGCGACCCGCCGGGCCTCCGGATCGCTGTCCGGCTCGGCGCCGGTGACCCGGGCGACGACCCGGAGCGCGGCCGGGAGGTCCGCGGCCTCCTGGACGACCACCTCGATCCGGTCGCCGCCGATCTGCTGTTTGAGAGCGGCGGGGGTGTCGTCGGCGATGGTGCGCCCCCGTTCGATGACGGCGATACGGTCGGCGAGCTTGTCGGCCTCGTCCAGGTACTGGGTGGTGAGCAGCACGGTGGTACCGCCCGCGACCAGGGAACGCACCGCTTCCCACACCTCGTTGCGGCCGCGCGGGTCGAGGCCGGTGGTGGGCTCGTCGAGGAACAGCACCTGCGGGGCGAGGATCATGCTCGTCGCCAGGTCGAGCCGGCGGCGCATACCGCCGCTGAACTCCTTGACGCCCTTGTCGGCGGCGTCGGTCAGCGCGAACTGCTCCAGCAGTTCCGCGGCCCGGCGCTCCGCCGCCTTCTTGCCGAGGTGGAAGAGGCGGCCGAACATCACGAGGTTCTGACGGGCGGTGGTGATCTCGTCCACCGCCGCGTACTGGCCGGTGAGGCCGATCCGGCGGCGGACCTCGCGGGGGCGGCCCGCCACGTCGATCCCGGCGACCTCGGCGCGTCCGCCGTCGAGGCGCACCAGCGTGGAGAGGATGCGGACGACGGTGGTCTTGCCGGCGCCGTTGGGCCCGAGGAGGCCGTGGACGGTGCCGCGCGCGACCGTGAGGTCGAATCCGTCGAGGGCGCGCTTCTCGCCGTAGCGCTTCTCCAGCCCCTCGGCGAGGACGGCGTGCGGCCCGGGGCTCGCAGGCGGGTGCGCGGACTGGTTCACGGACGGTTCCACGGATGGTTTCACGGGTTTCACGGGCGAACTCCCCCTTGGCGAAGCCGGATTCACGCCGGGCGCGAACAGAACTGGGTACGGCGTATGCAGATCAGGGTACACCGTACCCAGTAGCGCGTACAGCGCACGCGAAGGCCACGGACCGGGCCACGGCACGGCGGCTACGATGGCGGGGAGATGACGACCGAACACAGCGGTAGCGGAGACCTCAGCCGCAGCCTGGAGCTGCTCTGGGGACGCGACGAGCGCCGGACCCGCGGACCGAAACCCGCCCTGACCCTGGACCGGATCGTCACGGCCGCCGTCGCCGTCGCGGACGCCGAAGGGCTGGCCGCGGTCTCCATGCGGCGGCTCGCGGGCGAACTGGGCGTCGGTGCCATGTCCCTCTACCGCTACGTCCCGGGCAAGGCCGAGCTGCTCGACCTGATGCTCGACAAGGTCAACGGCTTCGACCGCGAGGGCGCGGAGGACCCGGCCCTGCTCGGCTGGCGGAGCACCCTCGAACGGGTGGCCCGCGGGATCTGGGAGCTCTACGGCCGCCACCCCTGGCTGGTCCACGTCGACCAGGCGCGCCCCCTGCTCGGCCCGGGGGCGCTCGCCGGTCTGGAGTACGCACTGGAGGGCCTCGACGGGCTGCCGCTGGCCGACCCGGAGCGGATCAGTCTGCTCGTCGTCATCGACGGCTACGTCACGGGCACCGCGCGCAGCCGGGTCAACGCCGACCTCGCCGAACAGCGCACCGGTATAAGCGACGAGGAGTTCTGGACGGCGCAGGCGCCCATCCTGGAACGGGTGATGGCGACCGGTGCCTATCCGAAGCTGGCCGCACTCGGCATGGAGGCGTTCAGCACCCCCTGGGAAGAGGTGTTCGAGTTCGGGCTGCGGCAACTCCTGGACGGCATGGAGACGTTCATCGAACGCCGCCGGCGGGAGCGGGAAGGCGCCGGAGGCGGCGCCGGGAACGGGGGCGGGGGCGGACCCGGCGGCAGCGGTGACGACAGCCGTGCGGAAGACAGCCACGCGGACGGCGGCAGTACGGACAGCGCCAGTGCGGACAGCGCCAGTGCGGACGGCGGCGGGCCCCGGTAACGGCAGCACCGGCCGGCTGCCGGGCGGGATGCGCCCCGGTGGCAGCGGCGCCGGTCAGGGCCGCGGCACCCGGCAGCCGCATTCGCGGTCAGCCGCGGCGCTCGCGGTCAGCCGCGGCGGAACGCCTTCCGTGCGCCCGCCAGCAGCACGGCGACGGCCGCGAGAGCCAGTCCGCCGATGACCAGATTGCGGTCCACCCCGGCCCCGGACTCCCCGTCCGCGCCCTTCCCGTCGCCGTCCGCGGTCCCCTTGCCGTCGGGCTTCCCGCCGTCCCGTTCCGCGTCCGCGTCCGCCTTAGCCACCGATTCGGGCAGCAGTTCGCCCTTCAGCTCTACCTTGGTGACGGAGCTCCGCAGGCCCTCGGAGCCGAACATCAGGGCCCGGCCGTCCGGGGTGAACGTCACCGACTCCCCCTGCCGCTGCACCGGCACGCCGGGGTTCATGTCGAGCTTGACGGGCTTGCCGTCCTGCCAGCGGTACGCGCTCCCGCCGAAGTAGCCGCGCACCACCAGCCGGGTCCCGTCCGGGGAGAAGGCCGCATCGGTGGCCCACTCACCGATGTCGGCGATCCGCCGGAAGGTGTTGACGCCGGACGCGGACGGCTCGGCCGGGCCCTCGTACAGCCCGCCGCCCTCCTTGTGCTTGCTGACGAGGTACAGGCGGCCCGTCTTGGGATGCACCATCAGCGACTCGGCGTCCCGGGGTCCGTCCTCGTAGCGGACGGTGAAGCGGGTCGGGGTGACGGTGGTGTCCCGCAGCTTCTCCGGCTCCTTGAAGCGGTAGACCCACACCTCGGGCCAGGTGCCGCCCATGTTGTCGCCGATGTCGCCGACGTGGACCGTGCCGCCCGGGCCGATGGAGATGCCCTCCAGGTCGCGGGGCTCGATCCCGGCGAGCGTGACGGTGGCCACCGTGCGGCCGGTCGCGCTGTCGACGGCGTAGACGTAGGGGCCGTCCTCGCTGTCGTTGTGCGTCCAGTAGACGCCCGGGTGGGTGCGGCTCGCGGCCAGGCCGCTGGACTCCGTGATCCGCTCGTCCTCGATGCGGAAGGAGTCCGGGGCGCCGGCCCGCGCCGTGCCGGGAGCCGCCAGGGGTGCCGCGGCGGCGGAGGGCGCCGCTGCCGTTGCCGCCGGTACGGCTCCGAGCCCGGCGAGAGCGGTCACGGCGACGGCCGCGACGGCGCGTGCGCGTCGGAGCCGGCCGGGCCCGGGGGCGGGCCGGGCAGGCCCGGGGCGGGCGTCCGGTACGGCGCGGGAGTCCGTCCGGAGAAGCGGCTGAGGCGAACGACGAGGCATGGGGCCAGCCTGCCATCCCCCGCGGGTGGGCAGCGTCACGTCGCGGGGCAATGGCCGGTTCCGCGATGATGTCCGAATGCGCATTCTTTTCGTCGGCGACTCCATGACCATCGGGAGCGCCGGCGAGCACACCTGGCGCTACCACATGTGGCGGCACCTCAACCGGAGTTTCGGCGGCCCGTACCGCATCGTCGGACCGCGCACCGCGCTCTACGACCAGCGGGCCGGGGCACCCGTCTCCCAGGACTACGCCGACCCGGACTTCCCCGAGCACGCCCGCGCCCACCTCGCCGGCTGGGGCGAGGGCTGGCTGCAGATGGCGCCGCTGATCCGGGAGACGGTCGCGGCGCACCGGGCGGGCGTGCTGCTGGTCTCCCTCGGCCTGATCGACCTCGGCTTCTACACCAACGCGGAGCAGACGGCCGGGAACGTGCGGCGCTTCGTCGCGGAGGCGCGGGCGGCCAACTCGTCCGTACGGATGCTGATCATGCCCGTGCTGCCCAACGTGCGGGCGGCGGACGACCCCGCGTTCGGCGCCGAGGTGCGGCGTTTCAACGCTCTCCTCGCCGAGGCGGTGGCCGGGCTCGACGGCCCCGGCTCCCCGGTCGTCCTCGCCGGGCCGCCGGCAGACTGGGATCTGCACCGGGACACCTACGACGGCACCCACCCCAGCGCCCGCGGCGAGCACCGCATGGCGGCGGCCTTCGCGGACGCGCTGTACGAGGAGTGGGGCCTCGGCGCCCCTTACGAGGCGCGGCTCGCGGCGCACTGACCGGGTTCGGACCCGGATCGGGCCCGGACCAGGCGCGACGGGACACGGACGGGGCGCGGCGGGCCGAGTGCCGTCCTTGCTTCGAGCGCACTCCAAGGCGTTGGCTGGTGGTCATGGAGTACACGCAACTCGGACGCACCGGACTCAAGGTCAGCCGCCTGGTTCTCGGCACGATGAACTTCGGCCCCACCACCGACGAGGCCGAGAGCCACGCGATCATGGACGCCGCTCTCGACGCGGGCATCAACTTCTTCGACACCGCCAACGTCTACGGCTGGGGCGAGAACAAGGGCCGCACCGAGGAGATCCTCGGCAGCTGGTTCGCCCGGGGCGGCGACCGCCGCGACAAGGTCGTCCTCGCCACCAAGGTCTACGGCAACATGGGGCTCGACGGTCCCGCCTGGCCGAACCACGACAAGCTCTCGGCCCTCAACATCCGCCGGGCCGTGGACGCCAGCCTCAAGCGGCTCGGCACCGACCACATCGACCTCTACCAGTTCCACCACGTCGACCGGGACACCCCGTGGGACGAGATCTGGCAGGCGATGGACGTCCTCGTCCGGCAGGGCAAGATCCTCTACGTGGGGTCGTCCAACTTCGCGGGCTGGAACATCGCCCAGGCCAACGAGACCGCCGCGCGCCACGGCCGCCTCGGGCTGGTCAGCGAACAGTGCCTGTACAACCTCTGCGAGCGCCGCGCCGAGATGGAGGTCGTCCCGGCCGCCCGGGAGTACGGCCTCGGGGTCATCGCCTGGTCGCCGCTCCACGGCGGGCTGCTCGGCGGCGCGATCCGCAAGGAGCAGGAGGGCGGCAACCGCCGCGCCGCCTCCGGGCGGGCCGCCGACGCGCTCAAGGACCCGCGGCAGCGCGAGCAGATCCAGCGGTACGAGGACCTGCTCGACCGGCACGGTCTGGAGCCGGGCGAGGTGGCGCTGGCCTGGCTGCTCACCCGCCCCGGCGTGACCGGCCCGATCGTCGGCCCGCGCACGGCGGACCAGCTGGCCTCGGCGGTGCGGGCCGCCGGACTGACGCTCACGGACGAGGTGCTCGCCTCACTGGACGAGATCTTCCCGGGCCCGGGCCCGTCGCCGGAGGCGTTCGCCTGGTGACGTCTCGGGACCGCGCCGGAGCCGGCCGGCGGCGGGTGTGGCGGCCGTGACGCCCGTGGCGGCCGTGCCCGCTCAGCGCAGCACGGCCGCCACGGCGACGACGACGAGCATCAGCACCAGCGTGCCGCTGACGATCAGGGTTCTGGTCCTGGGGTCCATTCCCCGAGGTTAGCCCTGCCCTTCCGCGGCGCCGGGGGCGGGCTCCGGTGCCGTGCGGGGCCCGGCGGCGGGCCCCCCGGGTGCGGCCTCCCGGTCCGGCCGCGGCCCGGTCTCCGCCCGGCCCAGCGGCCAGAGGGCCACCGTCTCGTAGTGCGGCTGGGCGCCCGGCAGGCCGGGGGCGGGCGGATGGCTGCGGATCAGCGCCAGTTCGGAGACGGTCCAGGGGCTGCCCGCGAAGTCCGCCAGCGCCTCGACGTACGGGCGCAGGTCCACGTCCCGGCCGCCGCCGGCATCGTGACCGTCGCCGCGGTGGCCGCCGTCGTCGCCGTCGCCGCCCCGGCCGCCGCGCCCGCGGCGGCGGCCACGGGCGTGGCCGCGGGCCAGCGTCAGGTGCGGGGTGAAGCCCGGGTGCTCGTCCTTCATCGGGATGCCCGCCCGGCGGCCGGCGGCGACGGCCGTGGCGGCGAGCCGGGCCATCGCCCGGACGTCCCCGGTGGCCCCGGCCCACAGGGCCCGGTGCCCGAAGCGGCCGCCTCCGGCCAGGCTCAGCTCGTACGCGCGGTGCCGGTGCGCGGCGCGGGCGAGGCGCCGGTGCAGATCCGGCAGCGGTTCCTCGGCCACCTCGCCGTAGAAGGCGAGGGTGAAGTGCCAGCCGTGCCGCCGGGTCCAGCGCAGCCGGTCGGCACCCGGCAGCTCCCGGAGCCCGGCCACGGCCTCGGCGAGCTCACCGGCCACCGGCATCGGCGGGACCACGGCGGCGAAGAGTCTCATGGGACCAGTGTCACCCGGGGCCGGGTCCGGGGAAGCCAGGGCCGGGGGACGGCGGCGGCCGGCCTCCGTGCCCCGGTCGGCGCGCCCCGGCCCGCCGCTCACACCATCGCGGCCAGCTGCTTCTCCTTCTTCCGCGGGGCGCGTTCGACGAAGGCCACCCGGGGCCGTCCCCGGTGCAGATCGATCTTGAGCCGCAGTCCGCCGATCCGGGCCAGCATCAGCCCGACGGCGAGCGCCGCGCCGGCGGAGATCAGGCCGCCCGCGAGGAAGCCGATGCGCGCTCCGTAGGCGTCGGTGATCCAGCCGACGAGCGGGGCTCCCAGGGGCGTACCGCCCATGAAGACCATCATGTACAGGCTCATCACCCGGCCCCGCATGGCCGGGTCGGCCGCGAGCTGCACGGTGGAGTTGGCGGTGACGTTGATCGTCATGCCGAACATGCCGATCGGCACCAGCAGCAGCGCGAAGAGCCAGAAGACGGGGGCCGCGGCCGCGGTGATCTCCAGCAGGCCGAAGAGGAGCGCCGCGCCGACCAGCAGCCGCAGCCGCGAGGTGCCGCGGCGGGCGGCGAGCAGGGCGCCGGCCAGGGAACCGGCGGCCATCAGGGTGTTGAGCAGGCCGTAGGTGCCGGCGTCGCCGTGGAAGACCTCGTCGACGAAGGCGGTCAGCCAGATCGGGAAGTTGAAGCCGAAGGTGCCGATGAAGCCGACGAGGACGATCGGCCAGAGGAGTTCGGGGCGCCCGGCGACATGGCGCAGCCCGTCCCGGAGCTGGCCCTTGCCGCGGGGGGCGGGCTCGACCTCGTGGAGGTCGTCCCGGCGCATGAGCAGCAGCGCGGCTATGGGCGCGAGGAAGGACAGTCCGTTGGCCAGGAAGGCCCAGCCGCTGCCCACGGCGCTGATCAGCACACCGGCGACGGCGGGGCCGACGAGCCGGGCGGACTGGAAGTTGGCCGAGTTGAGGCTGACGGCGTTGCGGAGATCGCGCGGCCCGACCATCTCGGCGACGAAGGCCTGCCGGGCCGGGTTGTCGACGACGGTGGCCAGCCCGAGCAGCAGGGCCATGAGATAGACGTGCCACACCTGGACGTGCCCGGAGAGGGTCAGGGCGGCGAGAGCCAGGCCGGTGAGGCCCATGGCGCTCTGGGTCACCAGGAGCAGCCGCCGCTTGGGGAGCCGGTCGGCGATCACACCGCCGTAGAGGCCCAGCAGCAGCATGGGCAGGAACTGCAGGGCGGTGGTGATGCCGACGGCCGCGGAGGAGCCGGTGAGGGTGAGGACCAGCCAGTCCTGGGCGATGCGCTGCATCCAGGTGCCGGTGTTGGACACCATCTGGCCGCCGGCGAAGAGCCGGTAGTTGCGGATGCGCAGCGAGCTGAACATGCCTCGCCGTTCGGCGGCACCGTTCGCGGGTGCGGCGGCGGGGTCGGGCTCGGGGGTGGGGTCGGGGTCGGGAACGGGTGCGGAGTGTGCTCCGGGTCCCGTACTCAAACTGCGTCGCCTCCTCAGCGGTCTTCAGCAGGTCTTCGGCGGTCCTCGGCGGTCCTCGGTCACGTGCGGCCGTCCCCGGCGGGTCCCCGTGCGTCCGGGGGCTTCCGGGCTTCCGGGCTTCCGGGCGGATGCCGTGGGCCTCGGCGGGCCGGGACCGTGCGGCACTAGGTCTCGGCGAGCTTCTCCAGGACGGGCGCGGCCGCGCGGAGTGTGGCCCATTCCTCGTCGGTGAGGCCCTCGCAGAGCTCGGCCAGCCAGGCGTTGCGCTTGCGGCGGCTCTCCTCCAGCATCGACTCGGCCCGTTCGGTCCGGGTGACCACCTTCTGGCGGCGGTCGTCCGGATGGGGCTCCAGCCGGACGAGTCCCTTGGCTTCGAGCAGGGCCACGATGCGGGTCATCGACGGCGGCTGTACGTGCTCCTTGCGGGCCAGTTCGCCGGGGGTGGCGCTGCCGCAGCGGGCGAGCGTGCCGAGGACGGACATCTCGGTGGGGCTGAGCGACTCGTCGACCCGCTGGTGCTTGAGTCTGCGGGAGAGGCGCATCACGCCGGAGCGCAGGGAGTTCACGGCGACCGCGTCGTCGCCGAGGGACAGATCCGACATGTTTGTTAGCGTAACTCATTACCCTAGCTAAATACAGCCGGGGTGAGGAAGCCAACAGATGCTCCGCCGAATGGCTGACGGCAGTGTGCCGCGCACCCTCCCCCGGGAACGCCACAGCGCCCGGAACTCGTGGTTCCGGGCGCTGGGGAGCCGGGGCGCGGGCCGCGCCGGGCCGGGGAGGCCGGCTGCCGGAGCGGCGGGGTCGCGGACCGGCCCGGTCGGCCGGGGTGTCAGCCGATGCCGAGGGCCTGCTCGATGGGGCTGAGCAGGAAGTAGACGAGGAAGCACAGGCCGACGACGTTGAGCAGCCACGGCACGGTGCGGAACTTGCCGGTGGCCGCCCGCAGCAGGATGAACGCCAGCACGCCGAGGCCGATGCCGTTGGTGATGCTGTAGGTGAACGGCATCGCGATCATCGTCAGGAAGGCGGGGGCCGCGATGGTGGGGTCGTCCCACTCGATGGAGCGGATGTTGGCCATCATGATCAGGAAGCCGACGACGACCAGCGCCGGAGTGGCCGCCTGGGACGGCACGATCAGCGCGAGCGGGGTGAAGACCAGGGCCAGCAGGAAGAGGCCGCCGGTCACGAGGTTGGCGAGCCCCGTGCGGGCGCCCTCGCCGACGCCCGCGGTGGACTCCACAAAGCAGGTGTTGGCCGAGGCGGAGCCGAAGCCGCCCGCCGCGACGGCCGCTCCGTCCACCATCAGGATCCGGCCCATCCGCGGGACCTGGCCGTCCTTGCTGGTGAGCTTCGCCTCCTCGGAGACGCCGATGATGGTGCCCATCGCGTCGAAGAAGCCGGACAGCAGCACGGTGAAGACGAAGAGCGAGCCGGTGAGCACGCCGACCTCCGAGAAGCCGCCGAAGAGGCTCACCTCGCCGATCAGCCCGAAGTCGGGGGTGCTCACGACGGAGTCGGGCAGCTCGGGCGCGGTGAGGCCCCAGGCGCCCTTCGGTATGTCGGCGACGGCGTTGATGATCAGGGCGAGGACCGTCATCGCGGCGATGCTCAGCAGGATCGCGCCCTTGGTGCGGCGGATGACCAGGACGAACGTCAGCGCGAGGCCGAGCACGAAGACCAGTACCGGCCAGCCCTCCAGCCGTCCGCCGACACCGAGGCCGAGCGGCACGGTGGTGTGGGCGTCGTCCGGGTTACGGGTGACGAAACCGGCGTCCACCAGACCGATGAGGGTGATGAAGAGGCCGATGCCGATCGCGATCGACCGGCGCAGACCGTTCGGGATGGCGTCCAGGACCCGCTGCCGCAGACCGGAGGCGACGAGGATCATCAGCACCAGACCCGCGAGGACCACCATGCCCATCGCGTCCGGCCAGCTCATGACGGGTGCGAGCTGGAGGGAGACCACCGCGTTGATGCCCAGGCCGGCGGCGAGGGCGATCGGGACGTTGCCGATGAGGCCCATCAGGATCGTGGTCAGGCCGGCGATCAGCGCGGTGGCGGTGACGAGCTGCCCGGCGTCCAGCTGATGCCCGAACTTGTCCGTGCCGGACCCCAGGATGATCGGGTTCAGTACGACGATGTAGGCCATGGCGAAGAAGGTCGCCAGGCCGCCCCGGATCTCGCGGGAGACACCGGTTCCGCGCTCGGAGAGCTTGAAGAAGCGGTCGAGGCCGTTTGCGGGTCGCGCGGGCGGCTGCTGGTCGACCGGGGTGGTGGCCGGGGAAGGCATGACAGGACCTCAGGGGGAGGACGGGGTCTGTGGCGGCGCGGTCGGCCGGCCGGGCAGGACCGTTGACGAGCGGGAGGCCGGGTTGGGTGAAGCTACGAAAGAAACGAGTCAACTCCGGACCGATTCAGTATGAATACATAAGCTTCGGATAGCCAATCTTCGCGCGTAGAACGCCCGGGGCGGCCGTCCCGGAACCGCCGTCGGCGGCCGCATAGACTGACCGGCGCCGCACCACCGGCGCCGCACACCGGCGCCACACCACCGGCGGCGGAAGCGCAGAAGCTCGTCGGCGGCCGGCAGGACAACGACACCGCAGCAGTCAGCAGGAACGGGGAACGATGGGCAAGTGGACTCCCACACGGGAGGCACCGGAGCCGCTGGAGGGGAACGTCGTCGCCGTCGTGACCGGCGGCACCGTCCTGTGGTTCGTGATGTTCCTGGTCCAGATCCCCTTCTACCGCTGGTTCGAGGGACAGGGGCTGCTGTGGTGGCTGTGGACCTGCCTCGCCGGGGGCGGGCTCGGCCTCTACGGCATCCACTACGTCCGTGGCCGCGAGGCCGCCCTCCGCCGCACGGCGGAGGAGGACCCCGGCGGCGCGGAGCCCGGAGGTTCCCCCGATTCCCGGTGACCCGGCGGCGCGGGAGCCGTTCGCCCCCGTACCGTCTTCCGCATGACGCATCGCTCCCCCACCGACATCGGAGAGCCGGAGCCGGGGACCGCCGCCCCCGCCGCCCCGGCTCCTCCCGCCGGAACCGCGGCGCGCACCGCGCAGGTGCCCGCACCCGCACCCACCGCGTCCCCTCCCGCCTCGCCCGCCGGCCCGGCCTCGCCCGCCGGGCTGCCCGGCCTGACCGCCGCCGAGGTGGCGGCGCGGATCGCGGCGGGCGAGGTCAACGACGTTCCGGTGCGGTCCTCGCGCTCGACCGCCGACATCGTCCGGGCCAACGTCTTCACGCGCTTCAACGCGATCATCGGCGTGCTCTTCCTGATCATCCTGATCGTCGGCCCGATCCAGGACGGCCTGTTCGGCTTCGTCATCATCGCCAACACCGCCATCGGCATCATCCAGGAACTGCGCGCCAAGAAGACCCTGGACAACCTCGCCGTGATCAGCGAGGCCCGGCCGGTCGTCCGGCGCGACGGCCACTCCGCCGAGGTGCGGACGGGTGACATCGTCCTCGGGGATCTGGTCGAGATCGGCCCCGGCGACAAGTGCCCCGTCGACGGCGAGGTCGCCGAGGCGGACGGGCTGGAGATCGACGAGTCGCTGCTCACCGGCGAGGCCGACCCCGTCCTCAAGCGCCCCGGCGACCCGGTGATGTCCGGCAGCTTCGTGGTCGCGGGCACCGGCGCCTTCACCGCCACCAAGGTCGGCCGGGAGGCCTACGCGGCCCAACTGGCCGAGGAGGCTTCGCGGTTCACCCTCGTCCACTCCGAGCTGCGGAGCGGCATCAGCCAGATCCTCAAATACATCACGTACATGCTGATCCCGGCCGCGATCGGGCTCGTCGTCAGCCAGCTCTTCGTGCAGGACCACGACTGGCGGGAGGCGGTCCGCCGCATGGTCGGCGGCATCGTGCCGATGGTCCCCGAGGGCCTGGTGCTGCTGACCTCGGTGGCCTTCGCGATCGGTGTCATACGGCTGGGCCGCAAGCAGTGCCTGGTGCAGGAGCTGCCGGCCATCGAGGGGCTGGCCCGGGTGGACGTCGTCTGCCTGGACAAGACCGGCACCCTCACCGAGGGCGGCATGGACGTCACCGGCATCCGCGTCCTCGACGGCAGCGGCGAGGAGCGGGTGCGGCACGTCCTCGGCACGCTCGGCGCCTGCGACCCGCGGCCCAACGCCAGCCTGCAGGCCGTCGGCCGGCACTGCCCCGCCCCGGACGGCTGGCGGCACACCGAGACGCTGCCGTTCTCCTCCGCCCGCAAGTACTGCGGCGCGGCGCTCACCGACACCGACGGCGCCACCACCACCTGGCTGCTGGGCGCGCCGGACGTGCTGCTGCCCGCCGGTGATCCGGCGCTGGCCTCGGTGGACGAGCTCAACACGCAGGGGCTGCGCGTGCTGCTGCTCGCCCGCACTGGGCAGCCGCTGCTCGACCCGGAGGCGGGCCGCGGCGCGCACCCCGTCGCCCTGGTCGTCCTCGAACAGTGGCTGCGTCCCGACGCCCGGGACACCTTGCGGTACTTCGCGGAGCAGGACGTCGCCGCCAAGGTCATCTCCGGTGACAACGCCGTGTCCGTGGGCGCGGTCGCGGGCAAGCTCGGCCTCCCGGGCGCGGAGACCACGGTCGACGCCCGCCGCCTGCCGGAGGACCGGGAGGACATGGCGGAGGTGCTGGAGAAGGGCGCGGTCTTCGGGCGCGTCACGCCGCAGCAGAAGCGGGACATGGTGGGCGCCCTGCAGTCCCGCGGCCACACCGTGGCCATGACGGGTGACGGCGTGAACGACGTCCTGGCCCTGAAGGACGCCGACATCGGCGTCTCCATGGGCTCCGGCTCGGAGGCCACCCGGGCCGTCGCCCAGATCGTGCTGCTCAACAACAGCTTCGCCACCCTGCCGTCGGTGGTCGCCGAGGGGCGGCGGGTGATCGGCAACATCACGCGCGTGGCGACCCTCTTCCTGACGAAGACGGTCTACTCGGTGCTGCTGGCGGTCCTGGTGGTGAGCTCCCAGGTGCCGTACCCGTTCCTGCCCCGGCATCTGACGCTGATCTCGTCACTCACCATCGGCATCCCGGCCTTCTTCCTGGCCCTCGCCCCCAACAAGGAGCGGGCGCAACCGCACTTCGTCCGGCGGGTGATGCGGTACGCCGTCCCGGCCGGCCTCATCGCGGGGGCGGCGACGTTCACCTCGTACCTGCTGGCCCGGCACCACTACACGGGGCCGGGGGCGCTGGCCGCCGAGACGAGCGCGGCGACGCTGACGCTGTTCCTGATCGCGATGTCGGTGCTGGCGATCGTGGCCCGCCCCTACACGTGGTGGCGGATCGGGCTGGTCGCCACCATGGCGTCCGCCTTCCTGGTCGTGATCGTCACACCGATGCTGCAGCACTTCTTCGCGCTGCGTCTGGTGGGGACGGTGATGCCGTGGACGGCGGTGGGCATCGCGGCGGCCGCGGCGGTACTGATGGAGCTGAGCTGGCGCTGGGTCGGCCGGCGCTTCCCGGCCTGAGCGGACGCGATCCGGTGGGGCGGTGGTGGGCGCCGTAAGTCGGCGGGGCGGCGGGGTGAGCCGGCGGAGTGGCGCACGCCCCGCCGACTCGGCGCGGCTCAGTCGAACCAGCGGTCCCGGGCCAGTTCCTCCGTGCGGGACAGGTCCTCCAGCAGGGCCGCGACCTCGAAGCGGCGGGGCCACTGGCCCGCCGCCCAGGCCAGGCCCGCGGCCACGCCCTCCACGGTCGCGGCGTGCACCACGCCGTCGGGGGTGCGGCGCCAGTCGACCTCCACCAGCCCCGCCGTATCCTTCCCGCCCGTGCCGTCCGCTCCGGCGCGGACGAACAGTTCCTCGTACTCGGTGTACGCCTCGGGGGTGCCCGGGCCCAGCAGGACGCGGACCGCCTCCGGGACCTCGCGGACCTCGCCCGCGTCCGGGTCCGCGACCGGGGCCGGGTACGCCTCGCTCAGCCGCCGCACCTGGAGCAGCTCCGCCAGGTCCGCCGCCCGCGCCGGGCTCACCGGGACCAGCGGGCGGTCCTCGGCCAGGGGCAGCAGATCGGGGGCGTCGGCGATCAGGGCGTCGGCGGCGTCCACGACCCGTACGTCGCCCGCCGCGCCGACGACCGCCCGGAGTTCGTCGGGCAGGGTCACCTGTTCGGGGTCGAGGACGGCCAGGGCGTTGTAGAGGCCGTGCAACTGCCGTGCCCGGACGGGGCGTTCGGGGTCGGCCAGCCGGTTCAGCAGTTCGGCGGCGCCGCCGGGCTCGTCCAGGAGCGCGGCCACGGAGGTCCGTACGCCCAGGGCGCGCAGCACCTGCTCGTCCTCGAAGCCGGTCGCGTCGGCGGCCTCGTAGAGCCCGGCCAGCAGCGGGTCACCGCCCGCCGCGCGCAGTCCGGCGGGACGGCGGCCGTCGAGCACCGGGTGCCCGCGCAGCCACCAGGCGGTGTACGGGCGGACGGTCTCGGTGGTGCCGTCCGGGAGCAGGACGCGCACGGGCTGGGTCAGCGCGTCGCGCAGCGGCG
The DNA here is from genome assembly GCF_000220705.2 of Streptomyces xinghaiensis S187. Classification (GTDB taxonomy): domain Bacteria; phylum Actinomycetota; class Actinomycetes; order Streptomycetales; family Streptomycetaceae; genus Streptomyces; species Streptomyces xinghaiensis. The sequence goes on along the minus strand of NZ_CP023202.1, from coordinate 4,028,804 downwards.
GCCGGGCGAGCAGGGCGAGGGCACGGGGCCAGGCGTCGTCGTCGACGAGGTCCAGGTCGCGCACGGCCGTGATCTCGGTGGCGACGGGCGGCACGGGGCTGTCGGGGAGCTGGTCGAGGACGTCCTCGCACCAGACGTCGACGGAGTCGAGGAGCCCGGCGTCGTCGGGCTCGGCGTAGTCGCTGTCGCGCGGTTCGAACTCGTCCGGGTCGAGGACCACGTCGGTGGCGCGGACGAGGGCGAAGGTCGACTGCACGCCGACGGCCGCCAGGGTCTCGGCGCCCCAGCGCCCGGCGAGGCCGGCGTCGCAGGCGGCGAGTTCGCCCTCGCGGATGACCTGCTCGAAGTCGCTTCCGGGGAAGACCAGTTCACCGGCCGGGGCGAGCTCGCCCTCCTCGTCGGGGAGGGCGAGGGCGCCGAGCCAGGGCTCGTCGTCCGGAGCGATCCCCGCCTCGCTGACGAGACCGAGCACGGCCTCCGCCAGTTCCTCGGCGTCGAGGGTGTCCTCGTCCCAGACGTCCTCGCTGTCGAGGGACGCGGCGACGGCCGCCCGCACCTGAGGGGTCGTCAGGACGGCGCGGGGCGAGGCGGGGAGGGCGCCCAGCTTCTCCAGCAGCGGATGGGCTGCGTCGGGGTGGGCGACCTTCAGGCCGAGGCGGGCGAGGGTGGCGGCGCTGGGGGCCGCGGCCCGGTCCCGCCGCTCCCCGGTGGTGGCGTCCGTGCCGGCTCGCTCCGTGCCGGCTCGCTCCGTGCCTCCGTCCGCGCCGTGCTCCTCGCCCGGCAGCGGCAGCAGGACCTGGCGCGGGCCGATGGTGGTCCGGCCGTCGGCGAGCGGTACGGGAAGGCCGCTGAGCCGCTCCGGGTCGGTGCCGGCCAGGCTGTCGTAGAGCCGCCGCCACCAGGACGGGGAGCGCTCGACGCCCGCGAGCCGGTCGACGGCCTCGCCGAGCGGCACCCGCACCACGCCCAGGCTGCGCAGCTCGGGGCGGCGCTCCAGGCCGGCGGGGAGCAGGCCCGGGAACAGTTCGGCGAGCACCTGCACGGTCTCGGACCCGGCGCCCTCGACGATCTCGGCGTCGACGGGACGGAGCCGCACGGGACGCGGGCCCCCGGCCGCTTCGGCGCCGGTGCCGGTCGCGGAGGGGCCCGTCGCGGCGGTGTCCGCTCCCCCCGGCGCTCCGGCGGACGTGCGCGCTCCCGGGCCGGCGCCGCCGCCACCGAAGCCCGGGAACGTCTCCAACTCCCCGTCCGCGCCCGGCTCTTCCGCCCCCTCAACCGCCGTGCCCGCGCCCGCCAGGAACGGCACCCGCGGCAGCAGCCGCAGCACCTCGGCGCGCAGCCGCCCGTCCAGCCCGCCCTTGCCGAGCGGGCCGGGCACCAGGTCGATCGTGCCGGTGGAGAGCGGCTGCCAGGCGCGGAGCAGCTCCGTGTACGTCTCGGCGGCGCGGGCCGTCAGGAAGTCGGTGAGCGGGCCGGGCGCGGTGTGCCGGCGGGTGGGCTCCAGCGGGAAGGAGCCGACGAGCAGCGCGGGCAGGCCCAGCGGTTCCTCGGTCGGGGTGGGCGCGTGCACCACGGACGCCGTGGCGGGCCGGGCCGGGGCGCCCTCGGCGTCGACGGGGACGGCCCAGGTGACCGACCAGAAGGGGCGCAGCCGCTCCTCCACCGGGCGGTCGGCGAGCAGTGCGGGCTCCAGCCGGCCCCCGGAGGAGGCGGTGCGCCAGCGGGTGGTGCCGCGCGCGCTGTCCTCGACGACGGTGTACGGGCCGTCCTGGCGGCGCGTCAGGGTCCGCGCGTCCTCGCCGGGGATCTCGATGACGATCTCGTCGAGGCCGGGGAGCGTCAGCAGCAGCGCGTCGTCGACTCCGGCGAGGAGGCGCTCCGCCAGGTCCTCGGCCGCGCCGTCGCGCAGGGGCAGCACGACGGCCGTGTCGTAGCCGACGGGCGCGGAGCCCTCGGCGGGCAGCGGCAGGCGCAGCAGCGGGACGTGGCCGTCGCGCCGGCGCAGCTCGTCGGCCAGGCCGGGGCTGCCGCCCGCCGCCTCGGCCGCCAGGTCGCGCGCCTCGGCGAGGGACCACCGGACGCTTCCGCCGCGGCTGATCACGGCGGGCTCGTCGCTCACGGCCAGGACGGCGGCGAAGCCGACGCCGAAGCGGCCGACGGACGGGGTGCCCTCCCCCTCCCGCCACTCGTCGCGCTTGGCGGAGGCGCGCAGGGTGGCCAGCGACTCGACGCCGGCGGCGTCGAGCGGGGCCCCGGTGTTGGCGGCGGCCAGGACGGCGGGGCTGTCGCCCTCGGCCGCGTGCACGGTGAGGCGGAGCCGGCCGGGGACGCCGGTGCGGGCGGCCGCGTCGGCCGCGTTCTGGGCGAGTTCGACGACGAGCCGGTCGCGGTAGCCGCCGAGCGCCAGGTCCTCCTCGGCGTTGGCGTCCTCGCGGAACCGCGCGGGCGAGGCGGCCCAGGCGTCCAGCACACCGCGTCGCAGCCGCGCCGTTCCGTACGGGTCGTGCCCGCCGGCCGCCGCTCGCACCATCGCCGTGCCGCTCACGTGTCGCTCCTTCTCCCGGGTGCCGTCGCGCTTCTGTGCTTCTGCCCATCGGCGCATGCGTGTGTCCGTGCATCCGTGCATCCGTGCAGTGGCTGCCAGCGCCGAACGTACCCCCTCCGGCCCGCCGGCGGCTCCGCAGCCCCCTGCGGCGGGCCGGGCCCGGCGGGCGGGCGGCCGGGCGCGAGAGGTCCGGACGGTAGCGGTCCGGCGTCGATTCCGGATTCCGGGTTCCGGCTTCCCGGCTCGGGCTCCCGCTGACGGTGGGAGGACGGCCTTCGCCCGCGGCACGGCGCTCCCGCGCCCGGAACGCGGGCAGAGCACTCCGGCAACGGCACCCGGCCGCTCCGGGCCGGCAGCGGGGCACAGCCGCGCGGGGTCCAACCGCGCGGGCACGGGCCGGGCACGGGCCGGGCACGGGCACAGACCGGGCACGGGCACGGACCGGGCACACACGGGCGCCCAGGCACACCCCGGCCACGGACCCGCCAACGGGCCCGCGCGTACCGGGCTCATCCCCGGCCACGCTCCGAGCGGGCTCCGGACCGCCGCCCGAGAGGGCCCCCGGACCGCCGCCCGGGCGGCCTGGCGGGGCCGCGTCAGGAGCGGCCGCGGTCCTCCGCCGGGGTGGTGTCCTCCGCCGGAGTGGCGTCCCCGGCCGGGGCGGTGTCCTCCGCCGGGCCGTCGCCCGGCCGTTCGGGCCGCAGCGGCATCGGGTCCACCCTGGTCTCGTCGATCACGGGCGGCGCCGGACGCGGCGGCTTCGGCATGACGGCCGCCTCGGAGTGGCCCCCGCAGCCGTACGTCAGGGAGACGACGTGGCCGTCCGCCGGGCTGAACTCGTTGGCGCACACACCGAAGGCCTGCCGGAGCGAACCGGTCAGCGGTACCAGGAAGCCGCAGGTCATGCAGGCGGCGGGGGCCGCCTGGGCCATGGCGGTGCCCGACCCGTACGACTCGTCCCAGCGGTCGGCGGCGGTGTGCAGCCCGTAGCGGGAGAGCACCCGGGCCCGGCCCATGCCGAGCTCGGTGGCGACGGCCGCGAGGGTGCCGGAGGCGCGGGCCGGGGACGGCTGGGCGGCGGGCGGGCCCGCGGTGACGTCGGCGTCCTCGGCCGCGACGCGCTCCTCCATCTCCTCCGAGAGGGGGGAGTCGGGCGGCGGCAGGTCCTCGCCGGTGTAGCCGGGTTCCAGGCGGAGGTCGTCGGCCTCGGTCGGGAGCAGGTCGCCGGGGCCCAGGTCACCGGGGCGGAGCCGTTCGCTCCAGGGCACCCACTCGGGGGCCAGCAGGGCGTCGTCCCCGGGGAGCAGGACCGTCTCGTCGATCGTGACGTTCTTGGCGCGTGCGGCCCGGGCGACGGTGACCGCCCAGCGCCAGCCGCGGTACGCCGGCTCCAGGCAGGCGAAGGAGTGGGTCACGACCCGGTCGCCGTCCGCGACCGCCCCCAGGTGCTCGCCGACGGCCGCCTCACCCGCGGCCGCCACCGCCTCGGCGCGGGCCATGTCGACCGCCTCGGCGCACAGACGGTCCGGGGTACGGCTTCGCATCGTCGCAGCACTCACAATGAATCGATTCTCTCCTACGCCGTCTCACGGGTGCGCCGGCCGACCGTGCCGAAACGGCGGGCTGGGGGGAGGCGCGGGCGGAGCGGACCGTGGGGCCGCGTCGACGTCCGCACCCGACCGGACCCGGGCGCACCTCCTGCGAACCATTCTGCGGGATCGTGGACAGGCACGCGGCCGGGAACGACAGCCGGTGGCGCATTATGTGCACGCTACCCCCATGAGCGGCACTCGGCCCACCCTGCCCTCCTCTTCCGCCCGGCCCGGGCCCGTCGCACCGCTTCCTCCGCTGCGGCCGGCGCGGGCCCGTCGCCCCTCCTCCCCCTCGTCCCTCTCCCCCTCCGCCGTCCGGTGACAGAGCCGGGACGCGGCGAGCGAAAGGGCCATGCGGTGACGGAGTTGGGGCAGGATGGCGGAGTGGCAACCGACCGGCCGTGCGATGCGAACGGCCCGCTCCCCAGCCGAGCGGGCCGGAGGCCGGTATGTCCCGGCTGAGGGGTTTCGTGTCGGGGCTCGGCCGCTTCGGCCGCGCGCTGCGCTTTCCGTTCGCGGCGAGCGGCCGGCACATCCGGCGCGCGACGCACGCGCAGGGCGCGGGTGAGTCCGGCCTCGGCAAGCTGATCGAGCTGCACGCCGTGAACTCGGCCGGCGACATGATGATCACCATCGCGCTCGCCTCCACGGTCTTCTTCTCCGTGCCGACGGACGAGGCCCGCGGCCGGGTGGCGCTCTATCTGGCGATCACGATGGCGCCGTTCACACTGCTCGCCCCGGTCATCGGCCCGGTTCTGGACCGGCTGCCGCACGGGCGGCGCGCGGCGATGGCCGCCGCCATGCTGGTCCGGGCGCTGCTGGCGCTGGCCCTGTCGGGCGCGGTGGCGACGGGCGGCCTGGAGCTGTATCCGGCGGCGCTCGGCGTGCTCGTCGCCTCGAAGGCGTACGGGGTGGTGCGGTCGGCCGTCGTGCCCAGGCTGCTGCCGTCGAAGATCGCCCTGGTGAAGGCCAACTCCCGGGTGACGCTCGCCGGTCTGCTCGCCACGGGCGTGGCCGCGCCCATCGGGGCGGGGCTTCAGGTGGTCGGGCTCGCCTGGCCGCTGTACGGGGCGTTCGTGGTGTTCATCGCGGGCACCTTCCTGTCCTTCTCGCTGCCGCCCAAGGTGGACTCGGCGAAGGGCGAGACGGCGGCCCCGTTCTTCGAACACGGAACCCCGCACGGCTGGGCGACCGGCGCGCCGGCCCGGGCGCTGACCGCGGGCCCCGGTTCGGTGTCGGGTTCGGTTCCGGACGTGGCGGAGACGGCGAAGGCGGAGACCGGGGGCCCGGCAGAGGCGGCGGGCGGACCGGGCGCACGGCCCGCGAGCGTCCACCCGGCGGGGCTGCACGCCCGGGCCGAGGGCGCGTACGGCACGGAGAGCGGCGGCGAGTACGGCGCCGGCGGGGCGGGCGGCGGCGGTCCCGCGCGGGACGGGGACACGGCCGCGCTCCCCGTCACCGGCGCCGCGCCGCACAGCGCGCCCCCGGGGCCGCGCGGCGGCGGGCCGGGCCCCGAGGCCGCGCCCGGCCCGGGCCCCGGCTTCGGTGACGTCCCCTCCGACGGCCCGGGGGCCACCCCGCACGCCGGCCCCGGTGGCACCCCGGCCGACGGCTCCGGCTCCGCCTCCGGCGACCGGGCGAAGCGGCCCGGGCTGCGCTCCGTCGGCCCGTCCGTCCTGCACGGGCTGCAGGCCAACGCCGCGCTCCGCGCGCTCTCCGGCTTCCTGATCTTCTTCCTCGCGTTCCTGCTCCGCGAGGAGCCGCTGGACGGGCAGAGCGCCGCCGTCTCCCTCGGCATCGTCGGCGTCGCCGCCGGCACCGGCAACGCCCTCGGCACCGCCATCGGCGCCTGGCTGAAGGACCGGGGGCCCGAGGCGATCATCGCCACGGTGCTGGCGCTCGCCCTCGCCGTGACGATCATGTCCGCCGTGCTGTTCAGCACCGTGGCCCTGGCCCTCGTCGCGGCGGTGGCCGGCCTGTCGCAGGCGCTGGCCAAGCTGTCGCTGGACGCGATGATCCAGCGGGACGTCCCCGAGCGGGGGCGGACGTCCGCCTTCGCCCGCTCGGAGACGCTGCTCCAGATGTCCTGGGTGGTGGGCGGCGCGATCGGCATCGCCCTGCCGCTCCACGGCGTCCTCGGCATGGCGGTGGCGGCGGCGCTGGTGGCCACGGGCGCGGCCGCCACCGTACGGGGGCTGCTGGCGGCCACACGGCGTGGCACGCCCCACCCCCGCGTGGCCTGAGCAGGGCGGAACGATAGCCTTCGGGCATGACCGTTGCCACGCGGCCGAGCCGCATTCCGATGCCGTCACGGGGACGCGGGCGTCGTGCCGCCGGCGCCCTCGCAGCCGTGTCCCTCGGGCTCGCCGCCCTGGTCGCCTGTGAGAAGCCGACGCCGATGGCGACGGTCACCGCGGGCTCGGACTCGGTGTCCAGTGAGGCCTCCTGCTACAACGACGGCAAGAAGCTCGCCCAGAAGGAGCTCAACGACTGCCTGGGCCGGGGCGGCGAGGAGCTGACCGTCAGCGACGCCGAGCGCGTCCGCATCGGCGTCGACCCGGAGATCGCCGAGTCCGGCTGGGCCATGGTCGTCAACGGCCAGGGCGTCATGCCCGAGGCGTCCGAGGACACGTACCGCTCCTTCGACCACGACGAGATCTTCGCGCCGCGCCAGGGCCAGTCGGGCGGCGCCGAGGTGCCGAGGACGGCGAAGGTCACGATCGTCGAGGTCGACAAGAAGGGCGAGGCCAGGGGCACTTGGTCGTTCACGCTGAAGCGGGAGTCCTGACGGACCGCCGCTCACCCCACCGCGCGGCGCCTTCCGCGGCGGCCCGCCGCCCCCGCGGAAGCGGCCGCTGATGCGCGTACTCGTCGTGACGGCCGTACCGGCCGAGGCAGATGCGGTGCTGGCGGGACTGGGCCGAGGGCACGGCGCGGGAACCCCATTGCGCGAGCTTCCGCTCCCCGGATACCTCCTGCGCCGCCACGGGAGCGGGACGGCCGAGGAGGGTGTACCGGCCGAGGAAGGTGTACCGGCGGAGGACGGCGTGTCCCCCGCGGGCGGTCGGGCTCCCGCGGGCGGTCCGGCTCCCGCGGGCGGAGCGTCCCACGCGGTCGATGTCCTGTCCGCCGGGGTCGGGCCCGCGGCCGCGGCGGCCGGGACCGCCTCGGCGCTCACCGTCGCCGCGCTCAGCGGGCAGCCGTACGGCCTCGTCGTGTCGGCGGGGATAGGCGGCGGCTTCCCCGGTACCGCCCCGCTCGGTTCCGTCGTGGTGGCGGACGCGATCGTCGCCGCGGACCTGGGGGCACGGACCCCGGACGGCTTCCTGCCGGTCGACCGGCTCGGCTTCGGCCGGTCCGTCCACCTGCCACCGCCGGACACCGCCCGCCGGACCGCCGAAACGCTGGCCGGAGCGGGCCTGACCGTGGCGCTGGCCCCCGTCCTCACCGTCTCCACCGTGACCGGCGACGGGGCCCGCGCCACCGAGCTGGCGGCCCGTCACCCCGGGGCCGGGGCGGAGGCCATGGAGGGCTTCGGAGTGGCCGAGGCGGCGGCCGCCCACGGGCTGCCGGTGCTGGAGATCCGGACGGTCTCCAACCCCGTCGGCCCGCGCGACCGCGCCGCCTGGCGCATCCCCGAGGCCCTGTCCGCTCTCACGGACACCTTCGCCGTCCTGGCGCGGCCGGGGGCGGCGACGGCCTTCCGGGCCGGGCCCTCCTCGGGCCACGGCGACGGCGACGGCGGCCACCGGGGCCCATCCGGGAACGCGCCCGCGACAGGCACGGCGGAGACAGCGGAAACGGATGACACCGGGGAACGATCAGCCGCAGCAGGGAAGGAACAGCCCATGAACGGCACCGAGCCCACGGCACGCCCTTCGCGGGACGCGCGTACGGACAGCACGGCAGAGGCGGCAGAGGCGACAGAGACGGGGGCGGCGGAGACGGCCCCCGGGGCCCGCCCGGACACCGCCTCCGCCGCCCCCGCTGCCGCCGCCTCCGAACACGGGGCGCCGGGCGGGCGGCCGCTGCGGATCGCCTACTCGCCGTGCCCGAACGACACCTTCGTCTTCCACGCCTGGTCGCACGGGCTGGTGCCCGGCGCCCCCGCCGTGGACGTGACCTTCGCGGACATCGACATCACCAACGGCCTCGCCGAACGCGCCGCTGCCGCGAGCCGGGAAGCCGGGGAGCGGGACAGCGCGGGCGAGGGCACGGACACCGGCACCGGCACTGTCTCCGGCTCCGACCCGCGTCTCGGCCCCCTGCTCGACCACGACGTCCTGAAGGTCTCCTACGCCGTCCTGCCGTGGATCCTCGACGCGTACGCCCTGCTGCCCTGCGGCGGTGCGCTGGGGCGGGGCTGCGGGCCGCTGGTGCTGACGGCCGCACCCGGCCGGGCCGACGGTCTGCGCGGCAAGCGGGTCGCGGTGCCGAGCGAGCGCTCGACGGCGTATCTGCTGTTCCGGCTCTGGGCGGCGGCCGAAGTGCCGGGCGGCGTCGGGGAGATCGTCGTGCTGCCGTTCCACGAGATCATGCCCGCCGTGCGGGACGGCGCCGTCGACGCGGGACTCGTCATCCACGAGGCCCGCTTCACCTACCGGGACTACGGCCTGCACTGCCTCGCCGACATGGGCGAGCACTGGGAGAGCACCACCGGCCTGCCGATCCCGCTGGGCGCCATCGTCGCGAAGCGCTCGCTCGGCGACCGGCGGCTGCGCGAGCTGGCGGACGCCGTGCGCACCTCGGTGAGGATGGCCTGGGACGACCCGGAGGCGTCACGGCCGTATGTGCTGGAGCACGCCCAGGAGATGGACCCGGCCGTGGCCGACCAGCACATCGGCCTCTACGTCAACGAGTTCACGGCGGACCTCGGCGAGGCCGGATACGCGGCGGTGCGCGGGCTGCTCACCCGCGCGGCAGCCGAAGGGCTGGTGCCGCCCCTCGGCCCGCACGCGCTGGCGTTCCCGGGCGGTGCCTGAGGCCGGTCGCCGGCGCCCTCCGGCGGCTGGGACCGCCCGCCGCGGGACCGGCCCCGCACCGCCGCCTCAGACGTCCAGTTGGTCGGCGACGGCGCGGAGCATGCCCGCGATCTTCTGGCCGTGCACCCGGTCCGGGTAGCGGCCGCGTTCGAGCTGGGCGCCGACGTTCTCCAGGAGGGTCGTCAAGTCCTGGACGATGGAGGCGAGTTCGTCGGGCCTGCGGCGCTGCGCCGCGGCGACGGAGGGCGCCGGGTCGAGGATGGTCACCGAGAGCGCCTGGTCTCCCCGGTTGCCCGCGACCACGCCGAACTCGACCCGCTGCCCGGGTTTCAGCGCGTCGACTCCGGCCGGGAGCACCGAGGAGTGCACGAAGACGTCGCCGCCGTCGTCGCGGGAGAGAAAGCCGAAGCCCTTCTCACTGTTGAACCACTTGACCTTGCCGGTAGGCACGTCTGTCCTCGTCCTCGTACTCGTCGGGGATGGCAAACACACAAACAGCAGCTCAAAGAGCGGTGGAGCGGCCTTGCGGCCTTCGGGTCTCAGGCTAATGGTCCCGCGCCCGGTGACAAGAAGTCGCCGGGTGGTTCCTCAGCGTTCACGGGGAACGGAGAGCGGGGCGGAGGCCCCCGGTCCCGGGCCGCCGCTCCCGATCTACCCTTGTGGGGTGAGCAGTGAAACCCCAGCGGACGGCGCCGGTCCCGGCGACCGGCTCGTACGTGCCGGCGGCGTCATCTTCCTGATCGGCGCCGTGGCCACCGTGGTGACGGTGGCGCCCCTCTTCCTCGGCAGGCCGCCGTTCCCGACGGCCGCCTATCTGATCTCGATGCTGATGGGTCTCGGCTTCGCCGTGGCCGGGGCCGGAGTGCTGCGCACCATCGCGGCGCAGCGGCGTCAGGCCAGGGGCGCGGGGGACGTCTGAGGAACCTGCGGCGCCCGGGGCCCCCGGGACTCGCCGGACTCCCCGGACTCGCCGGACTCGCCGGACACCCGCGCCGGCCGGGAGGCGAGCCAGCCGGGGAACGCCGTCAGGTCGTCCAGGACCACGTCGGCGCCGGCGGAGCGCAGTTCCTCCGCGTCACACGGCCCGGTCGGCACCGCTATCGACAGCGCACCGGCCGTACGCGCGCCCCGTACATCACCGGTGTGATCTCCGACGTAGTAGGCGGCGCCGTGCGTGCGCAGCGCCTCCGCCTTGGCCTCCGCCCAGAGTGAACCGACGACGGCGTCGGGCTCGATGCCGAGGTGTTCGAGGTGGAGCACGGCGTTGGGCTCGTACTTGGCGGTGACGACGACGGCCCGGCCCCCCGCCTCCCGTACGGCCTCGACGGCTTCGCGGGCGCCGGGCATGGGAAGGGCCGGCCCGATGGCGTACCGGGGGTAGATGTCCCGGTAGAGGTCGGCGACGGCGTCGACGCGGTCGGCCGGGAACCAGTGGGCGAGCTCGTGTTCGAGCGGCGGCCCGAGCCGGGAGACGACGAGATCGGTGTCGATGGACGTCCCGGTGAGGTCGGCGAGCACATCGAAGGCGGCCTTGATCCCGGGCCGGGAGTCGATCAGCGTCATGTCGAGGTCGAAGCCGACCGTCGGGGGCTGGGGATGCGATGCCATACGGCCATTGTGCCCGGGGCGCGAGAGGGGCCTCCGGGCCGCCCGGCCGGGAGCCCCGCCCCGGCGGGCCGAGCCCGGCGGACCGAGCTCCGCGGCCGGCCCCCGCTCACGCTCAGCCGCGCGGCCGCCGCCTCGCGCGCCAGACCAGGAACACGGCCGAGGCCACGGCCGCCGCGCGCAGGGCGACCGGCCAGGTCTCGGTGAGCGCGGTGCTCATCTCGCCGTCCCGGATCCGCTCGCCCCACTGTCCATCCATCCGGCCCCACAGCCACACCAGCGCTCCCCCGGCGACCAGCCCCGGCAGGACGAGCACGGCCCACTTGGCCTCCGTACGGCTGAGGCGGGGGCCGGCGTAGGCGATGAGCCAGCCCGCGGCCAGGGCGAGCAGCGAACCGAACACCGCCCCGCCGACCAGCAGCGCCGCGGCGAGCAGCAGCAGCGGGCTGGGGGTGCCGGCGCGCCCGGGCGCGGCGCCCCCGGAGCGGCGGAACAGGCCGCGGCGGGCGGGGAGTTCCTCCGCCCCGTCCGGGTCCGCACCCGCCTCCGCGCCGCCAACCGCTCCGGCCGCCGCCAACGGATCGGTCTCGAACGGCTTCTGCGGCGGCGGTTTCAGTATCTCGGGGATCTCGATGCCACCGGTGAAGCCCGGTACGGAGTCGCCGGCGCCGAAGTGCCCGGCGGCGAACCCGGACCCGCCGGGCCGCGCGGTGCCGAACGGGCCGGGTTCGACGCGCCACCACTCCGTGCCGTCGGCCCCGCGCAGTTCGTCCTCGCCCGCCAGGTGGGGCGGCATGGGGCCGGTCAGCGGGATGACGGGGACCACGGGCGGTTCCGCGGGGGGTTTCCCCACACCGTCGCGGGGCGCCGGGACCTCGGTGCCGCCGATGAGGCCCGCGCGCCTCGCGAGGGCGCCGAGCCGCCCCAGCGTGGAGCGGCCGTCCGGGTCTCCCCCGGCGGCCGCCCCGGCCCCGGCCGAGGGGTCGGCGCCGCGCCCGGGTCTCCGTCCGCCGTTCCTTCCGCCGGCTTTGCCGGTCCGGCCGGGCTTCCGTCCCGCGCCGGGTCCGTCCTCCCGGCCTGCCTCCGTCACCGGCCGGTGCACCGGTCGTTCCGGCGCGTCTCCCCCGCGCCCCGTGCTCCCCCCGTCCGTCTCGCCGGGGGCCCGGCCGCCCGCCTCGCGGACCACGTCCTCCGGGGAGCCGAGGCGGCCCAGGATGCGTTTCACCGCGCCCGGGCTGTCGGCGGCCTTGGTGCGCTGTTGTTCGATCTCCTGGCGCAACTGTGACACCAGGCGCATCCGGTCCCCGGACGACAGCTGCCGTTGCTGGGCCAGATCCCCGACCCGGCTCAGATAGTCCAGAACGAGCTGATCGCTTTCGATCCCCACGAAATCCCCTGCGGGTGTGCACTGTTGGTGACCGCCTCACCCGACGGTACCCGCTTCCGCCGCGCCGGAAGCGGGCACGCGCCGCAGCTCCGGCGGTGTGCCGCCCGCCGCCGCCACCGGCGCCGCGCCGCGGCTCGCGCCGGAGTGCGCCCCGCCCGTCCGGGGGTGCGCGCGGGGCCCGACCCCCGGCGCGAACGCTACTGTGAGTCGGATGACGACCGAGCGGAACGGGGAGGCGCGCGTGCCCGCAGAGACCGGCCCGGCCGGACGAGCCGGCGCCGCCGGCGGCAGCACCGGCACCGGTGCGGGCGCCGGCGCCGGGCCGCGCACGCTCGCCGAGGAGCTGCGCAGCCGCGGTGACGGCGAACTCGCCGAGCTGCTGCGGGCCCGCCCCGACCTGCTCTCCCCGGTGCCCGGCGACCTCACCCAGCTCGCCACCCGCGCCGTGAACCGCGCCTCCGTCGCCCGGGCCCTGGAGCAGCTCGACCGGTTCGCCGTGCAGACCGCCGAGGCCCTCGCGGTCGCCCCGGACCCCTGTGCGTACGACACCCTGCTGACCCTGATGGCCGGGGAGGACCGCGAGGAGACCGTCACGGCCGAGCTGCCGCGCGCCGTGACCACGCTGCGCACCCGGGCGCTGCTGTGGGGCGGCAGCGGCCGGCTCCACCTCGTCCGCACCGCCCGTGAACTCCTCGCCCCCGCCGCGACCGGTCCGGCCGCGCCCTCCACCGGGCTCGGCCCGACGGTCTCCGAGGCCACGGCCGGGATGTCGCCCGGCCGGCTCCAGCAGATCCTCGCCACCGCCGGACTGCCCACCACCCACGACTCGGTGACCGCCGTCGAAGCGCTGACCGCGCTCTTCACCGACCGGGAACGGATGGCCGGCCTGCTCGGGGAGGCGCCCCCGGAGGCCCTGCGGGTGCTGGACCGGCTGGTGTGGGGGCCGCCCTACGGCCAGGTGCCGGCCGATCCGGGGCCCGCCGTGCGCTGGCTCGTCGCCCGCGGGCTGCTGCTGCCGACCGCGCCCGGCACGGTCGTGCTGCCCCGCGAGGTGGCGCTGCACCTGCGCGGCGGGCGGGCGCACCGGATCCCGGAGCCGCTGCCACCGCCCGTGGAGACCGCGGCCCAGTACAGTCCGCGCTCGGTGGACTCGGCGGGCGCCGGACAGGCGTTCACGGCCATCGGGACGGTCGACGACCTGCTGCACGCGTGGGAGACGGCCGGACCGGCCGTGCTGCGCGCGGGCGGCGTGAGCATCCGCGATCTGAAGCGGACGGCCGCGGCGCTCGACACGGACGAGGCCACGGCCGTCTTCTGGATCGAACTGGCCTACGCCGCCGGGCTGCTGGCCTCCGACGGCACGACCGACGAACGCTTCGTACCGACCCCGGCGTACGACGACTGGCGGGCCCGGCCCGCCCAGGAGCGCTGGGCCGCCCTGGTCGCGGCCTGGCTGCCGGCCACCCGCACCGCCGGGGTCGTCGGGGGCCACGACGCCAAGGGGCGCGCCCTGACGGTGCTCGGCCCCGGACTGGACCGCTCCCAGGCGCCGGAGATGCGCCACCGCACGCTGGAACTGCTCGCCACCCTGCCACCGGGCGCCGCGCCCCGTCCGGAGAGCGTGCTGGCCCGGCTCCGCTGGGAGCGCGGTGTCGCCTCCGCAGCGCGCGGCGGCGCGGGAGCGGGGACGGTCACGGGCGGATTCGCCCCCGGAACGGGCACGGGGGCGGGCGCCGACGCGGGATACGGCGGCGGAACGGGCCCGGGGTACGGGGACGGCTCCCGCGACCGGGCCGCCCACGGGGCTCCGTCCGGCCGTGCCGCCACCGCCGGAGCCCGCAGGGGCGGCGCAGCGGACGGCTGGCGCACGGCGGGTACGGCGCCCGTGTCGGCGCGCGGGCTGTCCTCCGCCGAGGAGCTGCGGACCCGGCTCACCGAGTGGACCCTGCGCGAGGCCGAACTCCTCGGCGTGACGGGCCGCGGCGCGCTCTCCGCGCACGGCCGGGTGCTGCTCGGCCTGCCCGCCGCCACGGACGCCACGGACGCCACGGACGGCGGGGACGGCGGGGACGGCACGGACACCGGCGGCGGGGACGGCACGGGCCGCCGCACCGCGCCCCCCGGCACCGCGGCTGCCGGTACCACCGCTTCCGGTGCCGCACCCGCCTCCCCGGCCGCGTCCGCCGCTCCGCGTCCCGCCGGGGCCTTCGCCCCGCGGTCCGCCACCGGGATCGCCGCCTGTGCCGCCCGCGCCGCCGAGGTGCTGGCACCGCTGCTGCCCGAGCCGCTGGACCACGTGCTCCTGCAGGCCGATCTGACCGCCGTGGCGCCCGGGCCGCTGGAGCGCCCGCTCGCGGAGACCCTCGACGTGCTCGCCGAGATCGAGTCCAAGGGCGGCGCGACGGTCTACCGCTTCACCCCGGACTCCGTGCGCCGCGCGCTGGACTCCGGGCGGACCGCCGAAGACCTGCACGCCTTCCTCGCGGAGCACTCGCGCACCCCCGTGCCGCAGCCGCTGAGCTATCTCATCGACGACGTGGCCCGGCGCCACGGTCATCTGCGGGTCGGCGCCGCGTCCGCGTACGTCCGCTGCGAGGACGACGGGCTGCTCGCCGAGATCCTGGCCGACAAGCGCTCCGAGGGGCTGCGGCTGCGCCGGCTGGCGCCGACCGTGCTGGCGGCGGAGCTGGACCCGGCCGCGCTGCTCACCAGGCTCCGCGAGATGGGGTACGCGCCGGCCGCCGAGTCGGCCGAGGGCGATGTGCTGATCACCCGCCCCGGAGTGCACCGCACGCCGCCGCGCACCCCACCCGCGCCGGTCGCGGAGGGCCTGCCGGTGCCGGACGACACCCTGCTCACCGCGACCGTACGGGCCGTACGGGCCGGGGACCGCGCGGCGTCCGGCGCACCGGGCCCGGCCGGCGGTGCGGGCGCCCCGCCCCGGGCCCCGGGCGGGCTGCCGCGGAGCACGCCCGGCGACACCCTGGCCGCGCTCCAGGCCGCGGCGCTCACCGGCAGCCCGGTGTGGATCGGCTGCATCACCGCGGAGGGCGCGGCCGACCGGCGGCTCATCGCCCCGGTCCGCGTGGAGAGCGGCGTCGTCACGGCGTACGACCACACCGCCGAGGAGGTCCGCACGTATCCGCTGCACCGGATCACGGGCGTCGCCGAGCCCTCCGGCGGCGAGATCTGAGTACCGGCCGGGGCTGCAGCGGGCGGGGCGGCCCGCGCCGTGACGGAATACCCGGCCGCCCGCGGGGGTTCCACCTCCGGCGGGGCCGGTCCCGACCGGCTCACGGCCCCGCGCCCGGAACCCCCGGGACGCGGACCGCCCGTATGGCGATCGGCACCCGGTGTGACGGCACCCGGTGTGACGGCGCCCGGCAGCGCTCGGACAGACGCTCGGACAAGTGCTCGGCACGGCCCGGACGTGCGTTCGCAAAGGTGCCGGGCCGGGCGCCCGGCGGGCGGCCGGCGAGCGTTCGGTCCGGCGACCGGCAGGAACCGTCCCGTCCGGCCGGCGCGATGGGCGACCATGGAGAGCGGCGCGCGTCCCCGGCACCCGGCCGGTCCTCTCTCCGGCACGCCCGGGAGGCACGGCCGAGCGGCGGCAGAGCTGCCGTCCGTGCCGTCCGTCACGCCGACTGATGATTCGAACCGCGGAGGTACGCGTGTCCTGCCTGATCGTCCAGAGCGACAAAACGCTCCTGCTCGAAGTGGACCACGAGCAGGCGGACGCGTGCCGCCGCGCCATCGCGCCCTTCGCCGAGCTGGAACGCGCCCCCGAGCACATCCACACCTACCGGCTGACCCCGCTCGGCCTGTGGAACGCGCGCGCCGCCGGGCACGACGCCGAGCAGGTCGTCGACGCGCTGGTCGAGTACTCCCGTTACCCCGTGCCGCACGCCCTCCTGGTCGATGTCGCCGAGACGATGGCCCGCTACGGGCGGCTGCGGCTGCTGAAGCACCCGGTGCACGGGCTGGTCCTGGAGTCCTCCGACCGTCCCGTCCTGGAGGAGATCCTGCGGTCGAAGCGGATCCAGCCGCTGGTGGGCACCCGGATCGACCCGGACACCGTGGCCGTGCACCCGTCCGAGCGCGGGCAGATCAAGCAGACGCTGCTCAAGCTGGGCTGGCCCGCCGAGGACCTCGCCGGTTACGTCGACGGCGAGGCGCATCCGATGGAGCTGGAGGAGAACGGCTGGCAGCTGCGCCCGTACCAGCGGCAGGCCGTGGAGAACTTCTGGCACGGCGGCTCCGGTGTCGTCGTCCTGCCGTGCGGCGCGGGCAAGACGCTCGTCGGGGCGGGGGCGATGGCCACGGCCAAGTCGACGACGCTGATCCTCGTCACGAACACCGTCTCGGCCCGGCAGTGGAAGCACGAGCTGGTGAAGCGCACCTCGCTCACCGAGGACGAGATCGGCGAGTACAGCGGCACCCGCAAGGAGATCCGCCCGGTCACCATCGCCACGTACCAGGTGCTGACGACACGGCGGAAGGGCGTCTATCCGCACCTGGAGCTGTTCGACTCGCGCGACTGGGGCCTGATCCTCTACGACGAGGTGCACCTGCTGCCCGCGCCGGTCTTCAAGTTCACCGCGGACCTCCAGGCGCGCCGCCGGCTCGGGCTGACGGCGACCCTGGTGCGCGAGGACGGGCGGGAGTCGGACGTCTTCTCGCTGATCGGCCCGAAGCGGTTCGACGCGCCGTGGAAGGAGATCGAGGCGCAGGGCTACATCGCGCCGGCGGACTGCGTGGAGGTGCGGGTCGATCTGACGGACGCGGAGCGGCTGGCGTACGCCACCGCCGAGCCGGAGGAGAAGTACCGTTACTGCGCCACGACGGTCACCAAGCAGCGGGTGATCGAGGAGCTGGTGCGCAAGCACGCGGGGCAGCAGACGCTGGTCATCGGCCAGTACATCGACCAGCTCGACGAGCTCGGCGAGCATCTGGACGCCCCCGTCATCAAGGGCGAGACGAGCAACGCGCAGCGCGAGAAGCTGTTCGACGCCTTCCGGCAGGGCGAGCTGTCCGTCCTCGTCGTCTCCAAGGTCGCGAACTTCTCGGTCGACCTGCCCGAGGCGACCGTCGCCATCCAGGTCTCCGGCACCTTCGGCTCCCGCCAGGAGGAGGCGCAGCGGCTGGGCCGGGTGCTGCGGCCCAAGGCGGACGGGCACGAGGCGCGGTTCTACTCGGTCGTCGCCCGCGACACCATCGACCAGGACTTCGCGGCGCACCGCCAGCGCTTCCTGGCCGAGCAGGGCTACTCCTACCGCATCGTCGACGCGTCCGAGCTGGCGGCGGGCGACGAGGTCTGACGCGGCCCGGGCAGGCCCGGCACCGGTGCGGTGCCGGGCGTCCCGGTGCCGGACGTCCCGGTGCCCGCGGACTCCCCGGCGGCCCCGGGCGGCGGGGGTTCCTGCGGGGTGCCGCGCAGCCGCCAGGCGGCGAACAGCAGCAGGCCGAGGCCCAGCAGCGGATACGGGGAGCCGGCCGGCTGGAGCCACCAGGGCAGCCGCAGGTCGAGGACTCCGTCGTGCGGCACCAGCCAGTGGCTGCGGGCGGTGAAGAGGACCAGGGCGGCGACGGCGAGCACCGGCCGCGGCCGCGCCCCGGCCTCGACGGCCAGCAGCACGAGCAGCGGCACGCACCACACCCAGTGGTGCGACCAGCTGATGGGGGAGACCAGCACCGCGGTCAGCGCCGTGCAGAGCACGCCCCACGCCTCGTGGCCGTGCGCCCGCACCGCGTGCCGGGCGAGCAGCAGCCCGGCGACGGCCGTCACCAGAGCGGCCACCCGCCAGACGGTGCCGGGGTCGGTGGTGTGCAGCAGCCGTGCGAACAGGCCCTGCAGGGACTGGTTGTCGACGATCCACACCCTGCCGACACGGCGGGTCTCGAGCATCCGCCGGGTCCAGAACTCGAGGCTGGCCCCGGGCAGGACGGCGACACCGGCGAGCACCGTGCCCGCGAAGCCCGCGAGGGACCACAGCGCGGCGCGCACCCGGCCGGTCAGCAGCAGGTAGACGGCGAAGATCGCGGGCGTGAGCTTGATCCCGGCCGCGACGCCGATGGCGAGGCCCTTGCCCCGGGCGCCGTCGGGCCGGGTCAGATCCCACAGCACCAGGCAGGCCAGGGCGAGGTTGATCTGCCCGAAGAGCATCGTCTGGAAGACGGGTTCGAGCCACAGCCCGAGCGCGGTCGCACCGATGACGAGGGCTCCGCGCGGCCAGGTGGCCAGCCGGGTCCCGGCGGCGGGGGCCGCCAGCCTCAGCGAGAGATGGACGAGCAGGGCCAGCAGCAGCACGTTGGTCGCGGCGAAGGCGGCCTTCAGCGGCAGCAGGGGCAGCAGCGCGGTGGGGACGAACAGCATCGCCGCGAACGGCGGGTAGGTGGCGGGCAGGTTCCACTCGGTGACCCGGAACCCGTAGAGGTCGGTGCCGTCGAGGACGGCGCGGCCCTCGGCGCGGTAGACGAGCAGGTCGGCCATGGGCGTCGGCCGGAGCAGGCAGAGCGCCGCGAAAGCGGTGAGGGAGAGCAGGAGCAGCAGCAGCGCGGCGGCCGTCGGCCGGGTGAGGCGCCGTCTGCCGGAGCCGGTCGCAGCAGCAGCCACCTGTTCGTCCTCCGGTCCGCCGTCCCGTCAGTACCAAACGGCGGTAACCCTACTCGAACGGGTCAGCGGGCGGCAGCGCTGTTTCCGGCGTGTCCGTTCCTGTGTTCGGTTTTCTTCTCCGGGCGGGCCGGGGTCGCGGCCAGGCTCGGCCCGGTTACCGGCCGGGCGACCGGTCCGGGCCGCGGCCGGGCTCCCGGGCGGCAGCGCGGCCGCCGCGGTCGTCCTTGGCGGCCTCCTCGCCCTTGTCGTCCTTGTCGTCCTTGTCGCCGGTGTCGCCGAGGACGACGACGCTGAGCGCCGCCCCCGCGAAGACCCGGATCGCGTGCAGGGCGTCACCGAGGACATGCCGGCGGTGACCGGGCTCCGCGCCGGAGGCGACGGCCCCCGGCGACGGCCGCCTGGGCGGCGGGATGGGTGGTGTCGTCATGGTGCTCATGTGTTCCATGATGCGATTCATCCGGTTGCCGCACATCGGTCCAGGGATGTAACCCTGCGAAGGCCCGGGTACTCCGCCGGACCGAGCCGCCCCACCGGGCACCCACCCGGCGGATGACCTGGAAGGAGACCGTCCCGTAGGGGACGGGGCGGCGGAGACGGCGGACGAACCCGGGGCCCGGCGGGGGCGGGGCGGAACGAGGCGGGGACCGTACGGGAAAAGCGTTCGCCGGTCCGGCCTCCGCTGGCTACAATCGCCCGTCTGCCCGCCTCCCGCAGCGCGTCGCCGCAGCGTCCGCCGGACCGGTTCCGCCGCGCCGGGAGAGCCGCCGCCCGGACGGAAACCGGCCGGTTCCCCACTTTCGTTCACCCGCAGCGCGCACCCGCAGGTCCGCGCGCTGCACGCCATGGTCCGTCACGCCCTGTGGCACGTCACGCCGTGCCACGTCACTCCGGAGGCTTCGCCGTGCCCGCGTATCCGTCCTCGGCCGATCTCGACGACCCCGCGGACCCCGGGGGTCCCCCGGCTCCGGCCGCCTCCACGGGTCTCCCGCACACCGCGGCGCCCGGAGGAGGCGGAACGCCCGGCGGAGCGGGGGAGCCGGGAGAGCCGGACCCCGCCGGCCCGCTCCGCCGCGAACAGGCCCATCTCGCCGCCTCCCGGGCCGCGCTGCGCGCCATGCGCGCCGACGCCGAGGCCCTCGACATCACCGACGTCACCGCGAACTGGGTCAACGCCGCCGTCCTCCGGTCCCAGATCGACGACCGGATCAAGGCCCTCGCCGACCACGCCGGCACCCCGCTCTTCTTCGGCCGGCTGGACTACCTCCACCCACCCGAGGCGGAGCGGACGGGAGACGCGCGGGACGCGGAAGGTGCGGACGGCGCGGGACGAGCCGGGGCGGCGGCCGGCGGCGCGGCGCGCTACTACATCGGCCGCCGCCATGTGCACGACGCCGACGGGGACCCCATGGTCGTCGACTGGCGGGCCCCCGTCTCGCAGCCCTTCTACCGGGCCTCCCCGAAGGAGCCGATGGATGTCGCGCTCCGCCGCCGCTTCGGCTACACCGGCGGGGAGCTGACCGCCTACGAGGACGAGCGGCTCTCCGACCCCGCCGCCGCCGAGACCGTCAGCCGGCTGCTCCAGACGGAGATCGAACGGCCCCGCGTCGGCCCGATGCGCGACATCGTGGCGACGATCCAGCCCGAGCAGGACGAGATCGTCCGCGCCGGGCTGGGCGGCACCCTCTGTGTGCAGGGCGCGCCAGGCACCGGCAAGACGGCCGTCGGCCTGCACCGGGTCGCGTATCTCCTCTACGCCCACCGGGAGCGGCTCTCCCGCGCCGGCACGCTCGTCATCGGCCCGAACCGCTCCTTCCTGCACTACATCGAGCAGGTGCTGCCGGCGCTCGGTGAGCTGGAGGTCGCCCAGGCCACCGTCGACGACCTGGTCGCCCATGTCCCGGTCACCGGTACGGACACGCCCGAGGCGGCCCGGCTCAAGGGCGACGCCCGGATGGCGGAGGTGCTGCGCCGGGCCGTCCGCTCCGGGGTGCGGCCGCCCGGGGAGGGGCTGGTCGTCGTCCGCGGCTCCCGGCGCTGGCGGGTGCCCGCCGAGGAACTGCGGCAGATCGTGGAGGAGTTGCTCGCCCGGGGCATCCGCTACGGCGCCGCCCGCGAGGCGCTGCCGCAGCGGATCGCGCACGCCGTGCTGGTGCGGATGGAGGCCGCGGGCGAGGCGCCGGACGACCGGACGCAGAACGCGGTGGCCCGCGACCGTGCGGTGAAGGCGGCGGTCAAGGCGATCTGGCCGCCGGTCGATCCGGCGAAGCTGGTCCTGCGGCTGCTCTCCGACGCGGCGTTCCTCGCCGAGCAGGCCGAGGGCGTGCTGAGCGCCGGGGAGCAGGCGCTGCTGCTCCGGCCGAAGCCGCCGCGGAGCGTGCGGTCGGCGGCGTGGTCGGCGGCCGACGCCGTGCTGATCGACGAGGTGCGGGACCTCGTCGAACGCACCCCGTCCCTCGGCCATGTCGTCCTGGACGAGGCGCAGGACCTCTCCCCCATGCAGTACCGGGCGGTGGGCCGCCGCTGCACCACCGGCTCCGCGACGATCCTCGGCGACCTCGCCCAGGGCACCACCCCGTGGTCCACCGCCGCCTGGTCCGAGGCCCTGTCCCATCTCGGCAAGCCGGACGGGCGGATCGAGGAGCTGACGGAGGGCTTCCGGGTGCCGCGCGACGTCATCGCGTACGCCTCGCGGCTGCTGCCCGCCATCGCGCCCGGGCTGAAGGAGGCCACCTCGGTGCGGGAGGCGGCGGGCGCCCTGGAGATCCGCCGGGTGGAGGGGGCCGGGAGCGGGGGCGGCAGCGGAGCCGGAAGCGGGGGCGGGGGCGGGGGCGAAGCCGGTGACGGGGATGGTGACGGGGACGGCTCCGGGGAGACCGGCCCCCGGCCCGCCCTCGCCGCGGCCGTCGCAGAGGCGTGCCGCGAGGCGCTGGAACACGAGGGCTCCGTGGGCCTGATCGCGGCCGACGCCCGCGTCCCGGCGCTGGCCGGGGCGCTGGCAGCGGCCGGGCTGCCGTATCTGTCACCCGGCGAGGAGACGACGGCGGACGCCCGGCTCACGCTCGTCCCGGCCTCGCTCGCCAAGGGCCTGGAGTACGACTACGTGGTGCTGGACGAACCGGCCGCGGTCGTCGCCGCCGAGCCCGACCGGCGCACCGGGCTGCGCCGGCTGTACGTGGCCCTCACCCGCGCGGTGTCGGGCCTGACGGTGCTGCACACGGAGGACCTGCCGACCGAGTTGGGATGACGGCGGGGCCGCGCCGGGTGCCGGCCGGGCGGGCACCGCGGGCCGCGGCCGGGCGCGCGTCCCCGGTCGCGGCCGGGCTCGCCCATACGCCCGGCGGCGCCGGTCGCCGTATCGCACAATGGGCCCATGCCCGTCCCTCTTCTCGACCGCTGGACCGGACTGCTGCGCCGCTGCCAGGAGGGCCCCGGCCCGTTTCCGGACCCGCGTCCGTACGGCGAGAACCTGCTCGCCCGCTGGGCCGAGCCGCAGCGGCACTACCACACCACCGGCCATCTGGCGGCCGTCCTCGACCGGATCGACGAGCTGGCCGGCCACTGCGCGGACCCGGACGCGGTGCGGCTGGCCGCCTGGTTCCACGACGCCGTCTACCGCCCGGACCGCTCGGAGAACGAGGAACGCAGCGCCCGACTCGCCGAACTCGCCCTGCCCGAGGCCGGTGTCTCCCCGGACCGTACGGCGGAGACGGCCCGGCTCGTCCGCCTCACCGTCACCCACGATCCGGCGCCCGGCGACACCAACGGCGAGGTGCTGTGCGACGCGGACCTGGCCGTCCTGGCGGGCCCGCCCGAGGAGTACGCGGCCTACGCGGCGGCCGTCCGCGAGGAGTACGCGTTCGTGCCGGACGAGGAGTTCCGCGAGGGGCGCGCCGAGGTGCTGCGGTCGCTGCTCGGGCTGGAGCGGCTGTTCCGTACCCCCGGCGGCGAGCGGTGGGAGCCGACCGCCCGGCACAACATGGCCACGGAGCTGAGCCTGCTCACGGGGTGACGAGGCGGGGTACGGGGCGGGGTGGCGGCCGGGGCGGGGTGGGCCTTCCGTTCGATCGGGCGGCTCCTCTCCGGTTCCGGGCATCTCCCGCTCCTCGTGCCCCCGTGCCCCCGTGCCCTTGTGCCCCCCCATGCCCCTCGCCGTGTACGTCCTGGGTCTGCCGGTCTTCGCCCCGGGGACATCCGAGTTCGTGTTCACCCGGTGACGGCCGGCCGGGCCGTCACCGGGCCCGCCGGCCGGCCTCCCGGTCGGCGCCCCGCTCCTGCGGCGTCGGTCCCGCTTCCCCGGCCCCCGCCCCGGTCCGCGGCCGGAGGCCATGGGACGGGATGCCGTACGCAGCGGAGAGGACCGGGGAAGCCCTGCTCACGGGCCGGGAAAGAGCCTGCCGGGGAGACTTACGACACCCTCCGCCGGGGAATGGCATGACCGCGACCGTTGTTGCTCCGAGTCATGCCAACCGATCGCTCCCGCATGCCCCTCGCCGTGTACATCCTGGGTCTGTCGGTCTTCGCCCTGGGAACGTCCGAGTTCATGCTCACGGGGCTGCTGCCGCCGATCGCGGAGGACATGGACGTCAGCATTCCGAGGGCCGGGCTGCTGATCTCGGCGTTCGCGTTCGGCATGGTCGTCGGCGCCCCGCTGCTGGCCATGGCGACGCTCCGGCTCCCGCGCCGCGCCACGCTCATCGCCCTGATCACCGTCTTCGGCCTGGGGCAGGTCGCGGGGGCGCTGGCCCCCTCGTACGGATGGCTGTTCGCCTCCCGGGTCGTGAGCGCCCTCGCGTGCGCGGGCTTCTGGGCGCTGGGCGCGGCGGTGGCCGTCGCCACGGTCCCGGTGACGGTGCGGGCCCGTGCCATGGCCGTCATGCTCGGCGGGCTGAGCATCGCCAATGTCCTCGGCGTACCGGCGGGGGCGTTCCTCGGCGAACACTTCGGCTGGCGCTCGGCGTTCTGGGCGGTCGGCGCGGCCTCCGCGGTGGCCCTCGCCGGGATCGTCGCGCTGATTCCCCGTATCCCGCGCCCGGCCGAGCTGCCGAGGCTCCGCGAGGAGCTGCGTGTCTACCGGGAGGGGCAGGTGTGGCTGGCGGTCGTCACCACCGCGCTCGTCGGCGGCGGTGTCTTCTGCTTCTTCAGCTATCTGGCGCCGCTGCTCACGGATGTCGCCGGGCTCGACGACGGCTGGGTGCCCACGGTGCTCATGCTGTTCGGCTTCGGTGCCCTGCTGGGGACGGCGCTGGGCGGCCGGTTCGCGGACGCCCACCTCTTCGGGGTGCTGCTCAGCGGCGCGGTGGCGTCGCTGGTGCTGCTGGTCGCCGTGGCGCTCACGGCGAGCGTTCCGTTCGCCGTGGTGACGCTCTCGTTCCTGCTGGGCATCTCGGCCTTCTACACGGCTCCCGCCCTCAACGCCCGGATGTTCGACGTGGCGGGGGCGGCGCCGACGCTGGCCGGTGCCACCGTCACGGCCGCCTTCAACCTCGGCAACACGGGCGGTCCCTGGCTCGGCGGAGCGGTCATCGACGCGGGCTTCGGCTTCACCTCGACGGCCTGGGCGGGCGCGGCACTCACGCTGCTGGCGATCCCGGCGATCGTCCTGTCGGCCCGTGCGCGACGCCGCGGGCCGAGCGCGGTGGTCGCCGGCTCCAGCCGGGCCCCGGAACAGGTACGGCCGACGGGCTGACCGGGCTGGTGTGACGGCCGGGGTGACAGCCGACGGGCGCGGGCGACCTGACGGCCGGGAGGGTGTCGGTGCCTCGGACGGCACGATGCCCCGAGGGCGGGGGCGGCACCTCAGGGCCCCGGGAAGGCTCCGGGGATGCGGGGCGGCGCCGGGGCGGGCCGCCCCTTGGGACGGCGCAGCCCGGCGGCCGTGAGCCGCCGCACCAGCTCCTTGGAGCCGATCTCCACGGCCCCGAGCGCCACCGCCGCCGGGTAGCGCTCGCTCGGAACGTCGTAGTGGTCGCGGTCGAAGGCCCGGCGCGGTGAACCCAGCCGCTCGGCGAAGGCGTGCAGTTCCTCGTACGAGACGTCGCTGACCAGGTGCGACCACATCCGCCCGTGCCCCGGCCATATCGGCGGATCGATGTAGACGGTCATGCCGCCCTCCGGGCGCCGGCCCGTACCGCCGGGTGCTCCGCTCTCACCTTCCCAGCACCGCGCCGAGCTTGCCGACCGCGGACACCGAGACCGCCGTCTTGGGGCAGACCCAGTGCGGGTCCGTGCCGAGCTCCGGCTCGACGTCGAGGGCGTGCGGGTCGCCGCTCTCCGTGCAGACGGGGCAGAGCGGCCACCGTCCGTACCGCTCCAGCAGCGAGTCCTGGACGTCCTGGGCCACCAGTCCGATGACGAACCCGGCGCCCTCCGGCCACTGTTCCACCCACCAGCGCCGGTGCGTCACCGCCTCCTCGACCAGGGAGACGACATCGGCGTCGGCGACCTCGGCGGATGCCAGATCGGCGATCACCAGGGCCCGAGCGGCGTGCAGTGCGTGTTCGAGGTCCATGCCCACCATTCTCCCGCCTCCGGCCACACGCGCACCGCAACGGCCCACACCGCCCAGCCACACCACGGCCACCGCCCCGGGGCCGCGCGCCCCACCCGCACAACAGGTACGCAGCAATGGGCGGGTGGGAGGGCGGTCACCCGCGCGCAGCGCGGGAAAGAACTCCGCGCCCACACCCCGGCGCACCCCGTGCCGGCAGGCACCCCCGCCCGGGGTTGACGGCCCGGAAGCACTGAAAATACCTTTCAGGGGTGAGCGACAGCGTGAAGGAAACTTTCACCGCCCCGGAACCCCGCTCCGGGTCCACCCCACACCACCCCGGCCGCCGCCCGGCCCGCGCACCGGCGGCCACAGCGGCCACGGCGCTCCCGCCCGCCCCGGCGGCCCTCGCCGCGAAGGTCAGAATGCTCGGGCCGGCGATGACCCGTTCCATGCAGCGGGTGGCGGAGGCCGTCGCCGGGGACCCGGCCGGCTGCGCCGCGCTCACCGTCACCGGCCTGGCCGAGCGCACCGGCACGAGCGAGGCCACGGTCGTCCGCGCGGCCCGCGCCCTCGGCTACCCCGGCTACCGCGATCTGCGGCTGGCCCTCGCGGGTCTCGCCGCCCAGCAGGAGTCCGGTGCCGCCCCGGCCGTGACGGCCGACATCGCGGTGGACGACCCGCTGCCGGACGTCATCGCCAAACTGGCCCGCGAGGAGCAGCAGTGCCTAGCCGACACCGCGGCCGGCCTCGACGCCACGCAGCTCGGCGCGGCCGTCACCGCGCTGGCCGGCGCCCGCCGGATCGATGTCTACGGCATCGGGGCGTCCAACCTCGTCGCCCAGGACCTGGCCCAGAAGCTGCTCCGCATCGGCCTGTCCGCGCACGCGCACGCCGATCCGCACCTCGCCATGACGGGCGCGGTCCAGCTGCGCGCCGGGGACGCCGCCGTCGCCATCAGCCACTCCGGCCGCACGGTCGACGTGATCGAACCGCTCCGCACCGCCTTCGGCCGCGGCGCGACGACCGTCGCCGTCACCGGCCACCCGGACGGCGAGATCACCCAGTACGCCGACCACGTACTGACGACCTCCCCCGCCCGGGAGAGCGAGCTGCGGCCGGCGGCGATGTCCAGCCGCACCAGCCAACTGCTGGTCG
The DNA here is from genome assembly GCF_000220705.2 of Streptomyces xinghaiensis S187. Classification (GTDB taxonomy): domain Bacteria; phylum Actinomycetota; class Actinomycetes; order Streptomycetales; family Streptomycetaceae; genus Streptomyces; species Streptomyces xinghaiensis. The sequence continues at coordinate 4,002,435 of NZ_CP023202.1, read as the reverse complement.
TGGACTGCCTGTTCATAGGAGTGGCGCAGCGGACCCATGACACCGCGGCGCCCGCCCTCGCCGCCTCGTACGAGGCCCTGGCCCACCGCCACAACCCCCGCGGCTGACCGGTCGGCCCGGCGCGGGCTCACCGGACCCGCGGCACCCGCACACCCCTCACCGCACCCGCCGCACCCGTCCGGCCCGCACCATCCGCCACGTCCGCCGTACCGGACCGCACACGGACCCGCGTACGGGACCCGCACACCGGCCGCGCGCAAGCCGGCCGCACTCACCGCATCGTCCTCCCCGAGAGAGCGGCAGCCATGCCCCCCACCCCCGCACCCGAGCCCTCCCCGGCACCCGGCCGGCCCTCCGAAGACCTCCGCGCCCAGCTCGACACCCTGGCCACCGAGGCGTTCCGCGGCGAACTGGCCGGGATCGACCGGCTGTCCACGCGGGAGATCGCCGAGATCATGAACCGGGAGGACGCCGGCGTCCCCGCCGCCGTGGCCGCGCAGCTGCCGCGGATCGCCGCGGCCGTCGACGGCATCGCCGCGCGGATGGCGCGGGGCGGCCGGCTGATCTACGCGGGCGCGGGCACCGCCGGGCGTCTCGGCGTGCTGGACGCCAGTGAGTGCCCGCCGACGTTCAACACCCCGCCGGGTCAGGTCGTCGGGCTGATCGCGGGCGGCCCGTCCGCCGTGGTGCACTCCGTCGAGGGCGCCGAGGACGACGGGGAGCAGGCGGCCGCGGACCTCGACGCCCTCGCCCTGGCCCCGGAGGACACGGTGGTCGGCGTCTCCGCCTCCGGCCGCACCCCGTACGCCGTCGGCGCCGTCGAGCACGCCCGCTCCCGGGGGGCGCTGACCGTCGGGCTGTCCTGCAACCCGGGCTCGGCCCTGGCGGCGGCGGCCGAGCACGGCATCGAGGTGGTCACCGGCCCGGAGCTGCTGACCGGTTCGACCCGGCTCAAGGCCGGCACCGCGCAGAAGCTGGTCCTCAACATGCTGTCGACGATCACCATGATCCGGCTGGGCAAGACCTACGGGAATCTGATGGTCGACGTCCGGGCCTCGAACGAGAAGCTGCGCGCCCGCTCCCGGCGGATCGTGGCGCTCGCCACCGGCGCCGGGGAGGGGGAGATCGAGGCCGCGCTGGCCGCCACGGGCGGTGAGGTGAAGAACGCCGTTCTGGTGCTGCTCGGCGGCGTGGACGCCCCCACGGCGGCCCGGCTGCTGGAGGAGGCGGACGGGCGTCTCCGCACCGCCCTGGAAGCGGCCGCGGAACGCTGAGCCGCCAACCCGGCACCCCGGCGGTCCGGCTCCGGCAGCCGGACGGCCCGCGGCACGGGCCGGGGAACGCCGGAGGGCGGCACCCCCTGAGGAGTGCCGCCCTCCGAAACGAGGATCGACGTGACCGGCCGGGGCCGATCAGAAGTCCATGTCACCGCCGGGCATGCCACCCGGAGCGGCCGCGGCGGCCTTCTCCGGCTTGTCGGCGATGACGGCCTCGGTGGTGAGGAACAGCGCGGCGATCGACGCGGCGTTCTGCAGCGCGGAGCGCGTGACCTTCGCCGGGTCGATGACGCCCTCGGCCATCAGGTCGGTGTACTCGCCGGTCGCGGCGTTGAGGCCGTGACCCGGAGTCAGGTTCCGCACCTTCTCGACCACGACGCCGCCCTCGAGACCGGCGTTGACCGCGATCTGCTTGAGCGGGGCCTCCAGCGCGAGCTTGACGGCCTGCGCACCGGTGGCCTCGTCACCCGAGAGGTCCAGCTTCTCGAAGACGGAGACGGTCTGCAGCAGGGCCACGCCACCACCGGCGACGATGCCCTCCTCGACGGCGGCCTTGGCGTTGCGCACCGCGTCCTCGATGCGGTGCTTGCGCTCCTTCAGCTCGACCTCGGTGGCGGCACCGGCCTTGATGACGGCCACGCCGCCGGCCAGCTTCGCCAGGCGCTCCTGGAGCTTCTCGCGGTCGTAGTCCGAGTCGGAGTTCTCGATCTCGGCCCGGATCTGGTTGACGCGGCCCTGGACCTGCTCGCTGTCGCCGGCGCCGTCGACGATCGTCGTCTCGTCCTTGGTGATGACGACCTTGCGGGCGCGGCCCAGCAGCTCCAGACCGGCGTTCTCCAGCTTGAGGCCGACCTCCTCGGAGATGACGGTGCCACCGGTGAGGATGGCGATGTCGCCGAGCATGGCCTTGCGGCGGTCACCGAAGCCGGGCGCCTTGACCGCGACGGACTTGAAGGTGCCGCGGATCTTGTTGACGACCAGGGTCGAGAGGGCCTCGCCCTCGACGTCCTCGGCGATGATCAGCAGCGGCTTGCCGGACTGCATGACCTTCTCCAGCAGCGGGAGGAGGTCCTTGACCGCGCTGACCTTGGAGTTGACGATCAGGATGTACGGGTCGTCGAGCGACGCCTCCATCCGCTCCATGTCGGTGGCGAAGTAGGCGGAGATGTAGCCCTTGTCGAAGCGCATGCCCTCGGTGAGCTCCAGCTCCAGCCCGAAGGTCTGCGACTCCTCGACGGTGATGACGCCTTCCTTGCCGACCTTGTCCATGGCCTCGGCGATGAGCTCGCCGATCTGGGGGTCGCCGGCGGAGATGGAGGCCGTGGAGGCGATCTGCTCCTTGGTCTCGACGTCCTTCGCCTGCTCCAGCAGAGCGGCGGAGACGGCCTCGACGGCCTTCTCGATGCCGCGCTTGAGAGCCATCGGGTTGGCGCCCGCGGCTACGTTGCGGAGGCCCTCGCGGACCAGCGCCTGGGCCAGGACGGTCGCGGTCGTCGTGCCGTCACCGGCGACGTCGTCGGTCTTCTTCGCGACTTCCTTGACCAGCTCGGCGCCGATCTTCTCGTACGGGTCCTCGAGCTCGATCTCCTTGGCGATGGAGACACCATCGTTGGTGATCGTGGGCGCGCCCCACTTCTTCTCGAGGACGACGTTCCGGCCCTTGGGGCCGAGAGTGACCTTGACGGCGTCGGCGAGCTGGTTCATTCCGCGCTCGAGGCCGCGCCGCGCCTCCTCGTCGAACGCGATGGTCTTGGCCATGTGAAGTGGTCCTCCCAGGACTTCGGGGTCCCCCCGGCCTGCGGCTGGGGGAGGATTTCTCCGGACCGCGCTGGCGCCCGCGACGGACGGCCTGCCGGCCTCGCGGTTCCTTGCCCCGCTTGGCCTGCGGGCCTCACCGACCCGGTCCTTCTGTCACTCTCCGGGGGAGAGTGCTAACGCCAATGATTAGCACTCTCCCCCTTCGAGTGCAAGCGCCCACCGGAGCCTCCGGGCGCGTACGGCCCTCACGGCGCGGGCCGGGGCGGGCACGGGACGGGGGCGGGGACGGGCGCGGGCACGGCGAAGGGCCCGCACCCCCTGCGCCGGGGGTGCGGGCCCTTCCGAGGTGTGGCCGGTCGGCGCTCAGCCGGCGACGCGGACCATGTCCGCCTGCGGCCCCTTCTGGCCCTGCGAGATCTCGAACTCCACCCGCTGGCCTTCTTCGAGGGTGCGGTAGCCGTCCATCTGGATCGCGCTGTAGTGCACGAAGACGTCCGCACCACCGTCGACCGCGATGAAGCCGTATCCCTTCTCCGCGTTGAACCACTTGACGGTGCCCTGAGCCATTCCTAACTCCCCTATTACTGGCCCTTGCGCAGGACCGCACTCCGCGGACCCGGGTCAGACCTCACGACCCAGCGGTCCCTTGGCCGTCGGCATGGGGGGACCACCGGGAAGTGTGCGCCGGAACGCGTCGACCGCGGCCGAATGTATCTGCCCAACTGCCCTCTGCAACAGGTCAATCGGACGAGAATTCAGCCGCGGCCGGAAGGGGGGTTCCGGGGGATTCCCGGAGAATCCGGGGCAAGGCGGACCGGGCACGACGGACCTTCGCGACAAATCGCCCTCGTCCTTCGGACACAGGTTGTCGCGTTCTCGTCTGCGGTCGGCGGATGCCGGAAAGGGATCGAACCAACTGTACCGCGCTCAACGACGCGGAATTACCCCCTCCGCTTCTTTGACGGAGGGGGCAATCGCGGTGACGCAGGGTGGGTCCACCGGGTGATCCGCTTCCGGACCGCCCCGGTGCGGCGGCTCAGCCGCCGGCGACCGCCGGGATGATCGAGACGCCCGCGCCGTCCGGCGTGGCCGTCTCCAGGCCCTCGGCGAAGCGGACGTCGTCGTCGTTGACGTAGACGTTGACGAAGCGGCGCAGCTTGCCGGCGTCGTCCAGCACGCGGGGGCCGATGCCCTGGTGGTTCTTCTCCAGGTCCGCGAGCACCTCGGCGAGCGTCGCGCCCTCGGCCTCCACCTCGGCCTTGCCGCCGGTGTAGGTCCGCAGGATGGTCGGGATTCGGACGGTGACGCTCATGCGAGGCCTGCCTCTCGGAAGGATGCGAGGGTGGGACGGATGGTGGCGGAGGGACCGGTGGTGGGGGCCACCGCGTCCAGGGTCTTGAGGCCGTCACCGGTGTTGAGCACGACGGTCTCACCGGCCGGGTCGAGCTGCCCGGTCTCGATGAGCTTCTTCAGCACGCCGACGGTGACACCGCCCGCGGTCTCCGCGAAGACGCCCTCGGTGCGGGCCAGCAGCTTGATGGCGTCGACGATCTGCTCGTCGTTCACGTCCTCGACGGCGCCGCCCGTGCGGCGGGCGATGTCCAGGACGTACGGGCCGTCGGCCGGGTTGCCGATCGCCAGCGACTTGGCGATGGTGTCCGGCTTCACGGGGCGCACCACGTCGTGCCCGTCCTTGAAGGCGCGGGACACCGGGGAGCAGCCCTCGGCCTGCGCGCCGAAGATCTTGTACGGCTTCTCCTCGACCAGCCCGAGCGCGATCAGCTCCTTCAGCCCCTTGTCGATCTTCGTGAGCTGGGAGCCGGAGGCGATGGGGACGACGAGGTTGTCCGGCAGCCGCCAGCCGAGCTGCTCGCAGATCTCGTAGGCCAGGGTCTTGGAGCCCTCGCCGTAGTACGGCCGGAGGTTGACGTTGACGAAGCCCCAGCCCTCGCCGATCGGGTCGCCGATCAGCTCCGAGCAGAAGCGGTTCACGTCGTCGTAGGTGCCCTCGATGCCGACCAGGTCGCCGCCGTAGACCGCGGCCATGACGACCTTGCCGGCCTCCAGGTCGTGCGGGATGAAGACGCAGGAGCGGAAGCCGGAGCGGGCCGCCGCGGCGCCCACCGCGCCGGCCAGGTTGCCGGTGGAGGAGCAGGAGAGGGTGGTGAAGCCGAAGGCGCGCGCGGCCTCGACGGCGATGGCCACCACCCGGTCCTTGAAGGAGTGGGTGGGGTTGCCGGAGTCGTCCTTGACGTGCAGCCCGCCGGTGACGCCCAGCTCGCGGGCGAGCCGGTCGGCCTTGATCAGCTTGGTGAAGCCGGGGTTCAGATTGGGCTTCTCCGCGACGTCCGCCGGGACGGGCAGCAGCGGAGCGTAACGCCAGATGTTGTCGGGTCCCGCCGCGATCCGCTCGCGCAGCGCCTCCGGGTCACCGGCGGGCAGCTCGTAAGCGACCTCCAGCGGGCCGAAACACTCGGCACAGGCGAAGACGGGGCCGAGCGGTGTGCGGTGGCCGCATTCGCGGCAGGAGAGGGCGGCGGCGGGGCCCAGATCGACCCGGCCGGGCTGCTGGGGGTGTCCGGGGTTCCCGGCAGCGGAGCCGGTGTTCTCGGCGTTTCCGGTGTTCTCGGTGGTGTCCGTTTGTCCAACGGTGTGCACAGCCATGCAGGCGAGGCCCTTTCTCCTCATCTTCCTCACGGCGTACCTCGCCGCGAGCCGGAATTGGCACCTTCCCCACCGGGAGCCTCGCTCCGGACGCTGTGCGTCGGAGGACCGAGACCGGCGGGAGGGTTGCCGGGGCTTCAACGGGCCGTTCCCTCTGCCCCTCTGGATGAGCGGTATGGCACCGGGCGGGGCCCGGGCGTTTGTGGGCGCCGACCACCCCCGAGATGCGGTGGTCACGCGTGTTGCTCAAGACTGTAACCGAAGGCTCGGACTGTGGAGGCAGGCGTCCGAACCGCGAGATGCGGCCGCTGCTGGGCGGCGGCATCCCCGAACAGGCAGGGAGACGATCACGTGCTGGAAGAGGTGGAGCTCTGGCTGGACCGGCACTCCTGGTCCGCCTCCGAACGTCCGCTCGACGCTCTGCGCGCCGCGAAACAGGCGGCCGGAGCCTCCGGGACGGTCAGCGTCGTTCTCCCCGCCCTCAACGAGGAGGCCACGGTCGGGGCGATCGTCGAGGCGATACGTGGCGAACTGATGTCCGGGGAGACCCCGCTCGTCGACGAACTCGTCGTCATGGACTCCGGGTCCTCCGACGGCACCTCCCGGGTCGCCGCGGAGGCCGGGGCCCGGGTGGTGCACCGCGACTCCGTCCTGCCCCGGATACCGGTCGCGGCCGGCAAGGGGGAGGTGCTGTGGCGGTCACTGCTGGTGACCGAGGGGGAGATCGTCTGCTTCGTCGACGCGGACCTGCGCGAGTTCGACTGCCGGTTCGTCTCCGGCATCGTCGGGCCGCTGCTGACCGATCCCGGCCTGCACCTGGTCAAAGCCATGTACGACCGCCCGATGAGCGGCGGCGGCGAACGCGGCGGCCGGGTCACCGAGCTGGTGGCCCGCCCGCTGCTCAATCTGCACTGGCCGCAGCTCGCCGGCTTCGTCCAGCCCCTGGGCGGCGAGTACGCGGCCCGCAGGGCGCTGCTGGAGCGGCTGCCGTTCCCCGTCGGCTACGGCGTCGAGCTGGGCATGCTCGTCGACACGCTGGAACTCGCCGGGCTGGAGGCGCTCGCCCAGGTGGACGTGGGCGTCCGGCACCACCGCAACCAGGACGGCCAGGCGCTCGGGCGGATGGCCGCCACGATCTACAGCACCGCCCAGCGGCGGCTGGAGCGCGGCCACCTCGTGCGCCCCGTGCTGACCCAGTTCGACCGCGGCTCGGACCGGCTCTTCAGCCCCACCGTGCACGAGGTGACCACGGAGGAGCGGCCCCCGATGTGCACCGTCCCGGAGTACACGGCCCGGCAGCGCCGGAGGGCGGCGTGAGGCCGGCGCGGAGCCGTCCGCCGGGCAGGCCGTCGGACGCGCCCGGCGGGCTCCGCGGCGCCCGGCGGCGGCGCTGTGCGCCGTGGCGGCGCCGTGCGCGGGGTTCCGGCCTGGCCCGCGCCACCGGTGTGACCACGGTGGCCGCCGCCCCGGCCGGCCGCCACGGCGGACCGCTCCCGGCGCGGCGGGGCCCTGTGGCGCCGGCGGGAGGCGGCGGGCGGGGGTCCCGGTCCGCCGGAGGCGCCGGGCACGGCAGGGGTGCCGGGGGAGGCGGGATCCGGCCGGCCCCGGCGGGCCTGTCCGGGCCGGTGCCGGTCCGGGTGCGGCGGGCCGTGCCGGGGGCGCCGGTGCGGGTCCCCGTGCCCGTGCCGCCGGTCCCGGTACCGGTACGGCCCGTGCCGGTTCCCGTACCCGTGCCGCCGCCCGCCCCGGTGCGGCCCGTGCCCGTGCCGCCGGTGCCGCCTGCCCCGGTGCGGCCCGCCCGTCCCCGGGGCGGCGTCTTCCGGCCGGACTCGGCCGGGGTGCGGAAACGCACGTTTGAGCGGATCACGGTCGGGCTAGGCTCGCGTCATGGTCGCTGAGCAGGCAGCCCGCATACTCGTCGCGTCCAACCGCGGCCCCGTCTCGTACAGCCTCGCCGGGCAGGAACCGCCGGGTCACGGCGGTGACGGCGGGTCCGGGGCGGAGAACGCCCCCGCTCTCGTCGCCAAACGCGGTGGCGGCGGGCTCGTCTCGGGGCTCTCGGCGGTCGAGGGCGACGCGGTCTGGGTCTGCGCGGCCCTCGGCGACGGCGACCGCGAGGCCGTGCGCCGTACCGGCGGGCATCTCGACCCCGCCGACACCGGCGGCCAGACGGTACGGATGCTGGACATCGACCCGGACGTCTTCGCCACCGCGTACAACGGCGTGGCCAACTCGGTGCTGTGGTTCGTGCACCACATGCTGTACCAGACGCCCTTCGAGCCGGTGTTCGACGCCGAGTTCCGCCGTCAGTGGGCCGCCTACGAGGCGTACAACGCGGCCTTCGCCGACGCGCTGGCCGAGGAGGCCGCCGAGGGCGCCGCCGTCCTCGTGCAGGACTACCACCTCTGCCTCGTGCCCGGAATGCTCCGCGAACGCCGTCCCGACCTGCGGATCGGCCACTTCTCGCACACCCCCTGGGCCCCGCCGGAGTACTTCCGGCTGCTCCCCGACGACATCGGGCGGCAGCTGCTGCGCGGCATCCTCGGCGCCGACCGCGCGGCCTTCCTCACCCGGCGCTGGGCCGACGCCTTCACCGCCTGCTGCACCGACCTCCTCGGCGAACCGCCGGCCACCCGCGTCGGGGTGCACGGCCTGGGCGCGGACGCCGACTTCCTGCGCGAACGCTCACGGCGGCCGGACGTCGACGAACGGCTCGCGACCCTGCGCGAGCAGATCGGCCCCGGCCGGAAGGTGATCGTCCGGGTCGACCGGACCGAGCTGTCCAAGAACATCGTCCGCGGCCTGCTCGCCTACCGCGAACTGCTGACGGACCGCCCCGAGTGGCGCGGGCGCGTCGTGCACGTCGCGTTCGCCTACCCGTCCCGGCAGGATCTGGCCGTCTACCGCGACTACACGGCCGAGGTCGCCCGGGTCGCCGAGGAGATCAACGAGACCTTCGGCACGGACGGCTGGCGGCCGGTGATCCTCCACGTCGAGGACGACTTCGCCCGCTCCCTGGCCGCGTACCGGCTCGCCGACGTGGCCCTGGTCAACCCGATCCGGGACGGCATGAACCTCGTCGCCAAGGAGATCCCGCTCGTCTCCGACGAGGGCTGCGCGCTGGTCCTCTCGCGGGAGGCCGGGGCGTACGAGGAGCTCGGCGAGGACGCGGTGACGGTCAACCCGTACGACGTGTCGGGCACGGCCCGGGCCCTGGACACCGCCCTGGGCATGGGGACCGCCGAACGGGCCGAACGCACCAAGCGGCTGGCCGCCGCGGCGTCCTCGCTCCCGCCCCAGCGGTGGTTCCTGGACCAGCTGAACGCGCTGTAGCGCGGGGTGCGCGGGGTTCCGCGCGAGTCGCAGGTCCGGGGTGATCCGGGCCCGGGTGCGCTGGGGCCGCGCGGGTGCGCGGGGTCCGGGGTTCCGCGCGGGTGCGGGCGGCGCGGGTTCCGCGCGGGGTGGCCGGTTCGCGCCGGGCGCGGGGCGGGTTCGTGCAGGGCGCGGGGCTTCCTTCGTTGCGCCGGGTTCGGGCCGGGGTTCGCGCCGGTCCGGGGTGCGAGGGCGATGGTCCGGCGTCCGCGGCGCCGTTTCCCCCGCGCTGCGCGCGGGGTGCGACCCTCCCGCCCGCCCATTGCTGCTCATCGTCCTGCGGGCACACGACAGGGGCAGGGTGCTTCCTGCGGGCAGTCGGCAGCAGTTGCGGCATGGCGGGTGCCTGCACGAGCCCCGCCCTCTCCGGCGGCCACGGCGCCGAAGCCACCGGGCCGGGGCTCCGGGCGAGACCACCGGGTGGGGAGCGCCGGGCGAGACCACCGGGTGGGGAGCGCCGGGCGAGACCACCGGGTGGGGAGCGTCGGGCAGGGCCGCCGGGTGGGGAGCGTCGGGCCGGGCCGCCGGGCGCGGGGGCGCCGGGGCGAATCCGCCAGGCCGGGGCACCAGGCGGAGTCGCGGGCAGGAGCACCGGGCCGGGGCGCCGCCAGGCCGGGGCGCCAGGCGGAGTTGCCGGGCAGAGCCTCCGGCCTCCGGCCGGGCCGGCCGTTCTCAGTCCTGTTGTTCCGCCACCGCGGTGGCCAGGGCGTCGAGGAGGTTCACGACCCCCTCCGGGCCGTCGGCCACCACATCGGCCCGTTCCGCCAGTTCCTCGGCGCCCTCCCCGGCGGCGGCCGCGCTGCACACCAGCAGTCCGGGCACGCCCTGAGACCTCAGCTCGTCCACCGCCGCGTAGGCCGCCAGGTCCCCGAGGTCGTCCCCGGCGTACACGACCGCGCCGGCCCCGCTCTCCCGTACGTAAGCGGTCAGCGCCACGCCCTTGTCGATCCCCGGCGGGCGCAGTTCCAGCACCATCCGGCCGGGTTCGACGATCAGTCCGTGCCGCTCGGCCAGGGCCGCGAGGGGCTCGCGCAGTTGCTCGAAGGCGGCCTGGGGGTCAGTGGCCCGGCGGGTGTGCACCGCCACGGCGCGGCCCTTGTCCTCGACCCACGTTCCCTTCCAGGCCCCGTTGTGGTCGAGGACCCCGGGCAGTTCCGCGCGGACGGCGGCGACGCCCGGGTGCGGGTCGGGCGCGGTCACGGTGGCGCTGACGGCGTCCCAGCGCTCGGCGCCGTAGTGGCCGAGAACCACGAGGTGTTCCAGTCCGGGGACCCCGCTGAATCCGCCGTTCCGCACCGCGACGTCGGCGGGGCGGCCGGTGATCACGGCGATCGAACGGAGGAGCGGCGCGAGGCGGGCGAGCGCCGGTACGGCACCGGGGTGGGCGCGGGCCTGTTCGGGGTCCGGCACGATCGGTGCGAGGGTGCCGTCGAAGTCGAGGGCCACGACAGCCCGTTCGGGCCGTTCCAGAAGCGCGGCGAGGCCGTCGCGCCCGGCGTCGGTGACAGGGGTCGGCAGGGGATGCGGATGACTGCCCATGCGGCCGAGCCTACCGGGACCGGCGGCGCCCCCGACGCCCCGCCTTTCCGGCCATCCCGGCCTTCCTCCGACTGCCGCACGGGGCGCACGGACCGCGTCGGAGGGTCGCCCGGCTCTTCGCCCGCAGGAGGGATGAGCAGTAACGGGCAGAGCGGGAGGGTCACGCCCCGCGCGCAGCGCGGGAACCACTTCGGGGCGCTCCTCGGACCCCGGCCCCACCGACACGCCCCCGCGCGCAGCGCGGGAACAGCTCTGCGCACCCGCACCGGGAAGCGCCTCCCCGGCTCCACCCGCCACACGGACCGGGCCGCTCCCGGCACCCTGCCCGCAGGAGGGATGAGCAGTAACGGGCAGGGCGGGAGGGTGGCACCCCGCGCGCAGCGCGGGAGAAGAACTCCGCGCCCGGAAAGCCGCCCCGGCCTCAGCGGCGAGCGCGCCGCTCCTCGCGCACCCGGCGGAGGCGGTTGACCGTGACCGGATCGTGGGCCAGCGCCCGCGGATCGTCGAGCAGGGCGTTGAGCAGCTGGTAGTAGCGGGCCGGGGAGAGCCCGAGCTGCTCCCGGATCGCCCGCTCCTTGGCTCCGGGCCCCGGCCAGGAACGCCGCTCGACGGAGAGGACGGCCCGGTCGCGGTCGGTCAGCCCCTGGGCGCCGCCCCGGTCACCGCCGCCCTCGGGCACCGCCTCGTCGTCTCCGGTCTCGTTCACACCGTCCAACATAACGGCCCCCGCCGACGCCCCGGCCGGCCCGCGCCGCCCACCCGGGCGAGAGGCACGGGGCACCCGTCCCGGACCGGAGGGGACCCGAACCGGAAGGGGCTCAACCGGAAGGGCCGGCCCGCAAGACCCGCGCCGCGGCCCCGCCGCGGAGGGCGGAGCCCTCAGCGGGCGGCGTTCTCCGTGGCGAAGGCGTCGCGCTGGATCCGCGAGAGCACCCCGCTCGGATCGCCGTCGCGCGCCACCGCCGAACCGATCTCCTGCTTCACCGTCTTGCTGACGTACGCCCACGTCGTCTTGTTCGACGGATAGTGCACGGCCTCCGGGAGCTGGTCGAGGAATTCCCGCATCCGCTCGTGCTTCTCGTCGGCGCGCATCGCCTCCGAGGCGGAGCGGGTGACGGGCAGCATGTCGTACCGGTCGGCGAACTCCAGCGCGTTCGGCTCGCTGTAGACGTAGTCGAGGAAGTCGCCGATCTGCTCCCGGTTGCCGTTCTTCTTGAAGGCCATGAGCCAGTCGTTGACGCCCATCGTCGCCTCGGCCGCGCCGGTCCTGCCGGGGAGCGGCGCCGTCCCGAACTCGACGCCCTCCTTCTCCGCCTGCCGCATCAGCGTCGGGTGGCCGTTGAGCATGCCGACCTCGCCGCGGGCGAAGGCGTCGAACGCGTCCTGGCGGTTGAGGGCGGCCGGGTCCCCGGGACCGGTGAGGCCCTTGCCGACGAGTTCGTCGCGGAGCCACTCGAACGCCCGTATGTTCTCGGGCGAGTCCAGCGTGTACGAGCCGACGCTGTCGACGAAGCCGCCGCCCCCGCTGAGCGACCACAGCATGGTCTCGGCCTGCGCCTCCTCCGGGCCGAGCGGCAGCGCGTACGGGGTCTCTACCCCGGCGTCCTTCAACGCCTCGGCGGCGTCCTGGAGTTCGGCCCAGCTCTGCGGCGGCTCCTCGATGCCGGCCTCGGCGAAGAGGGCCTTGTTGTAGAAGAACAGCCTGGTGCTGGCGGCGAACGGCAGTCCGTATTGCACCCGGCGGAACTCGCCGGCCTCCGCGAGCTTGGGGAGGAAGTCCGCCTGGGTGGGGATGGAGAGGACTTCGTCGGCGCGGTAGAGCTTGTTCCGGTCGGCGTAGTCGGCGTAGGAACCGATCTGCGCGATGTCCGGTTCCTCACCGCGTTTGACCATGTCGGCGACCTTCTTGTCGACCTCCGCCCAGCTGTAGACGCTGATGTCGATCGAGACGCCGGGGTGGCTGGACTCGTAGTCCGCCGCGAGCTGGTCCCAGTACCTCCGGGAGGTGTTGGCCTCGCTGTCGCCGTAGTCGGCGGCGACCAGGCGGAGGGTGACCTCGCCGCCGGAGCCTCCGCATCCGGAGAGCGTGAGGGTCATGGCCGTCGCGACAGCCGCCGCGAGGAGTCCCGAGTACCGCCGTCGCACTACCGATACCGCCTTCTGTCTTGCTTGTTGTTCATGGTTTTTCGTCCGGTTCCCGCCCGGTTGATGTCCGGCCGCCGTGCGGCTGCCCGCCGGCCGCCGTCCGGCCGCTTCCGGTTCCCGACCGGTCCCCGACCGGTTCCCGACCGGTTACCGGCCGGCCCCGCCCGGCGCCGCGCCGGGCCTTCCGCTCCGGCCGCGCCCCCGGCTCCGCTCCCGGTTCCGGCCGGCAGCGGCCCGGCGGGCTTCGCCCGCGCCGCCCGGGGTCTGACGGTTCCTCTCCCGCACCATCCGTCCCGCCCGCACCGTTCGCACCGTCCGCGGCTTTCCCCGCACCCTGCCGGTGTCCTGCCGGTCCTGCCAGATCTCTTCCCGGTGTCTACTCGGTCTCTTCTCACTGTCTTCATGCCGTGCCGATCCGGTGCCGCGGGCCGTGACCGGCCCCTCGGGCGGCCGCGGCCGCCGCGCCGGCTCCGCGCCGACGGACGGAATCGCACATAAGGCATCGGACCGGACACCGCCGTCCGTTATACGAACGCTTTACTCTACGAGGGTAAGTGGACTAGACCTGTCGGGGCCATCCGGGCGAGACTGTTTCCGTGAGACATGCCATCGCCCCCGCTCCGCCCGGCACCGGGACGGAAGCCGCTCCTCCCCGGGCCGGAGGCACCGCCCGCACCCGGGGCCGGGCCGGCCGGCGACCGCTCCCCCACCTCGTCCCGGCGGCCCCGGGGAACGCCGCGGGCCGCCCGGACGCGGGCCCGCCGGCCCGCGTCCCCCTCTCCGCGGAGGTAGCCACCTGATGGCGACTCAACACGTGTTCACCGGCGCCCGCGTGGTGCTGCCGTCCGGCGTCGTCGAGAACGGGCGGCTGGTCGTGGAGGGCACCGTCATCGCGGACGCCGCCGCCGAGCACCCCGCGCCCCCGGCGCTCCTCCCCGACGGCACCCCGGCCGGAGCGGGCGGAGCGGACGGCCCCACCGGCCCCACCGGTCCCGCCCGCACCGCCGCCGACGCCGCCACCCTGGACCTCACCGGGTACTGGATCGTCCCCGGCTTCGTCGACATGCACGTCCACGGCGGCGGCGGGGCCTCCTTCTCCGCCGGCACCGCCGAGGAGGCGCTGGCCGTGGCCGCCACCCACCGGCGGCACGGCACCACCACCATGGCCGCGTCCACCGTCACCGACCGCCTCGACGACCTCGCCCGGCAGGCGGCCGTCCTCTCCGAGCTCGTCGAGCAGGGCGAGCTGGCGGGGATTCACTTCGAGGGCCCGTTCATCGCCCCGTGCCGCCGCGGCGCCCACGACCCGGGGCTGCTCCGCGACCCCGAGCCGGGAGACGTCAAACGGCTGATCGACGCGGCCCGCGGCACCGCCCGGATGATGACCCTCGCGCCCGAACTGCCCGGCGGCCTGGACTCCGTACGGCTCCTCGCCGACCTGGGCGTGATCGCCGCCGTCGGCCACACCGACGCCGGCTACGAGGCCACCGCCGAGGCCGTCGACGCGGGCGCCACCGTGGCCACCCACCTCTTCAACGCCATGCCGGGCCTGCACCACCGCCACCCCGGCCCCGTCGCCGCCCTCCTGGAGGACGAACGGGTCACCGTCGAGCTGATCAACGACGGCGTGCACCTCCACCCGGCCGTGGTCGGCCTCGCCTTCAGCCGCGCGGGCGCCGGCCGCGTCGCCTTCATCACCGACGCCATGGCGGCGGCGGGCAAGGGCGACGGCCGCTATCCGCTCGGCGGGCTGGAGGTCGAGGTGCGGGACGGCGTGGCACGGCTGGTCGAGGGCGGCGCCATCGCCGGCTCCACGCTCACCCTGGACACCGCCTTCCGGCGGGCCGTCACCCTCGGCGGCCTCCCCGTCGGGCACGTCGTCCGCGCCCTGTCGGAGAATCCGGCCCGGCTGCTGGGCGTGGCGGACCGCGTCGGCTCGCTCGAAGCGGGCAAGGACGCCGATCTGGTGATTCTCGACGCCGAGTTCGCGGTCGCCGGCGTCATGCGCCGCGGTGAATGGGTGGTTGGGCCGGAAGTGGGCTGATTTCCCGCGCCGTTGACTCTCCGGCACCCGTCGTCCAGGCTGCGGCGAGCGGTTCGGCACACTGGGCCGGCCGCCGCTGTTTTGGCATGATCACCCCCGCACGAGTGAGCGACCGGCTCGACTCGGCCGACCGGGCCCGTCATCCCAGCGCGCCCGACCCAGAGGAGAGAAGGGGGACCAGGTGATCATCACCGTCACGCTCAACGCCGCCCTGGACATCACCTACCGCGTCCCCCGCTTCACCCCGCGCACCGCCCACCGGGTCACCGAGACCATCGAACGCCCGGGCGGCACGGGCGTCACCGTGGCCCGGCTGCTGGCGGCACTCGGCCACCGCACTGTCGTGACGGGCTTCGCGGGCGGCCCCACCGGCGAGGTGCTGCGCCGGCTGCTCGCGGAGGAATACGGAACGGAGCGGTACGGAACGGAGCGGTACGGAGAGAAGGACGGGGAGGGCGGCGGGGGCGCGGACGGGGGCGGCCGGCGCCCGGACACCCCCGGAGCCCCCGGTGCCGGCCGGGTCGAGGAGGCGCTCACCCCGGTCTCCGGCTCCACCCGCCGCACGATCGGCGTCGTCGACACCGCCACCGGCGAGATCACCCGCCTCAAGGAGGCCGGCCCGCTCGTCACCCGCGCCGAATGGGATTCCTTCCGCGCGGCCTTCACCGGGCTCCTCCCGGGCGCGGACGCCGTCGCGCTCTGCGGCAGCCTGCCCCCGGGCCTCCCGGTCGGCAGCTACGCCACCCTGGTGCGGGCCGCGCAGGCCGCGGGCGTCCCGGTCCTGCTCGACACCCACGGCGAACCACTGCGCCGGGGCATCGCCGCCCGCCCCGACCTCGTCGCGACGACCGCCGGGGAGCTGACCGCGCTCACCGGCTTCGCCGAACCCGTGCGCGCCGCGCACGAGGCCCGGCGACGGGGCGCCCGCGCCGTGGCCGCCTCGCTGGGCGGGGACGGCGTGCTCGTCGCCACGGCGGACGGCAGCCTGCGCGCGGTCCCGCCCCGGCCGCCCGGCGGCGACCCCACCCGGGCCTGCGAGGCGGCCGTGGCCGGGCTGCTCTCCGCCCTCGCCGAGGGGCTGCCCTGGCCGGAGCGGCTGAGCCGCGCGGTCGCCCTCTCGGCGGCGGCCGCCACCGCCCCGGGGCCCGGCGAGTTCGACCACGCCGCGTACACGCGCCTGCTGCCGGACATCGAGACCACCGAACACCCCCTGTGACGCCCGGAAAGCACACCGGCCGCCCCGGGGAACGGATCCCGGGGCGGCCGGTGCGAGGAGAAGTCCCGCGGACGGCAAGCCCCGGGGCGGGCCCGCGCTCAGCGGTCGGGGCGGGCGGAGCACGCGGGGCGGGCGCGCCTCAGTCCTTGATGTGGCCCTCCTTGAGCTGCACCCAGTCGAGGTTGAACTCGCAGCCCTGGCCCTCGCCGCAGGTGAGGTCGAGGGTGTTGGTGCCCTTGGTGAGGTTCACCCAGGAGTAGGTGGTGGTCCAGCCCTTGTCCCACTCGCCTTCCTTGGCGTTCGCCCAGTTCTTCAGCTCCTGCTCACGGTCCTTGCCGTTGACGAGGAGCGTGGCCTTGGTGTCCTTGCCGGGCACGCCGTAGCCGATGAAGAGGGTGTACTTGCCCGCCTTGGGCACGTCGATCCGCCAGGTGGCCGTCGCGCCGGGCTGGTTCATGCCCGCGATGTAGGCCCCGCTCTTGGACCGGGCGCCCTCCACGTCGTTGGCGACGGTCGCACCGCCGGCGGTCTTCATCCCGACCGCGTCGAACTTCTCGGAGGAGAAGGGCTTGGTCTTCTTCCCCTCCTCGTCCTTGCCCTCGTCCGCCGGCTGGTCCTGCCCGCCGTCGGCGGGGAGCGACTCCGAGCTGCCGGCCTCCTGCTTGCCCTCGTCACCGTCATCGTTGGTCAGCATGGCGATGACGATGCCGATGACCACCACGGCGACCACGGCGATCGCCCCGATCAGCAGCCCCTGGCTGTTGGGCCCGCGGCCGCCGCCACCGCGGACACCGCGGCTTCCGTGGCCGGCGGGCGCGGCGCGGCGCGGCGGGGCGCCGCCGGGCAGGGTCTCGGGGGCGGCGTAGGAGGTGTGGGGGCTCTGCCCGTAGGCGGCGGTCGGCTGGTCCGCCGGTGCGGCGCCGGGTCCGTAGCCGGGCCGCTGAGCGGCCTGCTGGCCGCCGTACTGGCGTTCCCCGACCCGGTGCACCTGGTTGTACGAGGTGCGGGGGACCCCGGGCTGCGCCGCGGGCCGGCCGTACTGAGCGGTTCCGCCGTCCGCCGCGCCGTTCGCGCCCCCGTCGCCGCCCTCCGAGCGGTAGAGGTAGGCGAACGGGTCGTCGTTCTCGGGCGTGCCCGCGCCGTTGTTGCCGGCCGTCATCCCCTGTCACTCCCCAACTGGTTTCCGGACCACCGGCGCCGCGTCCACAGCGCCTGGACAGCTCCTATCAGCGGCGGGGCGGCCCGGATAAGGCCTGTGCTGTCCGGATGGTCAATGTTCACGATCGCGTTACCTCGGCCCGCGGCCGATCGATCGAGCCTACCCGCTCACCGCGGCCGCTGTTCCCGGTCCGTCGCCGCTCGCCGGGGCGCCGCGGAGGCGGTCCCGCAAAAGCCCCGCTCGCGGGCGTGCGGCACTGTCCGGATGTGTCCAGTACCACCCGTACCGGCCCGTTCCGTACCGGCCGCGGACGGGCCCGGACCGGCCACGCGCCCCCGGAACCGGCCCCGGGGTCACCCCGCGCGGCGGTGGGCGCGCCCCGCCCGGGAGCGCTTCTCCACGTACATCCGCTGGTCGGCCGATTGCAGGACCTCCTCGGCGGACATCCCGCAGCCGGCCCAGCCGATGCCGAAGCTCGCCCCCACCCGTACCGCGCGCCCGTCCACCCGGATCGGCGGGATGATCGCGTTGCGCAGGCGGACGGCCAAGTCCTGGGCGTCCGCGCGGCCGAGGCCGTCGGCGAGGACGACGAACTCGTCGCCGCCGAGGCGGGCGACCGTGTCGCCGTCCCGCACGCCGTTGGTCAGCCGCCGGGCGACCTCGATGAGGACCGCGTCACCGGTGTGGTGCCCGAACCGGTCGTTGATCGATTTGAAGCCGTCGAGGTCGCAGAAGAGCACCGCGAGCCCCTTGGTGCCGTCGTCCGGCTGCTCCTCGGCCGGGGCGACGGTGTGGACGTGGCCGTCGAAGGCGCTGCCCGGCGGGCCGAAGGGGGCGTCGAAGCCGTCGGTCCGGAAGCCGTTCTCGTCGGTCTCGACGCCCGCGGCCGGCCCGTAGGCGCTGCCGGCCGCCCCGTCCAGCGCGTAGGTCTCGCCGTCCCGGGAGGGCGGGCGGTCGCAGAGCCGGGCGGAGAGCCGGGTGCGCAGCTCGGCGCTGTTGGGGAGGCCGGTGAGGGCGTCGTGGCTGGCGCGGTGGGCGAGCTGCAGTTCGTGCCGCTTGCGCTCCTCGATGTCCTCGACGTGGGTGAGCAGGAAGCGCGGCCCGTCGGCCGCGTCGGCGACGACGGAGTTGCGCAGCGAGACCCAGACATAGCTGCCGTCGCGCCGGGCCAGCCGCAGCTCGGCCCGGCCGCCCTCGGCGGAGGTGCGGAGCAGCAGCCCGATGTCGTCGGGGTGGACGAGGTCGGAGAAGGAATAGCGGCGCATCGCGGAGGCGGGGCGGCCCAGCAGCCGGCAGAGGGCGTCGTTGGCGCGGAGCAGACGGCCGTGCTGGTCGCCGCCCATCTCGGCGATGGCCATGCCGCTGGGCGCGTACTCGAACGCCTGGCGGAAGCTCTCCTCGCTGGCGCGCAGGGCCTGCTGCTCGCGTTCCAGCCGGACGAGGGCGCGCTGCATGTTGGCGCGCAGCCGGGCGTTGCTGATGGCGATGGCGGCCTGGAAGGCGTACATCTGCAGGGCCTCGCGGCCCCAGGGGCCGGGCCGGCGGCCGTTGCGGGGCCGGTCGACGGCGATGACGCCGAGCAGGTCGTCGCTGGAGGAGTACATCGGGGCGAGCAGCCGGTCGCCGGGGTGCCACTCGTCGGCGAAGCGCGGCTGGGGGCCGCCGCTGTGCCACTGCGGTACGTCGTCGTCGTCGAGGATCCAGCCCTCGGTGTGCGGTATGAAGCGCAGCTCGCCCCAGCGGGTGCCCATGGAGAGGCGGCGCTCCCAGGCGGTGCGCGAGCCGACGCGGCCGGCGAGCAGCGCCTCGGCGCCGGCGCTGCCCGACACGGCGGCGACGACGAGGTCACCGTCGGGCTGGACGAGGTTGACGGCGGCGAGCTCGTAGCCGAGGCCGGTGATGACTCCGTCGGCGACGGCCTGCAGGGTGTCGGCCAGGCTGCGGGCGGTGTTCAGGTCCGCGACGACACGGTGGAGCTGCCGCAGGGTCGCAAGACGGACGTACGGTTCCGACTCGGCCTCCATCGATTGCACTCCCCGAGACCTCGACAGCAACTCCAGGATCTTGTCGTCTGATTCCACGGCCACTGAATCACAGCGAGCTGCCCACCCGGTACACAGGGTCAACAATTCCCGGCTGCTGTGACTCATGTCACATGATCTTTCGGTGTATTGACGCTTGCGCCGGTGACGGGCCGTCTGCCCTGCCGATTCCTTCCTGAACGCAAATCGCCCGGGCGGGCATCCGCCGGGCGACCTAGGTCCCGGACGGTCCCCGCGCCCGATGTGAGCGCCTCGGGCGTCCGGATAGCGTGCGCACGTGCAGCAGACTCCTTCATCCCCCGCAGCGATCATCCCTCATTCTGAAGGGGTGAGTGACGACGAGTTCCGTGCGGCCATGGCCCGCCTGACGGCCGGCGTGGTGCTGGTGACGGCCCGCGACCCGGAGGAGGGCCCGCATGGGGAGGACGTGGGCATGACAGCGACGGCCTTTATGTCGGTGTCACTTGACCCACCGCTCGCGATGGTGAGCGTTCGCAACGACTCCCGGATGGAGGAGCTGCTGGAACGGCAGCCCCTCTGGGCCGCCTCCGTGCTCGCCGAGAGCCAGCGGCAGACAGCCGGGCGATTCGCGATGAAAGGCCGCATCAGCGACAAACTCCTCTTCCGGGATGCTCCGCACACCCGCGGCGAGGCATCCGGGGCGCTGCTCGTCGACGGCGCCCTGGCCGCCGTGGAGTGCCGTACGGAGCAGCGCGTCCGGGCCGGGGACCACACCCTGGTGATCGGCCGGGTGATCGGCACCCGGCTGGGGCCCGACGGCGCCGGGCCGCTGACGTATTTCCGGGGACGCTACCGGCGGCTGGGCTGAGCGGAGCGGGCCGCCGGCCGATGGCCGCCTTCGGGCGTGTATTCCGGCAGCGCGAGGACGGGTGGCCGCACGATTGTTTCCGGGCCGCGGGCGGACGCCGCAAACGGGTGACGCAGCGGAATTCACCCGTTCATACGGCGGGCTGTTCTGATCGAACTCGCCCGGCCCTCCCCGAAATACCCAAACGCATTCCGGCGTGAAGGCCGCATACTGGCCTTCACGCCGGAATGACGTTGGTGCGAGCTGCTTTTCTGTCAGACCGCGGGTGCCACCGGGGTGAGGAGCCCGATCAGCGCGAGCAGAACCTCGTCACCGGCACCGGTGGTGAAGGTCTCGGTCTCGGTCTCCGGGGCGTAGTTGACGGCGATGTTCTCCTCGCCGATCTGGCAGATGGTCTGGTTCTGGCCGGCCGTCTGCTCGAAGTCCCCGGGCGGGAACGGCGCCAGCTGCGCGGAGTTGCCGCAGTTCTGCGCGAGGGCCACCACGTCCTTGATCTTGTAACCACCGTTGTAGCCGTCGTTGGCGGCGGCAGACGTCGCGGAGCCCGCGATCATGGCAGCCGCGGCAAGCGACAGGAACGACAGCTTGGCTGTTGTACGCATATTGTTCTCCACTTTCCGCCTTCCCCGTTGGAAGGGCCGATCGAGTTCTATCACTGCCTCAGCAGCTCTTCCGCTTAACCGACACAGGGAAATTCCACATCGATCGAGGACTTCATACGGATGGCCGAACATCTGCCCGGAGGCGGCTCTCCCACCTACTTCGCCCTTATCCGCCGAGGGTATTCGAGTCCCCAACAACCCGCTCCCGACGTGGAATTCAGGGCGGGACGCAAGTCCGCCGGTCCACTGATTCCATCAGCCGGTCGGCGGAATACGGCAATTCCCGGAGTGCGGGTACGGCGGCGCCGTGCGAGCGTGGGCCCCCACGGCGCCGGGGCGGGAACGACCGGTCCGGCCGGAGAGGCCGCCGGGGCCGGCGGAGGCCGGCGGTCCGGTGGGGTCAGGGGTGAGGTCAGTCCCAACCGTGGCCGCTGCGGCCGCGTTTCGTGTCGCCGCGCTGCTTCTTGGCCCGCAGCCGTCGTTCGTTGACGCCGCGCGGGATCTTCGTCTTCCGGCGCGGGCGGGGCGGGGGCGCGGTGGCCTCGGCGAGGAGGGAGGCCATCCGGACGGCCGCGGTCTCCCGGTTGCGCCACTGCGAGCGGTGCTCGGAGGCCCGTACGGTGAGCACGCCGTCCGTCAGCCGGTCGGCGAGACGCTCCAGGGCCCGCTCCTTCCACACCGGCGGCAGCGCTTCCGTCGCCGCCAGGTCGAAGCGGAGCTCCACCTGGCTGTCGCTGGTGTTCACATGCTGGCCGCCCGGTCCCGAGGAGCGGGAGAAACGCCACTTGAGCTCGGCCTCCGGGAGGGAGACCGAACCGCGGATGACATGGGGACCGGACACATGTGCCATGATCCCCCGCCCGGCGGCGGCCGTCACCTCCATTTCGCGCCCCGGCCCACCGGCGCTCCCCACTCCGCCGGCCGGGGCGCGGAACCGTAACGAAGCGGAAGCGGCCGGAACCCGGCGGGGGCGTCCCCGCGTTGTGGAGGATGACGGTGGCTTCACCTCCGGGCGAAGCCCGACACACTTCGATGAAAGGGACATCCCATGGCTGTAAGCCTGTCCAAGGGCGGCAACGTATCGCTCACCAAGGAGGCACCGGGCCTGACCGCCGTCACGGTCGGCCTCGGCTGGGACGTCCGCACCACGACCGGCACCGACTTCGACCTCGACGCGAGCGCCATCGCGGTCAACGCGGCGGGCCGGGTCGTCTCCGACGGCCACTTCGTGTTCTTCAACAACAAGGCCACGCCGGACCAGACCATCGTCCACACCGGTGACAACCGCACCGGCGCGGGCGAGGGCGACGACGAGCAGATCAACGTCAACCTCGCCGGGCTCCCGGCCGAGGTCGAGAAGATCGTGTTCCCGGTGTCGGTCTACGACGCCGAGGCCCGCAGCCAGAACTTCGGCCAGGTGCGCAACGCCTACATCCGCGTGCTCAACCAGGCCGGCGGCTCCGAGATCGCCCGCTACGACCTGAGCGAGGACGCCGCGACCGAGACCGCCATGGTCTTCGGCGAGCTGTACCGCAACGGCGCCGAGTGGAAGTTCCGCGCCGTCGGCCAGGGCTACGCCTCCGGTCTCACCGGCATCGCGCAGGACTTCGGGGTCAACGTCTGACCCGCGGCCTCCGCCTCTGACCGCGCCTCGGCCGGCCCCGGTGGCGGGCCCGCCGAACGGCACGGACGCGGGAGAACGGCAGCGGCCCCCGGAATCCAAGACCGGCACCGGGGGCCGCTGCGCGTGCCCCGCTGGCCCACCCCCGTACGGCCGACCGGCCGGACACCGTCCGCCGGGCCGTTGGACGCCCCTCCCGCCGGGTACGAGTGAAGCGCGGGGCGGCCGAACGGTGAGAGAGAGGCGGTTACATGGCTCAGGAAGTGCGCGGTGTCGTGGCCCGTGCCAAGGGGGAACCCGTCGGGGTCGAGACGATCCTGGTGCCGGACCCCGGGCCCGGCGAGGCGGTGGTGCGGGTGCAGGCCTGCGGGGTCTGCCACACCGATCTCCACTACCGCGACGGCGGAATCAACGACGAGTTCCCGTTCCTCCTCGGACACGAGGCGGCCGGGACCGTGGAAACGGTGGGCGAGGGCGTCACCGACGTGGCCCCGGGCGACTTCGTGATCCTCAACTGGCGCGCGGTGTGCGGTACCTGCCGGTCCTGCAAGCGCGGCCGCCCCTGGTACTGCTTCAACACCCACACCGCCACGCAGCCGATGACGCTCGCCGACGGCACCGTGCTCACGGCCGCGCTGGGCATCGGCTCGTTCGCCGACAAGACCCTCGTCGCGGCCGGCCAGTGCACCAAGGTCGATCCCTCGGCCTCCCCCGCCGCCGCCGGGCTGCTCGGCTGCGGCGTGATGGCGGGTCTCGGCGCCGCCCTCAACACCGGGCAGGTGGAGCGGGGCGACACGGTCGCCGTCATCGGCTGCGGCGGGGTCGGCAGCGCAGCCGTCGCGGGCGCCCGGCTGGCCGGTGCCTCGCGGATCATCGCGGTGGACCTGGACGAGCGGAAGCTGACGTGGGCGACGGGCCTCGGCGCCACCCACACCGTGCACGCCGGCACGGCCGATGTCGTCAAGAGCATCCAGGAGCTGACCGGCGGCTTCGGCGCGGACGTCGTCATCGACGCGGTGGGCCGCCCGGAGACGTACCACCAGGCCTTCTACGCCCGCGATCTGGCCGGGACCGTCGTCCTGGTGGGTGTGCCCACACCGGAGATGGTGCTGCAACTGCCGCTGCTCGACGTCTTCGGGCGCGGCGGGTCCCTCAAGTCGTCCTGGTACGGGGACTGCCTGCCGGAGCGGGACTTCCCCGTGCTCATCGACCTCTACCGGCAGGGGAGGCTCGACCTGGACGCGTTCGTCAGCGAGACCATCGGACTGGACGATGTCGAAGCCGCGTTCGACAAGATGCACCGCGGTGACGTGCTGCGCTCGGTGGTGGTGCTCTGATGACCGCTTCTTCCCCCGGCGGGGCGCGGATCGATCATCTCGTCACCTCCGGCACCTTCTCGCTGGACGGCTCCACCTGGGAGGTGGACAACAACGTCTGGCTGATCGGCGACGAGCGCGAGGTGTACGTCATCGACGCGGCGCACGACGCGGAGGCCGTCCTCGCCGCGGTCGGCGGCCGCCGCCTGCTCGGGGTGGTCTGCACGCACGGCCACGACGACCACATCGACGCGGCGCCCGAGGTGGCCGATCGCACCGGCGCCCCGGTCCTGCTGCACCCCGACGACCGGGTGCTGTGGGAGATGCGGCACCCGGACCGCCGGCCCGACGGCCCCCTCGCCGACGGGGACACCCTGACCGTCGCCGGCACGGAGCTGCACGTGCTGCACACTCCCGGGCACAGCCCCGGGGCGGTCTGCCTGTACGCGCCAGGGCTGGGCACCGTCTTCTCCGGCGACACGCTCTTCCGGGGCGGGCCGGGCGCCACCGGGCGCTCGTACTCCTCGTTCCCGACGATCATCGGCTCGATCCGGGACCGGCTGCTGACCCTGCCTCCGGAGACGGTGGTCCGCACCGGGCACGGCGACCCGACCACGGTGGGGGACGAGGCGCCGCACCTGGAGGAGTGGATTGCGCGCGGGCACTGAGGTGTCCGGCGGCGGGGGCGGAGCGGGGCCGGTCGCGGGTGCCGGTGCCGTACGGCCGCGACGGCCGCGGTACGCCACAGGGGCGCGTGAAGGGGCGTGGGAGGGCTTCGCGCGCCGTCGGCGATCCGCACTGCGGGCAGTGGCGCGCGTCCGGTCCGTTCCGGCCGCGCGTCCGTCCGGGTCCGTCCGGGTCCGTTCCGGCCGGGGGCTCGGCCGGGCCGGGACGGGTCTCCGCCGTGGGACCATCGACCATGTGATCGACCTCGGCTACTCCCTCTCCCGCCGCTTCCCGGATCCCCCGCAGACGGACTACCGCACCGCCGATGTGCGGACCCTGCGGCACGATCTGTTCTGCGGCGACGTCTACATCGCCGACACCAAGGCGGACCGGGAGCTGTCCACAGCCTGGGGATGGGTGCCCGTGCTGGACTTCGCCTGGGCACTCTGCGACATCGTCGAGCAGCTCGACCGCGATCCGCGCGGCAGCCGTTCGTACCGCCGGCAACAGGCCGAGCTGGACTTCACCGAGTCCGCGGACCGGCTGCTCTTCGAGCGGCGGTTCGGCTGGGTCGACATCGGCGCCGACTGGCAGCCGGCCGGCGAACCGCCGCTGACCTTCGGCCACTCGGCGCTGCGCCGGGAGGCCCGGGACTTCCTCCAGGACGTCGTCGCGGACCTCACGGATCTGCACGAAGGGCTCGCCGACAACCCCGTCGTCTGGGATCTCCTGGCCCGCTTCCCGCGCGTCTGAGCAGGGCGCCGGCCGGCCCGCCGCCGGTGCCGGCACCACCGGCCGCCGACCGCCGTTACGCGTTGACGCCGATCGTCAGCGTCGCCGCGTAGCCCTCGGCCGGCGAGCCGCCGAGCGGGGTGAGCGTGAGGAGGCCGGAGGCCGAGCCGCCGCCGTCGTAGACGCCGTCGTCGTACAGATGCGTCTCGGGGGTGGTGTTCTCCCGGTACGGACCGGCCGCCTGGACGCGGTCGTTGGTGTCCGGGTCGAAGTAGAGCTGGCCGGTGTGGACGATCTGGCCACCGGTGTACGAGCCGCCGGCGGGCGTGCTGTCCGTGTGCACCCGCAGGTGGGCGTGGACGGCGCGGGCGGTGTAGTGGCCGGGCCAGATGGAGACCAGCTCGACCTGGCCGTTCTCGTCGGTCACCGCCCCGCCGCGGCAGAAGGTGCCGTTGTCCTCTCCGGGGTGGCCGTTGCGGCCGACGAAGCCGGAGTACTCCCCGAGGTGGTCGGCGTGCCAGAGCTCGACCAGCGCGTCCGGGAGCGGGGCGCAGCCGGCCGACTGGTCGACGACGGTGAGCAGATAGTGCACCGGGAAACCCGGCCGGTCCTCGCTGATCTCGTTGCGGATCAGCGCGCCGGGCAGCGCGTAGGGGCCCTCGGTGACCTCGGCGGTGAGCGAGCAGACGCCCAGCCCGGAGGCATCGCCGGCGGAGCCTGCCGCGCCGGCGCCCCCGGAGGACCCGCCCGCCGAGGCCATACCGGCCAGGCCGAGACCCGTGGCGGCCGCGGCGGCGGAACCGCCGATGATGACCCGGCGGCGGCTGACCGGGCTCTTGCGCCGGTGTTTGCCCGTGTTCGCCCGCCGGGGGAACGGGAGTTGAGGGTTGTCTGTCATGGGCACGAAAGTAGAGCACACCGCTGAGCGGCCTGCATCGTCCCCCCGGCTTGCGCACAACGGCACTGGTGGACGCCTGCCTTCGCGGGCTCCGCACCACGGCACCGGCACCGGCACCGGCGCCTGCTCTTTGCTCCGGCACCAGCTCCGGCCGGCCGTCCGGAGGCGAGGTACGGGGCGGGATGACCGTCCGCCCCGGCGGTTCAGGGTGGCGGCCTTCACCTCACGGGCGGCCGGGTCACGCCGAAGGCGGGGCACCGGCGCGGACGGCTGACGGCCGACGGGCCGACGCGAAGGGCGGCGCCCGGTACCCCAGCGGTCACCGGCGGCCGGGACGGCGCGGCGGGCGCGCGAGGGACCGGTGCGGGGCGCCCGGGGCGGCGCAAGGCGGGGTGCCGGGCGGGCGCGGAAGCCGGCGCACGACGCGGTGGCGGTGCGCTCGGAGCAGCGGCGCCCACCAACCGTCCGGGACGACGCAGGCGGCGCCGAGCGGGGCGACGGTGTTCACTGACGTCACCGGCATCACACGCATCACCGGCGGCCCCGGACCCGGGCCGCAGATCCCCCGCCCGCGGCTGCGGTGCCGGGCGCGGCGGTGCCCGCCCGCTCGGCGTAGAGCGCGCCGGCCAGCAGCGGCACGCCTCCCGCGGGGCTCAGCGCATGGGCGCGGAGGTCGGCGTCGAAGGCGGCCAGCGCCGCCCGTCCCGTCGGCGTCGCCGTCCCGCCCGCGTCCAGGACGGCGCGGGCACCGGACTGGACCCGGCGGAGGCCGTGCGGGCCCGCCTCGTACAGCACGCGGGTGTCCTGCAGGGTGGTCATGACGGTGAGCAGGGCGTCGAGCCGGGCGCAGGACTCGTCCGCGCCGGTGTCCCGGGCGATGCGGAGGGCGTCGAGCGCCCGGCGCACATGCGGCAGGCCCGCCCGGGCCTCCCCACGCGCGCCCGCCGCCCCGTAGCGCACCGAGACCGCCGAACCCGGGGAGGGGCGGAGGGGCGCTCCCCGGTCGCGGTGAGCCGCGAGGCGTCCGGCCACGGCGCCGAGCTCGCCGGCCGCGGCCCCCGGCTCCAGCACCGACGCCGCCACCAGCAGGCCCAGCACCCAGATCGCCCCGTGGTGCACCCTGGTGCCGCAGGCGGCGCGCCGCACGGTCCACTCCGTGGAGCGGCCGATGGCACCCAGTTCGGCGCGGAGTTCCGGGGTGGGTTCACCGGTGCGGCGCGCGGCGGCGGCCATGGCCGCGAGCCCGGGAGCGAGGGCCCGGGCGGCCCAGCGGAGCGTGCCCGGATCCGGGGCGGCGGGGCGGGTACCGGGGTGCCGCGGGTCCGGGTCCCGGGGGTCGGTGAGTCCGGGTTTCGGGGCAAGTTCCACTACCGCCACGACCGCCCGGACCGCCGTCTCCGCGAGCCGTGTGTCCCGGGCGTCGGAGAAGCGGGCGCGCCGCCCGCCGGCTCCGTCCACCCCACCGGTCACCGGCAGTGTCATCGCCCCTCCCGCCCGTCCTGGCCGTCGTCCTGGCCGTCCTGGCCGTCGTCCTGGCCGTCCACCGCGAACGTCCGGCCGCTCGGCCGCCCATCCGCCCGGCCCGGCGGATGTCCGCCGTTGACGTGATCTTGGAGGCCGGCGGGCGTCCGGGCAACTCCCGGACCGGAGAACTCGCCCGGGGCCGGTTGACCTCACCCTTGGTTGAGGTCGAAGAGTGGTCCCACGGGGCGGGAGGCGGCGCAGTCTCCGCCCCGCCACCGACCGTTCACCCAGCACCCGGGAGTGCCCATGCTCGCGATCCGTCAATACGCCTTCGGGCCCGCCGGGAACCTGCTGCCCGAGGAGGTCCCGGACCCCGTCCCCGGCGCCGGAGAGGTCCGTATCGCCGTGGAGGCCGCCGGGGTGCATCTGATCGACACCGCGATCCGCTCCGGCGCACGGGGCGGGCCCTTCCCGCTGCCCCGGCTGCCCATGACGCCGGGGCGCGAGGTGGCGGGCACCGTCGACGCCCTGGGCGAGGGGACGGACCCGGACCTGCTCGGCCGCCGGGTCGTCGCCCATCTCGGGCAGGCGTCCGGCGGTTACGCCGAGCTGGCCGTGGCCCCCGCCGCGGCGCTGCACACGCTCCCGGACGGGCTGACCGCCGAACGGGCCGTCGCCATGATCGGTACGGGACGTACGGCCATGGGCGTGCTGGAGACGGCCGCGCCGACGGCCGCCGACACCGTGCTGATCACCGGCGCCGCGGGCGGCCTCGGCACCCTGCTGGTCCAGGCGGCGCACCGGCGGGGCGCCACCGTGGCCGGTGTCGCGGGCGGCGCCGCCAAGGCCGACGCGGTGCTCACCAACAGCGCCGACGCCGCCGCCGACCACACCGTCCCCGGCTGGCCGGAGCGGCTGCGGAAGGAGCTCGGCGGCCGCGAGGTGACGCTCGTCCTCGCGGGCACCGGCGGCGAAGTCGCCCGCGCCGCCTTCGCGTTGCTGGCACGCGGCGGCCGGCAGTTCGTGTACGGCTGGATGCCGGACGACCCGCTGTACCCCACGCCCCGAGAACTGGCCGAGCGCGGCGTCACCTCCGAGGCCGCCGTCGGACCGCGGCTGCTGAACCGGCCCGGCGGGCTGCGCCCGCTGGAGACGGCCGCCCTGGAGGCGGCCGCGGCCGGGCATCTCGTCCCGGCGGTCCAGCTCTTCCCGCTCGCCGAGGCCGCCGCCGCCCACCGGGCGTTGGAGAACCGGGCCACGCTGGGGAAGGTCGTCCTGGTCCCGGACACCGGACGGGCAGGCCGCCGCCCCCGCGCCGACTGACGGACGCGGGGCACGGGCACCGGGCGGGACACGCCATGGAGCCGGGGACGCAACGGGGACAGGGGCTGCCGCGCCTCCGCCCTTCGCCCTCCGCCGCAGGGCACAGGGCCCATCGCCGGGATCGCCGGTCCCCGGGCCCCGGACCCCCGGACCGCCCCGCCGCCCCGTCTACCCGACCGCTTCGGCCGCCCCGGCCGACCCCGCCGCCTGCGCCGCGTGCGATACCCGCGCCGCCCGCGCCACGGCCAGACGGTCCAGGGCGTCGCCGGTCAGGCGGTAGCCCGTCCACTCGCGCATCGGCACCGCGCCCAGCGCCTCGTAGAAGTCGATCGACGGCGTGTTCCAGTTGAGTACGGACCACTCCAGGCGGCCGTAACCGCGCTCGGCGCAGATCCGGGCGAGTTCGGCGAGCAGGGCCTTGCCGTGGCCCCGGCCGCGCGCCTCCGGGCGGACGTACAGGTCTTCGAGGTGGATGCCGTGCACCCCCTGCCAGGTGGAAAAGTTGAGGAACCAGAGCGCGAAGCCCTCCGCCACGCCGTCCGTCTCCGCGATGTGCGCGTAGGCGGCGGGGCGGTCGCCGAAGAGCGCGCGGTGTATGTGCTCCTCGGTGGCCCGCACCTCGTGCTCCGCCTTCTCGTAGACGGCCAGCTCACGGATCATGGCGACGATGGCCGGAACGTCGCCGGCCGTGGCGGTACGAATCATGGGAACCAATTTACGGGGCCCGGCCGGCGGGTCACCGGGCCGTCACCGTTCACCGCCGGTGGGCGGAGCACGGCCCGGGGGAGCGGAGCACGGCGCTGGGAAAGGTCCGGCCGCCGGACTGAACCCACGAGCGCTTGCGGCGCGTCCCCCTCTCCGTGACTTCTCACCGGGAGGACGCCGTCAGCCGGCGAACCGACGCGAGCAACGCACAGCCCGAGACGGCGGCCGGAACGGCCGGTGCAGCCGGTGCGGCGGGCTCCGGTCGGGTCCTGCCGGAACAGCGCTCGGCACCGGCTGCGTTACCGCGGCCACCTGCCCCGGGGCCCCCCGCCCCGGGGCCCGGGGCGCCGCCGGGCCCCGCGTCACCCCGCCCGCCCGGCGGCGGCACCACCAGCGCCGTCGCCACCACCGCGGCCACCGCCACCGCGCCCCACGGCCCGGCCCGCGGCCTCCGCGTCCGCTCGGCGGCCGTTCTCTCGCCCGCCGCCGTGGCCCTGCTGCTCGGCCTCTGGGGCATCCGCCGGGAGGACAGCATGTGGCGGGACGAGTCGGTGACGTACCAGGTCGCCCACCGCGAACTCCCGGAGATATGGAGCCTGTTGGGCGAGCTGGACGCCGTACACGGCCTGTACTACCTGCTGATGAAGGCCGTGTTCACGGTCTGGGACGGCGGGCTCGTCGCGCTGCGCCTGCCGTCCGTGCTGGCGACGGCCCTCGCCGCCGCCGGTGTCGCCGCGATCGCCCTCCGGCTCGCCGGGGCGCGGGCCGCCGTGTTCTCGGGGACCGTCTTCGCCGTCGTCCCGATGGTGCAGCACTACGCGCAGGAGGGCCGCTCCTACGCCCTGGTCTGCGCCGCCGTCACCGGGGCCTGCTATCTGCTGCTCCGGGGTGTGGAGGGTGGCGGTGCCCGGATCTGGGCGGCCTACGCGGGGGTGTTGCTCGTCGCCTGCTGGCTGCACGAGTTCGCGATCCTGGTCCTGGCCGCCCACGGTGTGACGCTGCTCCGATCCGCCGCGGCCCCCGCCACGCGCCGGGCGTGGCTGATCGCCTCCGGATGCGTCGGCGCGGGGGTCCTGCCGCTGGCCCTGGTGAGCGCCGGGCAGGCGGAACGGCAACTCGGCTGGCTCGGCCGGCCGGGACTCGGCACCTGGCTGCTCTTCTTCGCCGTGTCCGCGGCGGGCTGGGCCTGCGCGCGGGCACTGCCGTTGCTGCCCGGGGGGCGGCAGGAGCAGCCCGAACAGCGGGAAGGGGGACGGGAACGGAAGCGGAAAAGGGAACAGCCAGGGCGGCCGGAGCTTCCGGAACGGATCTCCCCGTCCCCGGGGCCCGCCGTCGGCGCGGCGGCCCTGGCGCTGCCGCTCCTCGTCGTCCCGGCCGGACTGCTGATGACGGTCTCCCTGGTCAAGCCCTGGTACGTCGACCGCTACGTCCTCTACGGCATGACCGGTCTCGCCCTCCTCCTGGGCATCTGCCTGGCCCGCGTCACGGAGCCGGTGGTCCTGCGGCGGCTTCTGCCCCGGCTCCCGGCCCGGATCGCGGCCGTGTGCGGCTGCGCGGCGGGGCTGCTCGCCGTCCTGCTCCCGTGGTCGCTCCTCGTCCGCTCCCCGGAGAGCCGCAAGGACGACGCGGTGGCGGTGGCGGACGCCGTACGGGACGTGGCGGCCCCCGGCGACGCCGTGCTGTTCATGCCCTCCCGCCGCCGGGAATGGCTGCTCTCCTTCCCCGAGGTGCGTGCCGGTGTGAAGGACCTGGCGCTGCGGCAGGGCCCGGCGGCCTCCGCGACGCTTCAGGGCACGGAACTCCCGGCGGACGAGATCCGCCGCCGCGTCCTGGCCGCGGACCGCGTCATCGCCGTCACCGACCCGGAGGGGCAGCCGCTCGACGCGTTCCGGGGCGAGGCCGTCAAGCGCGAGACGCTGGACGCCCACTTCCGCCGCTGCGAGCCGGTCCGGGTACACGGCGCGCAGGTGGTCGTCCACGTCCGCTCGGGAAGCTGCGACGCACCGGACTGACCCGGGCCGACCCGCACCGACCCGCACCGACCCGCGCGGACCGTGGCCGGGCGAGGGGACGGAACGAGGCCGGTGCCGCCCGACGAGGACTCGGCCGACGTGTTCCCCGTCACTGACACGTGACGCGCGGCAGGGGTCCGCGGTATCCAGCTGAGGAACGCAGCCGCGTTCTCGTCGCAAGGGGAACCCGCTCACCCGCCGGCCGGGTTCGGCCGGCAGCCGCCACAGGCACGGGCGGACCGGCGACGACCGGCCGCCCGAGGAGGGTCGTCATGCCGCAACCACCGCCGGGCCGCCGCAGGGTCATCAGCCGGAGCGAAGTCGTGCGGGGCGCCTGCCGGTACTTCCTCCGGCACGGCACCGTGGACATGGACGCGCTGGCGCCCGCCCTCGCCGTGAGCCGGGCGACCCTCTACCGGGTGACGGGCAGCCGGGACGCGCTCCTGGGCGACGTGCTCTGGCAGCTGGCCGACGATCTGCTGACGCGGGCGCGCCGGCGCCGGACCAGCGCCGGGGTGGACGGCGTACTCGAGGTCACCCGCCGCTTCACGGACGGGCTGCGCCGGGCCGCGCCCTTCCAGCATTTCCTCCGCACCGAACCGGAGACGGCGACGCGCCTGCTGACCTCGGGTGTGGTGCACCGGCGGGCCGTCCGGGCGCAACGGGCCATCCTGCTGGAAGCGGGCGGCGTCAGCCCTCCCGGCTCCCCGGCCGATCTCGCCGAGCTGGACGAACTGGCCTACCTCTACGTCCGGGTCGTGGAATCCGCCCTGTACTCCGAGCTGCTGAGCAGCCGCCCGCCGGACTTCGCCCGCGCGGAGCGCGCGGCCCGCGCGGTCCTGCTGCACGGCCGCTGACGGCGGTGCCGGCCGAACCGGAAACGCACCCGCGGCTGCTGAAACCCGTCTTCGCGCAGCTGAGACGGCCGTCTCGGAAGCGCTGCCGGGTCTGGTGCGCTGACCCCGGCGGCCGTAGGAAGGTCCGGTCCCACGCGGCCCGCCGGTCCGCACCGCCACCACCGGCGGCAGCGGCGGCGCGGCGGCCTGCCGTCCGGCCTGCCTGCCTGCCCCGGCAGGACGGCCGTGCAAGGCGGGTGCACCGGGCGCGGGCGCAGGGGCGGCCGTCACCGCCGCAGCGGCCGGACACTGCCCGGTGGACGCGTCGGCGGACGGTGAGGACCGCTGTCCCCGGACGCCGACTCGGGCTCCGGGCACAAGACTTCGGAGGTGATCACGGTGCGTTCCGTCCCGTCCCGATCAGCGAGGGCCTTACGGCCGGCCGCTCTTGCGGCCTTGTGCGCGACGCTCCTGCTCCCGGCGTCCCCGGTGGATGCGGCGGAGAGACCGGCCGGTCCGGAAACCGCGAGAGCACGGGCAGCGGCGGAGCCGACGGCACCGACCGGCGCCGCGAACGCGACAACACGGCGAACCAACACCCGGACGGTCCCGGTGGTCTTCGTCCACGGTCACGAGGGCTCGGCGCAGCAGTGGCAGTCCCAGGCCAAGCGGTTCTCGAGCAACGGCTACCCGGACCGTCTGCTGCACGCCTTCGAGTACAACACCCGCGTCCCGACCGACGACCACGCGATCGCGGAGCTGGAGGAGTTCGTCGACGGCGTCCGGTCCCGCACCGGGGCGCCCCGGATCGACGTCATCGCGCACTCGCGCGGAACCCGCGTGCTGCACCGGTACCTCTCCGTCCCCGAACGGGCGGCCGAGGTGCGCAAGTACGTGAATCTGGACGGCGCCTCCAGCGCGGAGCAGCCCGGCGGCGTGCCCACCCTGGCGATCTGGGGCAGCGCCCAGCCGAACGGGTCGATCGGCGGCGCCGTCAACGTCCACACGACGGACCAGGGGCATACGGAGACCGCGACGTCCGCCCGCAGCTTCGCCCACATCCACGCGTTTCTCCGCGGCCGGGCGCCGGCTACGGAGAAGGTGCTGCCCGAGCCTCCCGGGCGGGTGGAGATCGCGGGGCGGGCCGTGCACTTCCCGCTCAACAGCGGGCTCGCGGGCCGCCTCGAGGTGTGGCGGCTGGACCCCGCCACCGGTGCCCGGGCGGACCGCCGTCCGCGGCACGTCGTACGGACCGGCACGGACGGCGCCTTCGGCCCGCTCGACGTCAACGGACGCCACACCTACGAACTGGTGCTCGTCCGCCCCGGTGAACGTGTGAACCACTTCTACCCCGAGCCCTTCGAACGCAGTGACCGCTTCGTGCGGCTCCTCGTCTCCGCGCCGGGCGGTGTGGCGGACCGGGCCGACGCCTGCCCGGGACACACCTCCGTCACCGTCGTCCGCAACCGGGAGTGGTGGGCGGACACCGCCGCCCCCGACGCCGACCGGCTCGAACTGAACGGCGTCCAGGTGCTCAACCCGGCGGTGTCCCCCGCCTTCCGCCAGATCCTGGCCGTCTTCGCGTTCGACCGGGACTGCGACGGGGCCTCGCACACGGAGGCGCCACTGCCGCCGTTCGACAGGATTCCGTTCCTGACGGCCACGGACCTCCATCTCCCGGCTTCGCCGGCGGCCGACGGCACGATCACTGTCACCCAGACCATGCGCGGGACCGGCGGCGAGACGCGCACACTCGCCGTCCGCAACTGGCCTTCGGACAGCGACACGGTGTCGGTGCTCTTCAAGGACTACGCCGACACCGCGTTCGGCAGAACCCACGGGCCCCGGACCCGCTGACCGCGGCCCGGCCTGTCCAGGCAGCCCGGCCTGCCCAGGCCGCGCTGACCGATGACGTCTGCCGCCCGTCCACTCGGCAGCACCCCCTGGACCGCCCGCGGGCCCCTGCGCGACCTTCCGCACAGGAGCCCGCGGGCCGGGCGCCCGGCGCAGCGGAACCCTGCGTATCAGTGGAACCGTATGTAGCCGTTGCGGTCGGGATCCGAGCCGCTCCTGGTGTACGCGTGGACGTCCGACCGGCTGCCGGAGGGCTTGTAGAGGTAGATCGTGTCGCGGTCGTTGTTCCAGAGGAAGTTGCAGTTGTCGCGGTAGACCACGTTGTACTTGTCGGAGTCGGTACCGTTGCCGCCGCGGAGCTTCACGTAGTCGCCGGGCTGCAGGTAGTGGTTGGCGGTGAAGGCGAAGCGGTTGCCGGCCGCGTCCTTGACCACGTAGTTCCTGAGATTGATGGTCGCCCGGGACGAGTAGTTCTTGATCGTCAGGTACTCGTCCCGGGTGTTGCCGGAGGCGCAGCTGTTGGAGTCCCGGCCGGGTGCGTCGTACTGGACTCCGCGGATCTTCAGGGCCGAGCTGTACTCGGCGGCCTGGGCCTGAGCCGGTATCAGTACGACGGCAGCGCACGCCGCGGCGGCAGCAGCGACGGCGGTGCGGACACGCTTGTTCAAGGAGGTCCCCCCTCATGGGACAGAACCGCGCCTCCCCTGGCGCGGCGGGGGCCCAGGATTACCCACGAAGCACCTGACTCCCGGGATGATCCATCATCTGTTATGAAATCCAGACATCAACGTCCCGGAACCGCATACCGGGGCCCCGGCTGCCTCCCCGATCCCCACCCGGCGCCCCCGTGGACGCCAAACGCCCCGGACTGCGAACCGTCCGGGGTGTTCTGGCTGTTCAGGGCTGGAGCCGACTGTCGGGTTCGAACCGACGACCTTCGCTTGACAAGGCCGGGCAATCAACCGGGGCACCTGCGTGGAGGGCTCGCGCCGCGGGAAGGCACGTCCGTAAGAGCGCGCGTGTGACCGCCCCTGTACGGGCACGTTGCCGTCAACTACCGCCGTCACCCATAAATCCGCGGGTGGACACAAGTGCGTGCGGCGCCGGAATTGCCGGAAAGTGCGGCTGGAGTACTGGACTCCAGAAGGTCACACAGAGGTCATGTCCCCGCTGGCGCGGAGTTCGTCCGACTCCGGGGAACGAGTACGCCGAGCGTGCCACCAACTCCAGATTGTGTGACCCACTAGAGCCAATGCAACAACGCCTGCGGCGAACCGAATCAAATGCCAAGTAATCACGATAGCCGGATCTTGCCCATTCGCCTCTACGGCTAGCCGCATGGAGGTCTCGTAAAAAGCTATAAACGGAACGACCAGTCGAAATAGGAGGCCACCAAGACCTGGCACTCGCGCCAGGTTACCCAAGAGTCCCATAGGCCCCCCAAGCGCGAAAGCGGCCACTCCCCACACGAGAATCCTAGAGGAAAGCCCCTCACTGGAGGCTCCAGATTCCATTCCGACCGGGGCCAGAGGACTTATATCCTTGAATAGATAGTATGTGACGACGCCAATAGCCAAACCCGAAGATGACAGCAACACCGACTCTAATTTTGATCGCCGAAAACACCCCACCAAGAATGCAAAACCGGCCCACGACCACCCACCGGAAGAAACGACATGCAGGGCAACGCAAATGGGGTTGTCCCATTTTCCGGCAACGGGGCCCACTATACCAAGCAGCAACCCCGCCCCGAGAGACGCCGCAATTGGAGCAACGCGAGTGCGCGGAAAATGCACGATTTTTCTTCCCCGTTCCGGGATTAATTCATAACTGAAAGGGGTGACACCACTCGGGGGCTGCGCCCCCGAGAACCCGCCGAAGCGTCCATCTCGATCTCCACCACACCCCATTCAGAGGGGTTGCCCAGGCTTGCCGGCGGCTCCGTGCCGTCACCGCGCTTGTGGATGGTGACCTGACCGACCTCGGAACCATCCACGGCAACCACAGCGCCGTCCCCGGCAACGGTCGCAGCCTGAGGGCCGCCTGCGGCAGCCGGCGTAGCAAGGCCACCTACTGCGAGTACCACGCTCGCAAAGCCGAGAGCTAACGACTTACTGGATATCCTCACGAGATTCCCCTTCTCGACCCCCTTGTGGGGGTTCCGCAAAGATCTTCAGCGGGCGAATGGCCGCAGTCAACAGCCTCGACAATGAGTGCCCGAAAATCCCCCCGGCCTAGTTCATGGATCTAATGGCCAAAATACACATCCCCTCGTGCACTTTGGGCCACACTGCCCCATTTTGCCGCCCGGCCATGCTGGCCTTAATGTGACCAAATCCCTTGAACAGGCGCCGCCCTGATGGCTTGATTCCCCTTTCCACAGAGCTCGCACCCATGACGGCCTTGCCTCTTCACGCCTTCCCGCATGCCGGTACGACTGATTGGGCATTATCACTAACCACGCGATTATTGGCGGCCGCACAGAAGATCCCGCAATAAGACCGGCGCGAAACGTAGATAGCGGAGTTTCGTTACAGAAAAAAATTGGCTGCATCCATCGAGGCGATGACCTCATTCAAAAGCACTCAAATATCCCCCTTCCAGGAAGGCCGACTAGCACGGGTCCTCTAGCACGGGTCGTCCCGTCCCGGTCACGAGGCCCGATGCCCGCTGACAAAGAGCTCCTCTGGTGGTGGATGCCGCGGTAGTGATCGTGGTCCGGCTGGACTCGGTGCTGGCCCGGCTCGGTGGGCACAGCGGGCGGTGGCCGGTGGTGCTGCGGTGGATGACCGCGCGATGACGCTGGCGCTGAACGTGGCCGACTCCGCGCGCTCCGGAAAGACCTGGTGGGCGTGGCGGTGCACGCGGTGGCGCCGCTGCTGCTCACAACGCTGTACCGGGGCGGGAAAGAGCTGTACCTGGACACCACGAAGAACCGACGAGCCCGGGTGATTCCCATCCCGCTGATGTGCGTGGCGCCGCTGCGGTGGCAGCGTCTCCGGCAAGCCGCACGCAAGGCAGCCGTCGGCGCCAAGTGGCACGAGAGCGACCACGTGTTCACGACGGGAAGCGGCCGGCCGATTGAGCCCCGGAACCTCTACCGGTCCTTCCAGCGGATCGCCGCATCGGCCGGCCTCCCACCGGTCCGGCTGCACGACACTCGGCACGGGTGCGCTTCCCTGCTCTTCGCGGCCGGAGTCGCGCCCCGAACCGTGATGGAGATCCTGGGGCACTCGCAGATCGCTGTGACGATGAACGTCTACACGCACGTGAGCGACGACGGCCGGCGCGAGGCCATGAGCCACATGGACCGGCTGCTCAAACGCCCCGGACGGTCAACCGTCCGGGGCGTTCTCGCTGTTCAAGGCTGGAGCCGACTGTCGGGTTCGAACCGACGACCTTCGCTTTACAAGAGCGGTGCTCTACCAGCTGAGCTAAGTCGGCGTCGCGCGTCGCCGCGCGAAAGCGGCTCCACTGTACACAGAGCGCCGCTTCACCGGCCACGCCATGGGGGCGCGGCGGGTGGGACGGTCCCGGCCCGCGCCGTACGTCTCCGCCTCCTCCGGTCGGCCGGGCGCGGCGGTCAGGAACGCGGCCCGGGCACCCCGTCCCGCCCCGGACGGGCGGCGGCCTCCCCCCGGAGCCGGGGAGGGTCCGGGAACTTCGCAACCCAATCGATACTGACAAAGGCTGGTCATACGGATAACGTCAGGCCAACGGTCCGCGATCTCGCGGGTCCGACATCACCTTTACTCGGATCGTCCGGCACGTTCCTGCCGGTGAAGGGACACATCACCATGGCTACGGTCACGTTCGACAACGCCACGCGCATCTATCCGGGCTCGGAGAAGGCGGCGGTCGACAAGCTCAACATCGACATCCAGGACGGCGAATTCCTCGTCCTCGTCGGCCCCTCCGGCTGCGGAAAGTCGACCTCCCTGCGGATGCTGGCCGGCCTGGAGGACGTCAACAGCGGCGCCATCCGCATCGGTGAGCGCGACGTCACGCACCTCCCCCCGAAGGACCGGGACATCGCCATGGTGTTCCAGAACTACGCGCTGTACCCGCACATGACCGTCGCCGACAACATGGGCTTCGCCCTCAAGATCGCCGGCGTCAACAAGGCGGAGATCCGCAAGAAGGTCGAGGACGCCGCCAAGATCCTCGACCTCACCGAGTACCTGGGACGCAAGCCGAAGGCCCTCTCCGGCGGTCAGCGGCAGCGTGTGGCGATGGGCCGTGCCATCGTGCGTGAGCCGCAGGTGTTCCTCATGGACGAGCCGCTGTCGAACCTCGACGCCAAGCTCCGCGTCTCCACCCGCACCCAGATCGCCGGCCTGCAGCGCCGCCTCGGCATCACCACGGTGTACGTCACGCACGACCAGGTCGAGGCCATGACCATGGGCGACCGGGTCGCGGTCCTCAAGGACGGTCTGCTCCAGCAGGTCGACGCCCCGCGCAACATGTACGACCGCCCGGCCAACCTCTTCGTCGCCGGCTTCATCGGCTCTCCCGCGATGAACCTCATCGAGGTGCCCATCACCGACGGCGGCATCAAGTTCGGCAACAGCGTCGTGCCGGTCTCCCGCGAGGCCCTGAGCACCGCCTCCGCCCGGGGCGACCGCACGGTGACCGTCGGTGTGCGCCCCGAGCACTTCGAAGTCGTCGAGCAGAACGGCGGCGCCGCCCAGTCGCTCTCCAAGGAGTCGGATGCCGCCCCGGCCGGGCTGGCCGTCGACGTGAACGTCATCGAGGAGACCGGCGCCGACGGTTACATCTACGGCTCCGTGGACGTCGGTGGCGAGTCCAAGGACCTCGTCGTCCGGGTCAGCAGCCGCGCGGTCCCGGAGAAGGGCTCCACGGTCCACGTGGTGCCGCGCCCGGGCGAGATCCACGTCTTCGCGACCTCCACCGGCGAGCGCCTCGCCGACTGAGTCCCGCGGCCCGGCTGTCCGATGGCGGCGGTGCCGTGTCCCCGACGTGGGGCGCGGCACCGCCGCCATTCGCCTTCGCCGTACGGGGGCCGGGCGCACGGGAGTTGGCCCGGCGCCCGGCCGGCGGGACGGCGGAGGACGGCGGCCCGGGGGCAAGCCGAAGCGGCCCGGAGGGGCCCGGGGTGACCCGCCCGTCAACCACAAGCGGGTGGACTCGCCGGGATCCGTCACTCACCGGAGTGACCGAGTGTCGCACCGCAATCACACCCGGCTACCATCGCGGCGTGAACACCGTAGCCCGCCGTATCGGCCGCAGTCTCGCCCTCGTTCTGCCCGTCGTACTCGTCCTCTCCGGGACGCTCGCCGTCACGCGCGTCGCCTGGTCGACCCCCGGATCCGAGTCCGTGCTCGCCGCCTCCTCGGCGCGGGCGTCCAGCGCCGCCGCGCCGCGTCCCGCCCACGAACTGCTGCGCGACCGGCTCGTCGCCGAACTCCGGGAGAAGGACCCGGGCGTGGCACTCACCCACCTCCAGGAGGAGGTCAACCGGCGTCCGTCGCTGGCCGCGCACTGCGTCTCCCTCGCCCGGACACTCGGGCGCGCCGCCGTCGCCAAGTACGGGCCACGGGAAGCGCAGAAGTTCGCCCGGCCGGTGTGCGACACGGCGTTCGCCGCCGGCGTGGCCCAGCAGGCGCAGCGGGGACGCTGACCGGCCGGAGCACCGCGCTCCGCACCCCGGCCGCGGCCAAC
Organism: Streptomyces xinghaiensis S187; assembly: GCF_000220705.2. Classification (GTDB taxonomy): domain Bacteria; phylum Actinomycetota; class Actinomycetes; order Streptomycetales; family Streptomycetaceae; genus Streptomyces; species Streptomyces xinghaiensis. Next base: position 3,962,679 of record NZ_CP023202.1, on the reverse strand, counting down.
GGCCCGGGCTCCGGTGCCGACTCCGGTCCCGGCCCCGGTACTGCCTCCGCCCCGGCCCCCACCCCGGCTACGGCTACGGCTACGGCTACGGCTACGGCTACGGGGATCGTCAGCTGCGCCCCGACGCCGTCACCGGGCACCGTCCCGGGGCGTACCCAGCTCTCCTCCCCGCACCCGGTGCCCCCGCGGCTCGGCCCTATGCCGTCCGTACCTCGCATATCGTGCGGCTCATGACCTTCCCCACCCAAGCCGTGGTCCTGGCCGGCGGCCAGGGGACGCGACTGCGCCCATACACCGACGACCGGCCCAAGCCCATGGTCGAGATCCCCGGCACCGGAACGCCGATCATCGGCCACCAGCTGGCCTGGCTCGCCGACGAGGGCGTCACGGACGTGGTCGTCTCCTGCGGCCACCTCGCCGAGGTCCTCCAGGACTGGCTGACCGCCTCCGCCGACCGGCTTCCGCTGCGCATCACCACCGTCGTCGAGAAGGAACCACTCGGCCGTGGCGGCGGGCTCAAGTACGCCGCCGCCTCGCTCCCCCACCCCGACCGGCCCTGGTACGCGGCCAACGCGGACATCTGGACCCGCTTCCCGCTCCGCGACATGGCCGCCTTCCACCAGGAACGCGAGGCCGAGGCCACCCTCGCGCTGGCCCGGCCGCGTATCCCGTGGGGTGTGGTGGAGACCGACGCCTTCGGGCACGTCCTCGACTTCATCGAGGCTCCGCCGTCGCCCTACCCCGTCAACGCCGGGGTCTACGTCTTCTCGCCCTCCTTCGCCGCCCTGCTGCCGGACCGGGGCGACCACGAACGCACCACCTTCCCGCGGCTCGCCCGGCAGCGGCGGCTGGCCGGCTATCCGCTGCCGCAAGGGGTGTACTGGCGCGCCATCGACACGGCGAAGGACTTGGAGAAGGCCGCGGAGGAACTGGCCGCCGTACGCGGGACCGCCACCGGCGAGGGCTCGGGGTAGCGCCCGGGCGGGAACCGCGCTCCGCCTCCGGTGCGGGGCTTCTCCGGTTCCGGCGCGGGGCTTCTCCGCCTCCTTGCGCGGGCTCCTCCGGTTCCGGTGCGGAGGAGCCCCGCGCAGGGGCCCGGCGCCCTGTCGTCGCGTTGGCGCCCGAGCCGGCCTGGTCCCTGTCGTCGTCCACGTCCGCCGACAGGGTGCCTCGCACCGCGCAGGCGACCGCTGCTGCTCGCCCGCGCCCAGCGGAGGAGCGGGTCCCGCGCCGGGCGGGCCGTACAACGTACAACTGCGCCTGGCGCAGCTCCCGTCGGCCTGCCGGCATCAGGCCGGCAGACCACCGTCGCCATCAGCCCAGCAGGCCGCCCAGCGCCCCGCGGCCGCCGCCGCCCGAGGAGCCGCCGTCGGACCCGCCGCCTCCCGTCGAGCCGCCACCCGCACCGCCGCCGGAGCCGCCCGTCGACTCACCGCCGGTCGAACCGCTGTACGGCGAGCCTCCGTCGGCGCCCGTCGAGGACGGGCCGGTCGTCCCGGCGGCCGGGGGTTCCGGCGCGAACGTGGGTTCGGGCGGAGCCTGTTGGCCGCCCTCCGCCGCGCCCTGCGTCGGCTGCGCCTCGTCGCTCCCGCTCTCGGCCGCGTCCGCCGATTCCGGTGCCGACGGCGACGTGGCCGGGTCCGTCGAACGGTCGCTCTCGCGCGCGCCCGGGCCCTCGGCCGCCCCGTCGCCGGCCGGGCTCTCCTCGCCGGAGCGGTCCGGCAGCGGTGACCCGGGCAGATGGTTGCGCGGTGTCTCTCCGGGGCCGCTGGGCACGGTGGTCAGATCCGTGGACCGCACCGCGCCGCCCAGCACCGCACCGGTGATCAGCGAGCCGCCCACGACGACGGCCGCCATCACCGCACCGCGCCGCAGCACCCGCCTGCGCAGCTCCCGGACGTCCACCCGCGGCCCCAGCCGCCGCCAGGCCTCGCTCGCCAGCCGCCCGTCCAGGGAGTAGACCGGGGCACCCGCGATGATCAGCGGGCTCCAGGCGGCGAGATAGAGCATGTCCGGCGCCTCGTACCCGACCGCGCCGCGCCAGCTGACGGTCAGCAGCAGGGCGGCCGAGAGCAGGGCGCCGACGGACGCGGCGAAGCGCTGCCACAGTCCGCAGACGGTGAGCACCCCCACCACGATCTGCAGGAACGCCACCGTCAGCCCGGAGCCGACCGGGTGCGCCAGCGCGAAGTCGTGCAGCGGGGCGGCGACCCCCGAAGGCTCCAGTTTGCGGAGCCAGTTGACGAGGGAGCCGCGCTCACTGCCGTCGAAGTACACGGGGTCGCAGAGCTTGCCCATCCCCGCGTAGACGGAGATGAAGCCGAGGAGGAGGCGCAGCGGGAGCAGGACGACGCCGAGGTTCATCCGGCGGCCGGGGTAGTACGCGTGCCGCACCGTGTCGGCGCCCGGCCGGTTCCCGTCGCCCTGCTCCTCCTCACCGGGGGCGCCGTCCTCGTACGGTCCGGCCGTGCCGTACGGGTCGGTGTCCTCGCCGTACGGGTCGGTGCCGTACGGGTCGGTGCTCTCGTAAGTGAGGGTGTCCCTGTCCCCGGGGTCGTCCGGCGCGGACGAACCGCCCGGTCCGCCCGGTGCGTCCGGGTCGTACGGGCTGCCCTGGTCGTACGGCTCGTCCGCGCCCCGCCGCGGGCGGTGGCCGTACGGCAGGTACGGCGGCGGGGGTGGCTGTGGCGCGGTGTCGAAGGCGCCGCGGGCCGGCTCGGCGCCGCCGAGGAGTCCGCCGGGCGGGCGGGGGGCGCGCGGCTCGTGGACGGCCGGCTGGGGCCGGGTGTCCTCCTCGGGGCGGGCCCGGGGGATGAGCTGGGTGGTGTCGTCGGGGCCGCTCCGGTCGCCGGGGTCGGGGAGGCGGCCACCCGGGCCCCGCCGCCGGTCTCCCGGACCCCCGCGGCCGCCCGGGTCGTACCCGGCGATGTCGAGGAGACGTGTGGGGGCACCGCCCGCGTGGTCGCCCGTGACGCCCGGGCCGCCGGGGCCGGCCGCGGGGGGACGGCCGGCCCGGGGAGGCAGCGCCCCGGGATGCTGCGCCGGCTCGGCCGTGCGGCCGCTCCACACCGCCGGGGCCCGGTGCCCCGTCGCGGGGACGGGGCCGGCCGCGGGGGCGGGGGTCACCCGCGTGAAGCGGGCCGGGACCGGCACGCGCAGGCGGGTCGGCGGTGCGGCGAGCTGCACCCGGAAGCTGGCCTGGTTGACGACGACCTGGGCCGGGTCGGACGGCACCTTCGCCATGCTCCACGGCGGCTCTTCGTCGAACCCTTGCGCGCGTCCCCCGGGAGGACGGTGTGTTCTGGTCTCCACACTCATCTAACCGAGTGACGGCCGCTTAAGACACTGCCGCCGCGGCGCCGATCTGTCCGAGGCCCGTCAAGGCCCGTCCGGGCAGGTCAGGGTGGGTCGGGACGGGCCGGGACCGTCACGCGCCCCCGGGGCGGCCCGGCCCGCCGGCCCGCCCCGGTCAGGCCCGGCGGCTCGCCGCCTCGTACAGGACCACACCCGCCGCCACACCGGCGTTGAGGGACTCCGCGCCGCCCGGCATCGGGATGCGCACCAGCAGGTCGCAGGTCTCCGCGACCAGCCGGGACAGGCCCTTCCCCTCGCTGCCGATCACGATCACGACCGGGCCGTCGAGCACCTCGGTCCCGCCGAGTTCCGCGTCACCGTCGCCCGCCAGGCCGACGACCATGAGCCCGGCCTTCTGGTACGACTCCAGCACCCGCGTCATGTTCGCGGCGCGTGCCACGGGCGTACGGGCCGCGGTCCCCGCCGACGTCTTCCAGGCGCCGGCGGTCATCCCGGCCGCGCGCCGCTCCGGCACGACGACGCCGTGGCCGCCGAACGCGGAGACCGAGCGGACGATGGCGCCCAGATTGCGCGGGTCGGTGATGCCGTCGAGGACGACGATCAGCGGGTCCTCGCCGGCGTCCTGGGCCGCGGCGAGCAGGTCGTCCGGGTGCGCGTAGTCGTACGGCGGAACCTGGAGGACGAGGCCCTGGTGGTTGAGGCCGTTCGTCATCCGGTCGAGTTCGGGGCGCGGCGCCTCCATGAGGTTCATGCCGCTCTCGGTGGCGAGCTGGATCGCCTCGCGGACACGCTCGTCGCTGTCGATGTACTGCTGGACGTAGAGGGTGTTGGCGGGGACGCCCTCGCGCAGCGCCTCGGCGACCGAGTTGCGGCCGACGACCAGCTCGTTGGTGCCCTTGGGGCCGCCGCGCCGGGGCGCGGGGCGGCGGGCGGACTGCTTGGCCTTGGCGTTGGCGATGCGGTTCTTCACATGCCCCTTACGGGCGGACGCGGGCGGGGTCGGGCCCCTGCCCTCCAGCCCCTTGCGGCGCTGGCCGCCGCTGCCGACCTGCTGGCCCTTCTTGTTGCTGGTACGACGGTTCCTGCGCTGGCTGTTGCCGGCCATGGTTCACCTGGTCTTTCCTCGGCCGTCCTGGCGACTGCCTGCTCGGATACGTGTGTACGGGAGTACGCGGGCGTGGTGCGTGGTGCCCGCGGGTGGTGCCTGGTGTCTCATACGTGGTGCGTGGTGCGTGGTGGGTGGGTGGTGCGTGGGTGTGCGCTGCGCGGGGGCGGGCGTTCGGGCGGGCGTACGCGTGTGCGTCTCCGACCAGCATGCCAAGAGCCGCGCGAAGCGCCCCCGCCGGACCGGGACCGGGACGAAACCGGACCGTCGCGGACGGACCTGCGGGCCCGGCGGCCGCGCGGGCTGCCGCCGGGCCCGTAGATCCGTCCACCGCGCCCTCAGCGGGAGCCGAGGCTCCAGCGGGGGCCCGACGGGGTGTCCTCGATACCGAGGCCGGCTTCCTGGAGCCGGTCCCGGATGGCGTCGGCGGTCGCGTAGTCCTTGCGGGACCGCGCGGCCTGCCGCTGTTCGAGCACCAGGTGGACCAGGGAGTCCACCACACCGTGTAGATCGGCGGCCGATTCCGCCGCACCGCCCGCGCCCGCCCCGGCCCACCGGGAGTCCAGCGGGTCGAGGCCCAGGACACCGAGCATCGCACGGAGCTCGGCGAGCCGGGCGGCCACCGCCTCCTTGTCTCCGTCGGCCAGCGCGGTGTTGCCGTTGCGAACGGTGGTGTGGACGATGGCGAGGGCCTGCGGCACGCCCAGGTCGTCGTCCATCGCCTCGGCGAAGCCCCGGGGCACCTCGGCGGCCGGCTCGACCGGGCCGCCGGCCAGCTCCACGGCCCGCTGCACGAAGCCCTCGATCCGCCCGAAGGCGGCCTCGGCCTCCTGCAGCGCCTCCTCGGCGTACTCGATGGTGGAGCGGTAGTGCGGGGTGCCGAGGTAGTAGCGGAGCACGATGGGGCGCCACCGCTTGACCATCTCGGAGACCAGCACCGAGTTGCCCAGCGACTTGGACATCTTCTCGCCGCTCATCGTCACCCAGGCGTTGTGCGCCCAGTACCCGGCGAAGTCGTCGCCGTACGCCTTGGCCTGGGCGATCTCGTTCTCGTGGTGCGGGAAGACGAGGTCGACGCCGCCGCCGTGGATGTCGAAGGCCGAGCCGAGGTACTTGTGGGCCATGGCCGAGCACTCCAGGTGCCAGCCGGGCCTGCCGGGGCCCCACGGGGTCTCCCAGCTCGGCTCACCGGGCTTGACGGCCTTCCACATGGCGAAGTCGCGGGGGTCGCGCTTGCCGGTCTCGCCCTCGCCGGAGGGCTGGAGGAGGTTGTCCAACTGCTGGTTGGAGAGGGCGAGATAGCCGTCGAAGCTGCGGACGTCGAAGTAGACGTTGCCGTCGGCGGCGTAGGCGTGGCCCCGGTCGATGAGGCGGCGCATCATCTCGATCATCTCGGGGATGTGGCCGGTGGCGCGGGGCTCGTAGGTCGGGCGGAGGCAGCCGAGGGCGTCGTAGGCAGCGTTGAAGGCGCACTCGTTGCGGTAGCCGATCGCCCACCAGGGCTCGCCGGACTCGGCCGCCTTGGTGATGATCTTGTCGTCGATGTCGGTGACGTTGCGGATGAACGTCACCTCGTAGCCGCGGTACTCCAGCCAGCGGCGCATGATGTCGAAGTTGAGCCCCGAGCGGATGTGCCCGATGTGCGGGGGCGCCTGTACGGTCGCGCCGCACAGGTAGATCGAGACCCGGCCCGGACTGAGCGGGGTGAAGTCACGGATCTGCCGGGCGCCGGTGTCGTACAGCCGAATAGTCACCCGCCCAGGGTACTGAGTTTTGCGGGCCGTTCCGGCCAGGTTTCCGCGGGCCGCGGGACGGTTCCGCGGCCCGCCGCGGGTCCCGGCGCGCGGTGCGGGCGCGGGGCGCGCACGGCCGGCGCGCCACGCCCACACCGGACGGCGTCCGCCGGGCGGTCAGAGCCGGCCGACGACCTTGCGGGGTGTGACGCGGACGACGACCCTCGGGGCGTCCTCGCCGGAACGGGGGTTGAACTCGGCGTACGTCTTGCCGGTGTATTTGAGCGCCAGTTCGTCGATCAGCTCCTGGCCGCCCTCCTCCGTGACGGACACCTCGCCGCGGATCTCGCCGTAGCGGTACGGGTCCTCGGGGTCGGTGACGACCACGCTGATCCGCGGATCGCGGCGGAGGTTCTTCTCCTTGCGGCGGCCGACGGTCGTCGAGATCAGCACGTCGTCGCCGTCACGCTTCACCCAGACCACGGAGACCTGCGGGCTGCCGTCGGGCTGGATCGTGGCCACGGACGCGAAGACGGGGGCGTCGAGGACCTTCTTGAGTTCATCGGAGAGTGCGGTCGGCACCGGATGTCCTTCCCTCGGGACGTACGGATGTACGGGCGTGGGCGGCGGGCGCCGCCGCTGCCGTTGATCCCTTACCGCTGATCCCTTCCCGCGCGCGTACTGGGGACACATGACGGCCCGGGAGAGGCATCCGTCCGGCGGCGCACCCCGGTGCCGCGGGCGGTGCCGGCGCGGCCGGGGGCGGGCGGCCCGGCGCGGACGGAAATGGAGGGAAGGCGGGGTGGGGTCGGGAGACGGCCGGGCGGTCGGACCCGGCCGTCTCCCGTCTCAGCCCGCGTCCGCGCCCGGGTCCGCGTCCGGATCCGGGAACACCAGGGCCGTCGCCACGGCGGCGAGCCCTTCGGCGCGGCCCGTCAGCCCGAGGCCGTCCGTCGTCGTACCGGAGACGGAGACCGGCGCGCCAACCGCCGCGGAGAGCACCTTCCGGGCCTCCTCGCGCCGCTTTCCGATCTTCGGCCGTACGCCGATGACCTGGATCGCCACATTGCCGATGCCGAACCCGGCCTCCCGGACGATCCGGGCCGCCTCGCCCAGCAGCGTCAGACCGGAGGCGCCGGACCACTCGGGCCGGCCGGTGCCGAAGTGGGCGCCCAGATCGCCGAGCCCCGCCGCGGAGAAGAGGGCGTCACAGGCCGCGTGGGCGGCGACGTCACCGTCGGAGTGCCCGGCGAGGCCGTCTCCGGCGTCCTCCCAGAGCAGGCCGGCGCACCACAGCTCGCGGCCGGCCTCGAAGGCGTGCACATCGGTGCCCACACCGACGAGCGGCATCCGGAAGCCGGGGTTCCCCGGGACCACGGGCCCGGCGGCCCCGGCCCCGGGCCCGTCCGCCAGGGGTTCAGAAGCCATCGGTGGCCCTCCTGCGGGCGAGTACGGCCTCGGCGAGGACGAGGTCCAGCGGGCGGGTCACCTTGAACGCCTCCTCGTGGCCCGGTACGACCACGACCGGCAGCCCGAGCCGTTCGACCAGGCCGGCGTCGTCCGTCGCGCCCTCCCCCTCGGGCGCGGCCTTCTCGTGCGCGCGGGCGAGCGTCTCGCGGTCGAAGCCCTGCGGGGTCTGCACGGCGCGCAGCCGGGCGCGCTCGGGCGTGCCGAGCACGGTCTCCGGACCCCCGTCGGTGCGGGGATCGACCTCCTTGACGGTGTCGGCCAGCGGCAGCGCCGGTACGACGGCGGGGGCTCCGCCCCGCACGGCGGCCGCGACGGCGTCGACGGTCTCCACGGGCACGAGCGGGCGCGCCGCGTCGTGGACGAGGACGTCGGTGATGTCGGCGGGCAGCGCGGCGAGGCCGAGGCTCACGGATTCCTGGCGGGTCGAGCCGCCAGGGACGACCGCGACCTCGGTGGTGCTCGGCAGCGCGTGGTCGTCGAGGAGGGTGCGGACCTCGGCGGCGCCGTCGGGCGGGGCCACCACGACGACCAGCGAGACGGCACGCGAGCGGGCCATGGCGCGGACGGCGTGGACGAGCATCGGGGTGCCGTTGAGGGCGCGCAGCGCCTTGGGGGCGCCCGGCCCGAGGCGTACGCCGCGGCCGGCCGCGGGGATGACCGCGGCGGTGCGGGGCGGGGACGGCGGGGGCCCCTTTTCCGGCTGCGGGGCGGGGCCCGGCCGGAATGGGCTGCTGGGAGGAGTCGTTGAAGAGGACATCGGATTAGCGTTCAGGTTTGCTTCCTCGGCCGACATGGGTATGGCCACAGCGTGCCAGGCTCGATGCCTCGATCGGTCCCTTCCGTGACAACCGATCGGGAAACTGCCCGGGCCCGGCACGCCTTGAGCGGTCCGGGGCGCGGCAGCACCGGGCGATCGGGCCGGCGGCGCGGCGGGGATTTCTTTTCGGGCTGCGGGATCTTCTCCAGCCCCTCAGCCCGTCCGTTGCGGTGCGGAGTCGTACGAACCCCGGGGCAGGCATGCCGCAGCGCCCGGCGACGGACAGACGTCACTCGGGCACCACGGCATTGCTGTTCCGCCATTGCCGGAGGGACGCGCATCACCGGCTGATGCGCCTCCGTACCGGCGGGGGCGGCCCCGTTGTTCAGGACGCGAGGACCTCGTCGAGCAGAGCCTCGGCCTTGTCCTCGTTCGTGTTCTCCGCGAGAGCGAGCTCGCTCACCAGGATCTGGCGGGCCTTGGCGAGCATCCTCTTCTCACCGGCGGAGAGTCCACGCTCACGCTCACGGCGCCAGAGGTCGCGAACGACCTCGGCGACCTTGATCACATCGCCGGACGCGAGCTTCTCGAGATTTGCCTTGTAGCGTCGGGACCAGTTGGTCGGTTCTTCCGCGTAGGGTGCGCGCAGCACCTCGAAGACCCGGTCCAGCCCGTCCTGGCCGACCACGTCGCGTACACCGACGAACTCCGCGTTGTCCGCCGGAACGCGAACCGTCAGATCGCCCTGGGCGACCTTCAGCACCAAGTAGGTCTTGTCCACGCCTTTGATCTGGCGAGTTTCGATGGCCTCGATCAGCGCGGCCCCGTGATGGGGATAGACCACGGTGTCGCCAACCTTGAACGTCATGTGACAGGTACCCCTTCCGTGGCTATCCAGAGTAACACGGGAACGAGGTGTTCTGAATGGCGTTTTCGCAGGTCAGGGCGCATCTCGGGGCTTGACAACACCGGCCGGGACGTGCTGCGGAGGGGCCGGATAAGCGGGTATTCGCAGGTCGGGGCGGCTCTCCGGGCGGCGCGAAACCCACCGGCCGCGCGCCCCCGAACTTCTTCAGACTCGGCACAACGTCCCGAAATGTCGGAATCCTGGCGGAGGATTTCCGCTACTCCGTTCAGCTCTGGGCGCCTGCTCCCGGCCGGTTCCGGAATTTGATCAACGAAGTGCGCCGGGCGGTCGCGGCGCGCCGGGGACGGCCGGAATTCCGGACCGCCGCGCATTCCCCGCCGATAACGGCGGCGACGGGCGCCGGAACGCTATTCCGCGGCACCGCAGGTGACCCCGGGTTCCGTGCCGAGCGGCCGCGGGAGCGGGTCGGGTGCGGAAGCGAAGGGGCGGATCGGTAACCTGACCCCGCTGACACACCCGGGCGGCCCTCGGCCGCCCTCGCCGTCCATCCGCGTCCGGGCGGAAGCCGTTCGGACGCCGTAGCTCGTCCTAGGAGAAGCCGCCGCCGTGAGCCGCAGCCTTCGACGCGGCATCCTCGCCGCCACCGCCGTCGCGTTCTCGCTCTTCACCGTCTCCGCGTGCGGGGCGGGCAACGAGGCCGACACGAACAAAGTCAGGCCCGACAACGCCGGCACGTCCGTCGGCAAGATCAAGATCCAGAACGTCAACGTGATCACGCAGGCGGAGGGCTCCGAGGGGCCGGCCGTCGTCTCGGCCAAGATCTTCAACACCGGCGGCACGGCCCAGACCCTGGAGTCCGTGACGGTCTCCCGGGACGGCGCCGAGGCCGAACTGTCCCCCGCCGAGGGCTCCGGCCCGGTGACCATCCCGGCCAACGGCTCGGTGATCCTCGGCGGCAAGGGCAACGCCGCCGCGACGCTGGACAGCCCCGAGGTCGAGGAGGGCGGCGTCACCCCCGTCGTCTTCACCCTCAGCGGCACCGGCGAGGTCGAGGTCGGCGCTCTGGTCATGCCCGCCGACGGCTACTACGAGCGCTTCGGTCCCAGCTCGCAGCCGACGCAGTCGCCCACGGCCTCGCCGGGCGAGACGCCGGAGGGCACGGAGAGCCCGTCCGGCTCCGAGACCGCCCCGGAGTCCCCGGCCGGCGAGGAGGAGGCCGGGGCGGGCGCCCGGGAGGACGTGTCCAACGGCGACGAGGAGCCGGAGGGCACCCCGGGCGACTGATCCCGTCCGGCTGGATTCCGGCATGCCGTCCGGCCGTTTCTGCGGTCCCGTGCAGCCTCTGTACGGCCCCGTACGGCAATCCGTACGCGCACCGGGACACGGGAGCCGCACACGCCCGGGCATCGCTGCGCACAGCACCGCCGCGGGGCCCCGCCATCCGAGGACTGATCGGTGGCGGGGCCCCGCGGCGGTGGTGCTGGTGCGGTGGTGCTGGTGCGGTGGTGCCGCGCGCTTCTCCCGGACGGGTTCTCCGGTGCCGCTGCCGTGGCCGGCTGTGCGTTCGGCCGCCCTACGGCTCGAACTTGTAGCCGAGGCCTCTCACGGTCACCAGATAGCGCGGGGCCCCCGGGTCGGGCTCGATCTTGGCGCGCAGCCGCTTGACGTGGACGTCGAGGGTCTTGGTGTCCCCCACGTAGTCCGCGCCCCAGACGCGGTCGATCAGCTGCATGCGGGTGAGGACACGGCCGGCGTTCCGCAGCAGCATCTCCAGCAGGTCGAACTCCTTGAGGGGGAGGTCGACCTTGGCGCCGGAGACCGTGACCACGTGCCGGTCGACGTCCATCCGTACCGGCCCGGCCTCCAGGGCCGCCGGCACGACCTCCTCCGGCTCGCCACGGCGGCGCAGCACGGCGCGGATGCGGGCGACCAGCTCGCGGGAGGAGAAGGGCTTGGTGACGTAGTCGTCGGCTCCTATCTCCAGGCCGACGACCTTGTCGATCTCGCTGTCCTTGGCGGTCACCATGATGACCGGGACGTTGGAACGACCGCGCAGCTGGCGGCAGACCTCGGTGCCGGGGAGCCCGGGGAGCATCAGGTCGAGCAGCACCAGGTCGGCGCCGTTGCGCTCGAACTCGTCCAGCCCGTCGGGCCCGGTGGCCGCGACGGCGACCTCGAAGCCCTCTTTGCGGAGCATGTAGGACAACGCGTCGCTGAACGATTCCTCGTCCTCGACAACGAGCACTCGGGTCACGAAGGGACCTCCGGTCTGTTCTGCGAGCGGCGCTGCTCGGCGCCACTCCGGCTTCGGTCGGCACCCCCGCGTCGTACGGGGATACGGGGGGTTGGCGCGGCCCCGGGGCACACGGTCCCGGGAGCAGCTGTGGTGTCGGTGTCGGTGTCGGTGGTGTCAGGGGGGTCGGTGGGGGCGGCGGTGCCGGGCGGGGGAAGGCCGGCCGGGGTCACGGGAGCGTCTCCGGGGCGGAGAGCGAGGCCCGGAAGGGCTGGAAGGAGGCGTCGTCCTCGTCGAGGTCGTCGTCCGGCTCGGTGAAGGGCCGGTCCGGGGCGTGGAGGTCGTCGCGCGCCTCGGGTCCACGCCCGCCGGGGCCCTGCGTGCCGGGTCCGTGCTCGTCGTGCCCGGCCGCGCTGCGGTCCCTGCCGTGCCCGGCCTCGGGAAGCCGGAGCGTGAAGGTGGAGCCCTGTCCCTCGGCGCTCCACACGGTCACCTCCCCGCCGTGGGAGGCGGCCACATGCTTGACGATCGCGAGGCCGAGGCCCGTACCGCCGGTGGCGCGCGAGCGTGCGGGATCGACGCGGTAGAAGCGCTCGAAGATGCGTTCCCGGTCCCTCTCGGAGATGCCGATGCCCTGGTCGGTGACGGCTATCTCGATCATGTCCCCGCCGGTTCCGGCGATGCGCCGGGCGGCGACGCCGACCCGGGTTTGGGCGGGGCTGTAGTTGACGGCGTTCTCCACGAGGTTGCCGAGGGCCGCGGCGAGCTGGCCGCGGTTGCCCCAGATGGCCAGGTGCGCGGTGCCGCCGGAGGCGATGGTGATCTGCTTGGCGCCGGCCTGGTGGCGGCAGCGGTCGATGGCCTCGGCGACCAGCTCGTCCACCCGTACCGGCTCGGCGTCCTCCAGCGGGTTGTCGTTCTGCACCCGGGAGAGGTCGATCAGCTCCTGGACGAGGTTGGTGAGGCGGGTGGCCTCCTTCTGCATCCGCCCGGCGAAGCGGACGACCGCCTCCGGGTCGTCGGAGGCGTCCATGACGGCCTCCGACAGCAGGGAGAGGGCCCCGACCGGAGTCTTGAGCTCATGGCTGACGTTGGCCACGAAGTCGCGGCGGACGGCCTCTATCCGGCGCGCCTCGGTGAGGTCCTCCACGAGCAGCAGCACCAGCCGGGAGCCGAGGGGAGCCACTCTGGCGGAGACGGCGAGGGCCTCGCCGCGGCCGGTGCCGCGGCGCGGCAGATCCAGCTCGACCTGGCGTATCTCGCCGTCCCGGCGGGTGTCCCGGGCCATTTTGAGCATGGGTTCCACGGCGAGCTTCCCGCCCCGGACGAGCCCGAGGGCGTAGGCCGCGGAGCTGGCCTTGACGACGCTGTCGGCCTCGTCGAGCACGACGGCCGAGGAGCGGAGCACCGACAGCACGGTGTCCACACCCGGTGGCAGCACGGCCTCGGTGTGGAGGGAGCTGCGGGTGGGTTTGGCCTGCTCCCGCTCGCTCCAGCGGAACGCGAGCATGGCGATGACACCGGTACAGACCCCGGCGATCGCTGCCGTGGCGGCTACCGCCGCGTTCACGTCCATGAGTCCAGATTAAGCGGGTGCGGAGACACCTCCACAGCCGTCCGGGGACCGTCTCGGACACTGGTTGCCGAGAGTTCACCGGCAGGTCGGCGCTGGTTCATTCCCGCGGACCAGCCGGCGGCGCGGGAGACGAGCCGGGAGGCGCACGGAAATCCGTACGCGCCGTAGTCACTTCCGTACGCTGCTCCGGGGCCGGCGCTCCGGGGGCGGCACGGGAACGATCCGTTGCCGAGAGTTCACTCCGGCGTCCACACCGGTTCACCCGGGATGCCGGAACCCGACGCCGGGGCCCACCAGCGTGGCACCGTGGGGGCCGGCATCCTTCGCAGGCAGCCGTTCCGGCCAACCGGCCGGAACCGGACGGGCGGCGGCCCGACGCGGGATTAACGCAGGATTGACGCAGGAACCGCAGCATTTGCAGGATTCGCAGGATTTCGATGGAAGGAAAGCGCGATGCGGGACGCATACCACGAGGAACTGGACTCGATCGGTGACGACCTGGTGGAGATGGCCCGGCTCGTCGGCTCCGCGATCGGCCGGGCCACGACGGCCATCCTCGACGCCGACCTCAAGCTCGCGGAGAACGTGATCGCCGGGGACGAGAAGGTCGACACCCTCCAGCACGAGCTGGAGGCGAAGGCGATCACCCTGCTCGCGCGCCAGCAGCCGGTCGCCACCGATCTGCGGATCGTCGTCACCAGTCTGCGGATGAGCGCGGACCTGGAGCGCTCCGGCGACCTGGCTCAGCACGTGGCCAAGCTGGCCCGGCTGCGGTTCCCGGACACCGCCGTGCCGCGGGACCTGCACTCCACGATTCTGGAGATGGGGCAGCTGGCGCAGCGGCTGATGGCCAAGGCCGCCGAGGTCATCATCACCAAGGACGTGGACCTGGCGCTCCAGCTGGAGCAGGACGACGACGCGATGGACCTCTACCACCGCAGCCTCTTCCAGCACCTGATGGACGACCGCTGGAAGCACGGCATCGAGACGGCCGTCGACGTGACCCTGCTCGGCCGCTACTACGAGCGGTTCGCCGACCACGCGGTGTCGGTCGCGAAGCGCGTCGTCTACCTGGTCACCGGGGAGCACGCGGACGAGCTCGCGGCGGAGTCCTCGGACGAGGGGGCGTAAGCGCGGGGCCGCCGGGCGGGACGTGAACGAGCCGGCCGGGGCGGGAACGAGCGGCCGGGAGGGACGGTGGAGGCCCCGGCCGGGTGTGAGCGGCGGGGGGCGGCGGAGGCGGCCCGGGGCCGGCCGGAGACGCGGGGCGGCCCGGGGCCGGAGGGAGGCGGCAGGGCCCGGGAGACGCGGCGGCGGCGCGGGCGGCGGCCCGGGCGGGAGCGGTGGAAGCACCGGCCTGCCCGGGCCTCAGCCGTCGCGTCGGATGAGCAAGGGCCAGAGTCCGGAGGCCGCGGAGCTGCGGAGCCACGGGGGCGTGGGGGGCGGACGCGGACGGCGCGAGCGCACCGCGAAGGGCGCCCGTTCGCCGCGGGCGGCGCGAGTGCTCTCACGCGCCGTTGCTGCGCCCGCCGCGGCAGGTGTCCAGTGGTCGGCAGGACCGCCGCGGGTCCGCCGCGGATCCGCTGTGGGGTAGGTCCAGCACAGTCGAGGAAGGGTACTCATGGCCGATTTCCCGACCACACCGTCACCGACACCGACCGTTCGCGAGCCACGCGTCACCGAGATCCCGGTGCCGCTGCTGGGGGCCTGCGGCTGCGGCTCCGGATGCAGCTGCGGCTGCCAGAGCGGCGGCTCCTGCCAGTGCGGCGGCAGCTGCGGCTGAGGCGTCACGGACGCCCGGCCGTGAATCCCTGACCCCGCTGACCCCCGCGCGCCGGGGCCGCCCGCCGACCGCAGCGATGGGTCACGCGCGGTCGCACGGAGGAACGACCACGACGCGCGGGCCCCGGCCGGGCCAGTGCCGTACGGGCCCGTCTCAGGGGCCGGGCCCGTACGGCCCCGGCTCCGGCCCCCGGCCCCGGCGACCACGGGGCCGTAGGCAGGGCACCGGCACGGATGGACATGGGGCGGGCCCCGGCCGAAGGAGGAACCGGCCGGGGCCCGAACCTGGTCACCGGACCGAACAAGCGGTCTGCGCCGGTGCACATGCGCCTCACTCCAGGCTCAGCCGTTCCGGGTGCCGGCCGGCCCGAAGAAGTTTTCCGAGTGCAGCCCCTGCGGCGGCAAGGGCCGCCGTTGCGGACCGCCGCCGGCTCACTTGCCGGAGTCGGGGCCGTACCACTGGAGGGCCTGGCCGGTGATGGCGGCGATGCACTCGAAGTCCCGGTCGCGGTGCAGGAGGGTCAGTCCCTGCAACTCGGCCGTGGCAGCCACGACGAGGTCGACGGCTCCGGCGCTGCGGTGCTGACCACGTTGAGTGAGAACGTCCTGGACCTGCCACGCGCGATCGTAGGCCCGGTCATCGACCGGTACCCAGCCGAAGAGCAGGCGCATGTCATCGATGCCTTGCGCACGGTCGGCGGCAGAGCGTGCGCTGTAGAAGAACTCCAGCTCGGTGACTGGACAGGTGGCGATGAGCCCAGCGGCTGCCGCCCGGTCCCACCCGTACTGCTCGGCGTCGCCGCGCAGGAGGCGGGCAAGCGCACTGGTGTCGATCAGGAATTGCGCAGCGTTCAACGGCGATAGTTCCCTTTGTCCTCGAAGAGGTCCAGATCGAAGGCCCCCTCCTCCGCCGCCGCCCGCAGGCGGGTGAGCGCCAGAGCGCGTCGCCGGATCTCCAGCACCTCGCGGAGCGCGGTGTTCACCGTCTCTTTCTTGGTGCTGGTGCCGAGTGCCTTGGCTACATCGGCGAGCAGTTGATCATCGAGATCGATTACGGTGCGAGCCATCGAGTGCACCTCCGTAGATATCGAACATGCCATCAAGTATATACGCGTGTGTCGCCCCGCGACCTGTGCCATGTGGGGAAGCAGGGCGACATCTGACGGCCGACGGAGGGCCCCGGCACAGCGGCGAGGCCCCCTACCCGCGGGAAATCGCAGACAGAGGGCCCGTGCGCGTCCAACTACTACTTCTACTTCTTGCCCTGGTTCTTGACCGCCTCGATGGCCGCCTTCGCGGCGTCCGGGTCGAGGTAGGTGCCGCCCGGGTTGAGGGGGCGGAAGTCGGCGTCCAGTTCGTAGGAGAGCGGGATGCCGGTCGGGATGTTGAGGCCGGCGATGTCGGCGTCCGAGATGCCGTCGAGGTGCTTGACCAGGGCCCGCAGGCTGTTGCCGTGGGCGGCGACGAGGACCGTGCGGCCGGTCAGGAGGTCCGGGACGATGCCGTCGTACCAGTACGGCAGCATGCGGAGGACGACGTCCTTGAGGCACTCGGTGCGCGGGCGGATCTCGCTGGGGATCATCGCGTAGCGCGGGTCGTCGCTCTGCGACCACTCGGCGCCGTCCTCCAGGGCCGGCGGCGGGGTGTCGTAGGAGCGGCGCCAGAGCATGAACTGCTCCTCGCCGAACTCCGCGCGGACCTGCGCCTTGTCCTTGCCCTGCAGGGCGCCGTAGTGGCGCTCGTTGAGCCGCCAGGAGCGCTTGACCGGGATCCAGAGGCGGTCGGCGGCCTCCAGGGAGATCTGCGCGGTGCGGATGGCGCGCTTCTGCACGGAGGTGTGCACGATGTCGGGGAGCAGGCCGGCGGCAGTCATCAGCTCGCCGCCGCGCTGCGCCTCCTTCTCGCCCTTCTCGGTGAGGTTGACGTCAACCCAGCCGGTGAAGAGGTTCTTCGCGTTCCATTCACTCTCGCCGTGGCGGAGCAGGATCAGCTTGTACGGTGCGGTGGCCATGGATCCGAGCCTAATCGACCCCTGTGATGCCACGAACCCCGTTCCCCGGCCGTCTCGGACCCCGGACAGCGGGGGGACGGAGTCCGGGCCCGGGCCCGGCTCGGTAAGTCCCGGTGACGGTTCGGTGGCTTACGGCGGCGGGGGCCGGCCGAGCCGCCCGCCGTGTCAGCCGGCCGCGTCTCCGGCCGCACCGCCGGACGCCTCTCCGGTCCCGCTGCCCGGTCCGCCCGCGGTCGGTGCGGTCAGGTGGGCGAAGGCTTCGAGGTTGCGGGTGGACTCGCCGCGGGCGACGCGCCACTCGTACTCCTTGCGGATCGCGGTGGAGAAGCCCATCTCCAGCAGGGTGTTGAAGCTGCCGTCCGCGTTCTCCAGCACGGTGCCGAGCAGCCGGTCCAGTTCCTCCGGCGTGACGGCGGCCAGCGGCAGTTTACCGGCGAGGTAGATGTCCCCGTGCCGGTCGATGGCGTAACTCAAGCCGTAGAGCTTGGTGTTGCGCTCCAGAAGCCAGCGGTGGACGGCCGCCTCGTTCTCGTCCGGGTGCCGGACGACGAAGGCATTCACCGACAGGGAGTGCCTGCCGACGACCAGCGAGCAGGTCGTGGAGAGCTTGCGGACACCGGGGAGCGTGACGACGTAGTGGCCGTCGGACGGGCTGTCCCATGTGAGGCCCGCCTCGTCCAGTGTTCGTTCGACGGTCTCGATCGCATGCGGGTCAAGGTCGGCCATGCAGTGATCGTAGGCGACGCCTCTGGTGCATCTGGTGCATGGCTGCCGCGTAGACGTCGGCCGTGGCCGCGGCGGTGGCGTCCCAGCCGAACGACTGTGCGTGGCGGGCCGCCGCGGCGCCCATGCGGTCGGTGAGCTCCGGCCCGTCCAGGAAGCGGCGGAGCACCCGGGCGTAGTCGGACGGGTCGTGTCCCCCGACGAGGAAGCCGCTCTCCCCGTCGCGCACCGCCACCGGCAGGCCGCCGACCGAGGCCGCGACGACCGGCGTGCCGCACGCCTGCGCCTCCACCGCGACAAGCCCGAACGACTCGCTGTACGAGGGCATGACGAGCACGGAGGCCGCCCGGTACCAGTCGGCCAGCCGGTCCTGGTCCACCGGCGGGTGGAACCGTACGACATCGCAGATGCCCAGCCTGGCCGCCAGTTTCTGCAGCCCTTCCGGCTTGGCGAGACCGCTGCCGCTGGGGCCGCCGACCACCGGAACCGTGATCCGCTCGCGCAGCTCCGGCCGCTCGTCCAGCAGCACGGCCACGGCGCGCAGCAGGATGTCGGGGGCCTTCAGCGGCTGTATGCGGCCGGCGAAGAGGGGTATCAGCGCGTCCTGCGGGAGGCCGAGGCGGGCGCGGGCGGCGGCGCGTCCGTCGGCGGGGCGGAAGCGGCGGAGATCGACACCGGGGTGGACGATCTCGACCTCGCCGGGGTCGGCGTCGTAGTGCTCGACGAGCTCACCGGCCTCCCCCGCGGTGTTGGCGACGAGGCGGTCGGCGGCGTGCACGATCTGCGTCTCGCCGATGACACGGGCGGCGGGCTCGGGGGTGTCACCGGCCGCCAGGGAGGCGTTCTTGACCTTCGCCATGGTGTGCATGGCGTGCACGAGCGGTACGCCCCAGCGCTCGGCGGCCAGCCAGCCGACATGGCCGGAGAGCCAGTAGTGCGAGTGCACGAGGTCGTAGTGGCCGTGCCGCTGCTCGGCCCACGCCTGCATCACGCCATGGGTGAAGGCGCACAGCTGTGCGGGCAGCTCCTCCTTCGCCAGGCCCTCGTACGGGCCCGCGTCCACATGCCGTACGAGCACGCCGGGCGCCAGTTCGACGGCGGGCGGGAGGGAGGCGGCGGTGGCGCGGGTGAAGATCTCCACCTCGATGTCGATGGCGGCCAGCTGCTTGGCGAGCTCGACGATGTAGACGTTCATGCCGCCCGCGTCGCCGGTGCCGGGCTGGTGGAGCGGGGAGGTGTGCACGCTGAGCATGGCGACCCGGCGCGGCCGCCGGGTGCCGCCGAGGCCGCCGAAGCGCAGGTGCGGGCGGCCGCGCCGGTCGTTCCTCGGCTGCTGGGCGCTCCGCTGCTCGGGCAGGGCCGATCGCAGCCAGGGCACGTGATGGCTCACCGCGCGAGACCTCCTTGACCGGGGCCTGGG
Organism: Streptomyces xinghaiensis S187; assembly: GCF_000220705.2. Lineage (GTDB taxonomy): Bacteria > Actinomycetota > Actinomycetes > Streptomycetales > Streptomycetaceae > Streptomyces > Streptomyces xinghaiensis. The sequence continues at coordinate 3,943,686 of NZ_CP023202.1, read as the reverse complement.
CCGCCCCTCCTCCGAGGTGCAACCGGTGGGGGAAAGGCTTCATTCCGCTCGGGCGGCGAAACGCGGAAGGCCGCAAGGCGCGGGGCACGGTCCGGCGCCCGGGCGGGCCCCGCGCACCGGCCCGGTCGGCGGGCGTCCGGGGCCGCATAGGCTCGGGGCATGGCAGGCCGCGTCCCCCCGAGCTCCCGGCCCGTCGGGACGGCGACCCGCGGGACCACCAACCCCAACCGGCTGCGGCGCATGGACCGCTGGATCACCGCCGTCCACGCCCCCGCGCTGCTGCGGGCCGCCGGAGCCCCCGTCGCCGTGGACCTCGGATACGGGGCCGCGCCGTGGACCGCCGTCGAACTGCTGGCGCGGCTGCGGCGGGTGCGCCCCGACAGCCGTGTGGTGGGCGTCGAGATCGATCCGGCCCGGGTCGAGGCCGCACGCCCGTACGAACGGGACGGGCTGAGCTTCCGGCACGGCGGCTTCGAGGTGCCGCTGCCCGGCGGGGTGCGCCCACTGCTCATCCGGGCGGCGAATGTGCTGCGCCAGTACGAGGAGGACGAGGTGCGGGCCGTCTGGGAACGGCTGTGCGAGCGGCTGGCGGTGCCGGACGGGCTGCTGGTCGAAGGCACGTGCGACGAGATCGGCCGCCGCCACGTCTGGGTGGCACTCGGACCGGAGGGGCCGCGCACGGTGACGTTCGCCACCCGGCTCGGTTCGCTCTCCGCCCCGTCCGATCTGGCGGAGCGGCTGCCGAAGGCCCTCATCCACCGCAATGTGCCCGGCGAACCGGTGCACGCCTTCCTCCGCGACTTCGACCGCGCCTGGGCCGCCGCCGCCCCGTACGCCTCGCTGGGCGCACGGCAGCGCTGGATCCACGCCGTCCGCTCGCTGAGCACGGACTGGCCGGTCACGGACGGGCCGCGGCGCTGGCGGCAGGGCGAGGTCACGGTGCGCTGGGAGGCGCTGGCCCCGCGCTGAGGGAACCGCGGCCGGGGAACCGTGGGCGGGGTGGGGTGCGTGGTACTCCCGGGACGGTGACCGGCTGAGTGCGGAGAGCCACCACGCTCCTTGGCTGCCCGGGTGCCGCGCCGCTTCCGGCTCGATCCGTTCGCTCGCGCCGGATGTCCGTTGCGGGCGCCGGGGAGGGTTGGTACGGATGGTGGGCCCGGTGGCGGAGGTAGGGGTGCGGGGACCTGGGGGCACAGGGATCCGGGGGTCCCCGGGCACGGGAGTACGGCCTCGGGTATACGGCCGCCGGGGCACCGATTGTCGGAGGCACGGGGGAGGATGACGGCCATGGGGGCAGAGCCGTCGGGACGCCGGTACGGGCTCAGCGGGGACGGGCCCGGCTGCGGACCGTGAACTCCCCCGGGAACAGACACCGTTGACACGACCGGGCCGCGTGACGGGGAGCACGGCAGGTGGCGGCAGAGGGAACAGGGACGACTGACGGGGGTTGGTTGACATGACGGGCTGGGACATCACGCCCAGCGGGGTGGAGTCGGTGCTGTCGCAGGTGCGCACGGCGGCCGGCGATCTGAGCGAGGACATCGCGGGCTACGGCGAGAGCGTGCGGAGCGCGGCGACGTCGGCGGGCACCATCAGCGGACCGTACTGCGGTGACGCGCCCGCCGGACCGGTGGGTGCCGCGGTGGTGAACTTCGTGAGCGACACCCAGTCGCAGATCGTCTTCATGGCCGCGCGGACCAGGAAGACGATGGACGGCACCGTCAAGGCCGTCACCGAGTACCTGGAGGGCGACCTGGAGATGGCGGCCCGCGCCCAGCGCGAGGCGGCCAAGGCGCCCACCCCGGCCGAGCTCCGCGCCGTCACGGCGAAGAACGGCCAGGAGTAGCCGCCGTGATCGAACCGGGGATGATCCCGCAGTACACCGGTGACTGGGGGCAGTTGGAGAAGGACATCGCCGCGCTTCGCAAGAAGGCCGGCGGTATCCGAGGTGCGGGCAGCGACGTGCACTCCCGCTTCCAGGGCGTGTCCGCCCACTACAAGGCGCCCGAGGCAGGGCAGTTGCTCTCCTCCACGCTGCCTGTCAAGACCACGGCCGACGAGTTCGCCGACGACATCGAGGCGCTCGCCAAGGCCCTGGAGACGTTCGTCTCCGAGGCCAAGCCGCACGCCGACCGCCTCAAGCAGCTCAAGCAGAAGGCGTTCGCCTTCGTCGACAGCGTCGAGGGCGACGACGACTGGACCGACGACCAGGACAAGGTCGACGCGCACCAAGCGCTGATGGACGGGGTGGCGGCGGCCCGCGAGGGCTTCCAGGAGGCCGAGCGCAAAGCCGCCAACACCATCAACGCGATCAGCCCGGCGATGTGCCGCCCGAAGTGGGTCGAGGACGACGGCAGCCACCAGCCCAGCATGTACGGCCAGAGCGCCGAGATGCTCGCGGGTATGGAGGACCTCCCCTGGGGCAGCCCGGAGGGGCGCACCTACGAGCGCTGGAGCCTGGAGTGGTGGGGCCACGGCGCCAAGAGCTGGGTGTGGGACGGCATCGTCGTCGACAGCGTCTGGGGCGGCGTCGAGGGCATCGGCACGCTGCTCGGTTACGACGGCGCGGAGGCCGCCGGGCAGGCGTGGGACGGTCTGCGGCGCACCTTCGTGGGTGCGTACGCGTACGGCATGGACTGGGCGGGGCAGGAGGAGCACCTCTCCGACTGGCAGCAGGAGAGCAAGGGTTACGCGAAGGAGTTCGGCAAGGCGTTCATCGCGTACGACATGTGGGAGGAGGACCCGGCCCGGGCGCACGCCACGGTCTTCTTCAACATCATCACGCTGGGCGCCGGACCGCTCGGCGCGGCGGCGAAGCTCGGCAAGGGCGGCACGTTCACGAAGGCGGCCGGCACGATGGCGAGAGTCGGCGACGCCCTCGACCCGCTGTCGGGCGGGCTCCGGGCCGCCAAGGCACTCTCGGACCTGCCGAGGGTGTCGCAGGTGCTGGCCAACGTCAGCAACAACCTCAACCTTCCGAAGACGGACTTCCCGGATGGCGCCCTCGACGATCTCGACAACCGCTACCGGGTCGACCAGGACGGCAACTTCATCCCCCTCGACCGGGACGGCACGCCCAACACGGATCCGGCCCCGCGGGAGGCCGCCGCGGCGGACCGGGTACCGGACGGGCTCCCCGGTCGGCCGGACCGGCCGGGCGAGCGGGAACTGGTCGGCGCGGGCGCCCGCCCGGGCGAGAGCACGGCCCGCGCGGGCGACGGCTTACCGCCACCACGGGCGAGCCACGAGCCGGGCGGACCGGGGGGCGGCGGCCGGGGCGGCCCGGAGGAGCCGAGCGGTGGTACGGGTGACGCATTGGGCGGAAGCGGCGCCGGCCACTCGGGCCCGGGTGGCTACGGCACGGGCGGCCGTGGGCCCGGGAACGGCCCGGGCAGCGGAAGCGGTGACCCCGGCTACGGCGGGTCACCGTCCGGAGGCGGCTCGCCGGAAGCCTCGCATGGGGACACCCCGGGCGACGGGTCCGCCCCAGGCAAGGGGACAACGCCAGGCGACGGAACCCCCGACAACAGCGTCCCGGCCGACGGGCCCGGCCCCGGCGAGGGCACTCCGGACGGAGGCACCCCGTCCGGTGCCACACCTCCCTCCGAGGTCCTGCCCGGCATCGAACCGGACCGGTACACCAGAGTGGATGGCGACATCGCCCAGTCGCAGACCGGACCGTTGAGGCCGGAGCAGGAGGCCGACCTTCTCTCCGAGCTCACTCGTGCGAGGATGCCGGACGCCGATCAGCAAAAGGTGATCCAATCCCTGCGCAAGGACCCCTACGGAGCAGGCGTCGCCGAACTCATCAACCGTGGGCATCTGCGTGACGTCGAGAACTACGACGGCATCCTGAACATGTGCAAGAACGGACCCAGCAGAAGCGACCCGAGCAGCATGGTCCCGGCCGCCTACATGGCGCTCACCCACGCCACCGAACTCCAGAACCGAGGGATCACTCGTCTCGGCTTCGAGTTCGGAGGTAACAAAACGAAATGGGATCTGGACGTGTACACCAAGAATCCCGACGGATCCATCGACTACGGCTATCAACTCAAGGACGTCCAGAACGCCAAGAAGATCTGGACGGTTGCCGAAAGCGCCGCAGACCAACTGGATTACAACCCGATGGGGCAGCGTGTAGCCATCTTGGATATCCATCAGTCCATGTCGAAGATTAACCCTCGTATCGTCGGTAAGCTGGAAGACCTGGCAGAGAACTCCGAAGGGACCTTCCTCCTCCGCTTCGAGGACGGCTCTATCACCATCCCACCCAACGGACCCGTCTTCCCATAAGGACTATCATGTCGACTTTGATGCGAGCACCACGAGCATGCGGTTCATGGCACTGGGAGCTCGATGATGTTGCCCCTTCTGGTCTTGAGTCGGCATTGACCGTCGCCGCGAGGATGACCGAGGTACTGAATGGCCTCGGTCTACTTTCCCCCGCCATGTTGGAATATGGATGGTTCGCACGCGGTTCCGGGAGCGTCGGAATCATCAGCAGATTGATCCTCAGTTCGCCGATCGATGACCCGAGCGTTCCCGGTAGAGTTCTGGGAAGTCAGCCTTCAGCATTCCCCGATGCACAGGTCAAACGCTTCGAAGTCATCGGCTCCGGGACATGGTTCGACGCAGCGGGCAAGTCGCGCAGGGAACATCAACTCGTGGAACTCTCCTTCAGGCTGTACCGGGCCGGGATGTCCGCCAAGATCACGGTGCACCATGACGTCTGGAAATGGTTCGACTTCACCGGACGGCCACATCCGGAGGTTTACAACCGCAACGCCCCCCGGCTCGCCGAGGCGCTGCGAGAACTCAATTCGGTACTCGGCGTGGAACTGGAGCCCGGGGAACCGACCTATTACGGCACCCCGATGGAATCGGGGATCGTCACGCCCGATCCGGACGAAAACGGCATGGGGCTGGATGTCACGGACCTGATGTGATCACCACCGACCCCATTGGCGACTGGAGTTGGGAAATCACCCCGGGCGCTGCTGCAGCCCGGCCCCGCCGCTCCGTAGAGATCGCAGGAGCGATCCGGGACATTCTGGCCGACCACCAACTCTCAATCCCATCGGAGAGGGCAGATTTCACCGTGCGTCCTCTCAGTGACATGCGGGATGCCCGGGTCAATGGCCTGAACCTGGTGTTGGAGGCTGACCCGCTGAGGGCCGGAACGGCTCTCTCGGCGGCTGTCGCACAAGCGGAATCGCTCGACGGAGAGTTTCTGGTCAGCCTGCGGGCGCGATGCCCGGGATTCCGGTGGGAGGCCGGTGTGAGACACCGCGCCGAGCAGTTGTTTGCCATCCAGGTCCAGATGTGGGGCGCTGATCACATCGAAGTGACACTGGAGACGTACTCGGATGCCTGGCTCACGCAGGACACTCGTGGCCGCGAGCAGGCCGCCGTGTACGCGGGCAATGCCCCAAGACTGGCCGCAGCCTTGAAGGAAATCTCCGCTCTGCTGGGTACCGCTCCGGTCCCAGGAGATCCGAATCGTTACGCGACCCCCACCGAGACTGGCTTCGAGGACCCGAGGACCGACGGGCCGGCGTTCGACGACTCATGGGGCACCTTCGAGGGCGCCGCGCGATCCCGGCGGCTCCGCTCCATGATCGCGCCCAGCGAGGACGAGTACGAGAACATCACGGATCACCCGGTGCGCTACTTCACAGTGCGGCGCAGCGGTCAAGTACTGGGCTATGTCTGGGCCTCCGTCGGCGACAACGCCGCCGGCTACACGCCCCGGACACCCGCCGGGGACGACGCCTTCGAGGCCGGGGCGCAGTGGCTGCTGCGACTGCGGGAGGCACACGGTGAGGGTCTCACCGCACTCAACGCGCTGGACTGGGTCGCCGAACATCCGCCGCTCCCGGAGTGGGGCTCCATCGCGGAGACGGAGCCCGCGGAAGCGCCTTCACTCGACGCCTTGGAGGAATTGCCCGGCCGCTACTGAGCACACCGGCACACGGAACATGCCGATCCCCCCGCAGACCGACGCAGAGACCGACCAAGGCAGTCATGTCCACCCTGATGCGCGCGCCGAAAGAATGCGGTTCCTGGTTCTGGGACCTCGACGAGACCGCCCCGCCGGGTCTGGAATCCGCCATGGAGACCGCAGAGAAGTTGGCGGGAGTGCTGAAAAAACAAGGACTACTCTTTCCTTATGAACTCGAATACGGCTGGTACGTTCTCGACTCGGGTTACACCGGCATGAGAAGCACACTTTCCGTTTCGGCTCCACTGAACACCCCGAATATTCTCGCGAGACTGCGTGGCAGCCGACCCACCGCGTTCCCCGACGCACAGATCGACGATGTGTACGTCGTGGGTTCGGGAACCTGGATCGACGCAACGGGAAACTCCCGCAGGGAACCGCGGCTAATCGAACTCTCGGTCTGTTCGCAGCCCATCGGACTGTCGGCCACGCTTGCCGTGCACCACGACATCTGGAAGTGGTACGACTTCTCCGGACGTCCACACCCCGAGGTGTACAACCGGAACGCCCCTCGGCTCGCAGAAGCGTTACGTGAGCTCAACTCCGTCCTCGGCGTGTACCCCGAAACGGGTGAACCGACCATCTTCGGCGTTGCCATGGAACTGGGCATCGATACGCCGGCTCCTTACGACGACGGTTCCGGACCCGACGTCATGGACAGTCTGTGATCGCTACTGAGTCCATCGACGACGGCTTCAGCGGATCGCTCCGGGCCGCAAGGAGAGCCTGGTCAGACGGGCCTCCGGCCAGCTCGCCTTCCCGTCCCTTCGCACGGAAAGCACCCGATGACTCAAGACGTCATTGCCCTCACCCCCCGGATGCCGGATGTCAAGACGCTGCTGGCCGGGCTATACGCCGGTGGGCCCGATCTGCGTGTGAACCGGGCGGCGGGTGGGTCGGTTGTGCAGTTGTGCGCGGATGACGGTCGGGTGCTGGTGTCGCTGGAGGCGCCTCGCTACGTGCAAGTGCCGGGTGAGACCGGGAGGTTGCTCGGGGCGGAAGTCGCTTCTGGCGGTCCCGTGTGGTGGACGGAGGTTCGGGCGGTCAGCACGTCCAGGGAGGCCGGGCGGCTGGCCGGGTCCGTGGCCGGGCGGCTGACCGCCGTGCTCGGGGGTACGACCTGGCCTCGGGACGCCGCGCACACCGGGGTCGTGGCCGTGCCCGCGCAGCCCTCCGCCTCGTCCGCCGCCTCCGCCGGCGAGAGTTCGGCGGACGAGGGCGCGGCGGGCGGGTCCGGCGGCGCCGCGGGGATCGACGTGCTCACCGCGCGGGCCGCCGTCGTCATCCAGGACCGGCCCGTCGTGGCCGCCACCACTTGGCTCACCGATGTCCTGGGCACGGCCGCCCCGGCCGAGCGCGAGGTGCAGATCCTCACCCCGCCCGGCACCCGGCTGACCCTGGCCGCCCGCACCCTGCTGGCCCGGATGCCCGCGCGCTGGGTCGTGCGGGACGAGGAGTGCGGCTACTACGACGGGCTCTCCGGGGCCGTGCTGAGCTGGCGGGACGGCGGGGAGGACGGCGGGGAGGATCAGGGCGGCCGCTTCCGTCCGGTGACGTCGGGTCCGGATGACCGCCCCCGTATCGCTCGCGCCTTCGCGGCCCCCGTCCGGGCCGGTTCCGCCTCGGCCGACGCCTCCGTTGACCAGGGTGACGGTGCGGGAGTCGGCGCCGGTGAACGGCAGGTGCTGCTGTCCCTCCGGACCGTCCACCCCGCCACCGGGGAACTGCTTCTCGGCGGCGCGCTGGAGACGGCTTGGCAGGTGTTGACCGGGGCGCCGCCCGCCGGATGGTCCACCGCCGAGCCGGTCAACCTGCCCTGGTCGCGGCGGCAGTTGACGGAACTGGCGCGCGGGCGGGCCCGGGAGGGGCTGCCCAGCTGGATCACGGCTGTCGGTCATCCCGAGCGCCCCGCCCTGGCCACCGTGCGCGTCAGCCACACTCCTCTCGGCGTCGAGGAGCACATCACGCTCGCCCTGGGGTATGCCACCGGGGAGGCCCCGCCTGAGGATTCCCTGCGCGAGTTGGCCGAGGCCCTCGCCGCCCGGCACCACCTCGCCACGATGCTGGTCCGGCTCCGTGCGGCCCGCGCCGATCTGACCACCCCGGCGCACTTCGAACCGGCGCCCGTGCCGGTGTCGTTCACGCTCGGCGCGGACGCCGTTCACGAACTGGGGCTCGACCACGCCCTCCGCGCACCCGCCCCGGCGCCCCCCACCCGGCTCGGGCCCCCGGTCCGCCCGGCGCTGCACTACGTCCTCGGTGGCGGCGGCGATCCGGCGGCAGGCGGCGAGGCGCTGCAGCGGCTGTACCGGCATCTCAAGACCCCCTGAGCCACTCCGTCTCGCACACGGCGGCGGGGCGGTCGGGACCGGGACGGAGCCGGGCGGCCGTCGTCGTCAGACCGGATCGAGCGTGGTCAGCAGGGCGTCGACCAGGGCGCGGTCGTGTGCGTGGGTGAGGCGGGGGCGGGCGGCCCCGGGCTTGAGCCAGAGGAGGCGGTCCACCTCCGGGTTCGGGACGAAGCGTTCACCCGGTCCCACTTCCGCCGCCCAGTAGCGGACTTCCTTCGGGCGGCCGCTGACCGTGTAGCGCACGGTGGGCAGTGCGGGGCCCGGCTCGCAGGCCATGCCCGTCTCCTCGGCGACCTCGCGCAGCGCGGCGGTCAGGGCCGATTCGCCCGGGTCCAGCTTGCCTTTGGCGTGCGACCAGTCGTCGTATTTGGGGCGGTGGACCAGGGCGATCTCGATGCCGCCCTCCGGGGCGCGCCGCCACAGCACGCAGCCGGCGGCACGGATGGTGCCACCCGGCCGTTTGGACTGCGGCTCGGTGGCGGGTCCGTGCCCCAGCTCGGGTTCGTGTGCGGGTTCGGCTGCCCGGGCCGTGGGCTCCTGCCCGTGCGGGTGTTCGCCCGGCTGCCCGTCCGCCCGCCCGTCCGCCCGCCGGGGCGTGCCGCCGTGGTTCTCGTCGCCGTTCATAACGCGCCCGTCGCCAGTCGCTGCCAGATACGGCCGAAGACTAGACGAGCCGCTTCCACCTCGTGCCGCTGGTCCGCGTGGAGCACCCCCAGCGCGTAGGCGGTGGCCGGGGCGATCCGCGGGGTGCGGGCCGCGGCGGCGGCAGCGGCCGCGGCCTCGGCGGCGTCCCGGTGCTGTTCCAGCGCTTGGCCCGCGCTCTGCAGGGTTTCCGCCACGGGGTGCGCGCCGGAGTGCGGCGGTACCTCGTACGCCCCTGCCCGGTCGAGCACTTCCTGCGCGTACCGGCAGAGCCGCACCAGCAGCCGCACCTGGTGCCACCGGGCGTCCTGCCGTTCGGCTGCGGGCGGTGCGTCGGCCGAGCCGGTGGCGGCCAGCGCGTGGGTGAGCGCCTCCGCGTTGTACGGGTGGGACGCGCGGCTCAGCGGCAGTGACTCGACGGCCTCGCCGAGCCGCCGGTACGCCGCCTCCGCCAGGGGCGGCAACACCTCGTGGGCCGGCCGCCCGGCGGTGTCCGGGGCGAGCGGAACCTCGGAGGCCAGCAGCGCTATGGCGTCGGCGACCGCATGGAAGCGGGAGGAGCCGAGGGCCTGGAGCGCGGCGGAGTGCGCGCGGGTCCGGGCGAGCGTCAACTGCCGTTCCAGCAGCGCCCCGGCGCGGGCGGCGCCCATGGTGAGCGTGCCCCTGGCGGAGGTCCCGGCGGACGGGGTGCCACCTCCGCTGCCACCTCCGCTGCCGCTTCCGCGCTGCGGCCCGACGAGGGGCACGGCCGGGTCGTTCCGGCCGGTTGTTCCGGTGCCCGGCGGCGCCGCTTCCGCCCCGGCGCCCGGTCCGCGGCCGTCGGCGGGCCCGTTCCCGTACGCGCTCCCGGTCCCCGCGTCGTTGCCGTAGGCCGCGACGGAGATCCGGCCGGTCCCGTGCGGCCCGGCGGCCTCGGCGCCCCCGTCCCCGGCGCCCGCGGCCTCGTCGGTGTCCGCGTCCTCCGCACCGGTAGCGTCAGCCCCCGCGGCCCCCGTACGACCGTCCCGGGCCCTGCCGCCCGCCCGGGCCGGGTCGCCCGCCGCTCCCGCGCCCGCACCCGAATCCGGTCCCGCACCCGAATCCTGCCCCGCGCCGCGATCCGGCCCCGGGACCGAACCCCCGGCCGGTACGGCCCCGTCCCCGTCCCCGTCGTCCCCCGCGCCGCCCGACAGCCGCCGCAGGGCGCCGCGCAGCCGCTCCAGCCGATCGGCGTAGCCGTGTTCGCGGGCCAGCGTCGTCGACAGCCAGGTCAGTTCGGCGGAGAGCGGGTCGGCCCATCCGGTGTCGGTGAGGGCCCGGTAGGTGTGCAGCGCCCCGCCGATGCGCCGTGCGGCGCGGCGCATCTGGAGCAGGGCCTCGACGGCCTCCTCCGCGTCGGAGCCGCTCTCCCGGTGCAGCCGCAGGCTGCGCAGGAACTCCGCCGCCTGCGCGTGCAGATACGCCGCCAGCACCTCGCCGGCCGTGCGGTCGCTGAGTCCGTGGCCGGTGAGCCCGTGGCCGGTGAGCCCGCCACCCGCCGGTCCGCGGCCCGCCGTGATCACGGCGGGCCCTCCCGGCGCGGGGAGGCCGGCCGCGGAGGGCGGCCCGGCCGGGCCGGCCGGGCCGTGGGCGCGGGTGGTGCCACCCGTGGGGTCATGTCGCTGGGCCACGCCGGCGCCTCCGGGCGTCGATGAGCATCTCCTGTACGTTCCGCAGCGGCTGTCCCTCCGTGTCCACCGCGTGCCGGGTCCAGTTGCCGTCCGGGCCGAGGTGCCAGGAGGCGGTGTCGTCGGACATGCCGGTCTCGAGCAGCCTGCTGAGCGACTCGCGGTGCCCCGGGTCGGTCACGCGCACCAGGGCCTCGATCCGCCGGTCCAGGTTGCGGTGCATCATGTCGGCGCTGCCGATCCAGACCTCGGGGTCGCCGCCGTTGCCGAAGACGAAGACCCGGGAGTGTTCGAGGAAGCGGCCGAGGACGCTGCGCACCCGGATGTTCTCGGACAGCCCGGCGACGCCCGGCCGCACCGCGCAGATGCCGCGCACCCACACGTCGACCGGCACGCCCGCCCGGGCGGCCCGGTAGAGGGAGTCGATGAGGACCTCGTCGACGATCGAGTTGACCTTGAACCGGACGGAGGCGGGCCGCCCCGCCCGGTGGTGCGCGATCTCCCGGTTGACGCGCTGCACCAGGCCGTCGCGGAGCGAGGTGGGCGCGACGAGCAGCCGGCGGTAGCTCGCGCGGCGGGAGTAGCCGGAGAGCCGGTTGAAGAGGTCCGAGAGGTCGGCGCCGACGTCCGGGTCGGCGGTGAGCAGCCCGAGGTCCTCGTAGAGCCGGGCGGTCTTGGGGTGGTAGTTGCCGGTGCCGACGTGCGAGTAGCGGCGCAGCGTGTCGCCCTCCTGGCGGACCACCAGGGAGAGCTTGCAGTGCGTCTTCAGCCCGACGAGGCCGTAGACGACGTGGCAGCCGGCCTCCTCCAGCTTCCGCGCCCACTTGATGTTGGCCTGCTCGTCGAAGCGCGCCTTGATCTCGACGAGGACGAGCACCTGCTTGCCGGCCTCGGCGGCGTCCGCGAGGGCGTTGACGATCGGCGAGTCGCCCGAGGTGCGGTAGAGCGTCTGCTTGATAGCGAGGACGTCCGGGTCCTCGGCCGCCTGTTCGAGGAAGGCCTGCACGGAGGTGGAGAAGGAGTCGTACGGGTGGTGCAGCAGGACGTCCCGCTCGCGCATCGCCCCGAAGATGTCGGGCGCGGACGCCGACTCCACCTCGGCGAGGTCCCGGTGGGTGCCCGCCACGAATTTGCGGTACTTCAGCTCCGGCTTGTCCAGGGCGGCTATCCCGAAGAGCCCCGTGAGGTCCAGCGGGCCGGGCAGCGGGTGCACCTCCGCCTCGGTGATCTTCAGCTCGCGGATCAGCCGGTCGAGCACGTCGGGGGCCATCGACTCCTCGACCTCCAGCCGCACCGGCGGGCCGAAGCGGCGGCGCATGAGCTCCTTCTCCAGCGCCTTCAGGAGGTTCTCGGCGTCGTCCTCCTCCACCTCCAGGTCCTCGTTGCGGGTGACCCGGAACATGTGGTGGGAGAGCACCTCCATGCCCGGGAAGAGCTCCTCCAGATGGGCCGCGATCACGTCCTCCAGCGGCACGTACCGCTGCGGCGAGACCTCCTGGAAGCGGGAGAGCAGCGGCGGCACCTTGACCCGTGCGAAGTGCTCGTGGCCGCTGACCGGGTTCCGCACGACGACGGCCAGGTTGAGGGAGAGGCCGGAGATGTACGGGAAGGGGTGCGCGGGGTCGACCGCGAGCGGGGTCAGCACCGGGAAGATCTGCTGCCGGAAGAGGGTGAGCAGCCGGGCCTGCTCCGCCTCGGTCAGCTCGCGCCAGCGGATGAGGTGAACGCCCTCGTCGGCGAGGGCGGGCAGCACGTCCTGCTGGAAGCAGGCGGCGTGCCGGGCCATGAGCTCGCGGGAGCGGGTCCAGATGAGGTCCAGCACCTCGCGGGGCTGGAGGCCGGAGGCGGAGCGGGTGGCGACGCCGGTGGCGATACGGCGCTTGAGGCCGGCGACCCGCACCATGAAGAACTCGTCCAGGTTGCTGGCGAAGATCGCGAGGAAGTTCGCCCGTTCGAGCAGCGGGGTGGCCGGGTCCTCGGCGAGTTCCAGCACCCGCTCGTTGAAGGCGAGCCAGCTGCGCTCGCGGTCCAGGAAGCGGCCCTGCGGGAGCTCGGCGGCCGCCTCGTCGTCCTCCTCCCAGGTGTCCGGGTCGCCGTCGAGGTCCGGGTCGAGGTCGGAGGCCGCGGCGGGGACGACGGCGGTGGGGCGGTGCGCGGCGATGGAGCCCACGGACGGCTGCGGGCGCGCCTGAAGCTCGGCGGCGGGCCCCGGGTCGTCGGTGGCGGCCGGGGCGGTGGTGGCCGGGGTGGTCCGGGCCGATTCCTGGGCGCTGGAGTCGTTCATGTCCCCATTGTTCCGCGACGCGGTGGGGACCGGCTCGCCGGAAGGCGGTCGGGCGGCGCGGGAGGGCCGCCGGTGGGGGGCCGTCGGAACAGCGGGCTGCATTCGGCGATGCTCGCAAGCGAGTTTGAATCACCGGTAACGGCCACATGGCGGACAGGCAAGCGCGGGCCCTCGCGGAGGTGGCCGCGGCCCTGCCCTGGCCGGGAGGCGGGGGCCGCGGCCGTACGGGCCGGGGCCCGTCAGGTCTCCGTCCGGTACATCAGGTCCGTCTCGTGGACGGTGAACCCGAGGCCCTCGTAGACGCCGACGGCCGCGGTGTTGTCGGCGTCGACGTAGAGGAGGACGGCGGGCAGCCCGCGAGCCGCCAGGTACCGCAGGCCGGTCAGGGTGAGGGCCTTGCCGAGACCGCCGCCCTGCGCGTCGGGGGCGACGCCCACGACGTACACCTCGCCGAGTTCCTCCGCGCGGTGGATCTTCGTCCAGTGGAAGCCGACGAGGCGGCCGTCGCGCTCGGCGAGGAAGAAGCCCTCCGGGTCGAACCAGTCCTCGCTCTTGCGGTCGTCGAGGTCCCGCTGGGTGAGCGAGCCCTGCTCGGGGTGGTGGGCGAAGGCGGCCGCGTTGACGGCCAGCCAGGCCGCGTCGTCCTCGCCCGGCCGGAAGGTGCGGACGGTCACGCCCTCCGGCAGCCGGGGCTCGGGGAGGGCGTCGCCGGTCAACGGGCGGCGCATCTGCCGGAGTTCGCGGAAGAGGGTCAGGCCCAGCGCCTTCGCGAGATGGCGGGCGGCGGGATGGCCGCCGTGCGCCCAGACGCGGAGCCGCTGCCCGGTGGCCGTCAGCAGCGCCCGGCCCAGCGCCCGGCCGTGGCCCTGCAGCCGGTGGGCCGGGTGGATCACCATTTCGGCGGCGGGCGCCTCCACCGGGTCGGTGCCGTCCAGTTGGGCGTAGCCCGCGAGCGTGCCGCCGTCCGTCTCGCGGAGCAGGAAGTGCCGGACGCCCTCGCGCGGGCCCCCGCGCAGATTGAGCCGCCCCTGTTCGGACACCGCCTGGCGGCCGTCCTCGAGCGCCGCCCCGTCGATCAGTTCCCGTACCTCGGTGAGCAGTCCGGGCGGCACCTCGTCGACCATGTCGATCGTGCGGCCCGCGCCCACACCGTTCATCACGTCGCTCATGGCGCCGAGCCTACGACGCGGCGCTCCGGCCCGCCGCACCGCCGCCACGGCCGTCCCCACGGCCGTCCCCACCGCCGCCGCACCACCGCGGCACCGGGCCGCAACCCGCTCGTTACCCGACCGGCCCTGACACGCTACGCGCGTTGACCGTAGGCTGCGACGCACCGCATCGGTCTTCCACAGCCTGTGAAGGGGAACTCATGCCAGCCTCATCCCAACGGCGCCGCCGTGTGCGCCGGTTGACCGCAGGGACGGCCGTCCTGGCCGCCACGGCCGGGGTGCTGTCCGCCGCCGTGCCGGCCGGCGCCCACAGTGGTGACCGCGGCCGGCCCGGCCACAGCAGGACCGTCGACGTCCAGCTGCTCTCGTTCAACGACTTCCACGGCAACCTGCAGCCGTCGGCCGGCTCCTCCGGGCAGGTGACGCACGTTCACGAGGACGGCACGACGGAGAAGATCGACGCGGGCGGTGTCGAGTACCTGGCGACCTCGCTGCGCGAGGCCCGCAAGGGCAACCGCTACAGCGTGACGGCCGCCGCCGGCGACATGGTGGGCGCCAGCCCGCTGCTGTCCGGCCTGTTCCACGACGAGCCGACCATCGAGGCGATGAACAAGGTCGGCCTGGACGTCGCCGGCGTCGGCAACCACGAGTTCGACGAGGGCCGCGCCGAACTGGCCCGGCTCCAGAACGGCGGCTGCCACCCGGAGGAGGGCTGCTTCGAGGACGGCAAGGTGTTCGAGGGCGCCGACTTCCCGTACCTCGCGGCCAACGTGACGGACGAGAAGACCGGCAGGCCGGTCCTCAAGCCGTACACGATCTGGAAGCGCGGGGACGTCCGCATCGGCTTCATCGGCGTGACCCTGGAGGGCACCCCGGACATCGTGTCGGCGGAGGGCGTCAAGGGCCTGAAGTTCCACGACGAGGCCGAGACCGTCAACAAGTACGCCCGGATACTGGAGCGCAAGGGCGTCAAGTCGGTCGTCGCGCTGATCCACGAGGGCGGCTCCCCGGCGAGCCCGGCGTACAACTACGACTGCGACAGCCCGGGTCCGGGCGACGGCATCTCCGGGCCGATCGCGGAGATCGCGGGGAAGATCACCTCGCGGGTGGACGCGCTGGTCACCGGCCACACCCACCAGGCGTACGCCTGTACGATCCCCGACCCGTCGGGCACACCGCGCACGGTCACCTCGGCCGCCTCGTTCGGCAAGCTCTACACCGACACGACGCTGACCTACGACCGGCGCACCCGCGACATCGTGCGCACCGGCGTCAGCTCCGCCAACCACGTCGTCCGGCGCGACCAGCCCAAGGCCGCCGACATGACCGCGCTCATCGAACGCTGGAACACGATCGCCGCCCCGGTCGCGAACCGGCCCGTCGGCCACATCGCCACCGACATCCCCGGCCGCGGCGCCGGCACACCCGAACTGCCGCTCGGCGACCTGATCGCGGACGCCCAGCTGGAGGCCATGGCGCCCGCGGACAAGGGCGGCGCGGAACTCGCCCTGATGAACCCGGGCGGTATCCGCTCCGACCTGGCGTACGCCGCCTCGGGGAGCGAGGGCGACGGCGTGGTGACCTACGGCGAGGCCTTCACGGTGCAGCCGTTCACCAACATGCTCACGGCCGTCGACCTGACCGGCGAGCAGCTCCTGACCGCGCTGCGGCAGCAGGTCAGCGGCTCCAACGAGGCCTCCCCCAAGATCCTCCAGATCTCGGAGGGCCTCACCTACACCCTCGACCTGACGCGGTCGGGCGCCGACCGGATCGTCACGGACTCGGTGCGGCTGAACGGCGAGCCGATCGACCCGCAGCGCACCTACCGGGTCGCGATGAACGAGTTCCTGGCCGGGGGCGGCGACGGCTTCGCGGTCTTCAAGGAGGCCACGGACAAGTACGTCGGCAACTCCGACCTCGACGCCTTCACGGCGTACCTGGGAGCGCACTCCTCGGCGGAGGCGCCCCTCACGCCGCCGGAGGCGGACCGGATCACGGTCGTGCAGTAGTGCGGTAGCGCCGCGGTGCGGTCACGCCGTAGTGCGGTCACGCCGTAGTGCAGTAACGCAGGAGCGCAGGTGTGCGACCGGCCGCGCCGCCGGTCCAGGGGCCGGGCGGGGAGTTCTCCCGCCCGGCCCTCCGCTTGCCGCCGCCCCCCGCAGCCCGGCGCCCGGCTACTCCGCCGTCCCGGGCGGCGGATGCGGGGCGCCCGGCAGCCGTACCGCCGCCACCGTGCCGCCGCCGGGCGCCGGACGCAGCGCCACCTCGCCGCCGGACTGCCGGACGGAGCGGTCGACGATGGACAGCCCGAGCCCCGATCCGGGCAGCCCGCGCGCCGAGGGCGAGCGCCAGAACCGTTCGAAGACGTGCGGCAGTTCCTCGGCCGGCACCCCCGGGCCGTGGTCGCGCACCGTCAGCTCGCCGCCGGACAGCGCCACCTCCACCTCGCCGCCCGGCGGGCTGAACTTCACCGCGTTGTCGAGCAGGTTGACCACCGCGCGCTCCAGCGCGGCCGGCTCGGCCCGTACGTACCAGGGCGCCAGGTCCGTCACGATCGCGATGCCGGAGCCGCGCAGCCGGGCCCGTTCCACCGCCCGCGCGGCGATCTCGTGCAGCCCGACCACCTCCGGCGGTCCGCTGCCCGCCACCGCGTCCGGCCGGGCCAGCTCCTGGAGATCGCCGATGAGCGCCCCCAGTTCCGTCATCTGGGCGCGCACGGAGGCCAGCAGCGCGCGGCGGTCCTCCGCGGGGATCGCCCGGCCGGTCTCCTCGCTCCGGACGAGCAGGTCGACATTGGTCCGCAGGGAGGTCAGCGGGGTGCGCAGCTCGTGTCCGGCGTCGGCGATGAGCTGCTGCT
Source organism: Streptomyces xinghaiensis S187 (assembly GCF_000220705.2). Classification (GTDB taxonomy): domain Bacteria; phylum Actinomycetota; class Actinomycetes; order Streptomycetales; family Streptomycetaceae; genus Streptomyces; species Streptomyces xinghaiensis. Next base: position 3,926,733 of record NZ_CP023202.1, on the reverse strand, counting down.
GCCGGTCGCGGGAGGAGGCGAGGGCCGCGGTCATCGCGTTGAAGGAGCGGGACAGCCGGGCGATCTCGTCCCCGCCCTCGGCCGGGATGCGGACCGCCAAGTCCTCCGTCCTGGCCACGTGTTCGACCGCGCCGGTGAGCCGGTCCACCGGTTTGAGGCCGGTGCGCGCGATCCACAGACCGGCCGTGGCCGCGCCCAGCACGCCGATCCCGGCCACGGCGGTGAGCAGCAGCGCCAGCGTGTCCAGCGGCTCCTGGATCTCGCTCAGCGGCCGGGACACGGAGACCGCGTAGCCGGTGACGCCATCGCGCGGGCCGGGCCGCTCGGTCAGCACCCGCACGGGCTCGCCGCTCTCCGTCACCCCGTCCCGCAGCACCGTGTCCCGGGTTCCGGCGGCGACCTCGGTGTCCTCGGGCGCGACCCGCACGGGGCGGGAGTTGAAGCCCACGCAGCGGCGGCCGTCGTCCGTGACGACCTGGCCGTAGGCGATGCCGGGGAGCGTGCGTTCGTTCGTCGGGGGGTCGGTGGACTCGCAGTCGCGGACGGTCTGGGCGATGTAGGTCGGCGGGACGTTGACGTTGCGCAGGGAGGCGTCGAGCTGGGAGCGGAGCTGGTCCCGGGTGAGGAACCAGCAGGCGAAGGCGGACACGGCGACGGCGACGGCCACCGCGACCGCCGTCAGCAGCGTCAGCCGGGTGCGCAGGGGGAGGCGGCGGACCGTACGTCCCGGACGCCGGCCGGGCGGCGGGGCGGACGGCGGGGCAGGCGGCCCGGCGGGCGGCGGAGCAGCGGGCACGGGCGGGAGCGGCGGCGGAGCGGGCCGGGCGGCGGGCTCCGGGACGTCCGGGCGGTCTGGGCCGGAGGAGCCGGAGGGGCGGCCAGGGCGGCCGGGGCGGTCCGGGGTGGTCATGACGCTCCGTTGTCGCCGCGGAGGACGTAGCCGACGCCCCGCACGGTGTGGACGAGCCGCGGCTCACCGGCCGCCTCCGTCTTGCGCCGCAGGTACATCACGTACACGTCCAGGGAGTTGGACCCGGGTTCGAAGTCGAACCCCCAGACGGCCTTGAGGATCTGCTCCCGGCTGAGGACCTGCCGGGGGTGCGCGAGGAACATCTCCAGCAGGGTGAACTCCGTGCGCGTCAGTTCGACCCGCCGCCCGCCCCGGGTCACCTCGCGGGTGCCGAGGTCCATCCGGAGGTCGCCGAAGGTGAGGACGTCGGACGGCTCCTCCCCCGCCCCGGCCGTCGCGGCCGCGTACGAGCTGCGGCGCAGCAGGGCCCGTACGCGGGCCAGCAGTTCGTCCAGCTCGAACGGTTTGACGAGGTAGTCGTCGGCGCCCGCGTCCAGACCGGTCACCCGGTCGCCCACGGTGTCCCGGGCCGTCAGCATGAGGATCGGCACCGTGCTGCCCGAGGCGCGGAGGCGGCGGGCGGCGGTGAGGCCGTCCATGCGCGGCATGAGCACGTCGAGCAGCACCAGGTCCGGCTCGTACTCCCCGGCCTTGGTGAGAGCGTCGAGGCCGTCGACGGCGGTCTCCGTGCCGTACCCCTCGAAGGCGAGGCTGCGGCGGAGCGCGTCGCGCACGGCGGGCTCGTCGTCGACGATCAGGATGCGGTGGTCGCCTTCGGCGGGACTCATCGACGCGCTACCTCACGGGGTGTACGGCAGGGGCTGGACGGCACGGGGACGGACGGCACGGGGTGTCCGGCGCCGGGGCGTCCCGGCACCGGCGTGCGCGGCACGGGTCTCAGACTCGCACGGCCGCCGCCCTCCGGCGGGCCGCGCCGGCTACCGCGGCGGCCGTCAGCCGCCGGATCCGGACCTCAGCTCGTCCATGATCTCCCGCACCTCGTTGACCGGGATGGCGAAGCCCAGCCCCACGCTGCCCGCGCCCGCCGAGCTGCCGGCGGCCGCGCTCGGCGCGTACATGGCCGAGTTGATGCCGATGATCCGGCCGTTCATGTCGATCAGCGCCCCGCCGGAGTTGCCCGGGTTGAGCGAGGCGTCCGTCTGCAGCGCCTTGTACGTCGTGGTGTCGGAGCCGACCTCGCCGTTGTACTCGCCGCCGCCGAACTCGAACGGCCACCGCTCGCCCCCGCCGTACGGCCGCTGCTGCCCGCCGTCGTCGCGCCGCACGGTGACGTCGCGGTCCAGGGCCGAGACGATGCCGCTGGTGACCGTGCCGGTGAGCCCCTCCGGGGAGCCGATGGCGACGACCTGGTCGCCGACCTTCACCCCGTCGGAGTCGCCCAGCCGGGCGGCCTGCAGCCCGCTGACGTCCTGAGCCTTCAGCAGCGCCATGTCCAGGTCCGGCTCGGTGCCGACGACCTCGGCGGACGCCGTCTTCCCGTCGCTGAACACCACCTCGACGGAGGAGGCACCGGAGATCACGTGGTTGTTGGTCAGGATCTCGCCGTCGGAGGTCGTGACGACCCCGGAGCCCGTGGACTCCCCGGAGGGGGAGGTGGCGCGGATCTCGACGACGCTCGGCCGGACGGCTTCGGCCACGGAGGCGACGGTGCCGTCCAGGGCCTTGGAGGCGTTGGTCCCGGCGACGGCCGTGGTGGCGGTGTTCCCGCCGCCGTCCGTCAGCTCGCCGGCCACCCATCCCGTGCCGCCGCCGATCACGCCGGCCACGATGGCCACGGCGGCGAAGAGGCCGACGGGCCCGCGGGCACGGCGCCGCCGGTGCCCGGTCCGGGTCACGGGCTCCGGCGGTCCGGCCGGGGCGGCGGAAGCGACCGGAGCGGGCGGCGCGGGCGGCGGAGGCGGAGCCCCCGGGTCTCCGTGACCGCTGCCACTGGCGGACGCGGTGCCGGCGGGCCATACGGTGGCACCGTCCGGGGTGACGAAGGGCGCGTGCGCGGGCCGCTCCGGAACGGGCGCCCCGGAGGGCGTGGACTGCGGCTGCTGCGGGTGGGTGCGGTTCTCATCCATGCCTCCGACGGTGCGGCGCGAAGATGAGAATGCGATGAATACGTCCTGAGAAGCCCGGCAGAAGCGCGTATGCCCGACATAAGGACCCGGGCCGCCGCCCCGCGCCGGAGCCCCGTCCCCGTGGTGCGGCCGGTACTATCCCTCGCAGCCGCAGGAGCGCCGGACGACCAGCCGGGACGGGAACTGCCGCAGCCGCTCCCGCCGCGAGCCCGCGACGCGGAGCCCGTCGTCCAGGACCAGATCGACCGCCGCCCGCGCCATCGCCGGGCGGTCCGAGGCGACCGTCGTCAGCGGCGGGTCGGTGAGCCCGGCTTCCTTCACGTCGTCGAAGCCCGCGACGGCCAGTTCGCCCGGCACGTCGATCCGCAGCTCGCGGGCGGCCCGCAGCACGCCGATCGCCTGGTCGTCGACGGCGCAGATGATGGCGGGCGGCCGGTCCGGGCCGGCCAGCAGCTCCAGGGCCACCTTGTAGGCGTCGTAGCGGTTGTACGGGGCCTGGAAGAGCCGGCCCTCGGTGGAGCGGCCGGCCTCGGCCATGGCCCGCCGCCAGCCCTCGACGTGGTCGGTGACCGGGTCGCCGACCACCGGCGTCGTCTCGACCCCGCCGAGGCAGGCGACGTACGGATGGCCGTGCTCCAGCAGGTGCCGGGTGGCGAGCTGCGCGCCGCCCACGTCGTCGGTGACCACGGCCACGTCGTCGATGGCGTCCGGCCGGCGGTGCAGCAGCACCACCCGGGCGTCCCAGGCGTCGATCTCGGTGGCAGCGTGCTCGCTGGGGCCCTGGCTGATGAGGATCAGCCCGGAGACCCGCATCCCGAGGAAGGCGCGGAGGTAGTGCACCTCGCGCTCGTCCAGGTAGTCGGAGTTGCCGACCAGGACCATCTTTCCGCGCTCGGCGGCCGCCTGTTCCACCGCGTGTGCCATCTCCGCGAAGAACGGCTGCCGGGCGTCGGGCACGATGAGCCCTATGAGGTCGGTACGGCGGCTGGCCATCGCCTGGGCGACGCGGTCCGGCCGGTAGCCGAGCTCCTTGATGGCGGCGAGAACCCGCTCGCGCGTGGCCGGGGCGACCGGCCTCGGTCCGTTGTTGATGACGTAGCTGACCACCGCGGTCGAGGTCCCCGCCAGTCTTGCCACATCGTCACGCGTCACCTTGGCCACGCGCGGCAGTCTACGCGGGCCACCTCAAGCCTTGGCCGCCCCGGCGGAACGCGGGCCCGCGGCCTCGGCGGCGCCCGCGCCGGCGGACCCCCCGGCCTGTGTGCCCTGCCCCGCGCCCTTCTTGGCCTCCGCCTTCGCCTTGGCCTCCTCCGCGGCCCGTTCGACCTTCTCCGGGACGACGAAGCGGTAGCCGACGTTCCGGACGGTGCCGATCAGCGACTCGTGCTCCGGGCCGAGCTTGGCGCGCAGCCGCCGTACGTGCACGTCCACGGTGCGGGTGCCGCCGAAGTAGTCGTAGCCCCAGACCTCCTGCAGGAGCTGCGCGCGGGTGAAGACCCGCCCCGGGTGCTGGGCGAGGTACTTCAGCAGCTCGAACTCCTTGAAGGTGAGGTCGAGCACCCGGCCCTTGAGCTTGGCGCTGTACGTCGCCTCGTCGACGGAGAGGTCGCCGTTGCGGATCTCCATCGGGCTGTCGTCGCCGGTGAGCTGCTGGCGGCCGGTGGCCAGCCGCAGCCGGGCCTCCACCTCGGCGGGGCCTGCGGTGTCGAGCAGGACGTCGTCCACGCCCCACTCGGCCGTGACGGCGGCGAGCCCGCCCTCCGTGACCACGAGGATCAGCGGGCAGCCGGGGCCGGTGGAGCGGAGAAGCTGGCAGAGGGAGCGGACCTGGGGAAGATCGCGCCGCCCGTCGACGAGGATCACGTCGGCGCCCGGGGTGTCCACCAGGGCGGGTCCCTCGGCGGGGGCGACACGGACGTGGTGCAGCAGCAGGCCGAGGGCGGGGAGCACCTCCGCGGACGGCTGGAGCGCGTTGGTCAGCAGCAGGAGAGAACTCATCGCCGGCCCCCTTCGAGCGGGGTGGACATCGGTGTCGTCGCTGTCGTCGCTGTTGTCGCTGTCGTCGTGGCCCGGTCGGCCTCGGTGGCCGGAACGGCCGGGGTGTCGGTGGCCGGAACGGCCTGGATATGGTGCCCGGCCGAGCGGGCTTTCCGGTTCCGCGATGTGCGCTTGCCCATGACGTCGGTTCCTCCTCGGTCCCTGCGAGGACGTGAGCGGCACTGCTCTGTACTGCTACGTATGCTCCGTACTGCTGAGTACTGCTCCGTACTGCCGGATGCTCGTATCGCACCGTGCCGCTCGCCGCGGCAACGCTCCGTACGCCCCGCCTCCCGCCTCCTCCCGGGCACGGACCTGGGGAGCTCCGTGCCGGACGTGCCCGAATGCACGAAAGGACCCGGGGGCGTCGCTGCCCGGATCCTCATGCACAGCAGAATAGCCCACATGGCGGCGGAACCGGAGGCCCAGTTCGTACGGATCGGTGTTTCCCCGATCACCTCGCGTGGCGGGCGGGGCCCTGTTCAGGGGCTTCGCCGGGCCACGCTGCTGACCGACGACGGGGTACCGATCGAGGCCGCGTACCGGCCCGCACGGCGGTCCGCGCACGGGCCGCACGGCAGCGCGGGCGGATCCGGGAGCGGGGCCGGGGGAGGGTACGGGCCCGCTTCCGGGGACGGCGACGGGGCCGCGGACCCGCCCGGGCAGCGGCCCGCGGACGGACCGGTGATCGTCGTCGCGCACGGCTTCACCGGCTCCCTCGACCGCCCCGCCGTCCGGCGGGTGGCGGAGGTCCTCGCCGGGCACGCGGCCGTGGTCACCTTCTCCTTCCGGGGGCACGGCCGCTCCGGCGGACGCACCACCGTGGGGGACCGCGAGGTGCTGGACCTCGCCGCCGCGGTGCGCTGGGCCCGCTCGCTCGGCCACCGCCGGGTGGCGACGGTCGGCTTCTCGATGGGCGGCTCGGTCGTCATCCGGCACGCCGCGCTGTACGGGCCGAACGCACCGGCGGACGGACCGGTGCCGGGCCTGCCGGGTCGGCCCGATTCCCCCGCTTCCCCCGGTCCGCCGGGAGCCGCGGGCACGGAGCACGACCGGCGCACGGAGCACGACCGGCGCACGGAGGCGCGCACGGATGCGGTCGTCGCCGTGAGCGCCCCCGCGCGCTGGTACTACCGGGGCACCGCGCCCATGCGCCGGGTCCACTGGGTGGTGACCCGCCCCGCCGGCCGCCTCGTCGGCCGCTACGGGCTGCGCACCCGGATCGACACCCGGGACTGGGACCCGGTGCCGCTGTCCCCCGTCGGTTCCGTGCCGCTCATCGCGCCGGTGCCGCTGCTCGTCGTGCACGGGGACCGCGACGCGTACTTCCCGGTGGACCACCCGTACTCCCTGCTGGCGGCGGCCCCCTCCCCGGAGGCGGTGGAACTCTGGCTCGAACGCGGCATGGGCCACGCGGAGAACGCGGTCGCGCCTCCCCTGCTGCACCGCATCGCCGACTGGCTCGACGGCCGCTGACCGGCCGGAACCCGGGCTCCGCGCCCCGGCGGCGGGACGGGAGCCGGGCGCCGGGGCGGCTGAGCGCGGAGGGCGGGGCGTCCGCCCGAGGGGTGCGCCGGGCCTCCACCGGGGCTCCCTCGCTTAGATTTGACGGGCGGCACCGGGCCGGGCGCCGCCCGCGAGACAGCGACAGGACAGAGGGGGCCGTCATGGCCGCAGCAGGGACGATCCGCTACTGGGCGGCGGCCAAGTCCGCCGCGGGCACCGCCGAGGAGCCGTACGAGGCGGCCACCCTCGCGGAGGCCCTGGAGGCGGCACGGCAACGGCACAGCACGCGGCCGGAGTTCGCACGGGTACTGCTCAGCTGCTCGTTCCTGGTGGACGGCGACCCGGTTGGCCTCCGCGGCCACGACACGGTCACACTGACCACGGGCGGCACGGTCGAGGTGCTCCCCCCGTTCGCAGGAGGGTGAACACCACAGCATGACCGACCAGCCCCAGAGGCCGTACGACCCGTATGACCCGTACGACCCGTACGCGGCCCGCGGTCCGCGCCCCTCCCCGGACCACCGCCCCGCGCCCGGACCGTACGGCGGCCCCGGCGCGCAGGGCACCCCGCCGTCCCCGTACGACCCGGAGGCGCGGCCCCCCGGCCACGTCCGGGGCCACGGAGCACACCCCGGCCCGGGCCACGAGCCCGGCCCGGGCCGGGCGGAGGGGCAGGGGCAGGCCCCCGGCCGGCAGGGCTGGAGCGGGCCGGGCCCGCTGCCGCCCGAGCAGCCCGCCCCGTACGGAACCACCCCCGCCGCCGGCGGCTACGGCCCTCCGGGCGACGGGTACGGCACCGCCCCGGGCGGATACGGCCCTCCCGCGCACGAGTACGGCGCCACTGCGGGCGGGTACGGCTCCGCCGCGGGCGGGTACGGCGGCCCGTACACATCCGGCCCCCACAGCGCCGACCCGTACAGCACCGACCCGTACAGCACAGGCCCCTACGGCACCGCCCCGTACGCCCCCGGGCCGGACACCGGCGCCGGCCCCGGGTCCCGGCAGGGCCCCGGCCCCACTGCCCCCGCCGCCCCCGCCGCGCCGCATCCCGGGCAGCCGCCCGCCGGCCGTCCCGAGCCGGCGCTCACGCCCGCGCAGCGCGCCCGCGCCGAGGGCCGGTCGCCGATCATCGCGCCCGGCCTGCGGCCCGCCCTGATCACCGCCGCGCTCGCCGCGCTGATCGCGCTGGCCGCGTCCGTCGCCCGGCCGGCCCTGGCCGTCCCCGTCGTCCTGCTGCAGGCCGTCACGGCGGCGGGCTGGTACCGCCTGAACGGCATGTGGCCGGCCCGCCAGGGCATCGCCCTCGCGTTCGCGGGCGGTCTGACCGCCGACGCGGCGCTGCTGGCCACGGACCGCGGTGACGCCGCGACCGTGGCCCTCGGCACGCTCGGTGTCTGGTTCCTCCTCGTCCTCGTGCTCCAGCTCCGCAACCACAGCTCGCCGGACGAGCGGCTGTACGCGCTGACCGCCGGGGTGGCGTCCAGCGCGCTCGCCGTTCTCGCGGGCGGCTATCTCGCCGCGGCCGCGTACTCCGGTGACGCCGTCGTCATCGGGGCGGCGGCGGTGGCCGCCGCGGCGGTCGTCCGCGCGCTGCCGCTGCCCTCTCCGCTGCGGCCCGCCGCCGCGCTGGCCGCGGCCGCAGCGGCGGGCTTCGGCGCGGGCCAGTGGGCGGGCGACGGGACGGCCGGTGCGCTGCTCGGCGCCGTCGCCGGTCTCTGCGCGCTGATCGGGCTGCGGGTGGCGAGTTACGACTATCCGTCCCGGTTCGTGCACCTGACCGCCGGGGTCGCGCTGCCGCTCGCCGCGGCGGCTCCCGCCGTGTATGTGCTGAGCCGGACGCTCGGTTGACCGTCCCGCCCCTCGCGTTAGGCTCGCGGAACGGGTGGATCTCTCTCTGGGGTGGAAACGGATGCGCGCACTGCGAATACTGCTGATTCTCACGGTGGTTCTCGGCGGGCTCTTCGTGGCCGCCGACCGGCTCGCGGTCAATCTCGCCGAGTCGGAGGCCGCCTCGAAGATCAAGAGCAGCCAGGGCCTCACCGGGGAACCCCAGGTGTCGATCGAGGGGTTCCCCTTCCTGACGCAGGTCGTGGGCAAGGAGCTCGACGAGGTCGAGGTCACCATGGACGGCCTCACGGCTGAGGCGAACGGCCAGTCGGTGCGGCTCACCACCATGACCGCACACCTGCGCGACGTGGCCCTGGAGAACAACTTCTCCTCCGCCACGGCCGCCACCGCCTCCGGCGCCGCGTCGATCGAGTACGCGGACCTCTCCAAGCTGGCCGAGGAGGGCATCACCATCGGCTACGGCGGCAAGGACGACGCCGGCAAGCCGCAGGTGAAGGTCTCGGCCAGCCTCGAACTGCCCACCGGGCAGTCCTTCGAGCGCAGCGTGGTGAGCACGGTCTCCGTCACCGGCGGAGACACCATCGAGCTGCGCGCCGAGGAGATCGCGACCGACGGGCTGCCCGGGGTGGAGCAGCTGGTGCGCAGCCGGATCGACATGGAGCGGAAGATCTCCGGCCTGCCGCGGGGCCTGGAGCTGGAGTCCGTCGAGCCGACCGAGCAGGGCATCGACATCACGTTCAAGGGCAGCCAGGTGGCGCTCGCGGGCTGAGGCCCGCCGCGGCCATCACCCCGCCCCAGAGATCCGGACCGGCCGCAGTCGCACGCACGTTCACCGACCGTCCCGAAAGTCGAGACGGCGGTGTCCGCGCCCCGGAAAGCCCCGCCCCACCCGGCCGCGCCGCACTTCAACGGACCTCTCCCGGGGCGTCGCGTCCCACATCACGGACTTTTCCATCTCGCTATATGACACGCCGGTGACACGACCGGCCACGGATCCCTACGATCGGGCCCATGAAGCGACAGGCGGATCTCACGAAGCGGCGGGCAGTCGACCTGTGCCGTGTCGCCGCCATGCTGTGTCGCTCTCTCTGAGCGGGTGACCACTCCCGTTTCCCCGGCCTCGCAGGCCCTCCCCGCCCCTTGAGGCGCAGGACCGCGTGCCGTCCGGCCGCCGGCCGCCCCGCGTGAGCGCCGGTCCCGCACCTCCGCACCCCGCGAACGAGCGAACCAGCGCCACCCGGATTCCCACAGCCGCCCCGGAGCTCCCCTGCTCCGGGCCGCGTACCACCCCGAACCGCCCCGAACTGCCCCGGAGGAGAAGACACATGAGCCGCAACGACGTTCTGGTGGACGCCGATTGGGTCGAGGCCCACCTCGACGACCCCGAGGTCGTCATCGTCGAGGTCGACGAGGACACCTCGGCGTACGAGAAGAACCACATCCGGAACGCCATTCGGATCGACTGGCAGAAGGACCTCCAGGACCCGGTCCGCCGCGACTTCGTCGACCAGGCCGGCTTCGAGAAGCTGCTCTCCGCCAAGGGCATCGCCAACGACCACACCGTCGTCCTCTACGGCGGCAACAACAACTGGTTCGCGTCCTACGCCTACTGGTACTTCAAGCTCTACGGCCACCAGGACGTCCGCCTGCTCGACGGCGGACGCAAGAAGTGGGAGCTGGACTCCCGCGACCTGGTCACCGCGGTCCCGGAGCGTCCCGCCACCGAGTACAAGGCCAAGCCGCAGGACAGCTCGATCCGCGCCTTCCGCGACGACGTCGTCGCCGCGATCGGCGCCAAGAACCTGGTCGACGTCCGCTCCCCCGACGAGTTCAGCGGCAAGCTGCTCGCCCCGGCGCACCTGCCGCAGGAGCAGTCGCAGCGCCCCGGCCACGTGCCGAGCGCCCGGAACATCCCGTGGTCGAAGAACGCCAACGACGACGGCACCTTCAAGTCGGACGAGGAGCTGAAGGCCCTCTACGAGGCGGAGGACGTGGACCTCTCCCAGGACACCATCGCCTACTGCCGCATCGGTGAGCGCTCCGCCCTCACCTGGTTCGTGCTGCACGAGCTGCTGGGCCAGGAGAACGTCAAGAACTACGACGGCTCCTGGACCGAGTACGGCTCGCTCGTCGGCGTGCCGATCGAGCTCGGCCCCGCCAAGTAACCATCGGGCCCCGCCCGTTCGGCACCCGAGGGTGCCGTACCCCATCGACCGGAGGAACAGCACATGTGTGGAGCACAGCCCGGCGGCCCGGACGCCTCGGCCGTCAAGCCCGGTGAGACGACGATCCAGGGCCAGGTGACCCGCGACGGCGAGCCGGTGACCGGCTACGTACGGCTCCTGGACAGCACCGGCGAGTTCACCGCCGAGGTCCCCACCTCGGCCACCGGACAGTTCCGCTTCTACGCGGCCGAGGGCACGTGGACGCTGCGCGCCCTCGTCCCCGGCGGCACGGCCGACCGCAAGGTCGTCGCCCAGAAGGGCGGCCTCGCCGAGGTCTCCATCGCCGTCTGACGGCGGCACGGGCCGGCACCGACCGGCACGGCATGACACGGTGCGGCTCGCAGCAGGGCCGCCACGGAGGGCCGCTCCCCGCTCACCCCGGGGCGCGGCCCTCCATGCCGTGTACCGCGAACACCCCCGCGCGCCCCGGGACTCCGCCCCGGACGGGAGCCGTACGGCCCTTCCGGTCGTACGCTGGAGAGATGTACGCGCGACGCCGGCGCAGCTACTTCATCCTCATGGGCGCGTGCCTGACCCTCTTCGTCACGGCCTGGGCCGTGGTGCGCCTGTGGTCGGTGGCGGCCGCGATCGCCATGTGCGTGGTCGCCGCGGCCATCCCGCCCGTCGCCGCGATCGTCGCCAACCGGCGCGGCCCCGAGGACCGCTGGTGGGACGAGTCCGGTGACCCGGAGTCGGACCGCTGGTGGCGGGAGCTGGACCGCCACGGCCGCGGCTGACGCCCACGGCCCGGTGAGCGTCCGGGCGGTCTCCGGCCGTCTCCGGCCGTCAGTAGACGAGCGCCTGAGTGTCGTCCGCCATGGCCTCGCTGACGAACACCTGTGCGCCCGCGATCCGCACGCCCTCCAGGGTGTCCTTCTCCTCGATGCCGCGGCGGACCGCGCACTGGGTGCACAGCGTGACCCGGCCGCCCGCGAGCAGCGCGTCGAGCAGGTCCGGCAGCGGAGCGGCGTGCGGCAGTTCGAACTCGGCCGCCTTCCCCGGCAGCGCGAACCAGGCCGACTCCCCGGTCAGCCAGAGGGAGACCTCCACCCCGCTGGCCACGGCGACCGCGGCCACCGTGAACGCCTGCGAGCACCGCTCGGGCGCGTCCGCCCCGGCCGTCACCTTGATCACGAGCTTCTTCGCCATGCGTTCACTCTAGGACCCCGCCCCGTACAACCGTTTGCCGCGGTCGCTTGTCAGGGCCCGTACAACGATCAAGAGGGGTGGACCCTCGGACCGGGTCCGTGCGCGCTGCTCCACCCCCGTATGCGAGGGGCTCGTGCCACCTATTCCACCCACCGGACCACCCACCGGACCGTCCGCCGGTCCCCCCACGGAACCCCCGGCCGCGCCGGCCGCCCCGGCCGCGCCACCGGCGGAGCGGGAGGGTTCACCCGCGGAGCCGCTGCCGGAGACCGCCGCCCCCGCCCACTCCCCCCGGCCGCCCCGGCCACGGGGCCGTACCGCGGCACTGATCGCCGGAGCGGCGGCGCTCGGCGTGCTCACCGGCGTCGTCATCGGCTACACCGTCCAGTACGACCGGCCGCCGACCCCGCTCCCGCCGCTCTCCCAGGCCGTCCGGAGCGCACCGGAACCGCAGTCCGCCGCGGCCGGCGGCAAGGACGGCCCCGAGCCGCTGTCGGCACGCGAGGACCGGATCGTGCGCACCGGCGGCGACCTGCGCAAGCTGCTGCTGAAGAAGCCGAAGGGCGCGCAGATCCCCTCCGGCGCACCGGACGGGGACTGGATGCCGCCGGCCCGCTACGCGGAAGGCTACGAGCACCCCGCGGGCATGTTCGAAGGGCTCACCCAGGACACCTTCCGCCGCGCCGCGGCCATCGACTGGGAACGGAGCGACGGTGCCTTCGTCTCCATCCGGCTCATCCAGTTCCGGGACACCCAGAACGCGTACTCCGCGGACTTCCTCGAAGGCCAGCAGGCGTACATGAGCGACGACAAGTTCGCCGGCAACGACGGCGACCCGATTCCGGGGACGGGTTCGGGCCGCGTCTACGTCTACGACCGGCCGCACGCCGAGGCCGGCTACCTGCCGATGTACACGGCACGGGCCCTCGCCCGCCGCGGCGACATCGTGATGGAGATCTTCGTCAACAGCCCGAAGGCCGTCAGCCGCGGCACGATCATGTCCCTCGCCGAGCGGCAACTGGAGCGACTGTGAACGACGCCGTGACCCCGCCCGGCCCCATGCCCCCCGCCGCGGAACCGGTACCGGCCGCGGCCCCGCCGCCCGCCGGCGCCCCGTCTTCCACCCCTCCGGGCCGCTCGCGCCGCCCGGGCCGCCGGGCCCTCACCACCGGCCTGGCCGTCCTCCTGTGCCTCGGCGCGGTGGGGAGCGGCACGGTCTACGCCGTGCAGAAGCTCGACGCGGCCGACCGGACCGCGCCCACCGTGGTGTGGGCCGACCCCGACGAGCCCGACGAGCCCGAGCAGGACGGAGCGGAGGGGAAGGCCGAGAAGAGCGAGTCCGGCACCGGCAAGACCGGCAAGCCCGGCGACGCCCCGGCCCTCGCCGGCCGGCTGCTGCCGATGCCGCCGGACCACGCCCCGGGGCCCGACATCGGTGAGTTCGGCAACGACTACGTCCTCACCGGCCAGGACGCCCGCGCGGTGATCAAGGAGAGCGGGCGCGACCTCCCCGCGAAGCAGCGGCGCGAGCGTGAGCGGGCGCTGGAGAAACTGCGCATCGAGGGTCTGGCCGGGCGCACGTACCACTCCGAGGAGCACGGCACCGTCGCCGAGATCCAGATCATGCGGATGAAGAACCGCGCGGGCGCCCGCGAGCTGAATAGGTCCTATGCACAGCTGTACGAACTGCTGGGCATCTTCCGCGACGGGCCGCGGGTCAAGGGCCACAAGAACGCGACCTGCCTCCTGGCCCCCAAGCCCGAGAAGAACGGCCTGACCGGCATGAACTGCATGGCTCAGGTGGACGACCTCCTGGTGACCCTGATCGTCAGCGGTGCCGAGCCGCTCCCGGCGAAGGACATGGCCGGGCTGATGAAGGACCAGCTCGACCACATCACCGCCCCCGGGGAGTACGTGTGACCGAGACACAACGGACCGAGACACAACGGGCCGAGACCCGCGGGACCGAGACGGAGGAGACCGGGACACCCGGCTCCGAGGCCGCCCGGCAGCCGGAGGGCACCACCCCGCCCGGGCCCCCGGAGACCGCACCCGCTCCCCGGCCGCAGCCCCAGCCCCAGCCGCACCCGCAGACGGAGCCGCTTCTGCTTCCGGAAGCAGAAGCGGCGGAACTGGTTCCGGTTCCGGAGCCCGGCCCGGGCCCGGAGCGGGAACCCGGCTCCGCACCCGGTCCCGTCCCGCGGGCAGCGGCCGCCGCCGCCCCGGCTCCCCGCCCCGAGCGCCGCGCCCTCCGCGCCGTTCTGCGCTGGACGGCCGCCGCCCTCGTCTTCGCCGGCCTCGCCGGAGGCGTCGGCTACGGCCTGGCCCAGGCCGAGCGCACCGAGCTGCCCGGACTGGCCACCGAGCACGACGGCCGCTGGGACTTCGGGACGGTGGAACGGCCGGCCCTGCCCGCCGGCGTCCCCGGCCCGTACGACGAGGACAACGCCGCCGCGGTGCACCACGCCGATCCGCGGGACCTCCTCCTCCCGCTCCCCGCCGGGGCGAAGCCGGACCGGACGCTGCCCGCCGAGGACGGCTGGCTGCCGGTGGAGGACTTCCTCCGGCAGTACGACGAGGACTACCGGCAGGCGGTCCGCGAGGAGCTCACCGACAACTCCTGCCGTCACATCGCCGCCCGCGGCTGGACCATGCCGGACGGCACCCGGACCCGGATCCACCTGCTGCAGTTCAATACGGAGGGTCTCGCCGACACCGTCCACAGCCAGGTGTTCGCGTCCTCCGGTCTCTTCGCGGGGGCCGACCTGGCGGGCGCACCGCAGTCCGCTCTCAACAGCGACTGGTCGTCGAGCATCCGCGAGGGGGAGAGCAGCCAGTACGTCTACGACGAGAGCGAGCCCTACGGCAAGCGCCAGGTCCGGCACGCGTACATCACCGCGGGCGACACCATCGCCCTGGTGGTCCAGTCGAGCCCCGGGGAGACCCCGGAGGTGCCGTTCCAGCAGACGGTGGTCCTCCAGACCCGGCTGCTCGGCTGAGCGGCTGCTCCGCCTACCGGCTGAGCGGGCGAGCGGGCGAGGCGGCTGAGCGGCCGCGTCCCCCGCCCGCCCGGCGGAGGTGCCCGGTCCCGGGGCGGTGGACCTCACACCGCCGCCCCGGACCGCGCCGACTAGACTCGGGGGAGGTCCGTCGTTCCCCCGTTCCGAGAGGCGCGCTCCCGTGCTTGAGGCATTCTTCACCGTACTGCTGGCCCTGGTCGTCGTCGGCGTGCTCGCGTTCGCCGGTCTGACCTGGAAGAAGCTGTACCAGGGTCAGCGCTGACCGACCTCTTTCGCACCCCACAGATCGCCAGGGCCTGAACTCATGATCGAAATCCCGTCCGACCTGCACCCCGACCTCGTCCCCCTCGCCTTCCTCCTCGGCGACTGGGAGGGCGCGGGCGTCCACGACTTCCCGGGCGCGGAGAAGTGCAACTTCGGCCAGGAGGTGACCTTCGCCCACGACGGCCGGGACTTCCTGGAGTACACCTCGCACACCTGGGAGCTCGACGCGGAGGGGAAGAAGGTCCGCCCGCTGGAGTCCGAGAAGGGCTTCTGGCGGATCGACAAGGAGCGCAAGGTCGAGGTCGTCATGGTCCGGCAGGACGGTGTCGTCGAGGTCTGGTACGGCGAACTGGCGGACCAGAAGCCGCAGATCGACCTGGCCACCGACGCCGTGGCCCGCACCGCCGCCTCCGGCCCGTACTCGGGCGGCAAGCGGCTCTACGGCTACGTCAAGAGCGATCTGATGTGGGTGGGCGAGAAGGCCACCCCGGAGGTCGAGCTGCGCCCGTACATGTCGGCGCATCTGAAGAAGGTCGTCGACCCGAGCACCTGGGCGAAGGACCTCGGGGACCTCCCGGACGACGGCATCGCCTTCTTCAAGTAGCCCGCCCGGCGCTCCGGCCCGGCCGTCCGGAGCGGGCCGCTGCCGCCCCTGGCGTCACGCCCCGGGAGGAGCGGCGTCCGGGTCCAGGAGCAGGACCCAGACCTCCTTGCCGGTCGGTGTCCGCTCGGAGCCCCAGCGGTCGGCGGTGCGGCTCAGCAGGAACAGGCCGCGCCCGCGCTCCGCGTGCCAGTCCGGCTCCTCCTCCGCGACGGGCAGGGCGGGCGAGCGGTCGCTGACGGAGATCCGCACCCCCTCGGGCAGCGCCTGCAGCGTCAGGCCGCACTCGTGCGAGCTGACATGCCGGTGGACGTTGGCCAGCAGTTCGGTGACGCACATGGCGGCGGAGTCGACCAGGCCGTCGTAGCCCCAGAGCCGCAGCTGCGCCCCGACGGACCTGCGGGCCAGCGCGAAGCGCTGCGGCACCGCGACCAGCCTCGTCCGGTACGTCCGCAGCTCCGCGCCATCCGTCACGTCCAGTGACGACGCCTGCCTCATGGGGCCCACCTCCCGGGCCGGGTAGACCCCCCGGCCAGACCTACAGCTCTACGGAACGGATGCGCTCAGTGACGGCTGAGCACGGCCGGTGGGGGAAGGTCGGCACAGACCGAAAGACAAAGCATCCGTAACCCTCCAGATGTTCGACTCCCGGGTCAACCCCCCGGGAAGGCACGGTTCCGGATGCCCCGGTGAACGGCCGGGCCGGACGTGCCGCCCCGGGGCCGCGCGGGCACCCGTCCGCGCTGTCCTCCGTGCGTCCCGCGCTCCGTCCCCCGCCCCCGTTCCGCGCCTCCGTTCCGCCGTGCGCCGCCCCCGTCCCCGCCGGGCTCCTACACTGGCCGTGTGGTGACCACCGACTGGCAGAGCGATCTACGGAAGCGCGGCTACCGGCTGACCCCGCAGCGCCAGCTCGTGCTGGAGGCCGTGGACAAGCTGGAGCACGCGACCCCGGACGAGATCCTCACCGAGGTGCGCCGCACCGCCGGGGGCGTCAACATCTCCACCGTCTACCGCACGCTGGAGCTCCTGGAGGAGCTGGGCCTGGTCAGCCACGCGCACCTGGGGCACGGTGCGCCGACGTACCACCTCGCCGACCGGCACCACCATCTGCACCTGGTCTGCCGGGACTGCTCGGAGGTGATCGAGGCCGATCTCTCCGTCGCGGACGCCTTCACGGCGCGGCTGCGGGAAACCTTCGGCTTCGAGACCGATATGAAGCACTTCGCCATCTTCGGCCGGTGCGCGGCCTGTTCGGCGGGGACGCCCGGCGCGGACGGGGACACGGACGGGGACGCGGCCGCCGGCACGGCCGGGCCCGCCGCCGTCACCACCGCCCCCGACGCCCCCGGCGGGACCACCGCGCGGGTCTCCCGCCACCGCGGGGCGGACGGTCCGGAGGCCGGGCCGTAGGCTGGTCCCATGGAGCAGCCACACCACCGAGCCAGCCCTCTGCTGTCGCTGCCCGGCGCCGTCGCCGCCGAGGCCCCCGACGAGGGGGTCGCCGCGCACTACGGCGATCTGTTCCGGGAGCAGCGCGCGCTCGCCGACGGCACCGGCTTCGTCGACCTGTCGCACCGCGGAGTCGTCACGGTCACCGGTGACGACCGGCTGAGCTGGCTGCATCTGCTGCTCACCCAGCACGTCAGCGAGCTCCCGCCGGGCCGGGCCACCGAGGCCCTGATCCTCTCGGCCCACGGCCACATCGAACACGCGCTCCACCTCGTGGACGACGGCGCGACCACCTGGGCCCATGTGGAGCCCGGTACCGAGGGCGCGCTGATCGCCTATCTGGAGAGCATGAAGTTCTTCTACCGGGTGGAGGTCGCCGACGCGACGGACGACTACGCGGTCGTCCACCTCCCGGCCGGCTCGATCGCCGAGAGCCCCGGGGGCGTCGTCGTCCGGGAGACCCCGTACGGCCGCGACCTCTTCCTGCCGCGCGCCGGCCTGGAGGAGTTCGCCCGGTCCCACGGCCCGGCCGCGGGCATGCTCGCGCTGGAGGCGCTGCGCGTCGAGGCGCACCGGCCGCGCTTCGGGATGGAGACCGACCACCGCACCATCCCGCACGAGCTGGGGTGGCTGGACACGGCGGTGCACCTGCAGAAGGGCTGCTACCGCGGCCAGGAGACGGTGGCCCGCGTCCACAACCTGGGGCGCCCGCCGCGCCGGCTGGTCTTCCTGCACCTGGACGGCAGCGAGGTGAAGCTGCCGGGGCACGGCGCCCCGGTGCGGCTGGCGTCGGACGGCCCGGACGGGCGGCAGCTCGGTTTCGTCACCACCTCCGCCCGCCACCACGAGCTCGGGCCGATCGCCCTCGCCCTGATCAAGCGGAACGTCCCGGTGGACGCCACTCTTCTGGCCGACGGCACGGCCGCCGCCCAGGAGGTCGTGGTCGAGCCGTAGAGCGGCCCGGGACGGGGCCGGGGCGGTTCCGGTCCGGGGCCGGACGGCGCAGCGGATCCGTGTGCGGCGTGAAAGCGTCCCGGATCAATGGGATATTTGCCGTATACGGCCGCAGACCGATAGCCGGGCGTCTCAGCGGAGGCAGGCCGAGCCGCCGGGCATGTCCTCCGGGGATGGCGATGACAGGTTCCGACAGCGCGGTGCCCGCGGCCCCGGCCCTGGACCTGCTCGACAAGGCGCCGGTCGCGGTGGCCCTCTTCATGGGCCCGCGCCTGCTGCTCGCGTACACCAACGCCGAGTACAAGGAGCTCTACGGGGACCGGCCGCTGGGCGTACCGGCCCGGGAGGCGCTGCGCGACCTGGAGCAGGCGGTCGCCTTCGACTGGGCGGAGCGGGTCCTGGAGACCGGCGAGGCCTTCCGCGTCACCTCGGACACCCCGGTCCGGCTCAGGGACAAGTACGGCGAGGTGCGGGACCGGTACTTCACCATCAGCATGTCCCGGGCCGCCCCGCGGGACGGCGGCGGCCCGGAGGAGCAGGGCGTCCTCTTCGTCGCTCTGGAGATCACCGCGGAGGTCACCGCGCGGGAGCAGATCCGGACGCTCGCCGAGACCCGCCGCCGGGCCCTCCAGCGCTACGAGAGCCTGGTCACGGCCGGCACCCAGTTGGTGTGGGTGGCCGATCCGGCGGGGCTGGTCACCGAGAGCAGCCCGGCCTGGCAGGAGGCCACCGGCCTGAGCGCGCCGGAACTGCGCGGAAAGGGCTGGCTGAACAGCGCCCATCGGGAGGACCGGCAGGAGCTGGCCGGGGCCTGGGAACGGGCGGTCCAGGAGGTCCCGCAGCTGTTCCGCCACACCTGCCGGCTGCGGCACGCGGACGGCTCGTACCGCCACTCGGAACTGCGCGCGGTGCCCGTCCGGGAGAGCGGCAGGGTCGTGGAGTGGGTGGGCGCCTGCGCCGACATCGAGGACCGCTGGCAGGTGGACCGCCGGAAGGATCTGCTGGCCCGGGTCTCCTCGGCGGTCACCGAGTCCACCCGCGTGGAGGAGGCCCTGGCCTCGCTGGGGGAGGCGATCGTCCCCGAACTGGCCGACGGGTGCGGCATCTACCTGTTCGCCGAGCCCACCGAGCCCTTCACCGACGAGCCGTTCCTCGTCAACCGGGTCGCCGTCTCCGTCCGCGACGGGCTGGTGACGGAGGAGATGGCCCCGGTCCCGCCGCGCCAGGAGCGGGTGGCCCGCGGCTCGGCCTTCGACCTGGCGGTCCGCGAACGGCGGCCGGTCCACCGGCATCCGCGACCCGGCGCCGCCGAGCCCGATGACGTACCGCCCGGCACGCTCACCTGGGCCAACGCGGTGGGCGTCCACGACATCGTGATGGTCCCGATCACGGTCGGCGACGTCGTGGTGTCCGTCCTCACGGCCTATGCCTGCGGTGACCGGCCGCCGCTCGGCCCGACCGAGCTGACGCTGATCCGGGATCTCATCGACCAGTCGAAACCCTCGCTCGGCCACATCCTCGAATACCGCCGGACCCAGCGGATCGCCCTGGCCCTGCAGCAGAGCCTGCTCACCGAGCCGCCCCGGCTGGACGACCTGGAGATCGTCGCCCGCTACGACCCGAGCGCGATGGCCGACGAGGTCGGCGGCGACTGGTACGACTCGTTCGTCCTGCCCGACGGCGCCGTCACGCTGATCATCGGCGATGTCGCCGGCCACGACCTCGCGGCGGCCGTCACCATGGGCAAGATGCGCAACATGCTGCGCGGCCTGGTCGTGGACCGGCAGGAGCCGCCGGGGGACATCCTGCGCCGACTGGACCTCGGCACCCAAATCCTCAACCCGGAGGAGACGACGACGACGTGCGTGCTGGCCCGGGTCGAGCACGCGCCCGGCGGGCGGCGGCAGCTGCACTACAGCGTCGCCGGGCATCCTCCGCCGCTCCTGGTCGGGCCCGACGGCACCGCGCGCTTCCTCGACCAGGGCCAGGACGTGCTGCTCGGCGGGCTGGCCCCCGACCTGGTGCGCAACAGCTCCGTCGAACCGCTGCCGCCGGGCTGCACCGTCTTCCTCTACACCGACGGCCTCATCGAACGTCCGGGGCAGGACATCGACGACGGACTGGCGTGGCTGCGCAGGAAGGCCGCCGGGCTCGCGACCGTGCCGCTGGCCGACTTCTGCCGGGAGCTGATCGAGGGGGTCGCGGAGCAGAGCAACGACGACATCGCCGTGGTCGCCGTGCGGGTGCCGGACGACGACGGCACGGTCCCCGGCGCGGTCCCGGGCGCGGCGCCCGGCGGCGGGTGACGGCGGCCGCCCGGCCGGTTCCGGAGCCACCGCGCACCGCGCGGGCCGGGCGGCCGGCCGCCCGCGCTCAGACTTCGAGCAGCACGGTGAACGGACCGTCGTTCGTGAGCGAGACCTTCATGTCCGCGCCGAACCGCCCGGTCTCCACCCGCGCGCCCAGCGACCGCAGTCGCGCCACCACCTCGTCCACCAGCGGCTCGGCGAGCTCCCCGGGGGCGGCCGCGTTCCAGGTCGGCCGGCGGCCCTTGCGCGCGTCACCGTAGAGAGTGAACTGGGAGATCACCATCAGCGGGGCGCCGAGGTCGGAACAGGACTTCTCCGACCCGGGGCCCGCCGCGCCGCCTTCCCCGCCGCCGTCACCGTCGGCATCGCCGTCGCCGTCGAAGAGACGTACGGTCCACAGCTTCCGCGCCAGCCGCTCCGCCTTCTCCTTGGTGTCGTCGTGCGTGACCCCGACCAGCACGCACAGACCGCGCCCCCGGATCTCGCCGACCGTCTCGCCGTCCACGACGACGCTCGCACCGCTCACTCTCTGTACCACCGCACGCATACGGACCATCATGCACTGCGGCCAACCGGGTTCGATCGGGTGCGCTGGCCATGCACGTGCAGCACCCACAGTGGCACGATGCAGACACACGGTACGTCTCCCGCCGATACGGGGCCGTACCGAACGGAGGGGACACAGATGAGCACAACCAGCGCCGGCCAGACACCCGGGCACGGACCGGCCGGCCCGCCGGATCCCGGCGCCCGCTCCGCGGCCGTCACCGCGGCCGCCACCGCAGCACCTCGCTTCGATCCGTCTCGTACCGAGGATGGGCCCATGCTCCACCAGGCCGACGCCCTTCAGCCGCGCCCGCCGCTCCAGCGCACGGCGTCACCCCCCGGGTCCGCCCTGCACGAGCTCGGCCTGCTGACCCTGCCCGAGCTGCGCTCGCTGCGGCAGCATGCCCGGCGCGAGGAGGCCGACCTCAGCTATGTGCGCCGGCTGCTCCAGGGCCGCATCGACATCCTCCGCGCCGAGCTGGCCCGTCGCGCGACACCCGACTCGGGGGACGCGAACCGGCTCGACCTGCGGCGGCTGTCGCGGATCCTGGCGGACGAGCCGTCGCCGGTCCGCTCCTCGGCCCGCCATGTGACGCTCAGCACCCCGCACTGCGAGGAGTACCGGCGACTCGCGGAGGACATGCTGTCCGAGATCGGCCTCTCCGATCTCCACGCCCGTACGGACACCGAACTGCGCTCCGGCATCGGCCGGTTGGTGCGCTGCGAGCAGCAGGTGTCGGTCCGGCGGCGGGTGACGCAGCGGACGGCCGACGACTGCAGCGCCGAAATCGCCCGCCGCTACCGGGAGGGCGAGGCGCAGGTGGACGATCTGCTCGCCTGAGCGGCCGCCGCGGGGCGGATCCCCGCGTTCACCGGGAGAGACGCCGCATGCCCCCCACGGACACCCGCCGCCCCCCGTCCGCGGCCGCCCCGGCCTCCGCGGAGCCCGCCACCGCGGGCGCCGCCGCCGAGCCCGGGCCGCCCGCCCCGCCGGTGCTCGCGGAGGTGGTCCGGTCCGGCTTCACGGAGAGCCGTCACCGCGGCTCCCTGGTGCTGCTGGCGGCCGACGGCAGCGAGCTGCTGGCGCTCGGCGAGGTGACCGCGCCCGTCTACCCCCGCTCCGCCGCCAAGCCGATGCAGGCGGCGGCGATGCTCCGGGCGGGCGCCCGGCTCTC
Organism: Streptomyces xinghaiensis S187; assembly: GCF_000220705.2. Classification (GTDB taxonomy): domain Bacteria; phylum Actinomycetota; class Actinomycetes; order Streptomycetales; family Streptomycetaceae; genus Streptomyces; species Streptomyces xinghaiensis. The sequence goes on along the minus strand of NZ_CP023202.1, from coordinate 3,904,713 downwards.
CGGGGAGCGGCTGGCCCTGGCCGCGGGCAGCCACTCCGGCGAGCCGTTCCACCTCGAACTGGTGGCCGCCATGCTCGCCGACGCCGGACTGTCCGAGGCCGATCTGTGCACCCCGCCCGCGCTGCCGCTCGACCCGGCCGAGGCCGAGACGCTGCTGGCCTCCGGCGGCCGCCCGAGCCGGATGGCGATGGACTGCTCCGGCAAGCACGCCGGGATGCTCACCGCCTGCGTCACCGCGGGCTGGCCCACGGACGGCTATCTCTCCCCCGACCACCCGCTGCAGCGGCTCGTGCGCGACGAGATCGAGACCGCGACCGGCGAACACGTGGCGCACACCGGCACCGACGGCTGCGGTGCCCCGCTGATGGCCGTCTCGCTCACCGGCCTGGCCCGCGCCTACCGCCGTTACGCCCTCGCCGGGCCGGGCTCACCCGAGCGGCTGGTGGCGGACGCGATGCGCGCCCACCCCGAGTACGTGGCGGGCACCCGCCGGCACGACACCTGGCTGATGCGGGAGGTGCCGGGCGCCCTGGCCAAGGTGGGCGCCGAGGCGGTGCAGGCCGTCGCGCTGCCCGACGGCCGCGCGCTGGCCCTCAAGGTGGAGGACGGCGGCGGGCGGGCCGTCGGCCCGGTGCTGCGGCGCGCCCTGCGGCTGCTCGGCGTGGACGGCTCGCTCCCGGAGCGGCTGGGTGACGCCCCGGTGCTGGGCGGCGGGCTCCGGGTGGGAGAAATTCGCGCGAGCTTCTGAGGGGGCGGCGGCTAGCGTGACCGCATGAGCCCAGAGGTCCGTACGATCACCGAAGCCGAACTCCCGGACTGGATCCGCACCCTGCACACCGGATTCCTCCGGCCGCCGGAGACGTCCGAGCGGGAGATCGAGGGCCGCCGGAGCTCCTGGGACATGAGCCGGGTGCGCGGCGCCTTCGACGGCGGACGCTGCGTGGGCACCCTCCGCAGCTTCGCGCAGGAGCTGACGGTGCCCGGCGGCGCCACGGTGGCGGCCGACGCGATCAGCAACGCCACCGTCGCCGCCACGCACCGGCGGCGCGGGCTGCTCAGCCGGATGATCGCCGGGGATCTGGCGGAGGCCCGGGAGCGCGGCGACGCCGTCGCCACGCTGATCGCCGCCGAGTACCCGATCTACGGCCGCTACGGCTTCGGCACCGCCACCTGGACCACCGAGTGGCGGATCGACGTCCCCCGGGCCGGTCTGGACCCGCGGTGGTCCGGCCCGGAGTGCGGCGGCCGGATCGACTTCACGGACGGCGCGGGCATACGGAAGCTGGGCCCGGAGCTGCACGAGCGGCTCCGGGCCCGCCGACCGGGCTTCGTCAGCCGTGGCGAGCACGTCTGGCGGCTGGCCACGGGCGATCTGCACTACCCGTCCCTCGGCCCGTGGACCGAGCCGTTCCACGCCGTGTACCGCTCACCGGAGGGCGAGGCGGAGGGGCTGCTCACGTACACGGCGACCGACGTGTGGGAGGCCAAGCAACCGCAGGACAGGGCGACGGTCCGGGAACTGCTCGCCCTCACCCCCGCCGCCGAGCGGGCCCTGTGGCACTTCCTGTGCTCGGTGGACTGGGTGATGGGCGTCGACTCCGGGCTCCGCGCGCCCGACGACCTGCTGCCCCTGCTCCTGCCCGACCCGCGCGCCGCCCGCGTCACCACGCACGCGGACCTGCTGTGGATCCGGCTGCTGGACATCCCGCGCGCCCTGGAGGCCCGCACCTACGCGGACTCCGGGGCGCTCGTCCTCGACGTGCGCGACGAGACGCCGGTCGCGGCGGAGACCGGACTCACCGGCGGGCGCTTCCGGCTGGACGCCACTCCGCACGGCGCGTCCTGCGCCCCGACCACGGCGGAGCCGGACCTGGCCCTCTCCGTCGCGGACCTCGCCACGCTCTACCTCGGCGACGAGTCGGCGGTGCGGCTGACGGCCCTGGGCCGGGCGGAGGAGACGCGGGAGGGCGCCGCGGCCCTGGCGGACCGCCTGCTGCGCACCTCCCGCAGGCCCTGGTGCCCGGACATCTTCTAGACCGCCCGGCGGGGCCGCGTGCCCCGGCCGCTCACCGGATGAACGGGTCGCTCACCGGGTGAGCAGCAGGGCCAGCATCACGGCCCCGACACAGCTGCAGGTGACGTTGCGGGCCTTGACCCCGATGGACAGCAGCAGCATGCCGACCACCCCGACCGCGCCGAAGCGCGACTCGACGAGCTGTTCGAAACAGACCACGACGACGGCGACGAATAACGCGAATGCAGGCATGAGAGCCTCCCCCGTTGGATGACGCAGACCTTCGCGCCCCCTCCCCGCACCGCGCACGGTACGGGCTATGGCGCTGGATACATGACCAACTCCGCCTTACCTCGTTGTAGTTGCAAAGTTGGCAACCAATTCATAGATGTTGTCCCCAAGTTAGAACATCAATAACACTACTTGCCGCCAACTCCCGCACATCGACACCAAGTTGTACGGTGGCCTCGTGAAACCCGAGAGCCCGGCGACGGCGGCCAAGAAGCGGTCCCATCTGCAGATCGCCGACGAGCTGCGCCAGCAGATCCACTCGGGCGCCCTGGCCCCCGGGGAGCGGATGCCGACCCAGGCCGAGCTGGCGGACCGCTTCGACGTCCCCCGCGGCACGATCCGGCAGGCGCTGCGCATCCTCCAGGACGAGGCCCTGCTCACCGACACGGGGAAGGGCAGCCCCGCCAGGGTCGCGGACCCCCGTTCCGCCCGCGACGTGCCCGAAGGGCTCGAACGGGGCGTCGTCGCCCTCGCGCCCCGCGTGGCCGCCGCCTTCACCGCCCCCCGGGTCCGTATCGACGCCCTCTGCCTCACCGCCGAGACGCTCACCCTGGCCGTCGCCGAGTCCATCCACCTCGTCCACGCGGGCACCGCGCGGCCGGAGCGGATCGAACTGCGCCTGCTGATGCCCGGCCGCAACATCAACCTCGCCTTCCCCACCGCCACGGAGGGCACGGACGACGACCGGGTGCACCAGCGCTGGCTGCGGCAGCGCAACGCCCAGGGGATGGCCCTCACCACGTTCCTCGGCTCGCTCCGCAAGCCGCCCTACTCCGTGGACGTCTCGGTGCGCTTCCGGGCGCTCCCCTTCACCCCGTCGGTGAAGCTCTATCTGCTCAACGGCGAGGAGGCGCTGTTCGGCTACTACCTCGTCAGGCGGCGGGAGGCGGAGATCGAGAACGAGTCCGTGGAGCTGATCGACACCCTGGGGATGCAGTCGATGCTCTTCCCCTTCCTCACCGGGGCCGAGAACCGCCGGAACCGGGTCTTCGTGGAGCAGTCGCAGCTCTGGTTCGACTCCCTCTGGGAGACGGTCTCCTCGGAGCTGGAGCTCGGCGCCGGCTTCTCGGACATCTGAGACGAGCCCATGACGCGGATGCCGTTCTCTCCCGCCGGTGCGACCGGTGCGACGGGTGTGACCCCTGCGCCGGGTGTGACCCGTGCGGCGGGCGCCGCCCGCCGTACCGATATGCCCCGTTCCGCCCGCCTTGCCGATGATTCCCGCGCGACCGCAGTAGCGTTCCCTGCCGTGGACTCCTCGCTCTACCGCACCTGCCGCCTGCCCGGCACCTCCCGCGCGCGGACCCGCCGTGGCTGAGGCGCGGACCGGCACCGGCCGTCCGGACCCGGCCGCCCTCGGCGCGCTCCTCGCCTCCGTCAAATGTGTGCTGTTCGACTTCGACGGCCCGGTCTGTGATCTCTTCGCCCGCCACCCCGCCCCGGACGTGGCGGACACGATGCGGGCCCGGCTGCGGCGGCTGCGCCCGGCCGCCCGGCCGGTACCCGTGACCGCGACCGCTGCCGGCGCCTCCGGCAGTCACGGCGGCCCCGGCAGTCCCGGCACGGCTCACGAAACCCCCGGGTCCGGCCTTGCCGGCCTGCCCGGTGTGCCGGATATGCCCGCCACCCGCGACCCGCACGCCCTGCTCCACGCCCTGGCCCTCGGCACCGGTGAGCCCGGCGGCCCGTACGCCCCGGACGGCCCGGACAGTCCCGCCGCCCGCTCCGGCATCGTCGCCGAGCTGGAGCGGCTGCTCGCCGCCGAGGAGATCCGCGCGGCCGCCTCGGCGGAGCCGACGCCGTACGCCGACGAGCTCGTCCAGCGGCTGCACGCCACCGGCCACGCCCTCGCCGTCACCACCAACAACACGGCCGGGGCCGCCGAGGCGTACCTGGAACGGCGCGGGCTGGCCGAGCTGTTCCGGCCGCACGTCCACGGCCGCGTCACCGAACCGTGGCTCCTGAAGCCCGACCCGGACTGCCTGCACCGGGCCCTGCGGTCCACCGGGCACGACGCCGCGATGGCGCTGATGATCGGCGACAGCAGCGCCGATCTGCTCGCCGCCCGCGCGGCGGGCGTCCGCTTCCTCGGCTACGCCCGCGACGAGGCCCGGCGGCGCCGGCTGCGGGGCGCGGGCGCGGAGTCGGTCGTCACCTCGCTCGGGGACGTGCTCGCGGCGCTCCCGGAGCGGCGGCAGCCGGCCGGCTGACCGCGGGCCGGACGGAGCGGAGGCGTACGCCGGCCCCGTGGAGCGGGACCGCTCCGGCGCGACGGCGCGACGCGGCGGCCGACGGCGGCGGACGCTCACACGGCGCGCAGGCCCCGGTCGGCGAAGGCGATCAGCCACTCGAAGCTCTCGTCGATGTCGGCGCTCCACTGGAAGCCGCCCGCCGCCTGCAGGGTGGCGAAGCCGTGGAAGAGGCTGCGGAGCAGGCGCAGTGCGTGGTCCACGTCCGGCTCCCGGATGTCGTAGCCGTGCAGCACCGCGGTGAACGCGCCGTGCAGCCGCCGGCCCGCGACGGCCACCGGATCGTCCGGGCCGGACGGTTCCACGCCGATCGTCGCGGCGTACCGGCCGGGGTGCTCCACGACGAAGGCGCGGAAGGCGCGCGCGGCGGCCGCCAGGGCGTCGCGGCCCGCGTACCCCTGGACCGCGCCGCCGACGGCGTCGGCGGCCTCGCCCAACGCCAGGGCCGCGATGCGCCGGACGAGGTCCTCCTGGCCGCCCACGTGCTTGTACAGGGAAGGGGTGCGCACACCCACCCGCTCGGCGAGCAGCCCCATCGTCAGCTTGGCGAACCCCACCTCGTCGGCGAGGGCGGCGCCGGCCGCGACCACGGCGGCGGGGTCGAGGCCGGCCCTAGGCACGGGCGGCGTCCGGCCGGAGGAAGGCCAGTACGAGCGAAACCACCCGGTCGGGGTACTGGTCGTGCGGATAGTGCCCCGCGCCCTCGATCATCTCCAGGCGGCCGAGGCCGGACGGCAGGGCGTCGACGACCGCCGAACCCTCGGCGCGCGGGTCGGCCCAGTCGGGGTCGAGCGTGCCCATCACGACCAGGACCGGGCAGCGGACGTTGCCGAGCTGCGCGCCGGCGTCGGCCGGGGCACTGCGGCCCATGCTCTGCAGGGCCTTCATCCGGCCCGGCTCGCGCAGCAGGGAGTCGATGCGGCCGAGCCGCTCGGCCCAGTGGGCCGGCTTCACGCCGGGGTAGGCCACGTCGAGGTACGAGCGCCAGAGCGGCAGGCTGCCGAACACGCCCGCGCCGAGCAGCCGCAGCATGCCGCGCCGGAAGCGCTTCACCCGGAGGTCGCCGAGGCGGATCGACTGCTTGCGGGTGAACGGTGCCAGCTCGACGACCGCGGTGATCAGCGAGGGCTCCCGCGCCGCGGCGATGGTGGCGGCCCCGCCGGAGAACGAATGGCCGACGAGCACGGCCGGGCCGCCCAGGTGGCGGATCACGGCGAGCAGGTCGCCGGCGACGGCGGTGCGGCTCCAGTCCGGCCAGTCGGTACCGGACTCACCGCAGCCGCGCAGATCGACCGCGGCGACCCGATGGCCCGCCGCCACCAGTTCCGGGATCACGGCGCGGTAGGCGGCGCGGCTGTCGCCCATGCCGTGCGCGAGGACGATCAGCGGGCCGTTCCCCGCCACCTCGTAAGCGATCGTGCCGCCGTCGACGGCAAGGTACTCGGTCATGGCACCTCCGATATGGCTAATCTCGTTAGCTAGAAACTAATCCCATTAGCCAACCTTGTCAATGACAAAGTCCCGGGCACGGACTGGACACACGACCGGATCGCCGCCCGAGACACCCGGGTCCCTACCGGGACACGGGGGATGTGCGGATGCCGCGGCACGGCGGCGGGCCGGTGGCGGCCACAAGCCGGCCGGCGCCCCGGTCGTCGTCACCGGTCCGGCCACCCCCCGCCGGGGGGTCAGCTCGCCATGCGCCGCCGGAAGAGGAACCCGGATCCCGCGACGGCCGCGGCCGTGATGCCGGCGCACCGGGCCGCCGCCGTCCACGGGGCGGTGCCCACGGGCTCGTCCAGCCGGAGCCGGAGCCGGAGCCGGGTTCGGGCCCGGTGAAGGGCAGGACGAGGCGGTCAGCCGGCCGTCCCGAACAAGGCGGCCAGCATTCCGGCCGCGGACTCGGGCGCCCGCACATCCAGGTGGAGAACGGCCGGGGTGAGGTGCAGGGCGAAGTCGAAGAACGCGCAGCAGCCCAGCTCCGCTGCGGCGAGGGCCGCGGCCTCACCGGCGAGTTCGACGCCGGCGGGGAAGGACAGGCGCACGCCGCCGGGAATCTCCTCCCGCCGCTCGGCCCTGCCGGCCAGTTGCCGCCACCGCTCAGTGCGCTCAACCAGCTCGGCGCCGCCCAGCGTGCAGGCCACCGGCGCGTCCCGCCGTGACGCCGCGTCCTGGCCGGGACGGATCGGTGACAGCCTCCCCGGCACGGGTCCGGCCGACGGCGCGCCGGCCGTGGTGCAGCCGCAGTCCGGACCGCACGCCCCTGCGGGCGCCGGGCCCGACAACTCCGCGTGGACTGCGGTGAGGTGAGCGGACAACACCCGCAGCTCAGCGATCCGTCCGTCGGTCTCCGCGATCCGGTCGGCGACCAGCGGCAGCATCCGCGCCCGTACGGAGGCGCACACCCCTTTCTCACGGACGTCCAGCAGCTCGCGGATCTCCTCCAGGGTCAGGCCCAGCAGTTTGGCCGACGAGACGAAGGCCAGCCGCTCCACCGCGTCCTCGCCGTACACGCGATACCCGGCCGGCGTGCGGTCGGCGGGCAGCAGACCCGCGTCCTCGTAGAAGCGCAGGGTCGTGGCCGGAACGCCGGAGCGCTCGGCCAGCTGCGAGATGCGGTAGGCCGTCATGTCCCCGACCGTAAACCTTCGACCCGGCTCGAAGGTCAAGCGCCGGCCCCTGTCCCGGCAGCCCCCGCGGCCCGGGCCCCGGAGCCCGGAACCGTCCACCGCTTCCCGGCCGTCTTCCCCGGTCCGGCCACCCCCCGCCACGGAAGGATCGCGATGTCCATGGACCGCCGCCTGAACTGGGACGGCTGCTTCAACGTCCGCGACCTCGGCGGCATACCGGTCGCCGGAGGGCACGCCGTCCGGCGCGGGGCGGTGGTCCGGTCGGACGCCGTCGACAAGCTCAGCGCGGACGGCTGGGCGGCCCTGTGCGCGCACGGGGTCCGTACCGTCATCGACCTGCGGAACGACGACGAGGTGGCGGCCGATGCCGCGCCGCGCCCGTCGGACCTCACGACCGTCCACCTCCCGCTGGACGGCATCGAGGACACCGGATTCTGGAGCGTCTGGGGCGACGGGCCGGACGGCACCCCGCTCTACTACCGGCCGTTCCTCGACCACTTCCCGGACCGCGCCGCCCGTGCCGTGCAGGCCGTCGCGCACGCCCGGCCCGGCGGCGTCCTCGTGCACTGCGCGGCCGGCCGGGACCGCACCGGACTGGTCACCCTGCTCCTGCTCGCCCTGGCCGGGGCCTCCCCGGCCGACATCGCCGCCGACTACCTGCTGAGCAACGACCGCCTCGACGCCCGCTTCTTCACCACGCTCGGCATACCCGACCACCGGCAGGAGATCGCCGACTACCTGGCAAGCAAGGGCACCACGGCCGAACGGGCCCTGCTGACGGCCCTGGACGGCTTCGACACCGCCGCCCATCTCCGCTCGGGCGGCCTGACCCCGGACGACGTGGCAGCTCTGCGCACCCGCCTGCTGGAGCCCGGCGGACAGCCGGACGTCAGCCGCGCGGACCGGTGAGCCCGCCCTCCCGTACGGCGCCCACGAACGCCGACCAGGCCCCGGCCGGAAACACCAGCGCGGGCCCGTGCGGAACCTTGCTGTCGCGGACGGGAACCTGGCCTGGGAAGGCGTCGGCGACCTCGACGCACGCTCCTTCGTTCTCACCGCTGTAGCTGCTCTTGCGCCATACGGCGCGGGTCAGTTCTGCTGCGTGGTCCATGGGGTCAGTTCCTCCATGACTGCCGCGATCAGGTCGGCCGACGCGTCTGGGGGCAACGCCTGGGCCCTGAGCAGATCATAGGCTTGGGCAGCCGCCTCGACGACCTCCGGTTCGGCCCTCAACTGCCCTTCGTAGAAGCCCTCAAGGTAGACGACCTCGGGTCCCTGTTCGAAGGAGAAGTGCCAGAACGCGCCAGTGAGAGCGGGGTGCACAGCCGCATCCGAGGGCAGAACCTGCACCACGATCCGCGGCTTCGCCATGGCGTCGAGCAGCCGGGCGAGCTGGGTGCGCATCACGGCCGGGCCGCCGACCCTCCGCCGGACCGCCGACTCCTCCAGGACCGCCCAGAACCGGGGCGGCTCGTCGCGTTCGAGGAGACGCTGCCGGTGCATCCGTGCCATCAGCGCCTTCTCCAGGCGGAGTTCGTCGGGGCGGCGCCCGGCAAGCACGGCCCGCGCGTAGTCCGGGGTCTGGAGCAGGCCGGGCACGAGCTGGGTCTCGAACGCCCGGATCGCCGTGGCCTGCTGTTCCAGTTCGACGAACGGCCGGAACCAGGGCTGGTACGCGTTCCTCACGATGACCGGCCACAGCCGCGCGAACAGCCCGTCCGTACCGAGCACTTCGTCGCACCGCTCGGCGAAGTCCTCCTGCGGCGCGCGGGCGGCCGACTCGATCTTGCAGATCAGCGACGGTGCGCAGTGCAGGGCCCGTGCCAGCTCGGTCTGCTTCATCCCGGCCGCCATCCGGCGCAGCCGCAGCTCCGCGCCGAAGAAGGCGAGCGTCGAGGCGCGGGGGTCGGCCCCGGGGGATGGTGCGATCTCGTCCATGAACTCCTCCTCGCGGCGGGGCGGTTACGGCTCCCGGACGGAGCGTAGGGATGCCCCGGCGACCGGCACCCCGCGCACGGTGCCGGTTCACCCGAACCGGCGGATATTGGGCTGTTGCGGTCCCCGGCCGCGCACACCCGCACTCGCACCGCATAAACCCGCGCCCGCCGCCCGTACGAGGGAACCGGCGACCACCGCGCTGACCGCCCTCCCGGGCTGGCGACGAGACGGAGACGATACAGACGAGGCGCACTGACACCACATGGCGCCGCATGTTGGCGCTACTTTGACACCACCAGGTGCCACTCGACGCCATCACTGGACGCCCTAAAGTGCTCGCACTCGCAGGACGCCCACCTGGCACAAGCCATCTCCACCGCGTTTTCGCAGTTCAGAGCACTCGCCATGCAACCCGCCCCCCACAGGGCGCCATCCGGGCTTGCACATGGCGCCACAGTGGTGCCATAGTGGCGTTATGGACCTCACCCCGTATGTCGACACCCTCCGCCGCGAACTCGCGGTGGCCGCCGAGGCCGGCGGTGGCGAAGCCCGCGAGCTGGCCGAGAGGCTCACCGCCCCCCTGGAGTCGGCGGCCCGGCTGACCATGCTCAACGTGCTCTCCGCCGCGATGGACGAGATCACCCGCGAACTCGCCCCCGGCTCGGTCGACGTACGGCTGCGCGGGCTCGACCCCGACTTCGTGGTGACACCGCCGCCGAGCGACGCCGGCGCCCCCGTGGAGCCCGCCGGGCCCGCCGAGCCGCTCAGGGCCCCGGCCGACGGCGACGAGGGCGGCACCGCCCGCGTCAACCTGCGCCTGCCGGCCCACCTCAAGGCCCGCGCCGAGGAGGCCGCGAGCCGCGAGGGCCTGTCGGTCAACGCGTGGCTGGTGCGCGCCGTGTCGGCGGCGGTCGACGGCGGCAACCGGCCGCGCACGACGGAGAGGACCCAGACCATCGGGCAGAGCTTCACGGGCTGGGTCCGCTAGCAGCGCCCGGCGCCCGGCACCCGGCACCCGGCACCCACACCACATCAACCACACCGCGTCCCACCAGCGGGGACGCCGTGAAGACCCAAGAGGACGGGACAGCCATGCCTTCTTTCGACACCCCCGAACCGATCACGGCCACGGCGCACGTGGAGGCCGGGTCCATCCAGTTCACCGCGGGCGACCGCCCCGACACCGTCGTCGAGGTGCGGCCCCGCGACCCGAAGCGGGACCAGGACGTCCGGGCGGCCGAGCAGACCGAGGTCACGTACGCGAGCGGCGACCTGACCGTCAGGACGCCCAAGCAGCGCTATCTCGTCGGGCGCACCGGCACCGTCGATGTGACGGTCGAGCTGCCGGCGGGCTCGCGCGTCGGCGTGACCGGCGCCTGGACCCAGGTGCTCGGCGAGGGCCGGCTGGGCGAGGTGCGGGTGAAGACCTCCTCCGGTGACGTCCGGCTCGACACGACCGGTCCGCTGCGGTTGACCGCCTCCCACGGCTCGATCACCGTTGACCGGGTCGAGGGCGCGGCCGAGATCACCACCAGCTCCGGCAGCCTGCGCGTCGGGCTCGTCGACGGTCCCGCCGTCCTGAAGAACTCGCACGGCACCACGACCGTCGGCGTCGCGACCGGCGACCTGCGGGTGAGCGGCGCCAACGGCGACATCGACGTCACGCGCGCCGGAGGATCGGTCGTCGCCAAGACCGCCCACGGCACCCTGCGCGTCGGCGAAGTGGCCCGCGGCACCGTCCATCTGGAGACCTCCTACGGCGCCATCGAGGTCGGCGTCCGCGAGGGCACCGCCGCCTGGCTCGACGTCAACTCCGGCCATGGGCAGGTGCGCAACACCCTCGCCGTCTCCGAGACCCCGGAGAAAACCGAGGACACCGTCGAGGTCCGCGCCCGCACCCGCTACGGCAACATCGACGTGCGCCGCGCCCGGGCCTGAACGCCGGCCCCCCTTCACCCGCCCCGCCCCCGCCCTCGCCCACTTCCGCCTTCGCAAGGGAGAGCTCCATGGGTACACCTGTCATGTCCACATCCAATTCCCGGTCGCCCGCCGCCGTCTCCGCCACCGGTCTGCGCAAGTCGTACGGCGGCAGGACCGTGCTCGACGGCATCGATCTGCACATCCCGGCCGGGTCCGTGTTCGCGCTGCTCGGGCCCAACGGCGCGGGCAAGACCACCGCCGTCAACATCCTCTCTACCCTCATCACCGCCGACGCCGGCGACCTGCGCGTCGGCGGTCACGACCTGGCCACCGACCCGCAGGCGGTGCGGTCCGCGATCGGTGTCACCGGCCAGTTCTCCGCCGTCGACGGCCTGATCACCGGCGAGGAGAACATGCTCCTCATGGCGGACCTGCACCACCTCTCCCGCCGCGAGGGCCGCCGCACCACCGCCGAACTGCTGGACCGCTTCGACCTCACGGATGCCGCGAAGAAGCCCGCCGCCACCTACTCCGGCGGCATGAAGCGCCGCCTCGACATCGCCATGACCCTGGTCGGCAACCCGCGGATCATCTTCCTCGACGAGCCGACCACCGGCCTCGACCCCCGCTCCCGGCACACCATGTGGCAGGTCATCCGCGCACTCGTCTCCGACGGCGTCACCGTCCTCCTCACCACCCAGTACCTGGAGGAGGCCGACCAGCTCGCCGACCGCATCGCCGTGCTCCACGACGGCGTGATCGCCGCCGAGGGCACCGCCGAGGAGCTCAAGCGGCTGATCCCCGGCGGGCACATCCGGCTCCGCTTCTCCGATCCGTCCGCCCACCGGAGCGCCGCCCGGGCGCTGAGCGCGGCGGCCCTCCCGGAGGCCCCCGGCCCGGCCGGGACCACCCGGGGCATCGCCGCCGACGAGTCCCTCACCCTCCGGATCCCCAGCGACGGCACCCCGCGCGAGCTGCGCTCCCTCCTCGACTGGCTGGACTCCGCCGGCATCGAGGCCGACGAGCTGACCGTGCACACCCCCGACCTCGACGACGTGTTCTTCGCCCTGACCGGCGGCACCGGCAGCACCGACCACCAGCCCTCCGAGGAGGCCGTCCGATGAGCTCCCTGTCCCTCGCCGTGCGCGACTCGTCCACGATGCTGCGCCGCAATCTCCTGCACGCGCGGCGCTACCCGTCCCTCACCCTGAACCTGCTGCTCACCCCCGTCGTGCTGCTCCTGCTCTTCGTCTACGTCTTCGGGGACGTGATGAGCGCGGGCATCGGCGGCGGAGGCGCGGACCGCGCCGAGTACATCGCCTACCTCACGCCGGGCCTGCTGCTCATGACCATCGGATCCACCACGATCGGCACCGCGGTGTCCGTCTCCAACGACATGAGCGAGGGCATCATCGCCCGCTTCCGCACGATGGCGATCCACCGCGGCTCCGTGATCACCGGGCACGTCGCCGGCAGCGTGCTGCAGTCGCTCATCAGCGTGGTCCTCGTGGGCGCCGTCGCCGTGGCCATCGGCTTCCGCTCCACGGACGCCACGGCCCTGGAGTGGCTCGCGGCGCTCGGGCTGCTCGCGCTGTTCGCCCTGGCGCTCACCTGGATCGCCGTCGGGATGGGCCTGATCAGCCCCAACGCCGAGGCGGCGAGCAACAACGCGCTGCCGCTGATCTTCCTGCCGCTCATCTCCAGCGCCTTCGTCCCGGTCGAGGCGATGCCGGGGTGGTTCCAGCCGGTCGCCGAGTACCAGCCGTTCACACCGGCGATCGAGACCCTGCGCGGGCTGCTGCTCGGCAGCGGGATCGGCCACAACGGGTGGCTGGCGGTCACCTGGTGCCTGGGGCTCACCGTGCTCGGCCACTTCTGGTCGAAGGCGGTCTTCCACCGCGATCCGAGGTAGCGGGGACGGCGGCCCCCGGGCCGCCGCCACTCCTCCCGCCCCGGGCGGCGTACTCCGGCACCACGCCGGCGCACGCCGCGCGGCTCCGGGTTCCCCGCGTTCTTCGTCAGTTGCAGGGGAACACGTAGTCGGACTTGTAGTTGATGTAGAAGGTGCTGCCGGAGGTCCTGGCCATCTTGGCCGTCACCGGAGCGCAGACGAAGCTGGAGACCCGGACCGGCCCCGCGTACTGGCTGAAGTTGCCGGCGTCGGTGTCGCAGCCACCGCCGCCCATCTTGCAGACCTTGAGATACATGTACTCGGTGTTGCCGACGTTGTTGTCGAGGATGACGCAGCCCTTCCCTCCGTTCCCGTAGGAGAACAGGGTCGCCAGCCGCTCCCTCGGGTCGGTCCCCTTGGGCAGGGGGATGCCCCGCTGGAGCTCGTAGCCGGATCCGCACACGTTCGCCGCCGCGGCGACGCTCCCGGGATCGGCCTGCGCGAGAGCGCGGGTCGCGGCGTCGGCATTCGCTGCTATCCGGACGGCGGGCTCCTCCACGGCCACGGCCTGAGGAGCGGTCACCCCCACCGTGGCCAGTACCGAAGCGGCAAGAGCCGCGCACTTCACACCTATGGATTTGGGCATGACAAACAACCTCTCCGACGGGTGCACGACGACTGCGCGAGGGGCGGCAGCCCTGCCCGGACGCACCCCGGCCCTCGCGGAACCCGGCCAGCGTAGGACGGTCCAGACCCGCCCCGGCGTCCGGCACGAGCGGGGGGCCTGATCCATCCGCGGACCGGAATGGAGAGGAAACCCGCCGGATCCGCGGGCGGATCACGCGCACGGCAGGAGAGAAGGGCGGAACGGAATGCTCCCACCTGTCCGAGAATGGCCTGATCATGCCGTCGGCAACGGCCCAGCCCGGAGACGGGACAGCCGCCACCCCCACCGCGCGGGCGCGTGCATGCCAGTTGCAAGCAGGTCGCTTGCAATAGTTAGCATTCGGGTGCACGATGGGGACATGGCTTCACTCAAGGTCGGCAATCTCGGGGAGTTCCTGCGGGAGCAGCGGCGCAGCGCGCGGTTGTCCCTGCGGCAGCTCTCCGAAGCCGCCGGGGTGTCGAACCCGTACCTCAGCCAGATCGAGCGCGGGCTGCGCAAGCCGAGCGCGGAGATCCTGCAGCAGCTCGCCAAGGCCCTGCGGATCTCCGCGGAGACGCTGTACGTCCAGGCCGGAATCCTCGACGAGCGGGACCGGGACGAGGTCGAGGTCAAGAGCGCCATCATGACCGACCCGTCGATCAACGAGCGCCAGAAGCAGGTGCTCATCCAGATCTACGAGTCCTTCCGCAGGGAGAACGGGCACCCCGCGGAGGCCGACGCCGACGCCCCCGACGGCACCCCCGCCGCGCCGCCGTCCGGTCCGCCGTCCGGTGCCGGCTCGCGGGCCGGTGCCGAGGACGGCGGCGACAGCGGCGAAGCCAAGCAATCAAGCTGACCGACCGATCCGGAAGGATCCCGCCATGGCCACCACCGACGAACTCCGCAAGACGATCCAGGAATCCACCCCCTTCTACGCCGCCGTCGGCACCGCGGACCTCGCCGCCGAGAAGCTCCGGGAGTTTCCGGCGCTCATCGAGAAACTGCGCGCGGAGGCCCCGGAGCGGTTCGCCGCCGTGCGGACCACCGACCCCAAGGTGGTCCAGGAGAAGGTGAGCCGGCAGGCCAAGGAGGCCCAGGCCACCGTGCAGACCAAGGTGACCGAGGTGCTCGGCACGCTCGACAGCGACATCAGGAAGCTGCGCGAGAACGCTCAGCACCTGGCGCTCCAGGGCGTCGGCCGGGCCGCCGAGTACGCGGTCAAGGCCCGCGAGACGTACGACGAGCTGGCCGACCGCGGCCGCGGCGCCGTGCAGACCTGGCGCGGTGAGGCGGCCGAGCAGGTGACCGACATCGCCATCGCCGTCGAGCCCGAGCCGGAGCCCGCCGCGAAGCCGGCCCCGGAGAAGAAGGCCGCCGCCGAGGCGAAGCCCGCCCCGGCCGCCAAGCCGGTCACCGAGGCCAAGCCCGCCGCGGCGAAGAAGCCGGCAGCCGCCCGCAAGGCCCCGGCCAAGAAGACGGCGCCGAAGTCCGCGGAGTGACATCCGGGCACACCGGGTGACGCGACGGCGCCGGACGGCAGCCGGGAGAACGGTCCGGGCACAAGCGACGTGCCCGGACCGTTCTCCCTATACGGTCTCTACGGTGGCCGTCATGCCACCGGCCGCCGGGACCGGCCGCCGGAACGGCGGCACCGACGGACGATACGACGTGACCGACGCGCGCGATAGGACTGGGTGGTGGACGGCGTGCTGGTGCAGGGCTTTCACAACATTCTGAGCTTCCTCTATCTGGCGATTCTGCTCTTCACGGTGTTCGCCTTCATCGACGCCGTGATCCGGCGCGAGGACGCCTTCCGCGCCGCGGACAAGCAGACCAAGCCGTTCTGGCTGATCATCCTGGGCATCGCGGTGGTGGTGAACGTGCTGCCGCTGGGGCTGTTCTTCCTCACCATCATCGGGCTGATCGCCGCGATCGTGTACGTCGTGGACGTACGGCCCGCGGTGCGGGCGCTCTCGGGCGGCGGTGGCGGTGGCCGCGGCCGGCGCGGCAGCAGCTCCGACGGCCCGTACGGGCCGTACAACGGCGGCCGCTGAGCCACCCGCCGCCGACCGGTCGCGCGGCTCCGGGCCCCGTCATCGCCTCAGGGCGGGACGGGGCCCGCCGCGTGGAGCGGCGGCGGGAGGAGACCACGGGGCGCGGCGGACACCACGGGGCGCGGCCGAGCATCCGGAACGGACCTCCCGGCGGACCCGACTCCGGCTACCGGCTACCGGCCCCCGGGTCCCCGGCCCCTGCCCCGGTCCGGGCCGTGGTCGCGGCCCCGGCCCCGGTCGCGGTCCAGCAGGAGCACCGCCACGTCGTCCGTCAGCTCGCCGCCGTTGAGCTCCCGCACCTCGGCCATCGCCGCGTCCAGCAGTTCCTCGCCGCCCAGCCCCCGGTCCCGCAGGCCGCCGATCACCTCGACGATGCCCTCCTGGCCGAGCCGCTGCCGGCCCTGCCCGACCCGGCCCTCGATCAGCCCGTCGGTGTACATCATCAGGCTCCAGGTGCCGCCGAGCTCCACCTGCCGGCGCGGCCAGCGGGCGCGCGGCAGCACGCCCAGCGCGGGCCCGCCGTCGTCGTAGTGCAGCAGCTTCACCCGCCGCCCCTCGCGGACGACCAGCGGCGCCGGGTGCCCGGCGAGGCAGAGCCCGGCGCGGCGGCCGTCGGGGGCGATGTCGAGGGTGCAGAGGGTCGCGAAGATCTCGTCGCTGGCGCGCTCGTTCTCCAGCACCTTCTGCAGCGTGCCGAGGAGTTCGTCGCCGCAGAGCCCGGCCAGGGTCAGGGACCGCCAGGCGATCCGCAGCAGCACACCGAGCGCCGCCTCGTCCGGGCCGTGCCCGCAGACGTCGCCGATCATCGCGTGGACGGTGCCGTCGGGGGTGCGGACGGTGTCGTAGAAGTCGCCGCCGAGCAGGGCGCGGCTGCGGCCGGGCCGGTAGCGGGCGGCGAAGCGCAGCTCGGAGCCCTCCAGCAGGGGCTTGGGCAGCAGCCCGCGCTCCAGCCGCCGGTTCTCCTGGCCGCGCAGCCGCGACTCGGTGAGCTGGCGCTGCGCGGCGTCGGCGCGCTTGCGCTCGACGGCGTAGCGGATGGCCCGGCCGAGGGCGCGGCCGTCCAGCTCGTCGCGGAAGAGGTAGTCCTGCGCGCCGACGCGTACGGCCTCCGCGCCCCGCTCCGCGTCCGCTTCGGCGGTGAGGACGAGGACGGCGTGGCCGGGTGCGAGCCGCAGCACCTGGCGCAGGGTGTCCAGCTCCTCGCCGGCCTGCCGGATGTCCAGGGCGAGGTCGAGCAGGATGCAGTCGACGTCGTCGGTGAGCAGCCGCTCCGCCTCGGTGAGGTTGCGGGCGGTCCGGAGGCGGACCCGGCGGCCCCCGGTGTCGAGCTTGTCCGGAACGGAGAAGGCCACCGACGGATCGTCCTCGATCACCAGCAGGGTGAGCGGCGGGGCCTGCGCCGGACCGGAGGCCGGCGGCGCCGAAGCGGACGCGGATACGGCCGGGGGGCCCTCCGCGGAGCGCGGTGAGGGGGCAGCCGGAGCACCTCCCGCGGCCAGGGTTTCCCCCTGCCGAGGCGCGGGTACGGGCATCGCTCTGTTCCTTCCCTCCCCCCGAGGGCAAGACGGCCGCCGGATCGGCACGCCGCCAGGCCCGGTCCGCCGGACGGGTCGGCGGTCACACTGTGCCGGGCGCTGAGAGGCGACCATAGCGGCACGCCCTGCCGGAGCGGAATGCCGGGCAACCACTCTGTGATGTCATATGCCAAGCAGAGGTGGCCCTTTGCCCCTCTCTGGGCGAAAGCGCCGATGATAAACATCACGCGCTGCGGTTGCCCGCCCGGAGCCCGGCGGCCGTACGGCGTTCCGGCCGGCCGTCCGCGGAACGGCACCCGGTGCCGTCGGCCGACCGCTCCGGGTCACGACCGGCGCCGGCGGGGACGTGCCGGGCGCCACGGCACCCGGCGCGGGCCCGCCCCACGGCCGGCCCGCGCCCCGCGGCCCTACTCCCCGGCCTGCTCCGCCGGCTCTCCCGCTCGCTCGTCCGGCCGTACGACGCCCAGGATCCGCATCGAGCCCGCCCCCGTGACGGTGATCTGCCGGCCCGGACGCGGCGCGTGCACGATGTCGCCGTCCCCGATGTACATCCCGACATGGCTGGCGTCCGAGTGGTAGATGATCAGGTCGCCCGGCCGCATGTCCCGGACGGCGATCCTGGGGAGCCGCTTCCACTGCTCCTGCGAGGTCCGCGGGATGGTCCGGCCGGCCGCCGCCCACGCCTGCGAGGTCAGTCCGGAGCAGTCGTAGGTGTCCGGGCCCTCGGCGCCCCACTCGTAGTCCTTGCCGAGCTGCCCGGTGGCGTACGCGATCGCCTTCTTCCCCTCCGCGGAGGCCCGGGCGTCGATCTCCTCCAGCACACCGGAGTCCAGCCACGCGGCCTGGGCCTTCCGCGCGGCCTCGGCCTCCAGTTCGCGCAGCTTCTCCAGCTCCTCCGCCTGGAGCCGGGACTCCAGCTCCTCGGCCGCCTCGATCCTCGTCTCGACGGCCTTCTTGGCGACGGCCTTCTTCTTCTGCTGCGCGCGGAGCCGGCGGTACTCCTGGTCCGCGGTGTCGGCGTACTCGTCCAGCCGTTCCCGGGTGTTCTCCAGGCTCTTCAGGAGGCCCTGCTGCGCCTGCCGGCCCTTGCGGGCGGTGTCGGCGTCGTGCAGGAAGTCTCCCGAGCCGCCCTCCAGGAGCAGTTTCAGGGTGTCGGGCATGCCGGCGCCCCGGTAGTGGGAGCGGACCATCGCGCCGGCCTGGGAGCGCAGCAGCTTCATGCGCTTCTCCGCGGCGGCGCTCTTCTTCTCGATCCGGGCCAGCTTGCGCGACTGCTCGCCCGTCTTCTCCCGCGCGGCGTTGTAGGCTTCCGTCGCGGCCTCCGCCTTGCGGTAGAGGGTCTCGATCTCCTTGCGGATCTCTTCCAGGCGCGAGACCGGTACCGGTTCGGGGTCGTTCGGAGCGGCCAGCGCGGCGCCCGGCGTCAGCAGGCCCCCCACCGCGCACACCAGTGCCGTCGCCGTCACGATCGTCCGCTGCCGCCCCACCGGCCACCTCCGTCTCGTCCACACGCCGTCAACTGTCTTGCTGACGCGATGTCTCTCAATCGCGGATGGTCGCACGACTGAGCGGAATACGACAGAGGGGGGCGAGTTCGCGCCATTGCGCAAGAGCCGCCGCTGTGCCGGGGAGGCATCACGCCAACGAAATCCTCACCCCATCCGTCACACCCGTCACTCGGCGTGCCGTACGCCTGAGCGGGTTGCCGCACTGATAGGCGAGGTTCACCCGGTGTTCACCCTCTCCCGTCGATCGATTCACCTGATCTGCCTAATTTCAGCCTTACCGGTCGGCGGGCAGCCGGCGGGTGAACGCAGATCCAGCAGAACCACCGACCTTGCTTCGCCGTCGCCGGCGGGCCCCAGGAAGGAACACACAAAGGTGAAGCTTCAGCGTAGGAACGTCCGCGGTCTGCGGGCCCTCACCGTCGGCGCGGCCGCTGTTTCGACGGCACTCCTTCTCACCGCATGCGGTTCGGACGACAACACCCAGCAGGGCGGCGAGGACGCCACCAAGGCCGCCGGGAACATCAAGTGCGGCGGCGAGGGCAAGCTGCTCGCCTCCGGCTCCTCGGCGCAGAAGAACGCCATGGACCTCTGGATCAAGAACTACATGGCCGCCTGCCCGGATGTGCAGATCAACTACAACCCGATCGGCTCGGGCGGCGGCATCACCCAGTTCAACCAGGGCACCACCGCCTTCGCCGGCTCCGACTCCGCGCTCAAGGAGGACGAGGTCGAGGCGTCGAAGAAGATCTGCAAGAGCGGTCAGGGCATCAACCTGCCGATGGTCGGCGGACCCGTCGCCATCAGCTACAACCTCTCCGGCGTGGACGAGCTCGTCCTGGACGCCCCCACCATCGCCAAGATCTTCGACTCGAAGATCAAGAAGTGGGACGACGCCGCGATCAAGAAGCTGAACCCGGACGCCGAGCTGCCGTCCACCGACATCCAGGCCTTCCACCGCTCCGACGAGTCCGGCACCACCCAGAACCTGGGCAAGTACCTGGCCGAGGCCGCCCCGGACGACTGGAAGTACGAGGCCGAGAAGTCCTGGCCCGCCAAGGGCGGCCAGTCCGCCAGCGGCTCCTCCGGTGTCGCCGCGCAGGTCAAGCAGGTCGAGGGCGCCATCGGCTACTTCGAGCTCTCCTACGCCACCAGCAACAACCTCAACTCGGTGAAGATCGACACCGGCGCCGCGGAGCCCGTCGAGGCCACGTCGGACAACGCCTCCAAGGCCATCGCCGCCGCGAAGGTCGTCGGCGAGGGCGACGACCTCGCCCTGGAGCTCGACTACGCGACCAAGGCGGAGAGCGCCTACCCGATCATCCTCGTCACCTACGAGATCGCCTGTGACAAGGGCAACAAGGCCGACTCCCTGGAGGCCATGAAGTCCTTCCTGACCTACACCGCCAGCGAGGACGGCCAGAAGATCCTCTCCGAGGAGGGCTACGCCCCGATCCCGGCCGAGATCGCCACCAAGGTCCGCGAGATCATCCCGACCCTCTCCTGACCCGAGCCGGCGGGCCCCGCGGGGCCCGCCGGACGAACCCATCCGGTGCACCGCCGCCAGGGGAATCTCCCCACCCAGACCGGAGCCATCATGACTACCGCACCCACCGCGTCGGCACCGCCGCCGGCGCCCCTGACACCAGAGCCGGCCGCGAAGGGAAAGGCCACCCGCCCCGGAGACAAGATCTTCATCGGGATGTCCCGGGGCTCGGGCATCTTCCTGCTGGTCGTCATGGCCGCCATCGCGGCCTTCCTCACCTACCGCGCGTACATCGCGATCTCCCAGAACGAGGCCAACTTCCTCACGGCCTTCGAGTGGAACCCGCAGGGTGACCCCCCGCGGTTCGGCATCGCGATCCTCGCCTACGGCACCGTCGTCAGCTCGATCATCGCCATGGTCATCGCGGTGCCGATATCCGTGGGCATCGCGCTCTTCGTCTCCCACTACGCCCCGCGCCGGCTGGCCGGCCCGCTGGGGTACGTCATCGACCTGCTCGCCGCCGTCCCCAGCATCGTCTACGGCCTGTGGGGCGCGCTGGTGCTCGTGCCGTACCTCGACGGCATGAACATGTGGCTCGACCAGTACTTCGGCTGGACCTACCTCTTCGACAAGTCCGGCAGCGGCCCGGCGCGGAACCTCTTCACCGTCGGCATCCTGCTCGCCGTGATGATCCTCCCGGTGATCACCAACGTCACCCGTGAGGTCTTCCTCCAGGTGCCGAAGATGCACGAGGAGGCCGCGCTCGCTCTCGGCGCCACGCGCTGGGAGGTCATCCGCATGTCGGTGCTGCCCTTCGGCCGCTCCGGCATCATCAGCGCCTCCATGCTGGGCCTGGGCCGCGCGCTCGGCGAGACGATGGCCGTCGCCACCGTCCTCTCCCCCAACTTCCTCTTCTCCGGCCATCTCCTGGATCCCGGCGGCGGCACCTTCGCCCAGAACATCGCCGCCAAGTTCAACGAGGCCAACGAGTTCGGCCGGGACGCGCTCATCGCCTCCGGCCTCGTCCTCTTCGTCATGACGCTGCTGGTGAACGGCGCGGCCCGGCTGATCATCGCCCGCCGCAAGGAGTACTCGGGGGCCAACGCATGAGCCACACCGTCATCGACCGCAAGCCGAGCACCGGCGAGGCGCCCCCCGCCCGCAGCCTGGCCCACCGCAGGATGCCCCGCTGGGCCCCCGCGGGCATCGCCCTCGTCTCCGTCGTGCTGGCCTCGGGCATCGGCATGGCCGCCGGCTGGGAGAGCCGGGTGCAGTGGGGCATGATCGCCGCGGTCTTCTTCGTCGTCGGCACCTACGTGATCACGACCGCCGTGGAGGGCTCCCGGCAGGCCAAGGACCGGATCGCCACCAGCGTCGTCTGGGTGTGCTTCGTCCTCGCGATCGTCCCGCTGGCCTCCCTGGCCTGGACGACCATCCAGCGCGGCTCCCGCATCCTCGACGGGTACTTCCTGTCGCACTCCATGGCCGGGCTGAACCAGAACACCCCCGGCGGCGGCATCTACCACGCGATCATCGGCACCCTGGAGCAGGTGGCCATCGCCACCCTGATCGCCGTCCCGATCGGTCTGCTCACCGCGATCTACCTGGTCGAGTACGGCCGGGGCTCGCTGGCGAAGGCCGTCACCTTCTTCGTGGACGTCATGACCGGCATCCCGTCGATCGTGGCCGGTCTGTTCATCCTCTCCACCTGGGTGCTGACCTTCGATATGGGCCCGTCCGGCTTCGCCGGCGCGCTGGCCCTCACGATCCTGATGATGCCCGTGGTCGTCCGCTCCACCGAGGAGATGCTCAAACTCGTCCCCAACGAGCTGCGCGAGGCCTCGCTCGCCCTCGGTGTGCCGAAGTGGCGGACTATCCTGAAGGTGGTCCTGCCCACCGCCATCGGCGGCATCACCACCGGCGTCATGCTGGCGGTCGCCCGTATCGCCGGTGAGACGGCTCCGGTCCTGCTGCTGGTCCTGGGCAGTTCCTTCATCAACAACGACCCGTTCGACGGCACGCAGGCGTCGCTCCCGCTGTACGTGTACCAGGAGTACATGCTCGGCACCCCGCACTCGTACGACCGGGCCTGGGGAGCGGCACTCGTCCTGATCATCTTCGTGATGGTCCTCAACCTGGTCGCCCGCGGCATCGCCCGCTGGAAGGCACCCAAGACCGGCCGCTAAGGCACCGATATGCGGCTCCGTGCCCGGGGCCATCCCACACGATTGCGAGCAACACCATGGCCAAGCGCATCGACGTCAGCGGCCTCAGTGCCTACTACGGCGGCCACAAGGCGATCGAAGACATCTCCATGACGGTCGAGCCGCGGTCCGTGACGGCCTTCATCGGCCCGTCCGGCTGCGGCAAGTCCACCTTCCTCCGCACCCTCAACCGGATGCACGAGGTCACCCCCGGCGGCCGCGTCGAGGGCAAGGTGATGCTGGACGACGAGAACCTCTACGGCTCCCAGGTCGACCCGGTCGCCGTACGCCGCACCGTCGGCATGGTCTTCCAGCGCCCCAACCCCTTCCCGACCATGTCGATCTACGACAACGTCGCGGCCGGCCTGCGCCTCAACGGCTCGCACAAGAAGCGCGAGCTGGACACGATCGTCGAGAAGTCGCTCAAGGGGGCCAACCTCTGGAACGAGGTCAAGGACCGGCTCAACAAGCCCGGTTCCGGCCTCTCCGGCGGCCAGCAGCAGCGGCTCTGCATCGCCCGCGCCATCGCGGTCGAACCGCAGGTGCTGCTGATGGACGAGCCCTGCTCGGCCCTGGACCCCATCTCGACCCTCGCCATCGAGGACCTGATCTGCGAGCTCAAGGAGCGCTTCACGATCGTCATCGTGACGCACAACATGCAGCAGGCGGCGCGCGTCTCGGACCGTACGGCCTTCTTCAACCTGTCGGCCGTCGGCCAGCCCGGCAAGCTCATCGAGATCGACGAGACCGAGCGGATCTTCTCCAACCCCTCCGTGCAGGCGACCGAGGACTACATCTCCGGCCGCTTCGGATAGCCCGTCTCGCGGTGCTGCATGGCGGTGCCACCGCAAGACGAAGGGCCCGCTCCCGGCTTCCCGGGGGCGGGCCCTGTTTGTCTGTGGCGGGACGGGAGGGGCGGGCGGCCTCGCGCGGGCGGCGGGCGGGCCTCAGCCGAAGAAGAGGCTCACGGCCCAGAAGGAGACCGCCGCGACGAGCGCCGCGGCCGGCATGGTGATGAACCAGCCCATCACGATGTTCTTGGCCACGCCCCAGCGGACCGCCTTGAGCCGCCGGGTCGAACCCACGCCCATGATCGCCGAGGTGATGACGTGGGTCGTGGAGATCGGCGCGTGGAACATGAACGAGGCGGTGTACATCACCGAGGCGGCCGTGGTCTCCGCGGCGAAGCCCTGCGGCGGGTCGAGCTCGATGATCCGCCGGCCGAGGGTCCGCATGATCCGCCAGCCGCCCGCGTAGGTGCCGAGCGAGAGCATCAGGGCACAGGAGACCTTCACCCAGACCGGGATCTGGTCGCCGTAGTCCTCGACATCGGCGATGACCAGCGCCATCACCACGATGCCCATGGTCTTCTGCGCGTCCTGGAGGCCGTGGCCCAGCGCCATGCCGGCCGCCGAGACCGTCTGCGCGATCCGGAAGTGGCGCTTGGCCTTGTGCGGGTTGGCGCGGCGGAACATCCACAGGATGGCGGTCATGGCCAGATAGCCCAGAGCCATGCCCACCAGCGGCGACAGGAACATCGGGATGACGACCTTCTCGACGACCCCCATCCAGTAGACGGCGATGGAGCCGGCGAGGGCGGCGCCCACCATGCCGCCGAAGAGCGCGTGGCTGGAACTCGACGGCAGCCCGAAGTACCAGGTGATCATGTTCCAGACCACGGCGCCCACCAGGGCGGCGAAGAGGATCGCCATCCCGCGCGAGCCGCTGGGCGTCTCGATCAGGCCCTGGCTGACGGTCTTGGCGACCCCGCTGCCCAGGAAGGCACCGGCCAGGTTCATGACGGCGGCCATCAGCAGCGCCACCCGCGGGGTCAGCGCGCGCGTCGAGACGGAGGTCGCGATGGCGTTCGCGGAGTCGTGGAAACCGTTGGTGTAGGTGAAGCCGAGCGCGACCCCGATGGTGACAATGAGTGCGAAGGTGTCCACCGGGGGTCAGGACTCCTTGACGGCGATGGTCTCGACCGTATTGGCCACGTGTTCGAAAGCGTCCGCGGCCTCCTCCAGCACGTCCACGATCTGCTTGAGCTTCAGCACGTCCATGGCGTCGTACTTGCCGTTGAAGAGCTGGGCCAGCAGCTTGCGGTGGATCTGGTCGGCCTGGTTCTCCAGGCGGTTGACCTCGATCCAGTACTCGGTGAGGTTCGTCATGGTGCGGAGGTTGGGCATCGCCTCGGCGGTCAGCTCGGCGGCCCGCGCCAGCACCTCGATCTGCTGGTCGACCCCCTTCGGCAGCGTCTCGATCTGGTACAGGACGACCAGGTCGACGGCCTCCTCCATGAAGTCCATGATGTCGTCGAGCGAGGAGGCCAGGGAGTAGATGTCCTCGCGGTCGAACGGGGTGATGAAGGAGGAGTTCAGCTGGTGGAAGATGGCATGCGTGGCATCGTCCCCGGCGTGCTCCGCGGCCCGCATCCGGTCGGCGATCTCACTTCGTCCGGCGGGCTCCGCGCCGAGCAGTTCCATCAGGAGCTTCGAGCCGGTGACGATGTTGTCCGCGGAGGCGGCGAACATGTCGTAGAAGCTCGTCTCCCGGGGGGTCAGACGAAAGCGCACGTCGGGTTCCTTGGGGTGCATCGGATGTCGGACGGAGCCGATGCTAAGCGCATCGATCCGGCCACGGTTAACCGGTCGTCCTCCGCCCGGCACCGGACAGCGTACCCAGCCCGCAGTCCCGGAACCCGCTTCCAAATCCGGTACCCTATACCGGGCAGGGGTATATGTGCCGGTTGCACCGGTTCCGCCGCCTTGCCCGGTTCACCACCGATGAGGCCGAGCGCCTCGCGCCACCACGGGAGGACGCCATGACAGCCACGGAGACCGGCGTGCACGGCTACAGCCAGCAGAAGGACCAGCACCTCAAACGGCTCCGCCGGATCGAGGGCCAGGTCCGCGGCCTCCAGCGGATGGTCGAGGAGGACGTCTACTGCATCGACATACTCACCCAGGTCTCCGCCTCCACCAAGGCGCTCCAGTCCTTCGCGCTCCAGCTCCTCGAGGAACACCTGCGGCACTGCGTCGCCGCGGCCGCCGCCGAGGGGGGCCCGGAGATCGACGCCAAGGTGGCCGAGGCGACCGCGGCCATCGCCCGCCTGCTCCGCACCTGAGGGCCGGGTCCCCGGAATCCGGGGAGTCCGGGGAGTCCTGGGGATCCGGGGAGAACGCACGGGGCACGCGCCGGGCGCGGGGAGCGCGGGGAGCGCGTACGAGGACGACCGTCCCGGCCCGGGGCCGGCCGGGGCGCCGCGCCAGGAGCCGCGCGTGCGCCCGGAACCCCGCCGGGGACCGCCCCGCCGGGGAGACGGCTCAGTCGCCCCGCGGGGCGATGCACCGGCCCCGCCGGCCCGGCGGCTTCCCGCCCACCTTCAGCACCTCGTCGATGCGGTCCGGGCTGAGCCGCTCCTCCACCGCCGCCGAAGCCGCGATCATCAGCTCCCCGCACAGCTCGATCTCGGCGAGGGCCAGATGGTCCTGGACCCTCCGGGTGATATGGCAGGACATCGACACCCGTGTCACCTCCTCCTCCACGAGCTCCGACCGCTCGTCCTCGCGCACAGCCCAGCGTAGGGAGCCGGACACATAGCGCGCATGGCACGGACGGACCATTTACCCCCGCCCCACCGGGTACCCCCGCCGGTGCGCGGGGCGTACCCCCGGGCGCACTCGGGGCTCTAGGCACCGGTCACGGCGACCGCCCCCGAGTAGATGTCCCGCTCCGGCGGCAGCTCCACGTCCACCCGCGTCCCGAAGGCGTACAGGACGGTCGTGGAGACCACCTGCAGCTCCGCGCCCCCGCCCCCGGGATTCCGGGAGAGGGTGAAGCGGTGCCGGACCTTCCGCAGCCGCCCCCGCTCGTCCAGGAAGACGTCGAACGGCACCGAACGGATGCGGAAACCGCGCGCCGCGGCGCGGAGGGCCCCGCGCACATGCGCCGCCCGTGCCGCGGCCCGGCGGATGTCGGCCGTGCCCCGGTAGTGGCGTACGAGCGTGCCGTCACGCTCCGCCCGGGCCTCGCCGACATACGTCACCTCGCGGGCGCCGCGCAGGAGCTCGGCCGCCGCCAGGGGGTCCGTCGCGCCGCCCGTCACCAGGTTCCCGTCGGCCAGCGCGGCGGTATGGATCCGCACCCACTTGTCGGCGGGCACCCCCGCCCCGCGGTTCTTCAGGTACAGCTCGCCGGGCGCGAGGACCTCGGTGACCGGCCGGTGCCCCGTCTCGCCGGCCGCGTCCGCCGGCAGGACGACCGTCAGCCGGCCGAGCCGCGCGCCGAAATCGAACCCGCCCGCGCCCCGGATGGTGACCCGGGTGCCGCCGTTGGCGGTCTCCAGGGACGTACGGGCCCGGGAACTGCCGGACCGCACCAGCACATCGGCTGTGCGCTGCACCAGGGCGAGATGGCGGGCCGCCGACCGCTCGTCGGCGGCCACCACTCCCGGGCCGGAACAGCCCGCCGTCAGGCCGGCCGCCAGGCCCAGCACGACGGCCCCGACCTTGCGTCGCTGCACCACCATCGGCTGCGCACCCCCAGGAGACCCGCGGTAACTCGGTGAATTGCCAACGACCGCGCCCGGCCGGTCGTTACGGCGGTACCGTGGCGGGGTGCGCCGGCAAGTTCCCGAGGACCGCTCCGTGCGGGATGAGGACCATCTGACCGAGACCACCGAACGCGGGGCGTTCACCCTGGCCCGCTGCTCCTGCGGCTGGGCCGGCCCCGCGAGACGGGCCCGCGCGAAGGCGCGGGCGGACGCCGCGTCACATCCGGGGAACACCGCGGCGCGGGAGGTGTCCGGGCCGGCGGCCTGACACCCGTAGCCGTCCCGTGGCGTGCGGCCGGGCCGGGTTCCCGGCGGCGGTGACGCGGTGCGCGGCCCGTACCGGTTCCCCGTACCACCGGTTCCGGTGACAGGGGCGGAGGGGTCCGGGCTCGTGCGGGTGTGCGGGCTCCTGCGGGCTCAGGCCGCGAGGTTGCTCTCGTGGTCCTCGGCCGGGTGCGTGCCCGCCGAGCCGCCCCGGGGTCCGGCAGCGCGGGCGGCGCGGCTCTGGACGAGCCAGCCGGCCCGTGAGCCCGCGACCGTGCGGGTCAGCGGGGTGAGCATGGCCATGGCCAGCGGCGCGAGCAGCAGGGTGACCGCCGTGCCGAGGGCGAAGCCGCCGATCACATCGGTCGGGTAGTGCACGCCCATGTAGATCCGGCAGAAGCCGGCCAGCACCGCGAGGAAGATCGCCGCCAGCCCGAACCTGCGGTGCACGACAAAGACGCCGACCGCCATGGCCATCGCCATCGTGGAGTGGTCGCTGACGAAGGAGTAGTCGGTCTTCCCGTCCACCAGGACCTTGAGGCCCTGGTGGTCGAGGAAGGGTCTGGGGCGTTCGACGAAGTTGCGGATGGGGATGTTGACGAGCAGCGCCAGACCGGTGGCGAGCGGAGCCCAGACCAGACCGGCCACGGCGAGCGGAGCGTCCGGCCGCTTCCTGACGGACCACCAGCACCAGACGACCAGCAGCAGCAGCGCGAAGACGGTGCCGTACTCGCCGGTCCACTCCATGACCCGGTCGAACCAGTGCGGGGTGCCGGCCGTCAGGCCGTTGATGTCGTAGAGCAGGTCCACATCGGGGCCCGGCTCTCCCGTGGTCTCCGACACCGGTGACCCCGCCTCCAGTCCAGCCATGTGCCACGGCCCCTTGTCTCTAGCGCTTGCTCATGTCCGTCGATCCGCCGCCCCCGTCAGAAAGAGGAGTCGCCTCCCGCTGTCCCGGCCGGAGAACGGCGGGGACCGGCCGGGTGTTCCGCTCTCCACCGAACGGGCATCGGGCTGTTACCGAAGGGTGACCCGTCGTCGCAGTTCAGCGACGCGGACCCGCGGGGAGTCGGGGAGGCGCGGCCTCATCCGTCACTCTACGGGCCGTCAGCGGCGGCCCGGCGTCCGGCAGCCGGACGGTGCGGGCCCGCGCGTCGCCGCCGCGCCCGCGCTAGGCGGAATCCCGCCGGGGCAGGGCCGCCGCGCCGTCCGCGGTCACTCTGGTGGCACCGAAGTAGTCCGGGCTGTCGATCTTGTCGTAACGGATCTCGGCGCCGGTGTAGGGCGCATTGATCATATAGCCGCCGCCGACATAGATCCCCACATGCCGGATCGCCCGGGAGTCCGTCAGATCGTCGGAGAAGAACACCAGATCGCCCGGGAGCAGCTCGTCCCGCGACGGATGCGCTCCGGCGTTGTACTGGTCGTTGGCCACCCGGGGCAGCTCGATCCCGACGCTCGCGTACGCCGCCTTCGTCAGCCCCGAGCAGTCGAACCGCCCGCCGTCCTCCGCCGTCCCGTCGCCGCCCCAGAGATACGGGGTCCCCAGCTTGTCCTTCGCGTAGTAGATCGCCCCGGCCGCCCGCCCCGACGCCGGCACCTTGGCCGCCGGCGCCTCGAAGCTCTTGGCGAGGGTCGTGATCCGCTTCACATAGTTCTGCGTCTCCCGGTACGGCGGCACGCCGTCGTACTTGAGGACCGCGTACGGGCCCGCGTTGTACGCCGCCAGCATGTTCGCGGTCGGGTCCCCCGGCGCGTCCTTCACATAGGAGGCCAGTTTGCAGTCGTACAGGGCCGCCGACGGAATGGCGTCCTCCGGGTCCCAGACATTGGCCTGGCCGTCGCCGTTGGCGTCCACACCGTGCGCCGACCAGGTGCCCGGGATGAACTGTGCGATGCCCTGCGCGGCCGCGGGGCTCTGCGCCTTCGGGTTCCAGCCGCTCTCCTGGTACAGCTGCGCCGCCAGCAGCGACGGGCTGATCTGCGAGCAGCGCCGGCCCCACTGGTCCACCAGCGCCCGGTACGCGGCCGGGACGGCGTTCTCGGCCAGGCCCCGCACGCTCCCGCCGCCGACGAGGTTCGACGCCGCGGTGTAGACCCCGATCACCAGCAGCCCGAGGAAGCACGAGAGCAGCCCGAAACCGACGCCGACGCCCAGCCAGACCTTCCGCATGCCTCCACCATTCCCCAAAACCCGGCATTCCAGCGGCTGTTCGACGCTGAACGGTACAGCCGGCACCCCTGCGCCCGCGACGGCGCACCGGGGGTCACGCTCGAACACCCGGGCGCATGGCCGGGGGCACGGAGGCAGACCCACGGATCGCCCTTGACCTGGAAGCGGCGGCGCGGTCCCATGCGAGGGAGACCGGGACACGCGACCGGGGACGCCGGTAGCGGGCCCGACGGCACGTCAAGGAAGGACATCATGCCGGAACTCGACTGGCAGCGGCCGAGCTTCGTGGAGGACGGGCAGGAGGAGTACCTCGAAGTGGCCGTCGGGCCGGACGGGATGGTCCACATCAGACAGAGCACCAGCCCCGAGGAGATCGTGACCACCACCCCCGCCAAATGGGACGCCTGGGTGAAGGGCGTCAAGGCAGGTGAGTTCGACCACTTCGTGGAGTGATCGTCCGTCAAAGGCCGTTGCCGGACGTCACCCAGCGTGATACACAGAGTGACAATACACGGCTCGGCCGGTACGGCGGGTGACCTCCGGTGGTGCAACTCCCGCGGATCCGCGCGGGATCCGCCAATAAATGCCACCAAGGCGACGCCCAGCGGCGGAATCGTCGGGGAAGATGGAGAGCGGACCCGTGCCATCCGGCAGGGGCGCAACTACCCACTAGGGGCGGTGAGTTTCACAATGTTCCTGGCAGCCGAAAAAGGCGACATCACCACCATCATCGGCGGCATCGCTCCCGACTGGGGGCCGTTCGGGAGTCTGGGCAACGAGGCCCGCATCATGATCGAGGTCGTGATGGCGATCGCCATCCTGCTCTGCCTGGGCATCGCGATCTGGGGCGCGGCGAAGCAGCGCATCGGAGCCACGGCACTGCGCGACACCTTCAGCGCGGAACAGGGCAAGGGACTGATCGTCGCCGGGCTCACCGGCGTCTTCATCATCGGCTCCCTCGGCACCCTGTTCACCATCGTCTACGGCATGGCCGTGTAGCGACGCCGGCCCGCGCGTCCGCGACTCCGGCGCCCGCTCCCCCGG
This sequence comes from Streptomyces xinghaiensis S187, assembly GCF_000220705.2. Classification (GTDB taxonomy): domain Bacteria; phylum Actinomycetota; class Actinomycetes; order Streptomycetales; family Streptomycetaceae; genus Streptomyces; species Streptomyces xinghaiensis. The sequence continues at coordinate 3,874,317 of NZ_CP023202.1, read as the reverse complement.
CCCCTTGACGGGAGCGGTGCGTCCCGATGCCCCGTCCCACCCGTCCGTCGTGCCCACCGGCAGAGGTTGCGTCCTTCTGATGTCCACTCACCACACCCCGCCCCGGCGGACACCACCGGGGCCGGTGCCGCACCCCCACTCCTCCGGCCTTGCCCGCGGCACGTGCCCCCGGGCCGCCTCCGAGAGGTCGTACCCCGCATGAGCCACGGCGACGGCGGATACCGCGGCGACCACCCGGGCGACGGGCCCGGCGGCCACCAGACCCGCACCCGGCTGCCCGACGAGCCGGGCGCCGGCACCTACGGCGGCAGGCGCCCCTCCCGCTCCCCGCGCGGGCTCGTCGGCGTCGTCGGCGTCGTCGTGCTGCTGATCGCCGCCATCGCCTTCGCCAACCGCGGCGACGGCGGCGGGGAGAGCCCCGCGAAGGACGGCAAGGGCGGCCCGGCCGCCCGGGCGACGGCCCCCACCGGCGAACGCCCCGTGACGGGCTCCGAGGCCGGCATCGCCACGGGCTTTCCCCGCACGGAACAGGGCGCGGAGTCGGCGGCGGCCAACTATGTCGTCGCCTTGAGCGGGGACGGGATGTTCGACGCGGAAACCCGCCGGGACATCGTGGAAACGGTCTACAGCCCACGCGTGGCCAGCGAGCGCCGGACCGAGCTGGACAGGGCGTACTCCCGCGAGAAGTTCCTGGCCGGCATCGGCCTGGAGTCCGACGGCAGCGCGCCCGAAGGCATGACGTTCGTCGCTCGCGCCAACCCGGTCGGCACGAAAGTGGAGAAATTCGGCAACGACGCCGCCACCGTGGCCGTCTGGTACTCCCAGTTGTTCGGCCTCGCCGGTGAGGGGTCCAAGAACCCGGTGACCGAAGGCTGGTACACCAACACCCTCGAACTCCAGTGGCTCGACAACGACTGGAAGGTGGCCGACTTCCAGGAGAAGGACGGTCCGACACCCGTCGGCCGTGACCAGGTCGCGTCGTCGGCCGAGGAGATGGCCGAGGCCGTCGAAGGGTTCGGAGGGTTCACCTATGCCCGGTAATCCCCGCCGCGTGCTCACCTTCGCGGCAGCACTCACAGGTGCGCAAGCTCTCTTCGCCCTCACGGCGACCCGGGCGCTCGCCGAGCCGTCACCCGGTCCCACGGAAGACGGCGATGCCTGTGAGGGGCTGCGCGGCGGAGCCGCGGAGTTCTGCGAACGCGAGGACGGATCGGGCGGCGGCAGCACCCCCGCCGATTCCCTCTCCAACCCCCTCGACCCCCTCTCCTCCCTCGCCAAGGGCTGCGCCGACGCCGCCGCCTTCGTCGTCGACAAGCTCTCCGAGGCGGTGGAGAAGACCACCGAGGTCGACTTCACCAACACCGCGTTCCTCAAGCAGTACGCGGTCGTCTTCGCCGTCTCCGCCGTCCTCACCCTGCTGCTCTGGCTGTTCGCGGTCGCCAAGCGCGCCATCCGCGGAGTGCCGTTCACCGAGGCGGTCACCGAGGCCGTCGGCTTCCTCTGGCTGACCGTCCTGGCCTCCGCCTTCACCCCGCTGATCCTCTACACGGTGGTGTCCGCGACCGACGGTCTCACCGAGGTGATCGCCTCCGGCACCTCCGACGACACGAACACCTTCTTCGGCTCCTTCGCCGAGGCGCTGAAGAAGGGCGAGGACATCGGCGGCGGACCGATCATGCTGATCATCGTCAGCCTGGTCTCCGTACTCGCCGCGGGCATCCTCTACCTCGAACTCGTCATCCGGGCCGCGCTCCTCTACGCGGGCGCCCTGCTCGGCGTCGTCGTCTACGCCGGGCTGGTCGACAAGAACATGTGGGGCCACGTCCGCCGCTGGGCGGGCATCATGATCGCCGTCATCCTCGTCAAGCCCGTCATCGTCATCGTGCTCGGGCTGGCCGGCGCCCTCAGCGCCAGCGAGGACGGCCCCAACGCCTTCTCCGCGGTCGTCTCCGGGCTCGCCATCATCCTGCTGGCCATCTTCGCCAGCGCGATGATCTACCGCTTCGTCCCCGGCTTCGGTGACGACATCGTCTCCGCCCGCACCAACCGCAGGGCGGCCACCGACGGTTCCCAGGCCGCCGCCCTGATCTCGTCCCCGGCCGCCCTGGTCAAGCAGGGGATCAAGACCCACAGCACCCGCGGCGGCGGAGGCGGCGGCGAGGCGGCGGCCCCGTCCCGGCCCGAGCCCCGGCCGGCCTCCGCGGTCTCCGGCGGCGTCGCCGCCCACAGTTCGCGCGGCGGCTCGTCCAGCGGGACGGGCGGCGGTACACCGGCCGCGGCCGTGCCCCGCGCACGCGACCGGGCCACCGGCAATTCCTCAGGAGGTGAGCGGACGTGACGACCCAGTCCCATCCGGTCGCGCCGCGGCGCACCTATCTGATCGGCAGGGCCCGCCCGAACGCGATCATCGGCAAGAACCGGGAGACCGGCGAGATCGCCCTGATCATCGCCGGCGCGTTCCTCGGCATGATGTGTGGTCTGCTCGTCCCCGTACTGTCCCTGCGGATCACCCTGCTCACCGGCTTCCCGGCGCTGGCGCTGGCCGCCGTCTACGTGCCGTACAAGCACCGGACGTTCTACAAGTGGTTCGAGATCCGGCGCTCCTACAAGCGGCAGGTGAAGAAGGGGGCCACCTACCGCTCCGCCGCCGCCGAGGCGGGCATACGGTTCGACGGACGCGAGGTCGAGATCGGCCCGCCCCCCGGCATCGGCCGGATCAACTGGCTCTCCGCGCCGTTCGGCCCGGACGAGATCGCGGTGCTGCTGCACGCCGACCGCCGCACCGTGACCGCCGCCATCGAGATCGAGGGCCCGGGCGTCGGACTGCGCGACAGCGAGGACCAGGAGGCGCTGGTCGACCGCTTCGGCACCCTCCTCAAGCACGTGGCCAACGGCGACGGCTTCGTGACGCGCATCCAGATGCTCGCCCGCACCCTCCCCGCCGACCCCGACGCACACGCCAAGGACGTCGAGCGGCGCGGCGACCGCAGGGCCCCGCACTGGCTCCAGGACTCGTACGACCAGCTCCAGTCCATGGTCTCCACCTCCTCCGAGCAGCACCGGGCCTATCTCGTCGCCTGTATGCACTACAACCGCGAACTGGCGGCCGAGGCGCACGCCATGGCCCGCGCGGCCCGCGCGGCGGGAGGCAGCCGCCGGCTCGACAAGGACGCCGGGCTGGCCGTCGTCATGGCCCGGGAGCTCACCGACATCTGCGCCCGTCTCGCCGAGGCCGACATCCGCGTCCGGCAGCCGCTGGGCCAGGCGCGGCTCTCCTCCCTCATCCACTCCATGTACGACCCGGACCACCCGATCGACCACATCCAGGCCATGACGAAGCGCAACGCCTGGCCGGCCGAGCTGGACGCCACGGAGCCGACGTACCTCCAGGCCAAGACCCGCGAGTCGGTCACCCGGGCCCCCTGGTGCCACGCCACGGCCTGGGTGAAGGAGTGGCCGATGACCCCGGTCGGCGTCAACTTCCTGGCCCCGCTGCTCGTCCACACCCCCGATGTGATCCGCACGGTCGCCGTCTGCATGGACCTGGAACCCACCGAGGTCGCCATCGAACGGATGCTGACGGAGAAGACGAACGACGAGGCCGAGGCCAGCCGCGCGGCCAAGATGAACCGCACCGTCGACCCGCGCGACATCGCCGCCCACGGCCGCCTCGACCAGCGCGGCGAGGATCTCGCCAGCGGCGCGGCGGGTGTCAACCTCGTCGGCTACATCACCGTCTCCTCCCGCTCCCCCGAAGCGCTCGCCCGTGACAAGCGCACCATCCGCGCCTCGGCCGGCAAGTCCTATCTCAAGCTGGAGTGGTGCGACCGGGAACACCACCGGGCCTTCGTGAACACGTTGCCCTTCGCGACCGGCATCCGACGTTAGGGGCACTGCCGTGTTCGATCCGCTGTCCGCCGTGACCGAGGCCTTCACCAGCTTCCTCTTCGGGAAGGTGGAGACCACGCGCCTGCCCGTGCGCACCTCCACGGGCCAGGCCCAGGCCGTCTACCTGCCGACCGCCGCCCCCGGCCTCGGCGACTCCGGAGTGATCATCGGACGCGAGGTGTACTCGGGGAAGGGGTACATCTACGACCCCTTCCAGCTCTACGGCCAGCAGCTCCCGGCCCCGCACTGGCTGGTGCTCGGCGAGTCCGGCAACGGCAAGTCGGCGCTGGAGAAGACCTACGTGCTGCGCCAGCTCCGCTTCCGCGACCGGCAGGTGGTCGTCCTGGACGCCCAGGGCGAGGACGGCGTCGGCGAGTGGAACCTCATCGCCGAGCAGCTGGGGATCACCCCCATCCGGCTCGACCCCACCTCGGCGATCAACGACGGCATACGGCTCAACCCGCTCGACCCCTCGATCACCGCCACCGGCCAGCTGGCCCTGCTCCGCACGATCATCGAGGTCGCGATGGGGCGCGGGCTCGACGAACGCTCCGGCTTCGCCCTCAAGGTCGCCCACGGATTCGTCACCCGGACGATCACCGACCGCCAGCCCGTCCTCACCGACATCGTCGAGCAGTTGCGGCATCCCAAGCCCGAGTCCGCCGAGGCCATGAACGTCGCCCTCGACGACGTCCGCGCCTGGGGCCTGGACGTCGCCCTGGTCATCGACCGGCTCGTCGACGGAGACCTGCGCGGCATGTTCGACGGGCCGACGACCGTCGGCATCGACCTGGACGCCCCGCTGATCGTCTTCGACCTCTCGCACATCGACCGCAACTCCATCGCCATGCCGATCCTGATGGCCATCGTCGGCGTCTGGCTGGAGCACACCTGGATCCGCCCCGACCGGGTCAAGCGCATCTTCCTGGTGGAAGAGGCCTGGCACATCATCAACTCCCCGTTCGTGGCGCAGCTCTTCCAGCGGCTGCTGAAGTTCGGCCGCCGGCTCGGCCTCTCCTTCGTCGCCGTCGTCCACCATCTCTCGGACGTCGTCGACGGCGCGGCCGCGCGCGAGGCCGCGGCCATCCTCAAAATGGCCTCCACCCGCACCATCTACGCCCAGAAGACGGACGAGGCGCGGGCCACCGGCCGGGTACTCGGCCTGCCCCGGTGGGCCGTCGAGATCATCCCCACCCTCACCCCCGGCATCGCCGTCTGGGACGTCAACGGCAATGTGCAGGTCGTCAAGCACCTCATCACCGAGACCGAACGCCCCCTCGTCTACACGGACCGCGCGATGACCGAGTCCTCCTCCCTGAGCGACGAGGCGCTGGCCCTGGAGCAGGCCGCCGAAGCGGAGGCCGAGGAGCGCGCGGCGCGCGCCGTCGAGCAGCACCTCGAGGACGAGGTGGTCGGCTCCTCCGAGTCCACGGTGGCCTGAGCATGACGGCAGGGAACAGAGGCGCCGAGCCCCGGCCCGGGAGTGACGGAAGCGGCGGAAGCGGCGGCATCCCGGACGGGCTCCTCGTCGGACTGCTCGGTTTCCTCGTCACCCTCACCGTGCTGGTCTGGTCGGCCGCGGGCCTTTCCGGACTGCTGGCCCACGGCTCCTGGCCCTCGGGCGCCGGCTTCACCGAAACCCCTCTCGCCATGCGGCGCCTGCTGACGGACCCGGGCGATCTGGCCGCCGCCTGGCCCCGGGCCGCGGGAGAACTGTCCGGGCCCGGCCTCTTCTGGGGCCTCCTCATCGGGGAGATCATGGTGCTCACGGTGCTGGCGGTCTTCGCCATCGGCACCGTCGCCCGCTGGCGCGCCACCCGCCGCAGACCCCACACGGCCGGTCCGGACCACACGGGCCGCACCGGCCGCGGGAACGGGCGGCAGGGTACGGACGTGCGGCACGGTCCTGACGGGCCCAAGGCCCGTGCCGGGGACGCAGCGATCCGTGACCTCTCCGCCGGCCCGCCGCACCCCGCGAACGGGCGGACGAGAACCCCCACCGGAGCCGCACCCACCCCGGGCGAACACCCGGCAGGCCACGGCGCACCGGCCCGGGAAGCCGCCCCCACCACCGGCATGACGCCACCCGCAGGCGCCGCTGCCCCGGACCACCCCGGCCCGGGCTCCTCCCATCCCGCCGCCCCGAACGGCACACCGAGCCGCGCCGGTGCCGGCACCCCGTACGCAACGCACACCCCAGCCGCGGCCCCGCACATCCCGGTCCCCCCGGCCCCGGCTCCCGGCCCCGAGGGCCCGAGCACGGCCTCCCCGGGCCCCGCGGTCACCCCGTACCCCTCAACGCCCGCGCCCGGACAGGGCATCGCCACCCCCGGGACACCAGGCCCGATCAACCCGGGCGACCCCGCCGCAGAAAACCTCACCGGTCTCCCCACAGGCCCTGAGGCCGCCGCTGCCCAACAGAGCCCGGCCGCGTCGGGCGCCACCCACCCAGGAACGGCGTGCGGCCCACAGCACGGCGGCCCGTACCCCACGCTCCCCGGCGCCCCGGCGGAAGTTGACGCCTCCGCCCACGTCACCCACGGCCTTCACTTCTTCGGTATCGACGGCGCCCGGGACCGCCTCCGGCTGGCCCTGCGCGCCGTCGCGGACGCCGAAGGCCCCCTCCTGGTCATCACCTCGGACCCGGCTCTCTGGACCGAGAGCAAGGACGCCCGCGCCAAACTCGGCCCCACGCACGTCTACGACCCCGGGCAGCAACTCGACACTCCCTCCCGGCTCCGCTGGTCGCCCGTCAGCGGCTGCGAGACACGCGAGACCGCGGCGTCGCGCGCGGCCGCCCTGCTCGCCCCCGTACGGCCGCAGCACGCCCTCGACTCCGCCACCGCGGACGCCGCGGAGACCCTGCTGCGCTGCTGGCTGCACGCCGCCGCCGTGGACGACCGTCCGATCCGCCAGGTCCACCGCTGGGCCTCCGGAAACTCCGCCCATGAGCCGGTCCGCATCCTCCGCACCAACCGCCGCGCCGCCGCCGGTTCGGCCGGCGAACTGGAGGCCACGCTCACCGCGCACCCGGAACGCCGGGACATGGCCCTGCAGCTGACGGCCCGTGCCCTGTCGGCGCTCTCCTCCGTCCACATCCGCAACGCGTGTAACCCAACACGGGCGGATTCCCTCGCACTGGAGTCATTCGTCACCGAAGAGGGAACGCTTTACGTCATGGGCGAAGCGATCGAGGACCCGCGGACCCACCCGGGCGCGATGCCGTTCCTCACCGCACTCGCCTCGAACGTGGTCGAGCACGGCCGGAGCATGGCCGAACGGTCATCCGCCGGCCGGCTCGACCCACCACTTACCGTCGTCCTGGACGACGTCGCACGGGTCGCTCCCCTCCCGCAGCTCCCCGGGCTCCTGAGCTCGGGCAGCGAGCGGGGCATGCCCACACTGGCCCTGCTCCGCTCCAAGGAGCAGGCCAGAGCCCGCTGGCCCCGGCACTTCCCGGCCGGCTGAGACCGCCGGGGCACCGGGCGACGGGACGGCCTCTATCCGGGAAAACCACCGGACCTTCTCCATCACCCGGGCGAGAAAAGGCCCTTGAACGCGAGAAAGCCCTGTGGGGAACCGGAGTCCCCCACAGGGCTTTCTACTCTTCTCAAGAATTGTTCGGCGGCGTCCTACTCTCCCACAGGGTCCCCCCTGCAGTACCATCGGCGCTGAAAGGCTTAGCTTCCGGGTTCGGAATGTAACCGGGCGTTTCCCTCACGCTATAACCACCGAAACACTATGAAACTATAAGAACCGGACGGCAACACAGTTCGTTGTTTCAGAACCAACACAGTGGACGCGAGCACCTGAGGACAAGCCCTCGGCCTATTAGTACCAGTCAACTCCACACCTCACGGCGCTTCCATATCTGGCCTATCAACCCAGTCGTCTACTGGGAGCCTTAACCCCTCAAAGGAGGTGGGAGTCCTCATCTCGAAGCAGGCTTCCCGCTTAGATGCTTTCAGCGGTTATCCCTCCCGAACGTAGCCAACCAGCCATGCCCTTGGCAGGACAACTGGCACACCAGAGGTTCGTCCGTCCCGGTCCTCTCGTACTAGGGACAGCCCTTCTCAAGACTCCTACGCGCACAGCGGATAGGGACCGAACTGTCTCACGACGTTCTAAACCCAGCTCGCGTACCGCTTTAATGGGCGAACAGCCCAACCCTTGGGACCGACTCCAGCCCCAGGATGCGACGAGCCGACATCGAGGTGCCAAACCATCCCGTCGATATGGACTCTTGGGGAAGATCAGCCTGTTATCCCCGGGGTACCTTTTATCCGTTGAGCGACGGCGCTTCCACAAGCCACCGCCGGATCACTAGTCCCGACTTTCGTCCCTGCTCGACCCGTCGGTCTCACAGTCAAGCTCCCTTGTGCACTTACACTCAACACCTGATTACCAACCAGGCTGAGGGAACCTTTGGGCGCCTCCGTTACCCTTTAGGAGGCAACCGCCCCAGTTAAACTACCCACCAGACACTGTCCCTGATCCGGATCACGGACCCAGGTTAGACATCCAGCACGACCAGAGTGGTATTTCAACGACGACTCCACCCGAACTAGCGTCCGGGCTTCACAGTCTCCCACCTATCCTACACAAGCCGAACCGAACACCAATATCAAGCTGTAGTAAAGGTCCCGGGGTCTTTCCGTCCTGCTGCGCGAAACGAGCATCTTTACTCGTAGTGCAATTTCACCGGGCCTATGGTTGAGACAGTCGAGAAGTCGTTACGCCATTCGTGCAGGTCGGAACTTACCCGACAAGGAATTTCGCTACCTTAGGATGGTTATAGTTACCACCGCCGTTTACTGGCGCTTAAGTTCTCAGCTTCGCACACCCGAAAGCGCACTAACCGGTCCCCTTAACGTTCCAGCACCGGGCAGGCGTCAGTCCGTATACATCGCCTTACGGCTTCGCACGGACCTGTGTTTTTAGTAAACAGTCGCTTCTCGCTGGTCTCTGCGGCCACCACCAGCTCACACCGCAAGGGTGATCACCAGCAATGGCCCCCCTTCTCCCGAAGTTACGGGGGCATTTTGCCGAGTTCCTTAACCATAGTTCACCCGAACGCCTCGGTATTCTCTACCTGACCACCTGAGTCGGTTTAGGGTACGGGCCGCCATGAAACTCGCTAGAGGCTTTTCTCGACAGCATAGGATCATCCACTTCACCACAATCGGCTCGGCATCAGGTCTCACCCTTACGCGGAGGACGGATTTACCTACCCTCCGGGCTACACCCTTACCCCGGGACAACCACCGCCCGGGCTGGACTACCTTCCTGCGTCACCCCATCACTCACCTACTACCCCCTCGGGTCGTCGGCTCCACCACTCCGACCTCGTCCGAAGACTCAGCCGGCGGCTTCACGGACTTAGCATCAGAAGGTTCAGCGCTGGCGCTTCAAAGCGGGTACCGGAATATCAACCGGTTGTCCATCGACTACGCCTGTCGGCCTCGCCTTAGGTCCCGACTTACCCTGGGCAGATCAGCTTGACCCAGGAACCCTTAGTCAATCGGCGCACACGTTTCCCACGTGTGTATCGCTACTCATGCCTGCATTCTCACTCGTGAACCGTCCACCACTGCCTTCCGGCGCGGCTTCACCCGGCACACGACGCTCCCCTACCCATCCCAACGGTCGTTGGACCTCATGCTGGAATGACACGACTTCGGCGGTACGCTTGAGCCCCGCTACATTGTCGGCGCGGAATCACTTGACCAGTGAGCTATTACGCACTCTTTCAAGGATGGCTGCTTCTAAGCCAACCTCCTGGTTGTCTCTGCGACTCCACATCCTTTCCCACTTAGCGTACGCTTAGGGGCCTTAGTCGATGCTCTGGGCTGTTTCCCTCTCGACCATGGAGCTTATCCCCCACAGTCTCACTGCCGCGCTCTCACTTACCGGCATTCGGAGTTTGGCTAAGGTCAGTAACCCGGTAGGGCCCATCGCCTATCCAGTGCTCTACCTCCGGCAAGAAACACACGACGCTGCACCTAAATGCATTTCGGGGAGAACCAGCTATCACGGAGTTTGATTGGCCTTTCACCCCTAACCACAGGTCATCCCCCAGGTTTTCAACCCTGGTGGGTTCGGTCCTCCACACGGTCTTACCCGCGCTTCAACCTGCCCATGGCTAGATCACTCCGCTTCGGGTCTTGAGCGCGCTACTAAACGCCCTATTCGGACTCGCTTTCGCTACGGCTTCCCCACACGGGTTAACCTCGCAACACACCGCAAACTCGCAGGCTCATTCTTCAAAAGGCACGCAGTCACGACCGTGCTCCGAAGAACACGGCGACGCTCCCACGGCTTGTAGGCACACGGTTTCAGGTACTATTTCACTCCGCTCCCGCGGTACTTTTCACCATTCCCTCACGGTACTATCCGCTATCGGTCACCAGGGAATATTTAGGCTTAGCGGGTGGTCCCGCCAGATTCACACGGGATTTCTCGGGCCCCGTGCTACTTGGGTGTCGCACAAGCAAGTTGCTGACATTTCGGCTACGGGGGTCTTACCCTCTACGCCGGGCCTTTCGCATGCCCTTCGCCTACACCAACAATTTCTGACTCGCCGATGGCCGGCAGACCATCGAAGTACGATCCCACAACCCCGTAAGCGCAACCCCTGCCGGGTATCACACGCCTACGGTTTGGCCTCATCCGGTTTCGCTCGCCACTACTCCCGGAATCACGGTTGTTTTCTCTTCCTGCGGGTACTGAGATGTTTCACTTCCCCGCGTTCCCTCCACATACCCTATGTGTTCAGGTATGGGTGACAGCCCATGACGACTGCCGGGTTTCCCCATTCGGACACCCCCGGATCAAAGCTCGGTTGACAGCTCCCCGGGGCCTATCGCGGCCTCCCACGTCCTTCATCGGTTCCTGGTACCAAGGCATCCACCGTGCGCCCTTAAAAACTTGGCCACAGATGCTCGCGTCCACTGTGCAGTTCTCAAACAACGACCAGCCACCCGCCACCCCACCCGCAAAGAGTGAGTACACCGGGACCGGCACCAAAGAACACAAGCAAACAGCCCGTGCCCTCAGACACCCAACAGCGCGCCCGGCCCGACCCGTCACCCGATCACGTTCCACACCCCGCCGAAGCAGAGCAGTACTGGTGACCGGCCAACCGGCCGTGCCGAATAGTCAACGTTCCACCCATGAGCAACCAGCACCGGACATTCGCCGGTGTTCTGGCCTCTGGACCGTCAGGAGTTACCCCCTGCCGGCCGAGAAGTGCTCCTTAGAAAGGAGGTGATCCAGCCGCACCTTCCGGTACGGCTACCTTGTTACGACTTCGTCCCAATCGCCAGTCCCACCTTCGACGATTCCCTCCCTTACGGGTTGGGCCACCGGCTTCGGGTGTTACCGACTTTCGTGACGTGACGGGCGGTGTGTACAAGGCCCGGGAACGTATTCACCGCAGCAATGCTGATCTGCGATTACTAGCGACTCCGACTTCATGGGGTCGAGTTGCAGACCCCAATCCGAACTGAGACCGGCTTTTTGAGATTCGCTCCACCTCGCGGTATCGCAGCTCATTGTACCGGCCATTGTAGCACGTGTGCAGCCCAAGACATAAGGGGCATGATGACTTGACGTCGTCCCCACCTTCCTCCGAGTTGACCCCGGCAGTCTCCTGTGAGTCCCCATCACCCCGAAAGGCATGCTGGCAACACAGAACAAGGGTTGCGCTCGTTGCGGGACTTAACCCAACATCTCACGACACGAGCTGACGACAGCCATGCACCACCTGTACACCGACCACAAGGGGGGCCGTATCTCTACGGCTTTCCGGTGTATGTCAAGCCTTGGTAAGGTTCTTCGCGTTGCGTCGAATTAAGCCACATGCTCCGCCGCTTGTGCGGGCCCCCGTCAATTCCTTTGAGTTTTAGCCTTGCGGCCGTACTCCCCAGGCGGGGAACTTAATGCGTTAGCTGCGGCACGGACGACGTGGAATGTCGCCCACACCTAGTTCCCAACGTTTACGGCGTGGACTACCAGGGTATCTAATCCTGTTCGCTCCCCACGCTTTCGCTCCTCAGCGTCAGTATCGGCCCAGAGATCCGCCTTCGCCACCGGTGTTCCTCCTGATATCTGCGCATTTCACCGCTACACCAGGAATTCCGATCTCCCCTACCGAACTCTAGCCTGCCCGTATCGAATGCAGACCCGGGGTTAAGCCCCGGGCTTTCACATCCGACGCGACAAGCCGCCTACGAGCTCTTTACGCCCAATAATTCCGGACAACGCTCGCACCCTACGTATTACCGCGGCTGCTGGCACGTAGTTAGCCGGTGCTTCTTCTGCAGGTACCGTCACTTGCGCTTCTTCCCTGCTGAAAGAGGTTTACAACCCGAAGGCCGTCATCCCTCACGCGGCGTCGCTGCATCAGGCTTCCGCCCATTGTGCAATATTCCCCACTGCTGCCTCCCGTAGGAGTCTGGGCCGTGTCTCAGTCCCAGTGTGGCCGGTCGCCCTCTCAGGCCGGCTACCCGTCGTCGCCTTGGTAGGCCATCACCCCACCAACAAGCTGATAGGCCGCGGGCTCATCCTGCACCGCCGGAGCTTTCCACCACCATCGGATGCCCGAGATGGTCGTATCCGGTATTAGACCCCGTTTCCAGGGCTTGTCCCAGAGTGCAGGGCAGATTGCCCACGTGTTACTCACCCGTTCGCCACTAATCCCCTCCGAAGAGGTTCATCGTTCGACTTGCATGTGTTAAGCACGCCGCCAGCGTTCGTCCTGAGCCAGGATCAAACTCTCCGTGAATGCTTCACGCAAGAGCGGCGCAGCCCGGAGGAATAATCCGGACCGCGCACAGCGTCCTCGCTGTAAAATCGCCTCCCGACCGCCACCACACTCGATGGCACGGGAGGACTTGCTTCAAAGGAACCTCATCCCGGCAGCAAACCTGAATCTGCCGCCCGGACGGGGTATCAACATATCTGGCGTTGACTTTTGGCACGCTGTTGAGTTCTCAAGGAACGGACGCTTCCTTCGGCCCCGTCTCCGGGCCCTCCGGGCGCTTCCCTTCGGTGTTTCCAACCTACCAGACACTTTCCGAACCGATTTCCCGGCCCGAATTCCGTATCCGGTCCCCGTTGGAGAGGGTTTCCGCTGCGCCTTCCGGCGCGGCCCCTACGTTAGCGGATTTCCCGGCCGGCTCATAATCGAGCCTTTCGGTATCGAATTCCGGCATGCCGGAACCAATCCCCGATCGGGGAGATCCTGCTTCAGTGGGTGCCGCCGAAAGCGGCGGAAAGTGGCCGCCGGGATCCTCGGGGATCCGTGGCAACCCGGAGAACACTACGGTCGGCCCCGGGAGGTGTCAACTCGCCTCAGCCGAGGTCGCTGAGGCGTCCTTCCGCGTCGGGCTGGGCGTCCTCGACCCGTCGGAGCAGGCGGGTGAGCAGCTCTCCCAGCAGGGCCCGTTCGGCTGTCGTCAGGTCCTGCAGGAGTCCCTCCTCGAAGACGGTTGCCAGGCGCATCGCCTCGAGCCACTTCTCCCGGCCGGCGGCCGTCAGCTCCACGATGACGCGGACACGGTTGCTCTCGTCGCGTTCCCGGGTGACGAGTCCTTCCCCCACCATGCGGTCGATCCGGTGGGTCATCGCTGCCGGCGTGAGACCGAGGCGCTTGGCCAGGTCCCCGGGGCCCAGCCGGTACGGCGCACCGGAGAGGACCAGGGCCTGGAGGACCTCCCACTCGGCGTTGCTCATGCCGAGGGTGGCGGTCTGCCGGCCGTAGGCGACGTTCATCCTGCGGTTCAGCCGCTGCAGCGACGAGACGACCTGCTCGACCTGGGGGTCGAGGTCGTGGAACTCCCGCTGGTAGGCGGCGATCTGTTCCTCGATGCTCGGCTGGTCCTCGGTGGCGTTGTCAGACATGGCGGGCAGTATGGCACGCATCTCTTTGGCGTCGAAGGCTTCGGATGTGTAGTCTTCACCATCGAAGTTTAGGTTCAAAGTCTTCAAGGTTGGACTCCACAGGTCCCGCCCCCTCCTCTCTTCCTCCACGACCTGGGCAGGTGAGTGTGACCACCGCGATGAGCGCCGCGCTGCGCCGGATTCAACTGGGCAATGCGCTGAGCGCGTTCGGCAACGGCTTCACCGTTCCGTATCTGTTCCTCTATGTGGCGCGGGTGCGGGATCTCGGAGCGAGCACCGCGGGGGTCGTCCTCGCCGTCTTCGCCCTGGCCGCCCTGGTGGCGCTGCCGTTCACCGGCCGGATCATCGACCGGCGCGGGCCGCTGCCGGTGGTGGTCGTGGGTTCGGCCGCCGCGGCCGCGGGGTCCGCCGGGATGGGCCTGGCGTCCACCGAGGCGCTGGTCATCGCGGCGGCCGCGCTGCTGGGCACGGGGATATCGGTGATCCAGCCCGCCCTGGCCACGCTCATCGTCTGGTGCTCGTCCCCCGCCACCCGCTCGCGGGCGTTCGCCACGCAGTTCTTCCTGAACAACCTCGGCTTGGGCATCGGCGGTCTGCTCGGCGGGCTGATCGTGGACATCTCGCGTGCCGGCAGCTTCCTGGTGCTGTTCGGGATCGAGGCGGTGATGTTCCTGGTGCTCGGCGCAGCCGTGGCGTCCGTTCGTCTCGCGAAGGCCGCGGTTGCGGGCGCGGGATATGGGGAGACGGTCCCGGCTGCCGGCGGGGGCGGGAGCGGCCTGCGGGTTCTGCTCCGGGACCGGTCGATGGTGGGCCTGTGTGTGCTGGGCTTTGTGCTGTTCTTCGCCTGCTACGGCCAGTTCGAGTCGGGGCTCTCCGCCTTCGCGGTCGATGTCGCGCGCATATCGCCCGCCACCCTCGGGGTGGCGCTGGCCGCCAACACCGCGGTCATCGTGCTGGCGCAGTTCGTGGTCCTGCGGCTGGTGGAACGGCGGCGGCGGAGCCGCGTGATCGCTCTGGTGGGGCTGATATGGACCCTGGCCTGGGTGGCGGCCGGTGCGTCAGGGCTGCTGCACGGCCGTCACGCCTGGGCGGTGGCGGCGATCATCTCCACCTATGCGCTGTTCGGGCTGGGTGAGGCGATGCTGTCGCCGACCGTGGCACCGCTGGTGGCGGACCTGGCTCCGAGAGGGCTGATCGGCCGGTACAACTCCGCTTTCGCGCTGGTGAAGCAGCTGGCGCTGGCCGTCGGGCCGGCGGTGGGCGGGCTCATGGCCGGCGCCGGGGCGTACACCGCCTACATCGCGATGCTGATCGTCTGTTCGCTGGGGATCTCGGTGCTGGCGCTGCGGCTGGGGAGACGGCTCACACCGGAACAGGACAGCCCGCTGCGGGCGGCCGCACCACCGGTTCCGGCCGTGGCCGGCGCGGAGACACACTCTGCGGCGCCAGTGCCCGTGGGTATCTGACGGCTCGCCGGTACTCCCTGCTCGGCCGGTGGCTACGGGTCCCGGGGCCTCGGCGTGTCGGGGCGTCGGGGTTGTTGCTTGCGGTCGCGGTTCCCTGCGCCGGCGGGCTCCATCATGGATGCGGTGTACGGCAGCTGTCGGGGAGGGCGAACTCGCACCAGACGGCCTTGCCTCCGCCCGGGGTCCGCCGGGAGCCCCAGGAGGAGGCGATGGTCGCGATGATCGAGATGCCGCGGCCGGACTCGTCCGCCGGTTCGGCGCGGCGGCGGCGCGGGAGGTGGTCGTCCCCGTCCGTCACCTCGACGATCAGGCGGCGGTCCGTACGGCGCAGCCGGAGCCGCATGGGCGGGATGCCGTGCTGGAGGGAGTTGGCGACCAGTTCGCTCGCGGCCAGGACGCCCAGGTCGTGCAGCTCGGTGGGGAAGCGCCAGCTGGTGAGGACGCCCGAGGCGAACGCGCGGGCGCGGGGAGCCGCTTCGACACCGCCGAGGAGGTCGAGGGCGGCGTTGTGGAAGAGCTCCGCGTCGTGTCCGGTGCGGGCAGGGTGCTGGAGGACGAGGACGGCGACGTCGTCGTCGTGGTCGGCGGTGACGCCCAGGGCGCGGATCAGCCGGTCACAGACGGCCTGCGGGGTGCCGTCGGCGCCCGCGAGGGCTTGTTCGAGCGCGGAGACGCCGTCGTCGATGTCGGCGTCGCGGCGCTCGACGAGGCCGTCGGTGTAGAGCACGGCGGTGGCGCCGGGCTCCAGCGGTACGGAGCCGGAGGTGTGCACCCAGCCTCCGGTGCCGAGCGGAGGGCCGGTGGGCTCGGCGGCGCGGCGGACCGTGCCGTCGGCATCGCGGACGATGATCGGCAGATGGCCGGCCGAGGCGTGGACGAGGCGGTTCTCGTTGGGGTCGTGGACGGCGTAGAGGCAGGTGGCGATCTGGTTGGGGTCGATCTCGGCGGCGAGGCCGTCGAGAAGCTGGAGCACCTCGTGCGGGGGCAGGTCGAGCCGGGCGTAGGCCCTTACGGCGGTGCGGAGTTGGCCCATCACCGCCGCGGCGCGGACTCCGCGGCCCATGACGTCGCCGATGACCAGGGCGGTGCGGCCGGCGCCGAGGGTGATGACGTCGTACCAGTCACCGCCCACCGCTTCGTCGGTGCCGCCCGGCTGGTAGGTGGCGGCGACGCGCAGGTCGTCGGGCTGTTCGAGCTTCTGCGGGAGCAGGCTCCGCTGGAGGGTGACGGCGGTCTCGCGCTGCCGGCGCTCGCTGGTGCGCAGCCGCTCGGCGGCCTCGACCTGGTCGGTGACGTCCGTGGCGAAGACCATGACGCCCTTGCGGGGCGAACCGGGCCGGGCCGGTCGGCGGTCCGCGGCTCCCGCCGCGCGCAGCACGGCCCGGGCCGCCGCGCGGTCGCGGACGCCGTCGGGTTGGCCGTCGCCGCCGGCCGAAGCGGTGCCGCCGGGGGCGGAGCCGGGAGCCGTGCCGTCGGGTGACGTGCTGTCGGCAGACGCGCCGTCGGATGACGCGCCGTCCGGGGGAGGGCCCGGCACCGTGCCGGTGGCGGCAGGGGTGGCCGCTCCGTCGGTGTGCGGTTTCCCCTCCGGTCCGTCCGCGGGTGAGAGTTCGACGGGGGTGCAGGTGAAGGTGTAATGGCCCGAGCGGGACAGCCCGCGGGCGCGGCGGGCCTTGAGGGTGCGGGGCTTGCCGCTGCGCAGGACCTGGTCCATGAGCGGCAGCAGACCGAGCTCCGTCAGCTCCGGCAGCAGCTCACGGGCGGGGCCGCCGAGGGAGCGGTCCCCGAAGACGGTGGTGTAGGCGTCGTTGACGTAGGCGATGCGGTGCTCCGGGCCGTGGACGACCGCGACCAGCCCGGGCACCTGGTCGAGTACGTCCCGCGCCAGCAGCTCCCGCGCGGCCGGGCGCCCGCCCGGGGAGCCGGCCGGTGGTGGCGTCTCGAACGGCTCCGGCGGCTCCTCCCTGGCGGTGGGCACGCCGCTGCCCGGCGCGGACGGAGCCTGGGGACTGCCGCCGCGGTCGGACCGCACCGCGGCGCGTCGCTGTGTACCGGGGAGCCGGGCGCTCCAGCGCGTGAAGTTCACTGAGATTTGCCTCGTGATGTCGCTTCGGATCAGCGGGACGGCCGGGGAATGCCGCTGGTTTCCTGGTTCGGGAAGGGGAGCGGGGCCCGGCGGTGCCGCCGGACGCCGCTGTCCCGGGACCGGGAGGCAGCGGCTTTCTCGACGGGTGCGAGCCCACCCTTGATGGTCACATGCCCAGTGTGGCGGACCGGGCTGACATCCGTCAGACGAGGCCGCCGATCGCGTAGTTCCGGCTTCCCTCGCCTTCCGGTCATCTGCCGTCGGACGGGTGATCTGTCCCGGCCGCGAGTTCGAATTCGGCGCGGGGGTGCTCCAGAGAGCCGAGAGAGACGATCTCGCGTTTGAAGAGTCCGGCGAGGGACCATTCGGCGATCACCCGGGCCTTACGGTTGAAGGTCGGCACCCGGCCGAGGTGGTAGACGCGGTGCATGAACCAGGCCGGATAGCCCTTGATCTTCTTGCCGTACACATGTGCGACACCCTTGTGGAGGCCCAGGGAGGCGACCGATCCGGCGTGCGCGTGCTCGTAGTCCTTGGTCCCGCCGCCGCGGAGGGAGGCGACGAGGTTGTCGGCGAGGGTCCGCGCCTGGCGCACCGCGTGCTGGGCGTTGGGCGCGCAGAGCGCGTCCGGTGTGCCCGCGGCGAGGTCCGGTACGGCGGCGGCGTCCCCCGCGGCCCACGCGTGCTCCGTGCCGTCGACGCGCAGGGCCGCCGTGCACCGCAGCCGGCCCCGGTCGTTGAGCGGCAGGCCGCTGGCGGCGAGTACGGGGTGCGGTTTGACGCCCGCCGTCCACACCAGGGTGCGGGTGGGGAAACGGGAGCCGTCGCTGAGCACCGCGACCCGCTTCTCGCAGGATTCGAGCCGGGTGTCGAGGCGGATGTCGATGTTGCGGCCGCGCAGCTCGCGGACGGCGTAGGTGCCCATCTCCTCGCCGACCTCGGGCAGGATGCGCCCGGTGGCCTCGACGAGGATCCACTTCATGTCCTCGGGTTCGACGTTGTGGTAGTAGCGCAGGGCGTAGCGGGCCATGTCCTCCAGCTCGGCGATCGCCTCCACACCCGCGTAGCCGCCGCCGACGAAGACGAAGGTGAGGGCGGCGGAACGGACCGCCGGGTCGCGGGTCGAGGAGGCGATGTCCAGCTGCTCCAGGACATGGTTGCGGAGCATGATGGCTTCCTCGACCGTCTTGAATCCGATGCCGAATTCGGCCAGGCCGGGGACGGGGAGGGTGCGGGAGACCGAGCCGGGGGCCAGCACCAGTTCGTCGTAGCCGATCTCGACCGGGTCGGTGCCCTCCTCCTCGGTGGCGAGGGTCCGTACGGTCGCGGTGCGCGCGGTGTGGTCGATGGCCGTGGCCTCGCCGACCACCACCTGGCACTTCCTCAGCACCCGGCGCAGCGGGACGACGACATGGCGCGGGGAGATCGAGCCCGCCGCCGCTTCCGGGAGGAACGGCTGGTACGTCATGTAGGGCTCGGGGTCGAGCACGGTGATCAGCGCTTCGCCTCGTTTGAGCCTCCGCTGGAGCCGCAGCGCGGTGTACATCCCGACACAGCCACCGCCGACCACGAGAATGCGCGCCGGTTCCGTCACAGAGGGTCTCCTCGCGATGTCGTTCCGCCGTGCCCGCTCCCTGAAAGCGCGGCACCCTCCCATGACGCACCGGCGGCGGCCGTTTGTCCACAGGCCCCGCGAAATGTATGACCGGCGTGCCGTGGCGGGCGGAACGGGCAATTCCGCTGGGACGGCCGCAAGCTGCGCAGGTCAGCGCGGGGCCGTTCGCCGTACGGGACACGCCGGCCGGAGCCGGGCGGTCCTCCGCACCGGCCGGGGGGTGGTCTGTGCGGAACTGCCCTCTTCTTTCCGGGCCTGGGCTCAACTATGTTCGTATCCCGTCGGGGGAGCCAGACCGTCTCCCGGCAGTCACGGCGGGGAGTCTCCGGGGGGAGACGTCATTTACCGGGGGAAAACACATGCATACGCAGAGTTCTCACTGGCCGGCCGCTCTCGCGGCGGCACCGGACGGCAGCACGCGGGCGACCGCGGACGGCTCCGACGTCATGGGTGCCGCGCGCTCGACGCCGTTGCGGGTGGACGCACAGCGCAATCTGGAGCACGTCCTGCGCGCGGCGCGCGAGGTCTTCGGTGAGCTGGGATACGGGGCGCCGATGGAGGATGTCGCACGGCGGGCCCGGGTCGGCGTGGGCACCGTCTACCGGCGCTTCCCGAGCAAGGACGTACTCGTCCGGCGGATAGCCGAGGAGGAGACCGCGCGCCTCACCGAGCAGGCGCGGGCCGCCCTGGGCCAGGAGGAGGAGCCCTGGTCGGCGCTCTCCCGCTTCCTGCGCACCTCGGTCGCGTCCGGAGCCGGCCGGCTGCTGCCGCCGCAGGTGCTGCGGGTCGGCGTCGGCCCCGAGCCGGAGGGGGCGGACGCCGCCGCCCGGGTGCCGCAGCAGCGGCAGCCCGCCGTGCCGGGGCAGGGACAGCCGGATCTGCGGCTCGTCGAGCGCACCCCGGAGCCGGCCGAGCACGACCCGGGCGCCGCGGTCCTGCTGGACGTCGTGGGGCAGCTCGTCGACCGCGCCCGGGCCGCCGGTGAGCTGCGCGGCGATGTGACCGTCGCCGACGTGCTGCTCGTGATAGCCACCGCGGCTCCGGCTCTGCCCGACGCGGCGCAGCAGCAAGCCGCCTCGGCGCGGCTTCTGGACATCCTCCTGGAGGGGCTGCGCCCGCGCGCGCTCTGAGGGAGGGACCGGCTCCGCGGTCCTTCGGGGCGCGGGGCCGGTCCGGCCGGATGTCCGCAGGCCCGGCGGGCAGGGTGGCCTTCGCGTCTTCTGCCGTGAAGTCCCCCTGTCCGGAGGGTCGTTCTGGTTCCTTGTATGGGGCCGGGGCCGGGCATTGTGGCAGTCTTTCCCGGGGGCTCGGGTGTGTCGTCGGGTACGGGGGCTTCTGCCATGGGATCTGAGCAGCCGACGGGCGGACCGCCGCCGGCCGACGCGGATCTGCTCCGGCGGACCGCGGACGGGGACGACACTGCCTTCGAGGAGTTCTTCCGGCGCCATGCGGTGGCCGTCCGGCGCCACGCCCGCGACTGCTGCCACGACACCGACTCCGCCGACGACCTCACCACCGAGGCCTTCGCCCGTACGCTCCGCGGGATTCGCGGCGGTGTCCGCCCCGAAGCACCCGAGCGCGTCCATCTGCTGACGACGGTCCGCCGGGTGGCCGCGGAGTGGAGCCGGACGGGGAAGGGCGAGCGGCTCCGCACCGGATTCGCCGGCTTCGCCGTCCTCGCGGAGGCCACCGGCCCCGCCCGCGCCGCGGGGGGCGCCGGGGTGACCGGCGCGGCCCCGGCGCCGGGCACGGCGGGCCTGCCCGGGTGTGCGGACGCGTCGGGGGTTCTCGGTGCGCCGGACTGCGCCGGCGCCCGTTCCGGGAGCGGCGCGGGCCCGGCCGGGCTTCCGGCCGGAGCCGGGGACCGGCGGGCGGAGGCGGACGCCGGGGTCCGGGCGATGCGGGAGGCGGAGCGCTCGGAGGTCGTCCGGGCCTTCCGCGTCCTGCCCGCGCCCTGGCAGACCGTGCTCTGGCACACCCTGGTCGAGGCCGAGTCCCCGGAGAGCGCCGCCCGGCTGCTCGGCATGAGCCCGGAGGCCGCGGCCGCACTGGCGCACCGGGCGCGCAAGGGGCTCGAACAGGCCTGCCTGAGGGTCCGGTTGGCGGATGCCTCGGCCGAGGGCGGCGACTGTGCCCGCTCCACTCCGCTCCTCGCCGCCTGCGCCGAGGGCGGTCTGCGGGCCCGCACGGTACGAGGGTTGCGCCGGCATCTCGCGGCCTGCGCACGGTGCCGCACGGCGGTACGGGACGCGGCGGACGCCGCCGTCCGGCTGCGCATGGCGCTGCCCGTCGCCGTCCTCGGGCCCCTGGCGGCGGGATATCCGCGGCAGGCGGCCGGGGCTGTCCCGGGGAGGCGTCCGGGTGGCGGAACGGGATCGGACCGGGTCGTGCCCGAGGCCGGCGGTGCGCCGGTGCGGATGGGGCTGGCGGCCGGGGTGGCGGCCGCCACCGCCGCCGTTCTCGTCGTTCTGGCCGGGGGTGCCGGTGCGCCCGACAGCGGGCCGCGGGCCGGCCGGGCACCGGCGCCGGTGGCTCCCGGGGAGCCGGGTCCCGGCTCCGGAGCGGTCCGCGACCCGGGACCGGAAGCGCCCGGACCGGCGGCCACGCCTGCCCAGACGCGGCGGGAGAGTGCCGGTTCCCGGACCCCGCCCGGTTCCGCGGCGGGCGGGTCCACGGGGCCGGCGGGTTCCCGGGGGCCGGCGCGGTCCGGGGGCACCTCCCCGGCACCTGCCTCCCCCGGGGCGGTCGCGTCCCCGTCCGGTGCCTCGTCCTCCCCGCCGGCATCCGCCTCCGGCTCCTCGCCGCCGTCCTCCGCTCCCGTCCCGAGTTCGTCCGGCCCCTCCGTCGAGCCGAAGCCGGCCCCGCTGGCGTACGACCTCGGCGAGCTGGCGTACGACACGCACGGCGACGGCACGGGCCCGGAGGTGCGCAGCGCGGAGAGCTCCTGGCTGTGGCCCCGTCAAGGGATCATGATCGGCCGGGAGTTGTTCCCGGAGGGCGTGACCGTGCAGGCCCGGTCGTCGGTCACGGTCGACCTCAACCGGCCGTGCACGACGTACAGCGCGCGGGTCGGGCTGGACGATCTGCGACCGGTGCCGGGGGCGGCCCTGTTCTCCGTCTACGGGGACGGTGCGCTGCTGTGGCGTTCGGACGTCCTGCGCGACGGGGACGCGGCTCTGCCGGTCCAGGTCTCGCTGTCCGGTGTCCGGACCCTCCGGCTGGTCGTCGAGCCGTACCGCCGGAGTCCGGAGGCTCTGGCGGACTGGGCCGGGGCGCGCATCAACTGCCGGTGACCGGTGGCCCGGGAGCGTGCCGCCCGGTGCGGCGGACGCGGTGGCCGTCTGCCGGGCGGCGGCGAGCTCGGAGGCCGCCGGGCGCCCGGCGCGCGGGAGGGCGAGCCGGTATCGGCGCCGAACGGCCTTCCCCGGTGTGGAGCATGCGCACCGGCGCGCCCCGCCCTCCGCGTACGGGCTTCGGTACCGGCCTCCGTACAGGCCGGTGGCCCACCATCCTGCGGACGGCTCCGGGGCCGGGCCCCGGTCCGGGCCGCGGGCCCGCCGGGCAAGCCTGTGGAACGGCTCAGCGCCTCACAGAGCCGGTCGTGAGGTCCCCGGCACCCCTCCGGACACCGCACGCTGCCGCGGCGCCTCCGAGCCCGTCCAGCAGCTCCCCCGGCGCGCGATCAGCCGGCGCAGCCAGAGCTCGGTGGAGACCAGTTCGGCCAGGCCGTCCAGCGGTACCGGTTCGCCCTGAGCCGCCGCGCGCAGCGCCTTGCGCACCACCCGGGCCTCCACCAGCCCCGCGTCCGCCAGCAGCGGTGCGTCGAAGAGGGCCACGAGCCCGTCCACCGAGGCGCGCAGCCCGGCCCGGACGGAGGCCGCCTGGGAGGCCTGGGAGGGCGCTCCCCAGCCCGGAGGGAGGTCGTGGATGCCCGCACCCGCCAGCACGGTGCGCAACACCGAGGCGCGCGCCCCCGGTTGGACGCGGAGCGCCTCGGGGAGCGCGCGGCAGGCACGGACGACCTGGTTGTCGAGGAAGGGTGCGTGCAGCCGCTGGTTTCTGATCTCGGCGGCTTGTTCGAAGACCCGGTGGTCGGCCGCGTGCCGGGCGAGCGCGGCGTTGGCGCGCCGCTCGCCCGGGCGTTCGACGGTGCCGGGCCGGGACGCCGCGTCGTGCAGGCGGACCGACACCTCGGCGAGCGCCTCGCCCGTCAGCCAGCGCGCCGCCGGGCCGGGACGGCACCAGGCGAGCGCGGCCAGGGAGGCGTCGACGGCACCCGCGTCGGCGGCCGTCACCGGAAGGCCGCGGATCTGGCCGCCGTGGCCGCCCGCGTCGGTGAAGCGGCGTTCCAGGAGCATCCCCGCCACGTCCCGTACGCCCTCGCGGTAGGGCGTACGGGCGAGCCGGCGCGCCGCCCGGTAGACGGTGAAGGGGACGAAGAGCGACTGGGCGCCGGGGCCGTCGGCCCGGACGAGGGCCGCCATCGGGCGGAGCAGCCGCCGCCGTTGGCGGTCGAGGAGCAGGTCCGCGAGGCGGGCGGGGTGGGCGTCGAGGACCTGGCGCGCGCCGTGGCCGACGATGTGGTCGGCGCTGCCCGCGGCGAGCCGGTACCGGTGGCGGGCGGCGGTGACGAGGGACGGGCCGGGCTCGTCGGTGAGGAAGACGGTGTCGAGGCCGGCGTACGGCAGGGCCTCCTCGCCCCCGGCGACGACGACGTGGTGGAGGCGGGGGTTGGCGGCGAGGCTTCGGGCCCGTTCCAGTTCGGCGTCGCGCTCCCGGCCGCCGCCCGCGGCGAGGTCGTTGAAGGTGACGGCGAGCAGCCGCTCGCCGGCGCCGGTGCCGTGGTGGCCGAGGATCGTGCCGGGGTTGCCGGGGAGTCCGGCGGCGAGGAGGGCGAGGGTGGAGGAGGCGCTGCCGCCCGAGAGGTCGGCGCCTATGCCGGGGGCGGGGGCCCCGCGCGCCGCGCGGCGTTCCGCGGGGCCCATGCCGGGCACGGGCCCCGGGTCGGCCGGCTCGGCCTCCGGGGCGTGGCGGGGGGCGGCGAGGCGGGCGCGTACGGCTTCGACGAGGGCGTCGCGCACCCCGTCGATGGCCTGGCCGGGGTCGAGTTGGGGCGCCGCGACGGCGAGCGAGGCGGTCGGCTCGTAACCGGTGATCTCGCGGGCTCCGTCGCGCAGGACGAGGGCGTGGCCGGGCGGTACCCGTCTCACGCCCATGTAGGGGGTGCCGTCGCGCAGGGCCTCCGGGGAGTCGGGGCAGGCGAGCAGCGCGGCGAGGTGGCCGACGTCGAGCTGTGCCTCGACGAGGTCGGCGAGCGGCAGGGCCGCGGTGGCGTAGGCGGTGCCGCCGCGCCAGGGGGTGTGGAAGACGGGGCGGGCGCCGGCCAGATCGCCGGTGACGGTGATGCGGCGGCCGACCTGGAGGACGGCGGTGTACCCGCCCGGCCAGGCGGTGAGATGGCGCAGGGCGCCGCCGCGGGCGGCGAACAGGGCGACGCGCAGTTCCTCGTCGGTGGCGCCGCAGCAGCCGAGCACCGCGATCCGGGTGAACGGGTCGGCCTGGACGACGCGGATCTCGTCGGGACGCCAGTCGCCGACGGCCCAGAGCGGATCGGGGCCGCTCCAGAGCGGCTGGGAGCCCACGGGGTGGACGGGGGTCTCGCCGCCGTCGCCGTTCGTGCTCCACGCGCTGCGGGAAGCGCCTGCGGCGGCACTGCTCCACCCCACCAACCACCGCATCGCCGCCTCCACAGCCCGAGGGCAACCCTGTACCCGCCGCACGCAGTCATCGTGCACAGTAGTCCGACAGGTCCGGCATCGGCCCGGCGACGCTCCGGGAGCGGCGCGCCCGCCAACTGGCCGCGGGCCGGGGCAATGTGGGTCCCGTCAGGCTCCATGCTGCCACGGGAACGGCGCACAAGGGGCGGTTGAGGGAGCACGCACTCCCACGCCATGCGCCCCGTTGAGAAGGGCGAAAACAAGCCAACTTCGGGCGGCCGTACGGGTGGGCGCCACCGCCGGGAACGGTGCGGTCCGGGAAACGATCAGCGTCTCCCGGACCGTCCCGCCGCCCGCGGGGAATGAGGCGACGGGGTCCCCCCGGCCCGCTGGATCCGGTGCGGCGGGCCGACCCACGCGCTCCTCATGGAAGCGCTCTCGCGCTGGCCGGGACAGCGCGCACGTCCGGGCGCAGGGCGGCACACCCCGGGGGCACGGGCCCGGCCGCGCTCCCCGTCACGGCCACATTCTCGCCATCCGGTACTTCGCCCCTTAACGGTCGGGATGTGGGCAACTACGCTGGGCTTACGAATGCCCCGTGCCTATGCCGGGGCGGCCGTCGGTGTGTCGAGGGGTGGCTCATGTCCAGGGAGCAACGCGGGCCGAACGAGAAGCTCGGCACCGTTCTCGCCCTCGCGGGCATCAGCAATGCCGGCTTGGCGCGCCGCGTCAACGACCTCGGAGCACAGCGCGGTCTGACGCTCCGTTACGACAAGACCTCGGTGGCCAGATGGGTCTCCAAGGGCATGGTTCCGCAGGGTGCCGCGCCGCATCTGATCGCCGCCGCCATCGGCAGCAAACTCGGCCGCCCCGTGCCGCTGCACGAGATAGGTCTGGCCGACGCCGATCCCGCACCCGAGGTCGGTCTCGCCTTCCCGCGCGCCGTCGGTGCCGCCGTCCGCTCGGCCACCGAGCTCTACCGCCTCGATCTCGCCGGCCGCCGCGCCGGCAGCGGCGGCATCTGGCAGAGCCTGGCCGGATCGTTCGCCGTCAGCGCCTACGCGACGCCCGCCTCGCGCTGGCTGATCACGCCCGCCGACAGCAACGCCGCCCGCGACCCGAAGGAGGCCGAGGCCGCCGCCGCCGACGGCCCGCCGCAGCGCGTCGGGCACAGCGACGTCACCAAGCTCCGCGAGGCCGCTGAGGACGCCCGCCGCTGGGACTCCAAGTACGGCGGCGGTGACTGGCGTTCGTCGATGGTCCCCGAGTGCCTGCGGGTCGACGCGGCGCCGCTGCTCCTCGGTTCGTACAGCGACGAGGTCGGGCGCTCCCTGTTCGGCGCGACCGCCGAACTCACCCGGCTCGCCGGCTGGATGGCCTTCGACACCGGCCAGCAGGAGGCGGCCCAGCGCTACTACATCCAGGCGCTGCGGCTCGCGCGCGCCGCCGCCGATGTGCCGCTGGGCGGCTACGTCCTGGCCTCCATGAGCCTCCAGGCCACCTACCGCGGCTTCGCCGACGAGGGCGTCGACCTCGCCCAGGCCGCCGTCGAACGCAATCGCGGCCTGGCCACCGCCCGCACCATGAGTTTCTTCCGGCTCGTCGAGGCCCGTGCCCACGCCAAGGCCGGCGACTCGCACGCGGCCAGCGCCGCGCTGCGGTCCTCCGAGGGCTGGCTCGAGCGCTCCCGGCCGGGCGACCAGGACCCCAACTGGCTCGGGTTCTACTCCGAGGGGCGGTTCGCGGCCGACGCCGCGGAGTGCTACCGCGACCTCAAGGTGCCCCGGCAGGTTCGGCGCTTCACCGAGCAGGCGCTCTCGCAGCCGACGGAGGAGTTCGTCCGCTCGCACGGACTGCGGCTGGTCGTCGCGGCGGTCGCCGAACTGGAATCCGGGAACCTGGACGCCGCGTGCGCACAGGGGACGCGGGCGGTGGAGGTCGCCGGGCGGATCTCCTCGGCGCGGACCACCGAGTATGTGCGGGACCTGCTGCACCGGCTGGAGCCGTACGGGGACGAGCCGCGCGTGGCGGAACTGCGGGAGCGGGCACGGCCGTTGCTGGTGGCGCCGGCCTAGGCGGAGATCGTACGGAGCGAAGGGAGGGCCGGGACCGTTCGTGAGCGGGAGCCGGCCACCCGGGCGCGGGCCCGTACGGACCCGTCAGGGGCCGCACAGACCTCACCTCATGCGCGGGCGGACACCCGCGCGCGGAGGAAGTCCAGCAGGACGGCGTTGAAGCGCTCGGGCTGTTCGACTCCCGGCAGGTGCCCGGCCCCGTCGATCACGCTCAGCGTGGCGCGCGGGACGAGACGGCTGATGGCCTCGGCCTCGGCGACCGGGGTGTACACGTCGTCCGCGCCGACCACGACCAGGGTGGGGACCCCGACGGCGGCGAGCGTGTCGCGGTAGTCGGGGCGTTCCGCCCGCCCGCGCAGCGCGGCCGCGGCACCTCGGGGGTCGGTGGCGCGCATCATGCCGAGGACGTGTGTGGCCGCGTCGGGGAGGGCGGTGACGTTGTAGGAGGCGAGCATCTTGCCGATGACGTCGTCGGCGTAACCGTCCATGCCCTCGGCGAGCAGCCGGTCGGCCAGGCGGTTGCGGAAGCGTCTGCCCTCCGCCGTTTCCGGGGACGGCGAGGTGTCGGACAGCAGCAGCGCCCGCACCCTCCGCGGGTGGCGGCGGTGGAATTCCATGGCGATCTGGCCTCCCATGGACACGCCGCCGACCACCGCGCGCTCGACGCCGAGGTGGTCCAGGAGCGCGGCGATGTCGTCCGCGAAGCGGGAGAGCAGCACCTTGCCCGGCGTGACGTCGCTGTCCCCGTAGCCGCGCAGGTCGGGGGTGATCACCCGGTGCCCGGCCGCGGTGAGCGCGCGGGTCTGCGGAGCCCACAGCGTGCGGTTGAACGGGTGTCCGTGCACCAGGACGACCGGTATGCCGTCCGCCGGACCGGAGTCGTCGTAGTGGAGCGTGGCGTCGTTCACCGTCAAGCGGCTCATCGGGGCACCCCTGGCGTCGGTCACCGGCACGGGGACGGAAGCCTACGCCCCCGGCCCGGGGGTGGTACGGACACCGCCCTGACGAACGTGGACCTCCGGATCTCGCCGGTCTTGCCGATCTCCCCCTCGGGGACCCGGCGGCGGAGCTCCGCCGGCAGGTTTCGGGTGGCTGTCAGTGGGCCAGGGCATCATCGGGAGAGGCGGAGCGCGAGCGGGGAGGTGTGGGGCGGTGTCGTACGACTGCGACGTCCTGGTGATCGGCGGCGGAATCGTCGGGCTGTCGTCCGCGTACGCGATCACGCGTGCGGCGCCCGGCACCCGGGTGGTCGTGCTGGAGAAGGAGCCCGGCCCGGCGCTCCACCAGACGGGGCGCAACAGCGGCGTGATCCACAGCGGCATCTACTACCGCCCGGGCTCGTTGAAGGCGCGGTTCGCGGTGCGGGGCGCCGCGGAGATGGTGCGGTTCTGTGCCGAGCAGGGCCTGCCGTACGAGGTGACCGGCAAGCTGATCGTCGCCACCGAACGCGAGGAGCTGCCGCGGCTGCACGCCCTGGTGCAGCGCGGCCGGGAGCACGGCATACCGGTGCGCGAGCTGGGGCCGGCGCAGATCGCGGAGCGGGAACCGGCGGTGCGGGGGCTGGCAGCGATCCATGTCGGCTCCACCGGGGTGTGCGATTACGGGGCGGTCGCCCGCCGGCTGGCCCGGCTGGCGGAGGAGGAGGGCGCGAGCATCCGGTACGGCGCCGAGGTGCGGGCCGTCGGCCGGCGCTCCTCGTCGGTCGCGGTGCGCACCGCAGACGGCGCGGTGCTGCGGGCCCGGGCCCTGGTGAACTGCGCGGGGCTGCACAGCGACCGGGTGGCGCGGCTGGCCGGTGACGAGCCGGGCATGCGGATCGTCCCCTTCCGCGGGGAGTACTACGCACTGGCGCCGAGCCGGGCCGGGCTGGTCCGGGGCCTGGTCTATCCGGTGCCGGACCCGGCGTTCCCGTTCCTGGGCGTCCATCTCACCCGGGGCCTCGACGGCCATGTGCACATCGGCCCCAACGCCGTCCCCGCACTGGCCCGCGAGGGCTATGACTGGCGGACCCTGCGCCCCGCCGAGCTGGCCGGGACGCTGGCGTTCCCCGGTTCCTGGCGGATAGCCCGCCGCCACTGGCGGTACGGCGCCGGTGAGCTGCGCCGCTCGCTCTCGAAGAGGGCCTTCACGGAGGCGGTGCGGCGGATGCTGCCCGAGGTGTCCCCCGCGGATCTGGTGCCGGCGCCGGCGGGGGTCCGCGCACAGGCGGTGCTGCCGGACGGCGGTCTGGTGGACGATTTCCTGTTCGCCGAGGCGCCCCGGACCGTCCATGTGCTGAACGCGCCCTCCCCCGCCGCCACGGCTTCGCTGCCGATCGGACGCGAGGTGGCGCGGCGGGCCCTGGCCGCCCTGGGCATGGTGCGGGTGTAGGGCTGCCCGCCGCTCGGCGCGTCGGACCCGTCCGCCGGCTGCGGGGGTTCCGGCCCCGGTCGGCGCCCGGGCGGGTGCGGGGCCGCCGTAGAATCGGAGGCATTGTGTCCGATTCCCGTAACCACACGTCCCCGCCGGTGCCCGATCCGCACGGCGCCACCCGCACCGAGGCCGCCCCGCGGCAGGCGAACCGCTCCGAGCGGAGGCTGCTGTTCCCCGAAGGCCCCGCGGTCGACCCGGCCGGGTCGCACCACGAGCGCCGGATCCGGAGCTTCCGGCCGCGCCGCGGGCGCGTGACAGCCGGGCAGGGAGAGGCGCTGCGCCGGCTCTGGCCGACGCGGGGCCTGGACATCGACGGGCGGTCCACGCTCGACCTCGACGCCCTGTTCGGCGGCCTGCCCGTGGTGCTGGAGATCGGCTTCGGCATGGGGGAGGCCACCGCGCGGATGGCCGCCGACGATCCCGGCACCGGCATACTCGCCGCCGACGTGCACACCCCCGGCCAGGGCAATCTGCTGGCGCTCGCCGAGCGCGAGGGGCTGACGAACATCCGGGTGGCCAACGGCGACGCGATCATCCTGCTGCGGGAGATGATCGAGCCGGGCGCCCTGGCGGGCCTGCGGGTGTTCTTCCCGGACCCCTGGCCCAAGAAGCGGCACCACAAGCGCCGGCTGATCCAGCCGGAGTTCGTCACGCTGGCCGCGGACCGGCTGCGGCCGGGCGCGCTGTTCCACTGCGCGACCGACTGGGAGCCGTACGCCGAGCAGATGCTGGAGGTGCTGACCGCCTGCCCCGAGCTGGAGAACACCGTGCCCGGCGGCGGCTACGCCCCCCGGCCCGCGTTCCGTCCGGTGACGAAGTTCGAGAACGCCGGTCTCGGCAAGGGGCACCGCGTCCACGACGTCCTGTTCCGCCGCCGCTGACCGAAGGCCGCCGCACCGCCGGGCCGGTCTCGTTAGGGTCGGTGGATGCACCCGTCCCCACCCCCGCAGCGGCCCGGTCCCGCGCAGCCGCCGGTGCCGGAGTACCAGCCGCGTCCCCGGTTCGACGCCGTGCCCGACCGTGCGCAGTGGCGCTACCGGCCGCGCCGGGCGCTCTGGGAGAGCAGAGCGGTGCGCGTCGGCGCCCTGGTCATCCTGCTGGCGCTGTGCGGTCTGGTGATCCTCGCGCTGGTCCGGCAGCAGACCGGCACCCGGGGCTTCGTGGTCGGTCTGGGCCTCGCCGTGCTTCCCGTTCCCCTGCTGGTGGCGGCGTTCTGCTGGCTGGACCGGGTCGAGCCCGAGCCCTGGCGGAATCTGGCGTTCGCGTTCGCCTGGGGAGCGTGTGCCGCCACCCTCGTGGCGATTCTGGCCAACGGTCTCGCGGTGCGGTGGATCGTCGCGCGGGCCGGGGTCTCCTCGGCCGGTGACGCGGACACCTGGGGGGCGGCGGTGGTCGCCCCGGTGGTGGAGGAGAGCACCAAGGCCGCGGCGCTGCTGCTGCTGTTCGTCTTCCGGCGGCGGGACTTCCACGGCATCGTCGACGGTGTGGTGATAGCGGGGATCACGGCCACCGGCTTCGCCTTCACCGAGAACATCCTCTTCCTGGGCACCGCCTTCGGCGAGGACGAGGCGCTCGGCAACTCGGGGTTCGAGTCCGTGACCGCGCAGACCTTCATCGTCCGCATCGTGCTGTCGCCGTTCGCGCACCCGCTGTTCACGTCGCTGACCGGGATCGGTTTCGGGCTCGTCGCGCAGCTCACGCCGCGGGCACGCGCCGGCCGGGTCCTGCTGCCGCTCTCCGGGCTGGCGACGGCCATGGGCCTGCACAGCGTGTGGAACGGCTCGACGTCCCTGGGCGGTCACGGCTTCATCGCGGTCTACGCCCTGTTCATGGTGCCGCTGTTCGTGGTGCTGACCACCGTGGTGATCCGCTCCCGGGCGGGCGAGCTGCGGGCCGTCCGGGAGTACCTGCCGGCGTATGTGGCGGCGGGCTGGCTCGCGCCCGCCGAGCCGCACGCGCTGTCGTCGATGCGGGCCCGTGCGGTCGCCCGGCGGCTCGCGCGCCGTACGCACGGCGCTCCGGCCGCCCGGGCCGTCTCCGAGTACCAGTCCTTCGCCACGGCCCTAGCCTTTCTGCGGCGGCGCGCCCACCAGGGCGCGGTGGGCGCGGACTTCGCCGTCCGCGAGCAGGAGCTGCTGCACCATCTGTGGCAGCGCAAGGCCCTGGCGCGGCCCGCCCTGCTGCACGCCGCGGCGGTCACCGCACCGGTGGCGCCACCGCGGTGGCAGCCGTACGGACCGGGGATGCCGTACGGGCAGGGGCCCGGCGGGCCCGGGGTCCCGTACCAGCCGGGGCAGCAGGGGCCGTGGACGGGGCCGCAGCCGGGACCGTGGCCGCCGGGGCAACAGCCGCGGCCGGGGCCGTACGCACCGTACGGTCCCGGCTCGTACGGCCCCGGCTCCGGCGGTCACTGAGCCGCCGTTACCGACGGCCGTTACTGATCGCCCTCGCTGAGCCACGGTCACCGGGCCGCGGTTACCGCTCCCCGGCCGGGGTTCCCCGCTCGGCACGGGGCGCGGCACCGGCGTCAGCCCGCGGTACGGGGCGCCGGTGCCCCGGCGGCCCCGCTCGGCTCGGCGGTCCGCTGGGAGAGGGGGGTGGCGATGTCCTCCAGCGAACGCCGCTCCGCCGGTACGGCGAGCACGGCGGCCACCACACCGGCCAGGGTCATCAGCGCGGCACCGATCTGGAAGGCCAGCACGGTGTCGCCGACGACGCCCGACCCGGTGAGCTTCGCGAAGACCAGCGGGCCGCTGATGCCGCCCGCGGCGGTGCCGATCGCGTAGAAGAAGGCGATCGCCATGGCCCGGGTCTCCATCGGGAAGACCTCGCTGACCGTCAGATAGGCGGAGCTCGCGCCGGCCGAGGCGAAGAAGAGCACCACGCACCAGCAGGCGGTGAGGGTCCTGGCGGTCAGATGGCCGCCGTCGAAGAGCCAGGCGGTGATGAAGAGGAGCACACCGGAGAGGATGTAGGTGCCGGAAATCATGATCTTGCGGCCCACGGTGTCGAAGAGCTTGCCGAGCAGCAGCGGGCCGAAGAAGTTCCCCAGCGCGATCACCGCGAAGAAGTAGCCGGTGGAGCCGGTGCCCACGTCGTAGAACGTGGTGAGGATCGCGCCGAAGCCGAAGGTGATGGCGTTGTAGAGGAAGGCCTGGCCGATGAAGAGCGAGAAGCCGAGGACGGCGCGCCTGCGGTAGTGCGAGAAGACGGTACGGGCGATCAGGCCGAAGCCGATGCTCTTGCGCTGGTGGATGGTGATCTCACCGGCCGGCTCCGGGAGTTCCTCGCCCTTCTCGGCGGTGACCTGCTCCTCGGCCTCCCGGACCAGGGCTTCCGCCTCCTCGCCCCGGCCGTGGATGAAGAGCCAGCGTGGACTCTCCGGTACGTGCCGGCGGACGAGGAGGATCACCAGTCCGAAGACGACGCCCAGCCCGAAGGTCAGCCGCCAGCCGAGGTCCTTGGGGAAGATGTCGGTGTCCAGCATGACGATGGACAGCAGGGAACCGCCGACCGCACCCAGCCAGAAGCTGCCGTTGATGATGAGGTCGACCCGGCCCCGGTAGAGGGAGGGGATCAGCTCGTCGATGGCCGAGTTGATGGCCGCGTACTCGCCGCCGATGCCGAAGCCGGTGAGGAAGCGGAAGACGAAGAACCACCAGCTGGAGAAGGAAAGGGCGGTCAGCGCGGTGGCGCCCAGATAGACGGCCAGCGTGATGATGAACAGCTTCTTGCGGCCGTAGCGGTCGGTGAGGCGGCCGAAGAAGAGCGCGCCCAGACAGGCCCCGGCGACGTACAGCGCCGCGGCGACACCGGTGACCTGGCCGGAGCTGATGGGCAGACCGCTGCCCTCCTCCGAGAGCCGGCCCGCGATGTTGCCGACGACGGTGACCTCCAAGCCGTCGAGGATCCACACGGTGCCGAGGCCGATGACGATGGTCCAGTGCCAGCGCGACCAGGGCAGTCTGTCCAGCCGGGCGGGCACGGCCGTGGTGACCGTGCCCGTTCCCGCTCGCGCGTCCAAGGGGTAGTCCGCCGCCATCCCCGCACCCTCCGCTCGACTCCGGCCCGGGGCGGCGCCCCGGTGCTCATCCGTGCATGCAGGTTCCCGGCGCCGTGCGATTCACGCCCCCGGGGCGGGCCGGCCGGAGGGGATCAGAGGGCGGACAGGCCGGCAGCCCTGGCGTCGGGGGGACGCACCAGGGCTGCCGGAGCAGAGGCCCGCGCCGCGAGCGGGCGGGGCGATGCGGGGAGGCCGTGGACCGGAACGGGGGCCGGCCGGCACCGTCCGTGGAAAGCCGCAGGGCACGGGGTTTGCGGCAGGCAGGCGGGGCATACGCAGAAGCGGGACACGGGGTAACACCCGGAGGCCGGAGGGCGCGTCTGCGAGCGCGCCCTCCGCTTCCGGCCCCCGGTACCGGGCCGAGCGCGCGTGGCCCGTCCGCGAACGTGCCGCGGGATGCCGGAGGTTGAAGGCTCGGACTGCGGTGCGGCGCGGTGCGGTGCGGTGCCGCGGTTCAGATGTTCTTGCCGTGGTCGCGGAGCCAGGCCGCGGGGTTCACCGGGTCGCCGCCGCCGGGCCGGACCTCCAGGTGGAGATGCGGGCCGGAGGAGTTGCCGGTGGAGCCGACGCGGCCGATCGTGTCGCCGGTGGTGACCTCACCGGAGGTGACGGTCATCGAGGAGAGGTGGCAGTACCAGATCTCCGTGCCGTCATCGAGGGTGAGGATGATGCGGTAGCCGTACGAACCGGCCCAGCCGGCCTCGGTGATCGTGCCGCCGTGCACCGCCTTGACGGGGGTGCCGGTCGGGGCGGCGAAGTCCTGGCCGGTGTGGCTGCTGGACCACATGGAGCCGGACTCGCCGAAGCTCGAGGTGAGGGTGTAGGAGGAGAGCGGAAGCGCATAGCTGGCGGCCAGCTTGGCCAGCCGCTCCTCTTCCGCCTTGCGCGCGGCTTCCTCGGCCGCCTTGCGCTCGGCCTCTTCCGCGGCCTTCTTCTTGGCCGCCTCGGCCTCCGCCTTCTTGGCGGCGGCGTCCTCGGCGGCCTTCTCCCGCGCGGCCTGCTCGGCGGCCAGCCGTTCGGTGCTCTCGGCGACGCTCTGCTGCTGCTCGGCCTGGCGCATGATGCGGGCCCGCAGGGCCTCTCCGGCGTCGGCGCCCTGGGCGATCTCGTCGGTGGTGAGCCCGGCCTGCGACAGCGGGGCGCGGCTCGCGGTGGCGGAGACGTCGTTGGAGCCGCCGACCAGGGAGTCGATGGCGGGCAGCTTGTCCGTCACCGGGGAGAGGTCGGGCAGCGAGATGGGGGCCGGGGGGCGGTCCTTGGCCGTGGCCATGCCACCGGCGCCTACAGCCGCGATCACCCCGACGCCCAGGACGGCGCCGCTCCGGGCCATGCCTCCGCCGCGCTGTTTGACGACGCGGTGCCTGCCCCGGACCGGGGCGGTGGAGTCGGCGGTGGGGTTCCACTCACCGACGGGCTCTCCGTCGAAGAGGGGACCGGAGGTGGACGGACCGGCCCACGTCTCGGGGGCAGGGCTGCTGGACGCCACGGAGGCGCACTCCTTTCCTTCCTTCTCGCCTACCGGGTTAGCTGACGGGTTCGGAGCAGGAAGGTCTCCTACGGTTCCCTCCTCGCGGAGGGGCCCGATTCACCCCAAGGATTGGTTCCCCGGTTCCCTTGGTGCAGGTGGTGCTGTTCCGCGCATGCGGGATTCGGCGACTGCGCAGGCGGTGCCACCCTTGGTGGCGGCTGGGACGACCGCGCTGCGTTATCGAACGTTAATTGACGGAGCCCCCGTATTCCAAGCCGTTCCGGCTGATCTTTTGGTAATGACCGCATGGAGAAAACGGACATCGGCCGCCAGAGCCGGGCGAGTTGACCGGGCGCCGGAAAACCTGTTTCCACTGATCGTGCATCAGTTGTTATCGCTTGGACACCTGCCGTCACACAGCGTCGCCGTGGC
Source organism: Streptomyces xinghaiensis S187 (assembly GCF_000220705.2). Lineage (GTDB taxonomy): Bacteria > Actinomycetota > Actinomycetes > Streptomycetales > Streptomycetaceae > Streptomyces > Streptomyces xinghaiensis. Next base: position 3,839,192 of record NZ_CP023202.1, on the reverse strand, counting down.
CGGCGGCGGGCGTCGGGTCGCGGGCGCGCCGGAACGGACGGCGAGGGTCCGGCGGTGCGGCGGTCAGGAGATCCGGTCGTGGGGAGGTCCGGTGGTGGTCAGGGGATCCGGCGGTCAGGAGCGCCGCTCGGGGATGTCCGTGACCGCGAGGAGCGCCATGTCGTCATGGGCGCGGCCGCCGGTGTGCACGGCCACGTCCCCGACGAGGGTGTCCAGCAGCTCCTCCGGATCGCCGAAGGACCGTCCGGCCAGACTGAGTTGGGGATCGTAGAACTCACCGGCACGGTTGCGGGCCTCCGTGACGCCGTCGGTGAAGAGCAGGAGGGTGCACCCGCGCGGAAACACGATCTCCTCCACCCGGTCCGGCTCGGTCCGCAGCCACGCCAGGCCGAGCGGTACGGCGGGCACTTCCGGTTCGACGGCGCACACGGCCCCGTCCCCGGTGAGCATCAGCGGGGCCGGGTGACCGCGGTTGAGCAGCCGCAGCCTCCGGGCCGACAGCCCGGAAGGGCTCCCGCCGGGAGCGCCGGATCCACCCGGGCCCGCCCCGGGGGAGCGCTCGTGCGGGATCTCGGCGAGCACGGCCGTGGTGAACCCCTCGGCCCGCTCCAGCCCTTCCCGGCGCTTCGCCTCCCGTACGAGCGCGCCTTCCAGCCGTTCCGCGATCCCCGTCAGCTCCGGCTCCTCCTCGGCCGCTTCCCGGAACGCCCCGAGGACGATCGCGACCGCGCCCACCGCCCCCATGCCCTTGCCGCGTACGTCACCGACGATGAGCCGCACCCCGTGCGGGGTGGACTGAACCGCGTAGAGGTCGCCGCCGATTCCCGCGTCCGCCTGCGCGGCCTCGTAGCGGGCGGCGACGCGCAGCCCGCCGATGCGGCCGGCAGGGGCCGGCAGCACGGCCCGCTGGGCGGCCTCCGCGACGTTCCGGACGGAGGCCAGCGCACGGTGGCCGTGGCGCACCACGCGGTTGATGAAGACGGCGAGGCCTGCCACGGTGACCACCGTGGCCGTGTCGAGCAGCGACTGGTACTGCCCGAGCGTGTCGTGCAACAGAGCGATCCCGAGCATCGCCAGGCTGGAGACGACGGCCGTCAGGATCGTGGCGGGGCCGGTGTAAAGGGCCGCGGCGACCATCGGCGCGGCCGCGAAGAACGGCGAGCCGGTCAGCTTCGGCGGTGCCAGCAGGCCGAAGACCAGGCCGCCGACGATCAGGAAGCCCGGGATCCAGCAGGGGAACGGAGCACCGCGGAACCGTGTCCCACCGTCGCCCCTGCTGCACAGCTGTCCTCGCTGTACCACCTGTGATCTCCTGCCCGGTCCCGGTCCGTCCGGTTACGGAACGACACCGCGCCCCCTGCCACCCTCGGCCGTTCCGGAGCGGAGGGCGAATCCGCGTGCGCCGTTCGGGTGACGGGCCGCGGTGCACGGACAGCGGCAGGAGCGGTGGCACGGACAGCGGCAAAGCGGCCGGGGCGGGGCGTGGGGGCAGGGGTGTGGGTGGGGCGCGGGTGGGGGCGTGGACGGGCGGCAAGCGGTGGTGCCACCGAGCTGTGCCTCCGGCCCGGGCCGGAGTCCGGTGACTCCGGCCCCGTGGTTCTTGCCCCCTTTCGTGTAGCTTCGAAGATATGAGGAGCACATCGCGCAATGCCGTGCTCGGACCGGTGCTCGCCCTGCTAGCGGCCCTTCTGGTCGCGGCCGGGCTCCTCGCTCCGGGCGCCCGGGCGGCCGACGGCCTCGGCGGCGCCGCGGAAGCCCTGCGGAGCGGCCCGGTCTATGTGGATCCCCGGGCCTCCGGCCGGCTCTCCGGAGCCGAGGCCGAGGCACTGGCCGACACCATCGAGAACGCCGACAAGCCCGTCTTCGTCGCTGTCCTGCCGGAGGCCGCGGAGTTCGATCCCGACAGCCTGCTCCGGGATCTGCGGACCCGGGTCGGTGTCAGCGGCGTCTACGCGGTCGCCCTCGGCGACGGCTTCGACGCGGGCGCCGACAACCGGGTCATGTCACAGAACGCCGTGGGGAACCTGACCGGCGCCGTCGAGCGGGAACACGGCACCGACACCGCCGCCCTGCTCGACGACTTCGTCGGCCAGGCGGTCCAGCAGGCCAACGGTTCCGCGCCCGCCTCCTGGAGCGACGGCGGCGACGACGGCGGGACGAACACCGTGGCCGGTGTCGTCACCCTGGTCACCATCGGTGCTCTGGCGCTGGCGGGCATCCTGGCGGCCTTCACCGTCTCCCGGCGCAACCGCAACCGCCGGGCCGAACGCGAGAAGGCCGAACTCGAGACGGTACGACCCCTGGTGGACGAGGACATCACCGCCTTCGGCGAGGAACTGGACCGGCTCGACTTCGACCCCTCCGCGCCGGAGACCGACGAGGCCATGCGCCGCGACTTCTCCCACGCGCTGGACTCCTACGAGAAGGCGAAGGCCGCGATGGCCCGCGCCCACCACCCCGGTGACGTCCGCCAGGTCACCGAGGCCCTGGAGGACGGCCGCTTCTCGCTGGCCACCCTGGACGCCCGGCGCGCCGACACTCCGCTGCCGGAACGCCGGCCGCCCTGCTTCTTCGACCCCCGCCACGGCCCGTCCACCGAGGACGTCGAGTGGGCGCCCGAGGGCGGAACGGCGCGCACCGTCCCGGTGTGCGCCGCCGATGCCGCCCGGATCGCCGACGGCCACGAGCCGATGGCCCGCACCGTCGAGACGGCATCCGGCCGCCGGCCGTACTGGGAGGCCGGACCCGCCTACGCCCCCTGGGCCGGGGGTTACTTCGGCGGCGGGATGCTGCCCGGGCTGCTGGTCGGCACCATGCTCGGCAACATGATGTTCGCCCCCCACGCCTACGGCGCCTACGGCGGCGGTGACTACGGCACGGGCGCCGAGGGCGGCGAGTACACCGGCTCCGACTTCAACCCGGGTGACTTCGGCGGAGGGTTCGACGGCGGCGGCTTCGGAGGCGGAGGGGACTTCGGCGGCGGCGGAGGCTTCTGACCGCCCGCCGCCACCGGGCCCGGGCGGTCCCGGCCGTGCGATCTGCGCGGACCGCCCGCCGTGTCCGCGGTGTCCGGGCCGTCCCGGGGTCCGGACAGTTCCAGGGCCCGGGCTCCTCGGACCCTCCGGCGGCCACCCGGACCGGACGAACCCGGGTCGCCCGCCAGTCCTGGCCGGCAGCACGGAGGGCGACCGAGGCCGCCGACCCGGATCGGCGGCCCGGGTTCGTCCGGTGCCGTGCCCCGGCCGGGTGTCCGGCGGACCACCGGACGCCCCTCCCGCCTCGCCCCTCAGTCGCCGAGGTGCCGCTCGGCATAGACCTTCATGGCGTCCCGGACGAACTCGGCGACCCCCTCACCATGCCGGTCGTAGTGGGCGGCGAACCGCGGATCGGCGACGTACATCTCGGCCAGCCCGATGAAGTAGTCCTTGGAGGGATCCGGGGAGGCGTCCGACAGCCATGTGTAGTGGCGCCGGGTGATCGCCTGCGCCTCCTCGCTGTCCGGGGAGGCACCGGCCCGCGCGGCCTTGCCGAAGTCCAGGGCGATGTCCAGTTCCCGCTGCTGGAAGGACTGCCGGCCCTCCTCGCCGAGCGAGCGCCACCAGCGGTCGGAACTCTCGTAGGCGTCGCGCCCCCAGCGCTCGATCACCTCTTCCTTGTGCCGGTCGTGGTCGAAACCGTCGAATATTTCGTCGGCCATGAGCTCTTCGCCCTCCTCCGTCTTGCGCAAGGTGGTCCGCACCGAGGCGATCTGCCGCCCGATCCGCTCCCGTTCGTGCTCCAGCAGCCGCAGATGCGTGCGGAGCGCGGCGGTCTCGTCGCGCTGCCCGGCCAGCACCTCGGCGATGGCGGGCAGCCCCAGGCCCAGCTCGCGCAGCAGCAGAATCCGCTGAAGCCTGACCAGCGCGGACTGGTCGTAGTAGCGGTAGCCGTTGCCGCCGATCCGGCTGGGCGGCAACAGGCCGATGTCGTCGTAGTGGCGCAGCGTCCGGCTGGTCGTCCCCGCACGGCGCGCGATGTCCTGGATCGACCACTCCATCGCGGCTCCCCCTTGCTGTTTCCACGTCCCCGGGCGTCTCTCACCCGGTGCTCACGACCGTAAAACTTGACGTAGCGTAAAGGTCAACCCGAATGCGGACGAACGGTTCGGCTCCCGGCATACGCTCCATCGGTCCGGGGCCGCGGCCGCTCCGGATCGCCGGGCCACGGCACCGCGAAGGCGACCGCGGAAGTGACCGCAAAGGCGACCGCGGAGGCGGGCGGGACCGCGGAGGCCGTTCCGGGCGCACGGACCAGGAGCGAGGCGACAGGTCCGCCCTTGACGGCAGCGGAAGCACCGGACGCCGCGCCGGGGGACCCCCGGGACCGGGTGGACGGCGACCGGACCGCGCGCTGAAGGCGGCGCCGGACGGGAGAGCCGGGCGGCGCGGCCGCAGCGGGCCGGCCGTGTGCGGCGCCGGACGGCGGTGGTGGCGGCTGCGGTGGCGGGGCCGGCGGCGGACGGCGGCGGACGGCATGACGACGGGGACGGCGGTCCCACCCGCCGTCCCCGTCGCGGAGCCGTGACCGCACCCGTCCCCACGAGCCGGTCCGGAGACCTGCCGGACGTACGGTGCGCGCGGCACCCGGCACGGGTCGTATCCGTGCCCGGTCGCCCGACCGCACGTCCGGCTACCCCAATGTGTCCCGCCCCCACAGCAGGACCCGCATGACCCACCATCGCCGTATCGGCACACGGGCGGCAGGGCCCGGTCGGCCCGGGAGGGGGACCATTGGTCCCCCTCTTCCGCGGTGCTCTCCTTCGGCCGATGCCCGGCCTCCTCCCGCACGGAAACCCGGGATCTCTCCTGGTCACCGCGATCACCACGGCCACCACGGCCACCAGTGCCACCGTGCGCTGCCGCAGTCACAGCGGCCCCTGCTCCTGCCCGGCCACGGCCCCTGCCCCCGCCCCGCGCAACCGCACATCGCCGGCTTCAGGAGGGGCGGCGGCCCGGCGGTCCGCCGGCGCACCAACCGGCGGGACGGCGGACGCAGTTGCCGCGAAGGCCACCACCGCACCCGCCAACTCGTCCTCCCGGTGCGGGGAGTGGCCGGAACGCCGTGAGGCCCGGATCGGCATCGGCGCCGATCCGGGCCTCGGTGGTAGGCCGTGTGGGACTCGAACCCACAACCAATGGATTAAAAGTCCACTGCTCTGCCAATTGAGCTAACGGCCCTTGGTCGTGCTCCCCCGAGCATAGCCCTCCGCGGGCCGCGAACCGATCGGGTATACCCCTGTTCGCCGACAGCGGCCCGGGATTCCGGGCCCGCGCCGCCGCGCCCCGCCGTCGGTGCGGACCGGGCACGGTGGCGCGGGCCCGGACACGGCCTCAGGGCCCGTACGACGCAGTGCGTACGGGCCCCGAGGCACGGATGTCCGGGCAGGTGCCGTCAGCCGTTGCGCTTCCAGCGCGGCTTGTCGGCGCGGCGGTCGAACGGACGGCCGCCGGCGGTGTTGGTGCTGCCGCGGTGGTCGTCGCGGCGGGCCGGGCGGTCGTCGCGGCTGAAGGGACGGTCGTCACGACGGTCGCGGTTGTGCGGGCGGTCGCCACCCCGGTGGTTGAAGCCGGGGCGGTCGTCGCGGCGCTCGTGCGGACGGGCGGCGCCGAAGCCTCCGCGGTCGTCACGGCGGTCACGGCTGTAGCCGCCGGCCGGACGGTCGTCGCGGCGGTCACGGCTGTAACCGCTGCCCGAACGGCCGGCACCGTAGCCACCACTCGGACGGTCGTCGCGGCGGTCACGGCCGAACCCGCCGCCCGGACGGTCGTCACGGCGGTCACGGTTGAACCCGCCACCCGGACGGTCGTCACGGCGGTCACGGTTGAACCCACCGCTCGGACGGTCGTCACGGCGGTAGCCGCCGGAGCGGTCGTCGCGGCGGTCACCGCGGTCGCGGTTGAAGCCGCCGGAGGAGCGGTCGTCCCGGCGCTCGCGGCCGTAGCCGCCGCGGTCGCCGTAGCCACCGCTGTTGCCACCGCGGTCTCCGTAGCCGCCGGAGCGGTCGTCGCGACGGTCACGGCGGTCGAAGTTGCCCCGGTCGTCGCGGCGCTCGCCCGCGGCCGCGGACTGGGCCGGCACGGACGCGGCGGCCCGCGACTCCTCCGCCGCGGCTTCCGCCGCCGCGGCGGCGACCATGGCCTCGGCGGCGGCCGCGACGGCCGCCTCCGGGTCCTCGCCCCGCTCGCGCGCGGCCCGCGCCACCAACCGGTCGGCTTCCCCGCGCAGTTCGGCGGCGCGGCGCTGTGCGCGCTCCAGCTGACGGGTGAGGTCCTGCACCTCGCGCTCGGCCTGCTTCGCGGCGTTGCCGGCCGACTCGGCCTGCACCTCGGTCAGCGAACGGGCACCGGTGATCCGGGCGACGTCCTCGTCGAACGCGCCCGCTCCGCCGACGATGTGGCGCGAGGCGTCGACGCCCGCGTCCTCCATCAGCCGGAAGATCTGCTTGCGCTGGTGCGGGAGCGCCAGCGAGACGACGGTGCCGCTGCGGCCCGCGCGGGCCGTGCGGCCGGAGCGGTGCAGGTAGTCCTTGTGGTCACCGGCCGGGTCCACGTTCAGGACCAGGTCGATGTCGTCGACGTGGATGCCGCGCGCGGCGACGTCCGTGGCGACGAGGCAGTTGACGCGACCGTCCTTGAAGTCGGCCAGCGTCCGGGTCCGGGCGCCCTGCGTCATGCCGCCGTGCAGCGCGTCCGCGCGCACCCCGGTGTCGAGGAGCTGCTCGGCGACTCGGTCGGCGCCCATCTGGGTCCGCACGAAGATGATCGTGCGGCCCTTGCGGGCGGCGATGGCGGCCGTGACCGGCGCCTTGTCCTTCGGCTTCACGACGAGCACGTGGTGGCTCATGGTGGTGACCGCGCCCTGCGCCGCGTCGACCTCGTGTGTCACCGGGTCGACCAGGTAGCGCTTGACGAGGGTGTCGATCTCGTTCTCCAGCGTCGCGGAGAACAGCAGGCGCTGGCCGCCCGCCGGCACGAGGTTGAGAATCTCGGTGACCTCGGGCAGGAAGCCCATGTCGGCCATCTGGTCGGCCTCGTCGAGAACGGCGACCTCGACCTGGTCGAGCGTCGCGGCGCCCCGGTCGATGAGGTCGCGCAGCCGGCCGGGGGTGGCGACGAGGATGTCGACGCCGCGCTCCAGTGCGTAGATCTGGTTGCTCATGGAGGTGCCGCCGCAGACGACCTTCATCTTCAGGCCGAGGACGTCACCGTAGGGCTGGAGGGCGTCGGCGACCTGCATCGCCAGCTCGCGGGTGGGGGTGAGGATCAGGCCGCGGGGGCGCTTCTTCTCGGTACGGCCCTCGGCGAGGCGGGTGAGCAGCGGCAGACCGAAGGAGAGGGTCTTGCCGGAGCCCGTGCGGCCGCGGCCGAGGATGTCCTTGCCGGCCAGGGCGTCCGGGATGGTCGCGGCCTGGATCGGGAACGGGGTGACGACACCGTTCTGGGAGAGCTTGCGGACGATCGCCTCGGCGAGACCGAGGTCACCGAAGGTGACTCCGGGGGTCCCGGAAGCCTCGGCGGTGACGGCTTCGGGGGCCGCGGCGACGGCGTCGGCGGTGGCGGGAGCCTCGTCGAACTCGGTACCGGCGAGGGCGGTGATCTCCGCGTCCTCGGGCATGACGGCGCGGTCAGTGGCAGAAATGGACATGCGAAATGCAAAACCTTCCGGAGTCTCGGCACGCGCCCAAACTCCGTGTATGCATACGCCCGCCTCTATGCGGTCAGCCACGGTTCGGTACAGGAACGCGCCACACGGCGCGTTCATCACCTCGGTCTGCGAGGAGATACGGTAGCGCCGGGCAAATGGGATCAAACGATCTGTCACCATACGCACTCGGAACCCCGGAGCGCAAATCGGCTCCGGCGGGGGATCCCGGGGTGGATGTGGTGGTCGGTCGCGGGGTCGTCGTCGCGGTCTGAACCGCGCTGCACCCAGCGTACCGGACGGGCGCGGCCGCCGGCCCTCCGGTGGTGCGGGCCCGGCTCGGAGCCCCGGCCGCCCCGGATCTCCGGACGCCCGGTCCGGAGCCCCGGCCCGCCGGCCCCGCCGTCCCCGCCGGCCGCCTCCGGACGGGCCGCTGCCGCGTCCCTGGGCCGGACGGCGTGGTTGTCCGGCGTTGTCCGTGTCCTGCGCGGTGCGGGCGGAGTTGAGCAGAGCGGCCTGCCCGCCCCGCATCCGGAGGTGCCCGCCTGTGCGCCCGCTCCCCATCCGTCTCCCCGGCCCCTTCTCCGTCGCCGGAAACCCTGCCGAGCCCGTGGCGGCCCCGGAGGGCGGGGCGCGCGGGCCGTCCCGGCGGTCCGCCCGGCCCCCGGCGGCCGGGGCCGGAAGCGGGAACGGGTCCGTGGACGGGTACCCGGCAGGGGCCGGGGGGCCCGCCCGGCCGGAGGGCGGGACCAGCGCCAGGTCCGCAGCCGTGTCCGCAGCCGTGTCCCGTACGGAGGGCCGCACGGGCTTCCGCGCCCCCCTGCGCGTGGCCGCCGCCGCACTCACCCTGGCCACCGTGACCGGGTGCATGAGCGTCAGCGACAGGACCGACCCGCCGAAGCCCACCGGATCCGCCGGGCAGGAGGGCGGATCGGGAAGTGCCGGTCACCGGTCCCCGGATGGCGAGGGCGTGGAGCAGCCCCACGGAGCGGACGGCGGCCCGGAGGCGCGGGACGGGCGCGGCAAGGCCGATCGCGGCCGGGACGGGGACGGCCGTGCCGAGGCGGGCCGCCCGGGTTCCCGTACGGAGCGCGAGGCCGGTGCCGGCGGGGCGTCCGGCCGCCCGGACCCGGGCGCCGGGCACGCCTCCGCGCCCGGTTCCGGCCCGGTCGCGGACAGCGGCCGTGAGAAGGACCGCGGGGGGCCCGGCCCCCGCGCACCGCGGCAGCCGGGAGGAGAGGGGGATCCGACCCGCCCGGCACCGGAGCGGCCGTCCCCGGAACCCGAGCCCGAGCCGGAACCGGAGCCGCAGCCGTCGAGCCCGGACCCGGCGCCGACGGGTGAGGAGCCGAAGCCCGAGCCCGGTGGCGCGGCGTCGGCGACCGGCGTGTCCCCGGAATCGGCGCCCGCACCGCTCTCACCGGGCGTCCCGGCGCCGTGAGCGGGACCCGTGAGCGGGACCCGTGAGCAGAGGACCGTGGCCGAGGCCGACCACGCGAGCCGAGCCCTTGCGAGCCGAGCCCCTGCGAGGTGAGCCAGGCACCCCGCGCACTCCTCCCACGACCGGCCTGGGCTGACCGGAGAGCAGAGTTCTCAGCCCGGGCCGAGCCCTCCGGTCAGCCCCGCGCCCAGGACGTACGCCCCCAGCCCGCCCGCCAGCGACAGGCCGATATTGGCCGCCGCGAGCCCGGCGCGCCCCCGCTCGGCCAGCCGCAGGGTCTCGTACGAGAACGTCGAGTAGGTGGTGAGTGCCCCGCACAGCCCTGTCACGAGCAGCAGCCGGGCCTGGTCGGAGCCCGTTCCGGCTCCAAGGGCGCCGGTGAGCAGCCCGAGCAGCAGACTGCCCGCCACATTGACGGCGACCGTGCCCCAGGGGAACACCGAGCCGTGCCGTGTCTGGACCGCGCGGTCGGTGAGATAGCGCAGGGGCGCGCCCACGGCGGCGCCCAGGGCGACCAGCAGCCAGTTCACCGGGCCCGCACCCCCGTTCCCGTACCGTTCCCCGCCCCGGTCTCCGCCCCGGGACCCGTTTCCGCCGCCGCACCGCCGTGGAGGCCCACGGCCTTCCGGGTCAGCACGGCCGCCGCCCCAACGGCGGTCAGCGCGGCGGCGAGCGTGCCCCCCGCGTAGGCCAGGGCGGCCACGGTCTCGCCCCGCACCAGCAGCTCCGGCACATCGGCCGCGTACGTCGAGAAGGTGGTGAAGCCGCCGAGCACACCGGTGCCCAGGAAAGGGCGCAGCAGCGGATGCGGGGAGACACCCGGCCGCTCGCTCACCAGCGTCATCAGGACGCCGATCAGCGCGCTGCCCGACGCGTTGGCCACGAGGACCGCCCACGGGGCCGCGTCGCGCGGCGCGGGCCAGGCGAGCGTCAGCCCGTACCGGGCGCAGGCGCCGAGCGCACCGCCCGCCGAGACGACGGCGAGGATGCCCCACAGGGCACGGCCGGCGGCCTCGGCCCGCTGTTCCGGTACGCGCAGATCGATGTCGGGGTCGACCGCCCGGGGTGCCCGGCCCGCGGGCGTGGCGCCGGCCGCACCGGCGCCGTTCCCCGCGCCGCTGCGGGATCCCGGGGCCGCGCCCTTGCCTCCCGGGTCCCCCGGGCGGGACGGAGGCGCCGGCCGTCCCGGACCGTCCCGGTCCCCCGGTGCGGCGGCGGGACCGCCCCCGCCGGGGGAACCGCCCGCCCCCGGGCCCGTTCCGCTCATCCGTACCCCAGGGCGTGCAGCCGTTCGTCGTCGATGCCGAAGTGGTGGGCGATCTCGTGGACGACCGTGACCTCGGTCTCCTCGACGACCTCTTCCCGGCTCCCGCACATCCGGAGCGTCGGCCCCCGGTAGATGGTGATCCGGTCCGGCAGCACGCCCGCGTACCACTCCCCCCGCTCCGTGAGCGGAGTCCCTTCGTAGATGCCGAGGAGCTCCGGGTCCTCGGCGGGCGGCTCGTCCTCGACGAACACCGCCACGTTGTCCATGAGCCGCGTCAGCTCGGGCGGGATGCGGTCCAGCGCCTCGGCGACCAGTTCCTCGAACTCCTCACGCGTCATCTCCAGCACGCCGCCATTCTGCGCCACACCCGCGCCCCCCGCCGCCGTCCGGCCGGGGACGGTGACCACGGCCACGGCCCGCGGAGACCCCCGATGGCGACCGTCGGGAACGAACCGGAGGCCGCACCGGTTGACATCCGCATAGCGATCACCGCGGAAGGGCATACGGCTGCAATGGCACGCGAACCACTCCGCCGCCGCTTCCGCATGCCCTTCCGGGGCCGGAGCGGCGGCCTTCCTCCGAAGGGTCCGGCGGTACGGCCGCTCGGCCACACACCGCATCCGTACGCCCGTGCCCTCGGAATGGTGTCCGTCGTGCTGATCGGCGCGTGGCTGGGCCTCCTGGTGGTCGGCAGCGTGCGGACCCCGGTGGGTCCCATGGACACCAAGATGGCGCTGCGCCCGTCGGTCTCGGGCGGTACGAAGATCAACGTGTCACCGCTCGGCGCACTCGAACTCGACAGCCACCACGCGCCCCTCCGCCTCGACGTGGATGTCGACCAGCTGAACCCCGAGCGTTCCCAGGCGCTGGTCAAGCATCCGGAGCGGCTCGCCGGACTGCAGGAGGAGATCGCCGGCGACGTGGCCGCCGGCACGATCGACCTGGGTGTGCGGTCGGTCGTCGCCGTGGTCTCCGGCGCCACGCTGCTCGGCCTGGCCGTCTACCGGCGCCCGCGGCGCGCGCTGACGGCGGGCGGTCTGGCGCTGGCGCTGCTGGTCACCTCCGGCGCCGCCGCGTACGCCACCTGGAATCCGAAGTCCGTCCTGGAGCCGAAGTTCTCCGGGCTGCTGAGCAGCGCGCCCAGTGTGGTGGGCAACGCCCGCAGCATCGTCAGCGACTTCGACATCTACCAGCAGGAGCTGGCCCGCCTCGTCACCAACGTCACCCAGCTCTACGACGCCACGGCGAACCTGCCGACGTACCAGCCGGACCCGACGACCATGCGCGTGCTGCACGTCTCGGACATCCATCTCAACCCGGCGGCCTGGCACATCACCGAGTCTCTGGTCAAGCAGTACGACATCGATGTGATCATCGATTCGGGCGACACCATGGACCACGGCACCACCGCCGAGAACGGCTTCCTCGACCCCATCAGCGACCTGGGCGCCCCCTATGTCTGGGTGCGCGGCAACCACGACTCGGCGGAGACACAGGAGTACCTGGAGGACCTGGACAACGTCCATGTCCTCGACGACGGCAAGTCCATCAGCGTCTCCGGTCTGCGGATCGCGGGCATCGGCGACCCGCAGTTCACCCCCGACCGCTCCGTGCAGCCGGCCGGGGACGACGCCGAGCGGGCCTCGGGGCGCAGGCTCGCCGCGGCGATGAACCGGCAGCGGGCCAAGGGCGACCCGGCCGACATCGCGGTGGCGCACAACCCGATGGCGGCCCGCGAGACGGCGGGGGCGGTCCCCCTGGTCCTGGCCGGGCACACCCACAACCGCAAGACCCATGAGCTGGACGGGGGGACGCGGCTGATGGTCCAGGGTTCGACCGGCGGCGACGGGCTCCGCGCGGTGGAGGGCGACGAACCCGCCGACGTCCAGGCCTCCGTGCTCTACCTGGACCGGGAGACCCGGAAGCTGCAGGCCTGGGACGAGATCACGCTCGGCGGGCTCGGCCTGTCGACGGCCGAGGTGAGCCGCAGGCTGCCGGAGGAGAACACTCCGGGCGGGGCGGAGTCACCCTCGCCCTCGCCCTCGTCGCCGTCCGCCGGACCGGGTTCCGGTACGGCCTCACCGCCCGCCCGCCGGACACCGTCACCCTCCCCCACGGAGGCGCCGTAAACCGTTTTGGCGATCCCTCCCCGCATCCCATATGCTTCTCACGTCCCCGACGGTGCCGGAAGGCGCTGCAGGCGGGCCATTCAGCCCTCATCGTCTAGTGGCCCAGGACGCCGCCCTTTCAAGGCGGTAGCACGGGTTCGAATCCCGTTGGGGGCACGCATCACCATGTGCGAGACTGGAGAACGTCGCCAGTGCTCGCACGAGCTTGGTCCTGTGGAGCAGTTTGGAGTGCTCGCCACCCTGTCAAGGTGGAGGCCGCGGGTTCAAATCCCGTCAGGACCGCTGCAACCGCGAGGTTGCGTGGCTGGGTAGCTCAGTTGGTACGAGCGTCCGCCTGAAAAGCGGAAGGTCGCCGGTTCGACCCCGGCCCCAGCCACCACCGCCCAGCAGGGCAAAGCCCCCGCCGAGATCCTTCGGCGGGGGCTTCTTCGTGCCGTTTGACGGCAGTGTGACGGCAGTGCCTACCCGAGCACGGTGCCCAGCTTCTCCAGGGCCCGGCGCTTCTCGGCGGTCGAGGCGTGGGCGTACACGCCAAGGGTGACCTGCAAGTCGCTGTGCCCGGCGATCTCCCGGACGACGTGCGGCGGTGCCTGCATGTCGAGCAGCAGCGAGACGAACGAGTGCCGCAGATCGTGGAAGCGGTAGCCGTCCAGCCCGGCCCGCCGGCGCGTGGCGTACCAGTGCCGGTTGAGGTTCCGCGGGTCGAGCGGCGAGCCGACCGACGTGGTGAAGACGAAGCCCGAGTCCAGCCATTCGGAGCCGCAGAACTCGCGCTCATCCTGCTGCTCCTTGCGGCGTTGGAGCAGCGCGTCCACGGCGAAGGGCGGCAGCGGGATAGTCCGCTCGGAGTACCGGGTCTTCGGCCGGGCCACGGACAGCTCGCCCTTCACCCGTTGCAGGGTCTGGGTCACCGACGGCTCGCCCGCGTCCAGGTCCACCGCGTCCCAGGTGAGCCCCAGCAGCTCTCCCTTTCGGAGGCCGAGCGCGAGCACCAGGACGTAGAGGGCGTACAGCCGGTCCTTGCGCAGCATGACCAACAGGTCCCGCGCCTGCTGGGGCGTGAGCCCCTGGCCCTTGGCGTAGCGCGGGTCCCTCGACCTGGACGAGCCGGGCGACGTTGCGCGAGACCAGCTCTTCCCGCAGAGCGTTCTGGAGCGCGTTCCGCAGGACCGCGTGGACGAGCTGCACCATGCGGGCGGAGAGCCGCCGTTCGCAGCACTTCCCGCGCGAACAGCACTGGTCTTCCTCCGGCCGCCGGGCGTCCAGCTTCCGGGCGCAGCACAGGCACAGCTCACGCAGCCGCCCGAGCATGGCCCGCACGTCCTGGGGAGACAGCCGCTCCAGTCGCTTGCCGCCGAGCAGCGGCACGAGGTAGAGCCGCACGGCTCCCTCGTACGCGATCACCGTCTTCGGCCGCCGTCGGGGCGTGACGACGTGCTCCAGCCAGTACGCCAGGTACTCACCGACCGTCCACGACCAGTCCGCCACGGGGATGCCCCGGTTCGCCTGTTCCAGCATCCGCACGAGCTTGGCGTGCGCTTCGGCACGGGTCCGCCCGTACTGCCGTCGCCGCTTGAGTGTTCCGGCGGAGGTCGGCACGTACGCCGCAGCCTCCCACCGGCCGTCCTTCCGTTGCGTAATCGTGCCTTCGCCGTTCAGGCGGCGTGCCATGTCCGGTCCTCCCCCGTGCTGTCGAGTTCCGCCAGGGCTTCGCGGGCGGTTTCGCGGTTGGTGCGGATGTCCCGGGCGATGGAGGCGGCGAGCCAGGATTCGCCGGGGGTGTGGCCGTGCCCGGCGTAGGTCCAGTGCGCGAGGACCAGCGTGGAGCCCTCCAGGTCGTCCGGGTCGGGCAGGCCGCGGGCGGTGCGTTCCTGCCGGGCGCGGTAGTCGGCGCGGACGCGGCGGAGCGCGCCGAGGGTGGTGGAGAAGCGGCGGGACTTGGTGGAGAAGTGGCCCCGGAAGCCGAGCATGTGCGCCCAGGCCCAGAGCTTGCGGTCCGGGTAGGCCGGGTCGAGGTCGGCGCAGGCTTCGATCAGGCGGCGGGTGTGGGCGGGCAGGTCGGTCAGCTTGGCCAGTTCGGCCGGCTCACCGATGCGGCGGTCCACGGTGCCGGTGGTCTCGGCCGCTTTGGTGGCGTACTTGGCCACGTAGGCCGCCACCGCCTGCTCGGTCAGCTCCTGGCCGTCGTCGGCGCCAATGGGGCGTACGTCCACCTGATCGCCCCAGCGCAGGCCCCGGGCGGGGAAGTCACCGGCGGCCGGGACCGGGACGCAGACCCGGCGGGCGGCAGCCCGGATCGCGCCGGACAGCAGCTCGACGCGGGCCCAGGCGGGCGGGGTGTCTCCGGGACCGTCGGGGCCGTCGAGGCGCACGATGGCGTGGAAGTGGACCGCGCCGCGTTTCTGGAACTCGGCGACCTTGCTGAAGGAGACCCGGCACACCTCCCGCAGTGCGGCCTGGGAGAGCCCGGCACGGGCCGCGATCTCCCGGCGCAGGTAGATCGTGAAGCGCCGCCACAGGTGGGAAGCATGGTTGTTCCACAGCACGGCGTGCGCGTAGTCGTAGCGCTCCGCGTCCAGCGGCGTGCCGAGTTCGGGAGCTCCCTCCGGATGGACGGCTCCGCAGCGGCAGCGGCCGGAGGCGGGGCGGTTGTGGACCGGGCCGAAGGACGGGGCGGTCAGGGTGGCGAACACCTTCGGGTGCGCCCGCACCGTGGGGGCGACCCCCTTCCCCGGGTCACCGAGCAGGCCCGCGCGGATCAGGTGGAAGGTGTCCCCGGCGTAGGTCCAGGCACAGGAGGGACAGCGCGAGGCCCGGCGGTTGCCGCACGCGACCCGCAGCCGACCACCCGGCTCGGCATCGGTGCTGTAGGAGTACAGGACGTCCCCGGTCCGCGCGTCGCGGGTGACCGTGGAGCCCTGCAGGTGGATCGGGTCCGAGCAGCCGCCGGTGCGGCGGACCTGCTCGCGCCAGCGGTCGAAGTCCGGATCAGCGGCGACACGCAGGAGGTCGGCAAGGGTCACGGGGTCAGTGCCCACGGCGGCGGCAGCACCGGCCACGGACTCAGGAGCGGCGGGAAAGACCGTCACTCGCGCCCCCGCGAGGCGTCGACGATCTCGACCTCCAGGACCTTCGCGCCGCAGCAGTCCGGGCAGTAGAGCTGAAAGCCAGTGGTGTCGTAGCCGCTGCCCGCGCAGGCCGGGCACTCCAGCCATTCGATGGCGCCGAAGGCCACTCGGCAGGCGCGCGGGTTCCTGCAGGGTGCTTTCCCGCACACAGGGCAGCAGCGGAGCGAACGCCGGACGATCTTCGGAGACGGAACCCCGGTTGGCCGGCCCGGGTGGATCAGTGAGACGGGCATGATGGAAGCTCCCTTGGAAGAGGGGTGGGGCGGCGCATCTGCTTGGCGGTAGGGGCGCCGCCCTTCTTCAGGGAGGATTTACCTCCCTAGGGAGATTGAAACCAAACCTCCCTAGGGATGTCAACGACGACGGTGGTCCAGCGTGGAGGGCGGACTGTGCGGGTACGCGTCCGTGCGTCCGGTCCGGGGTGGCAGGTAGGCTTGACCACCCTAGGGAGCATCGAGGAGTGGAGAGGCCATGCCCGAGACTGCGCGGCAGATCGCCGACGATCTCAGGGCGCGGATCGAGTCCGGCGAACTGCAGCCGGGTGATCGGTTGCCCGGTGAACCCTCGTTGGTGCGGACGTACGGCGTCGCCAAGATGACCGCGAACCAGGCGCTGAAGATCCTCGTGAGCGAAGGGCTCGCGGTTGCCCGGCCCGGGTCCGGCACCTACGTCAGGGAGTTCAGGCCGATTCGGCGGGTGGCCAACGACCGATTGTCCAAGTCCCGCTGGTCATCGGGCCGTTCCATCTGGTCTGCCGACGTGGCCCAGCGCCCCTTGGTGACCGACGTCCAGGTCTACGAGACCGAGGCCCCGCACCAGGTGGGACGCCTGCTGAACCTCGACCCCGGCGCTCCGGTCATCGTGCGCAGCCGGAAGTTCGTGGTCGAGGACCGCCCGGTGCAGATGGCGACTTCGTACCTCCCGGCCGAGTTGGTGCGGGGAACCGCGATCGCCCAGCCGGACACCGGCCCGGGAGGCAGCTACGCCCGTCTCGCCGAGCTGGGAGCGGAACCCGTCAGGTTCACCGAGGAGCTGCGCGCCCGGATGCCGAGCGAGGAAGAGCGCTCCGCCCTCAACCTCACCGCGGGCACGCCCGTTGTAGAGATCTGCCGTACCGCCTTCACCGAGGACGACCGGCCCGTCGAGGTCAACCAGATGCTGCTGGACGCCGGTTCGTACGTGCTCGAATACCGGCTCAACAGCTGAGCTGTTACAGGAATCTCTACCTCATCAAGGCACCCGGCTCCGCTACCGCTCCGCCGGGCGCGCGGCCGGCGGACGGCCGCGCCCGCTCCTGCCTCCGTCCCGCTCAGCGCCGCCGCCCGCAGGCCGCGCGCCCACGTGCAGGCCCGGGTTCACAGGAGGAAAGTCGCCGTCGCGGGTCGGCCGACTCCGCAGCTTTACCCACCTCCCCGGTCCGGGTCCCGCGTCGGGCAAGACCAGGGGGCCACTCGGACACATTGCGGGCAGGGGACAAGCCTGCCCGAGTTGCCAACCAGCGTACGGCCCCCTGATCATGCCCGACCCCAGACCGGGCAGGCCACCGGCCAAAGCTGCTCCGTCGGCCTACGTTCGTACTAGGTGCGGCTCTTATCGCTCTGCCGTATGACCAAGGGGACAAAGCTCACCAAAGATCACTTACGCCAGAAGTGAGCGTATCCCTCCCGTTGTGGTCCGCCGACGAGATCAAGCACCTGCTCGGCCATAGTGACCAGCGGCATGGGGTCGGCGTGTTCGGCGACGGCCCGATGGCCTTGCAGCAGAGCCTTCCCCAGGGCCGGGTCTGCGCTTAGCAGCCTGCGGGGGAGCCACTTGCCGATGCCGGTCCAAGCACCCTGGTGAGCTGTGAGCAGGTGTGCTGCCTCGCGCAGGGTGAAGTCGGCGAGGACGAGCTGTTCGTGCCGGTTGGTGGACGGGGTATCACGCAGATCGTCCATGTAGCAGGTGAGGCTGTAGCGACTTTGCTCCCGCTCCGTATGGGTGAGCATGGGAGGGCCGGCCGCGATCAGCGCCCGCGCCTGTTCGCGCGTGCGGGACACATGGCCGTGAGGATCGGTGAGCGTCAGGCCCTGGTCATATATGAAGAGGACCGTGCCTCGGCGACGGGCTCTGTCCCACTCGAAGAACTCGGGCACGTCCGCGAGGGTGTTCAGGAACAGCTCGGCGAGACGACCGTTGTGGCGTATCACCTCCCGACGGCTGGTATCCGAGTCAGGGAGGAGGACGGCTACGTCCAGATCACTGGACGGCGTGGCGCGGCCTTGTGCGGCAGATCCGCCAAGTACAGCGCCCAAGGCGTGCGGAAAATGAGTGGCAACCAGATCCGTTGCCTGAGCTACGCACGCATCTTGATCATTCATGGCGGTCATCGTGTCAGGCTTCGGGTACCCCTCCCGAGGACACGATCAGCCCAAGGCACCCGAAGGCCCGCACCCCCATCCCAGGGCCGCCACGGCTGACGGCAGTCTGACGGCAACGGCAGCGAACGCTGCGGTACACAGCGGTACGTCATGGGTTGTCAACCTTGGTCGTTGTCGAGCCGAGACGAGATCCACTCCGCACGATCAACTCGCCTGAAAAGCGGAAGGTCGCCGGTTCGACCCCGGCCCCAGCCACAACCGCCCAGCAGGGCAAAGCCCCCGCCGAGATCATTCGGCGGGGGCTTCTTCGTGCCGTTTCGGCAACGGGGCGTGCGCGAGGGGGCTCCCGGCCCGGCAGCCCCTACTCAGCGGCAGGGAGGAGGGCCAGCAGCCCCGCTCCGGCTCCCAGGACCACCAGTTGCACGATGCCGGGAATGCGCCACCGCAGGTACAGGAGACCTCCGCCCGTGACGACCGCGCCGCCGGCCAGGATCCACGCCCCCCGCGACGCTTCCCCGGGCGCGCCGGGCGGGTTGCCGGGGTCGTAGCCATCGGCCCATCCCGCCATGCCGTAGCGGAACAGCAGCCAGGCGATGACCATCAGGTCGATGACGAGCAGCGCCATGCTCACCCCGGCCTGCCGGCCGGTTGACGGCTCACTCCCGCTCCCCATCCCCACCGCCTTCGTCCGCGAGTGACGGCCTTCGCTCGTATGCCGTCCAGCATGCCGGCGTGGCGGGCACCGCACATGAGTACGGCTACTCAGACACGCGACTGCTCAGACACGCGGCTGCCCAGTGGCGAGGCCGACGGCAAGGACACGGCAGGCGGCGGCGACGTCAGCAGGGCCCCGGCGGATGCCTGGTCATCCGGCGGGGCCCTGTGCGGTGACCACTGCGCCCTCGCCCTCGCCGACGGTGCCGGGACGGGGCAGGGGACGACCCGGGCCTACTCCGCCCCGTGCAGGTCCGGGTCCGCCGGGCTCGTGGTGTAACCGGTGAACCGGACTGTCAGCCCCTCGCGCTCCGGTGAGCAGCAGAACGGGCCCGCCGTCGCCGCCGCCTCCGGGGGCAGGGGCACCAGCCGGAACATCCGCCACGGGCCGTCGGCGCACCGGGCCCGCAGCGTCAGGGCGTCGCCCGCGCGGCTGGCACGGACGGTGACCGGCCTGCCCGCCCACTCCGGCACCGGCGACTGCGACCAGTCCGAGAACTCGCGCGTCACGACGGCGCCCAGATGCGGGGCGCCGTCCGTGTACTCGATTCCCGCCTTGACCCAGTTCGCCTCGTCGACGCGGATCATCAGCCCCGCCTGGTCGTACAGGTGGGTGAAGTCGGCTTCGAAGGTCACTTCGACCGCGCCGCCCTGCGGGAAGGCGGTCAGCAGGGCGTGTCCGTCGTCGCGCACATAGCCGTAGCTCGTGCGGCGCCAGAAGTCGCTGCGGGCCCCCGTGGTCACCACGAGCGCGCCCGTGCCGTCCGGGGCCGCCTGCGGCGGGTGGTTCAGCCACCGCGCTTCGTCCCATGCCACGGTTCGGTGCTGTGTGTCCGCCACCGTCTCTCTCCTTGTGTCTGCCGGCTGCCCCGCCGTGCGTCATCCTGTCGGACGCGCCGGGTCACGGCCAGGGACCCGGACGGGCGGTACGGCCGGGAGTCTCGTGGCCGGGCCCGCGGAGGAGTTCCCTCCGCGGGCCCGGCCGCGCAGCGGTGTCCGCCGGCGTGTCGGCGGTCCGTCAGCGCGGGTCGTCGGCGGGCTCCTTTCCGGAACGGGCGGAGGGCGCTTCCGCCCCTCCGGCCGGGTCGTCCTTCCCGGCCCGGCGCCCCCGCCGTACGGCGAGCAGCGCGATGCCCGCGCCCGCCGCGCCCAGCAGGGCGAGCAGGACCCGGTCCGGTACGGCCGCGCCCGCCCGCTGGGCCCACCGCTCCGCCTCGAACGAGCCGTCCACGCCGAGCAGTCCGGGCAGGGCCGTCGTCCCGTCGAAGACCAGGAACATCGTGCCGAGGGCGATGAAGAACAGCCCGGAGAGAAGGGACGTGGTGTGCAGCTCCAGCCGGCCGACGCGGACGGTGCGCCCGCGCAGCCAGCCCTTCCGTCCGAGGTCGAAGCGCTCCCAGAGCAGGGCCAGGACGAACAGCGGTACGGCCATGCCCAGCGCGTACGCCGCCAGCAGCACACCCCCATAGACCGGGCTGCCGCTCACCGCGGCGACCGTCAGCACACTGCCGAGGATCGGGCCGGCGCAGAAGCCCGCGAGGCCGTAGACCGTGCCGAGGGCGTAGACCTTCGCGGCGCTCGTCGGGCGGATGCGGCCGGACGCCTCCTGGAGGCGGCGCGAGGCGAAGCCCAGCCCGAGGATCTGCGCCACGCCCAGTGCGATGATCAGCCAGCCACTGAGGGCGACGAGCAGATCTCGGTGGCCGTAGAACAGCCGCCCCGCGTACGAGCCGCCGACGCCGAGCGGCACCAGGGTCGTCGCCAGGCCCAGGTAGAAGATGCCGGTGCGGGCGACGAGGCGCGAGGTGCTGTCGATCGAGTAGGCGAAGAAGGCGGGCAGCAGCAGCGCGCTGCACGGGCTGAGCAGGGCCAGCAGTCCGCCCAGGAAGGCCGCGAGATAGCCGATGTCGGTCACTTGTCCGAGCCCTCGGCCGCCTCCGCCTGCCGCGCCGCCGCCTCGATGGCCTCGGCGAAGACCTCCGTCGGCTGGGCTCCGGCGATCGGCTTGCCGTTGACCAGGAAGGACGGCGTGCTGGTGGCGCCGATGCCGTAGGCCTCCTCCTGGTCCTTCTCCACCGCCTGCTTCGCCGCGTAGCTCTCCATGTCGGTGTGGAAGCGGTCCATGTCCTTGACGCCGGCCTTCTCGGCGATCGCGTCGAGGCGCTCCTTCGAGTACCCCTTCTTCATGTTGTCCTCCTCCGAGAACGCCACCTCGTGGAATTCCCAGAAGCGGTCCTGCTGCCCGGCCGCCCAGCTCGCGTAGGCGGCCTGTGCGGAGTCCTCGCCGAAGACCACGAGGTTGCGCCACTCGATGCGCAGCACGCCCTTGTCGACGTACTCCTTCACCAGTTCGGGCTCGGTGTCGCGGGCGAACTTGCCGCAGAAGGGGCACTTGAAGTCGGCGTACTCGATCAGGACGACGGGGGCGTCGGCGCGGCCCATCGCCAGCTTGTCGTCCTTGTCGCGGCGGGCGAGCTCCGCGAGTTGGGCGTAGGTGTCGGCGTTGGGGTCGGCCGAGCCCTCCCCGGGCGTCTCGACCGTCACGGCCGGGGAGTCGCCGGACGAGCCGCCGCCCGTCGCGAAGGCCGAGAGGAAGCCGAGCACCAGGGCGGCGACCAGCACCAGGGCGCCGATCGCGATGCCGCGGTTCCTGCGGCCGGCCGGGGAGGGGGTGGAGGTGGGGTTGTCACCGTTCGTGGGCATGGAGGTCTCTCCTGGGGAGCGGCGCGGGGCCGGCACAGGTCGGTGCGGTCCGCGCGTGTACGTGAAGACGGGTGGACGGATGGGGAGCCGAGGTGGGCGGCGGAGGCCGGCCCCTTGCGGCCGGACGGGGCACGCCCCGGGCGCCGACCGGGCACTGACCCGGCGCCGGGCCGGCGGGACGGCTCGGGCCGCGCACAGCACGCGCCTCTGCCGCGCCGTGCGCCGTGCGCACGGGCACCATGGAGCCCGGTAAGCCCTGCGTGCCGGTCAGCCGCGGCGTGTGTCGTGCGCGTCCGGTGCGGCCGACGGGCCCGGGGCGACGGACACGGCCGCCGCCGGGGCGGCTCCCGGCAGCGCCCCGCAGGCGACCTCGCCCGCCAGCCGCTGCGCGGTCGCCACGGCCAGCAGCACCACCGAGGCGGCCGCCAGCACCGGCTGGACCGGCGCCCAGACCGTCATCGCGCCGGAGGTTCCGAGCAGCAGCAGGACGACCTTGTTGCACACCGGGCAGCCGACGGCCAGGAACGACAGCAGTCCGCCCGCCGTGCCCAGCCGGCGGCGCCTGCGCTCCGGCCGGTCCGGTTCCGGCGGTTCGGTCCGGCGTTCGGCGCCGATCCGTACGTAGGTCGCGAGCAGCAGCCCGCCGAGGACGGCGGTGGCGGCGAGCACCGGGTAGGCCCACCAGGTTGTGGGCACGGTCCGGCCGAAGACCGGGTTCGGGATGACGGCCGTGGGCAGGCCGGCCGCCAGTGCGGTCAGCACCGCCGCGGCCAGGGCGGCGCCCCAGCGGGCGGGTGGCCAGAGGGCGGGGGCGCGCAGCGCCAGCCGCACGGTGGTTAGAGGATTCTTCACGTCTGCTCCTGTCCGGGGACGGCGGATGCCGGGGCGCGGAGACCGGTGCGGAAGCCGTGCGCGCGACGCGCGGCGGACGACGCCCTGTCCGCGCACCGCGAGAACGGCGGCAGGCCCTGCGCGGTGGCGCTACGGGCCGGCACCGGTCCGCGGCATCTACACGCGCAGCAGGACGGAGAGCGTCACAGGAGTGGCGGGACCGCCCGTCGGACCGCGTACGGCGGGCAGCCCGCGGACCGCCCCGGACGCGCCGCCCTCGGCATACGCGAGCCGGGCACCGAGGGCGGGGCACTGGTCGTGGGCGGAGGCGGCGGTCGCCGGCACGGCGGCGCCGGTTCCCCTGTCCTGCGGACGTTTGCAGTTCGAGCCGTCGTCGTCCGCCGACCACGCCGGCGGCGCCTCGGCCCGGCCGGTGATCCCGGGATCGGCGAGGGCTCGCCCGGACGGCTGT
Organism: Streptomyces xinghaiensis S187; assembly: GCF_000220705.2. Taxonomy (GTDB): domain Bacteria; phylum Actinomycetota; class Actinomycetes; order Streptomycetales; family Streptomycetaceae; genus Streptomyces; species Streptomyces xinghaiensis. Next base: position 3,816,467 of record NZ_CP023202.1, on the reverse strand, counting down.
CCGGCCTCGGGCGCGGCGTCCGCCGGTTCACCGGCCGGTACGGGACTCCGGTCCGCCACCGCAAAGCCCTGGGCCACCGCCGCGGTTCCGCCACCGCCGGGCGCGGCGGCGGGTGCCGCCCGGCCCGGCAGGCACAGCAGCGCCACCAGAACGGCCAGCAGCGCACCGGCGACCGCGCCGGCCGCGAGGCGGCGGCGGTGCGCGGCGGTGCTGCTGATCATTGCGGGGCCTTCCGGAAGGGTGGACTCCACGCATCGTAACCGCCGGCTCGGCACGCCGGGACGGGCCGGGCCCGCCCGATCCGGACCCGGCGACCGGCATCGCCGTCCCGGACCCGGCACGAGCACCGCTCGCGCCCGCCGGGGGCCTGCCCGGGCGCGGGTACGACGGGCACGGACACGGGCACGGACACGGGCACGGCAAAACGGACGGAAACGAGAACGGGGACAGCATGAGCCGGTCCACGGGCAACCCACCGGGCCGGGTTCGGGCGCGGCGCCCGCCCCGCGCGTCACCCCGCCCTGCCCGCGTCACCCCGGCCCTGCCCGCGTCACCCCGGCGGGACCGGCACCCCGCGCGACGCCCGCTTCACCGAGCCGGCACCCCTGGCTCTCCGCCCCGGCCTCCACCCCGGCTCTCCGCCGTCGGCCGCCGTCGGCCCCCACCGCCCGCGGGACTTCCCGGCAGCACCGCGTAACTCGTTCGCCAGTCGCTTCCGCGAGGTGAGATCCTGGGTTCGGTATGTCTACTTCCTCTCCCCCCGCTTTCGCCGCCCTCCAGGCCCGGCTGCCCGAGCTGATGCTGCGTGACGAGCACCGGCTGGGGCGGCGCCTCGACGGTGCCCGCCGCATCCGCAAGCCCGAGGCCCGGCAGGCGGTGCTGGACGAGATCGCCGCCGAGATGGAGCAGGCCGAGGCGCGCGTGGCGCGGCGGCGCGCGGGCGTGCCGGCCGTGACGTATCCGGAAGCGCTGCCGGTCAGCCAGAAGAAGGACGAGATCCTGGCGGCGATCCGCGATCACCAGGTGGTGATCGTCGCGGGCGAGACCGGCTCCGGCAAGACCACCCAGATCCCCAAGATCTGCCTGGAGCTGGGCCGCGGGGTCCGCGGCCTGATCGGGCACACGCAGCCGCGCCGTATCGCGGCCCGCACGGTGGCCGAGCGGGTGGCCGAGGAGCTGAACACACCGCTGGGCGAGGCGGTCGGCTGGAAGGTCCGGTTCACGGACCAGGTGAGCCCCGCCACGCACGTCAAGCTGATGACGGACGGCATCCTGCTCGCCGAGATCCAGACGGACCGGGAGCTGCGCCAGTACGACACGATCATCATCGACGAGGCCCACGAACGCAGCCTCAACATCGACTTCATCCTGGGCTATCTCGCCCAGCTGCTGCCGAAGCGTCCCGATCTCAAGGTCGTCATCACCTCCGCGACGATCGACCCGGAGCGCTTCGCCCGCCACTTCCGCACCCCCGTCCCCGGCGGCGCGGAAGGCGACGGCGACGGTGACGACCGGGGCGCCGCCCCCATCGTGGAGGTGTCCGGCCGTACCTACCCCGTCGAGGTGCGGTACCGCCCGCTCCTGGAGGAGGGGTCCGAGGAGAGCGACCGCGACCAGGTCACCGCCATCTGCGAGGCCGTCGACGAACTGCAGGCCGAGGGCCCCGGCGACATCCTCGTCTTCCTCTCCGGCGAGCGCGAGATCCGCGACACGGCGGACGCCCTGGGCAAGCGGAACCTCCGCTCCACCGAGATCCTGCCGCTCTACGCCCGCCTCTCGCACGCCGAGCAGCACCGGGTCTTCCAGCGGCACGCCGGCCGCCGCGTGGTCCTGGCCACGAACGTCGCCGAGACCTCGCTGACCGTCCCCGGCATCCGCTACGTCATCGACCCGGGCACGGCCCGTATCTCCCGCTACAGCCACCGCACCAAGGTGCAGCGGCTGCCGATCGAACGGATCTCGCAGGCCAGCGCCAACCAGCGCAAGGGCCGCTGCGGCCGGACGGCCGACGGCATCTGCATCCGGCTCTACTCGGAGGACGACTTCCTCTCCCGCCCGGAGTTCACGGACGCCGAGATCCTCCGCACCAACCTCGCCTCCGTCATCCTCCAGATGACCGCGGCCGGGCTCGGCGACATCGAGCGTTTCCCGTTCATCGACCCGCCGGACCGCCGCAACATCAAGGACGGCGTGCAACTCCTGGAGGAGCTGGGCGCCTTCTCCGCCGGGCAGAAGGGCGCCGCCGGCTCGGCGCGGGACGCGGGGAAGCGGCTCACGCAGACCGGCCGCAAGCTCTCCCAGCTGCCGGTGGACCCGCGGCTGGCCCGGATGGTCCTCGAAGCCGACCGGAACGGCTGCGTCCGCGAGGTCATGGTGATCGCGGCGGCCCTCTCCATCCAGGACCCGCGCGAGCGCCCGGCGGAGAAGCAGCAGCAGGCGGACCAGCAGCACGCCCGCTTCCGCGACGAGACCTCCGACTTCCTCGCCTTCCTGAACCTCTGGCGTTATGTGCGCGAGCGGCAGAAGGAGCTGTCCTCCTCCGCGTTCCGCCGGATGTGCCGCAACGAGTTCCTGAACTATCTGCGGATACGGGAGTGGCAGGACATCTACACCCAGCTCCGGCAGGTGGCCCGGAGCATGGGCATCCACACCGGCGCCGCGGACGAGCCCGCCGCGCCCGCCGACCGCGTGCACACCTCGCTGCTCGCCGGTCTCCTCTCGCACATCGGGCTCAAGGACACCGAGGCGAAGAACGAGTATCTGGGCGCGCGGAGCGCCAAGTTCGCGGTCTTCCCCGGCTCCGCGCTCTTCAAGAAGCCGCCGCGCTGGATCATGTCGGCCGAGCTGGTGGAGACGTCCCGGCTGTGGGCGCGGGTCAACGCGAGGATCGAGCCGGAGTGGGTCGAGCCGCTCGCGCAGCATCTGGTGAAGCGCAACCACAGCGAACCGCACTGGGAGCAGAAGCAGGCGGCGGTGATGGCGTACGAGCGGGTGACCCTCTACGGGGTCCCGATCGTCGCCCAGCGGAAGGTCAACTACGGGCGCATCGACCCGGAGACCTCGCGGGAGCTGTTCATCCGTCACGCCCTGGTCGAGGGCGACTGGCGGACGCACCACCAGTTCTTCCACGACAACCGGAAGCTGCTGAGCGAGGTCGAGGAGCTGGAGCACCGCGCCCGCCGCCGCGACATCCTCGTGGACGACGAGACGCTCTTCGACTTCTACGACCAGCGGCTGCCCGACGATGTCGTCTCCGGTGCGCACTTCGACTCCTGGTGGAAGAAGAAGCGCCGCGAGGAACCGGAACTGCTCGACTTCGAGAAGTCGATGCTCATCAACGAGCGCGCCGAGGGCATCTCCAAGGACGACTACCCGGACACCTGGCGGCAGGGCAAGCTCAAGTTCCGCGTGACGTACCAGTTCGAGCCGGGCGCCGACGCGGACGGCGTCACCGTCCACGTCCCGCTCCAGGTGCTCAACCAGGTCACCCCCGAGGGCTTCGACTGGCAGATCCCGGGGCTGCGCGAGGAACTGGTCACCGAGCTGATCCGCTCCCTCCCCAAGCCCGTACGCCGCAACTACGTACCGGCGCCCAACTACGCCCGGCGCTTCCTGTCCGCCGCCGTCCCGGGGCAGGAGCCGCTGACGGCCGCCCTCGGCCGGGAACTCCAGCGGATGGTGGGCGTCCGGATCGACCCGGAGGACTGGGACCCCGCCAAGGTGCCGGACCACCTCGAGATCACCTTCCGGGTGGTGGACGAGCGCCGCCGCAAGGTCGCCGAGGACAAGGACATCGAGGCGCTCAAGCTGCGCCTCAAGCCGAGGACCCAGGCGGCGATCACCAAGGCCTTCGACCAGTCCTTCGAGGCTCCCGCGTCCGGTGAACGCCCCGAGGGGGCACCGGCCGGCCCGGTCCAGCGCACCGGGCTCACCTCCTGGACGCTGGGCACCCTGCCGCGCACCTTCGAGACCCGGCGGGCCGGACAGCCCGTCAAGGCGTACCCCGCGCTGGTGGACGAGGGCGGCTCGGTGGCCGTACGGCTCTTCGACACCGAGTGGGAGCAGACGGAGGCGATGTGGCGGGGCACCCGCCGGCTGATCCTGCTCGGCATCCCGGTCAACCCCGCGAAGTTCGCCCAGAACCAGCTGTCCAACCAGCAGAAGCTGGCGCTCTCCCGCAATCCGCACGGCAGCGTGCAGGCCCTCTTCGACGACTGCGTGACAGCCGCCGCCGACCGCCTCATCGCCGCCCGCGGGGGTCCCGCCTGGGACGAGGAGAGTTTCCGCAAGCTCTACGACGCCGTACGGGCCGACCTCGTGGACGCCACGATGGACGCCGTCCGCAAGGTCCGCGAGGTGCTGGCCGCCTGGCACGCCTGCGAGCAGCGGCTGCGGTCCACCACGTCCCCGGCGCTCCTCACCTCGGTGGCGGACGTCAAGCAGCAACTGGCCGGACTGATCAAGCCGGGCTTCGTCACGGAACACGGGGCCGGACGGCTGCCGGACCTGATGCGCTACCTGGTGGCGGCCGACCGCCGCCTCCAGCAGATGCCCGCCCACGCCGAGCGGGACCGGACCCGGATGGCGAAGGTCCACGAGATGCAGGACGAGTACGCCTGGCTGCTGGAGCAGTTCCCGCCGGGCCGCCCGGTGCCGCCGGAGGCGCGGAAGATCCGCTGGATGATCGAGGAACTGCGGGTCAGCTACTTCGCCCACGCGCTGGGCACGGCGTATCCGGTCTCCGACAAGCGCATCGTGAAGGCCGTCGACGCGGCCGCGCCCTCCACCGCGCGCTGACCTCCGGGGCGGCCAGGCTCCAGTTCGACTGCGTGCCTGACCTGCTGTAGAGTCTGGCTTCGCAGCGCAGCGGAAGACAGCGCGGCAACAAGGTCCTGTGGAGCAGTTTGGAGTGCTCGCCACCCTGTCAAGGTGGAGGCCGCGGGTTCAAATCCCGTCAGGACCGCACGGATTGGAAGGGCCTGTCCCCCAGGGGGCGGGCCCTTCCGCATTCCTTCCCGAGCCACCCCACGGCGGAGGCCGCGGCCGCGGCGCAGCCGCAGACAGGCGCAGCACATCCCGTCAGGACCCCACGCGCCGGACGAGCCGGCACCGCGAGGCGGGCCCGTACCCCGAGCCGCCGCCCCCTCCCCCGCAGTCCGCGCCCGCGGTGAACGCCCGCCGTCCACCGCTCACCGCCCGGGCGGTGTAGCCGCCGGTAACTCAGCAAATCCCCTCAGGACCGCACACCCGGCTTCACGCGGGCCTTCAGCGGCCTCACACGCCCCTCCCGCCCCTCCGACCACTCCGGGGCCCGGCCGTCTCCGTACGGGCCGCTCTCCGCGCCGTACGTCGCGCGTGGGCCGGTCCCGGGCGCGACGCGGTCAACTCGCCCGGACCGGCCAGAGGTTGGCCGACATGCGCCTGCCCGGCCGGCACGCGGGCCGCGCCGTCTTGACGGTGCCGGGCGCCGGGGGATACCCAGACGGGGGGAGATGGGGCGGCCCGTGGAGGGACGGGACCACGGAGGGCCCGTGGCGAGTCGCCGCCGAGGCGCGTCCGCGAGGCTCCGCCGGAGGCGCGGGCGCCGCCCGCCGGCCCACCGCCGACCGGTACGGCGCGGCACCCGGGGCTCAACCGGTCCGTCCACCCCGCGCCGGTCCGTGCCGCCCTACGCCGGCCCGCCGCTGAGCAGCGGCGGGAAGACTCAATTCCCACTACCGCAAGCCAGTTGGGAGGGGCAAGGAGGCCGGGCTGTGACGGGTGTCACTGAATGAGTTTTTCCACCAGGGGAACTCGGACACCGCTCGGCGGCCGTCGATTTAATATGTGCAATTGCACTCCCCTCACGGGACTGCGCGAAGGCTTCCCGGGAGCCGCCCGAAGGGGCATCCGGAGCCCAACACGGACGCGCAGAACCGATCGCCGGCCACCCCCGCGAGAGCCCCCGGACAAAGCCCCCCCGAACCCGGATCCACCCCCGCCACGACCGCGGATCCGGACCCCCGGCCCGCACAAACGAAAGATCGCGCTGGACCCGGCGGAGTCCAGCGCGATCGACGACGCGCCCTCAGGAACAAGGGACCGGAGCCTGAAGGGGCAGGCTCCTGTCGTGGGGTGGGGTGTGGGCTCGAACCGGACCGTGGGGGACCCGGAAATGCCCGGTTATGCAGGTGTTTCAGGCCTCGCTGCGCTGCTGCGGGATGCCCGCCAGCAGTGCGCGGACCTCCGCTTCGCGGTAGCGCCGATGCCCTCCGAGCGTGCGGATGGACGTGAGCTTGCCGGCCTTGGCCCAGCGCGTGACCGTCTTCGGGTCCACGCGGAACATCGTGGCGACCTCAGCCGGGGTCAGCAGCGGCTCGGCATCAGGGGTGCGAGCGGTCATGAGCGGCCTCCTCGGGAGAACCGAACCATCACGGTTCTTTCCTCTAAATTCTGCACCTTGACCCGCGTTGCCCGAAATGGCAGACGCGGGCCGAGTCGGTTATAGGACGAACGGCTTGTCCTCGGCACTACAACTACACCATCTGTCCAGCCGCGTCGGCCAAACCGATGGAATTGCCCTCCGAGGTGTCCAAGCTCGACGGATCCCGATGGACCGGCCCAGAACGGACAGTTACCCGCTCGTGACGATCAGTCACACCGTGATCAGTGACCACCAGCCCCACCAAGGAGCGCATAACAGAGCCATCCGCCCATACATGGACGGAAGGAGCCCTTGCGGGACTCCTTGTCCCATTTTGGCACGCAGGTGGGAGAAAAGAGCAAGGCCCTGATTAGTGCTCTCCGTCACGCTTGCACCAATGGCCCGGATCGGGCACTACGCCCGGGATGCCTCGCCCGCGCCGGTGAGGTCTCGGTCAGCCGTACGGCCGGAAAGCGCCCGAGCCCTCCGGCTCGCCCCCCCGGCCCGCTCGGGCCGTTCGTCCCCGAACGTCCCGGAAGACGCCGGACGGCGGGCCGACGGAGCGCGGGCACCGGCCCGGACCGCCGCGGGACCGGCCCGCCGGAGCGGAACGGGAACGCCCCGGCGGCGCCCGGATGTCAGCTGGCGAACTCCCGTTCCCGGACCTCGCGCCAGCGCTCCACGAGCCGCTGGTACACCTCCCCGGCCCGCACGCCGTCCCCCGCGCGCAGCGCCTCCAGCCCCTCGGTGACGTCGGCGGCCGAGCGGTCCCCGGCCAGCCAGTCGTCCGTCAGGGCGTGCACCAGACCCCCGTAGTCCAGCTCGACCAGCGAGCGGGGGTGAAACTCCTCCAGCCAACGACCCACATCCTCCAGGCCGTCGATCAACGGACTCTCGTTCAACGCCTCACGCAGAACTCTAAGCCCACGCGCCACGCGCCGTCTCGCCTCGACCATCGGGGTGCGGTAGCGGAGCACCGGCCCCTCGGCCTTGTCCCCCTCCCCCGACCGCTGGACGTACTCCCGCTCCGCCGCCGTGAAGAGCGCGAACCACCGCACCGGCACATGCCAGGTCGCGGTCCGGATCCACGGCCGGGCGTCCGGATTGCGCTCCCGCCAGCGCTCGTGGTCGTCCGCCGCCTGCCGGCGCACCACCTGGGGCAGGGCCGCGTCCAGGACGGGGGCGGGCAGCAGCTCGGGGAGCGCCTCCAGCGCCTCCCAGCCGCGCAGCCGGGTCCGCCAGGGGCAGACGCAGGTGACGCCGTCCACGACCGCCACGAAGGCGTCCCCGCTCTCGTGCACCGGCACCGCGACCGGCGGGGTGGGCAGCAGGTCCACCAGCGAGCGGCGCAGTTCGTCCTGCGCGGTCGGGGGGTCGGCGCGCCCGGCGTAGCGGTACCAGTGCGAGCGCTCCGGCTCGGGAAACGCCGCCAGTGGCTCGTACACCCGCAGATACGCGGCGTACGGCACGAACAGCGATGACGCCAGCCCCACCCGTTCACTCCCGTCCACAAGCCCGGATCCGCCCGCGGGAGGGTCCGGAGCGTCCATGTCCGTTCCGCGTCAGAGCCTACGGACCCGGGGGCCGCCGCCGTCCCGGTGCCCCGGAACGCCGGCGCACCACCCGGGGCGTCACCGGCGCGTCACCGGCGCACGACCGGCGCACCGTCGCGGCGGCCCGGGCGGCCCGCTCCGGTCCCCGCCCCGGTCCTCCGCCACGGCACTGGTGATCGGAGCCGGTTGAGGTTCTACTCTGTGCCTCACCGGCCCTCCCCACCCACAGGAGGGCACCCTTCGCGACTCCGGGAGTCACCACCGTGACCGACGCGTCCCACCCCACCGCCGCCGGCGACCTCGGCGCCATCTCCACCCTCTTCCGCTCCGAGCAGGGCGGCCACGAGCGGGTCCTGCTCTGCCAGGACCGCGAGAGCGGCCTCAAGGCCGTCATCGCCCTGCACTCGACCGCCCTGGGCCCGGCCCTCGGCGGCACCCGCTTCCATGCCTACGCCTCCGACGAGGAGGCCGTGCTCGACGCCCTGAACCTCGCACGCGGCATGTCCTACAAGAACGCCCTCGCCGGGCTGCCGCACGGCGGCGGCAAGGCCGTGATCATCGGCAGCCCCGCCCCGGTCTCCGAGGGCGGGCTGAAGAGCGAGGCGCTGCTCCGCGCGTACGGCCGCTTCGTCGCCTCCCTGGACGGCCGTTACGTCACGGCCTGTGACGTCGGCACCTATGTCGCCGACATGGACGTCGTTGCCCGCGAGTGCCGGTGGACCACCGGCCGCTCCCCGGAGAACGGCGGCGCCGGCGACTCCTCCGTCCTCACCGCCTTCGGCGTCTTCCAGGGCATGCGGGCCAGCGCCCAGGCGCTGTGGGGCGAGCCCACCCTGCGCGGCCGGACCGTCGGCGTGGCCGGGGTCGGCAAGGTCGGCCACCACCTGGTGGACCACCTGGTGGAGGACGGTGCCCGGGTCGTGGTCACCGATGTGCGGCCGGAGAGCGTGGAGCGGGTGCGCGCCCGGCACCCGCGGGTGGTGGCCGTGCCCGACACGGAGTCCCTGATCCGCGCCGACCTGGACGTCTACGCCCCCTGTGCCCTCGGCGGTGCCCTGAACGACGACACGGTGCCCGCGCTGACCGCGCGCATCGTCTGCGGCGCGGCCAACAACCAGCTCGCCCACCCCGGTGTCGAGAAGGACCTCGCCGACCGCGGCATCCTGTACGCGCCCGACTACGTCGTCAACGCCGGTGGCGTGATCCAGGTCGCCGACGAGCTGCTCGGTTTTGAATTCGACCGGGCGAAGGCCAAGGCGGCGCAGATCTTCGACACGACGCTGGCCATCTTCGACCGCGCCAGGACCGACGGCGTCCCGCCCGCCGTCGCCGCCGACCGGATCGCCGAGCAGCGCATGGCGGAGGCCCGCACCGCCTGACGGCGCTCACCCGGCCGCACGCCGGTGACCCGCCGACGGGAGGTGACGGGAGGCGACGAGAGAAGACTCACCACCCGTCGGCGGGTCGATCCGGAAGACTCGGTAAAATCGGGGCTGACCAGCGAGGACGATCCTCCTCGCGGACCCCGCCGAGGGGCGCGTCCTGCGGGCGACGTACCGTATGGCGGCGGAAGCAGGTACCGTTGAAGTCCTACGGGACGGCCTCTTCACGGAGAGTCCGCTCCGGATCATGAACGCGTGTCAAGACTCTGGGGCCGTCGAGCCCCGCAATCGAGGGGGTCGAGCCATGGGGCGCGGCCGGGCCAAGGCCAAGCAGACGAAGGTCGCCCGCCAGCTGAAGTACAACAGCGGTGGGACTGACCTCTCACGGCTGGCCGACGAGCTGGGCGCATCGACGACGAAACAGCCGCCGAACGGCGAGCGCTTCGCGGACGATGAGCCGGACGACGACCCGTACGCACAGTACGCGGAGCTGTACAACGACGACGAGGACGAGGACGAGGAGGCGCAAGCCTCCGACCACTCCTCACGCCGCCGCGCCTGACGCGGCGGCGTCCGCGTCCCCGGTACGCACACAACAGACCCGGTCCGAGGGCCCGCCCACGGACCGGGTTCTGTGCTGTCCTCCGGCGTCGCCCGTCCCGCCGCACCGGCCGTCATGACGACCGGTGCCGCGAGGTGGTGCGCCGTTCCGGGGCGACCGTGCATACCGGGTACCGCCCGTCACACGGCGTAGTCGCCGGTCAGGGCCACCGCCTCGGCGCGCTCGCCGCTCTCCCCGCGGTCGGTGATCTCACCGCAGATCCAGGCGTCCACACCACGGTCGGCCAGCGTGGCCAGGGCGGCGTCGGCTCCCTCCGGCGCCACCACCGCGATCATGCCGACGCCCATGTTGAGCGTCTTCTCCAGCTCGGTGCCCTCGACCGATCCGGCCGAGCCGACCAGGCCGAAGACCGGGGCCGGGGCCCAGGTGGCGCGGTCCACGGTGGCGTGCAGGCCGTCCGGGATCACCCGGGCGAGGTTGTTGGCCAGGCCGCCCCCGGTGATGTGCGAGAAGGCGTGCACCTCGGTGGTGCGGGTGAGCGCCAGGCAGTCCAGCGAGTAGATCCGGGTGGGCTCCAGCAGTTCCTCGCCGAGGGTCCGGCCGAACTCGGGGATCTCGCGGTCCAGCGCGTAGCCCGCCCCGTCGAGGAGCACATGGCGGACGAGCGAGTACCCGTTCGAGTGCAGACCGGAGGAGGCCATGGCGATCACCGCGTCCCCCGCGCGGATCCGCTCGGCGCCCAGCAGGCGGTCGGCCTCGACCACGCCCGTGCCGGCCCCGGCGACGTCGAAGTCGTCCGGCTCCAGCAGGCCCGGGTGCTCCGCGGTCTCCCCGCCGACGAGCGCGCAGCCCGCCAGCACGCAGCCCTCGGCGATGCCCTTGACGATGGCCGCCACCCGCTCCGGGCGGACCTTGCCGACGGCGATGTAGTCGGTCATGAACAGCGGCTCGGCACCGCACACCACCAGGTCGTCCACGACCATGCCGACCAGGTCGCGGCCGATCGTGTCGTACACGCCCATGCGGCGGGCGATGTCGACCTTGGTGCCGACGCCGTCCGTGGCGGACGCCAGCAGCGGGCGCTCGTAGCGCTTGAGGACGGAGGCGTCGAAGAGCCCGGCGAAGCCGCCGAGACCGCCCACGACCTCGGGACGGGTGGCCTTCTTCACCCACTGCTTCATCAGCTCGACCGCGCGGTCGCCCGCCTCGATGTCGACGCCCGCCGTCTTGTAGGACGCCGTCGGACGGCCGGCAGCGGTGCTCTCGGACATGACGCCTCAGTCTTTCGTCGCTCGGTGGCTCGGGGCTCGGTGGCCCGGGCCGGGACTCGGGCTCGGGGCTCGGTGGACAGCGCCCCCGGTGCGGGCGGGGCGGCGGAACGGCAGGGCTACGGGCGGCGCAGGGCGTCCGCGCCGCCGACTCCGGCGGTCGGCGAGACCAGGCCGTCCGCGTCGGTGCGGTCCGGCTCCGCCGTCTCGGACTCCAGCAGGTGCTTGCCCAGCAGCTCCGGGTCCGGCAGGTCCATCGGGTACTCGCCGTCGAAGCAGGCCCGGCAGAGCTCGTTCTTCGGGATCGTCGTCGCCTCGACCATCGAGTCGATCGAGATGTACGCGAGCGAGTCGGCGCCCAGGGACTTGCCGATCTCCTCGACGGACAGCCCATTGGCGATCAGCTCGGCCCGGGTGGCGAAGTCGATGCCGAAGAAACACGGCCACTTGATCGGCGGGGAGGAGATCCGGACGTGGATCTCGGCGGCGCCCGCCTCGCGGAGCATCCGGACCAGGGCGCGCTGGGTGTTGCCGCGGACGATCGAGTCGTCGACGACCACCAGCCGCTTGCCGCGGATGACTTCCTTGAGCGGGTTGAGCTTGAGCCGGATGCCGAGCTGGCGGATGGTCTGGCTCGGCTGGATGAAGGTCCGGCCCACATAGCTGTTCTTGACCAGCCCCGAACCGTACGGGATGCCGCTGGCCTCGGCGTAGCCCACGGCGGCCGGGGTGCCGGACTCGGGCGTGGGTATCACCAGGTCCGCCTCGGCGGGGGCCTCGGCGGCCAGCCTGCGGCCCATCTCCACCCGGGAGAGGTAGACGTTGCGGCCGGCGATGTCGGTGTCGGGGCGCGCGAGGTAGACGTACTCGAAGACGCAGCCGCGGGGACGCGCCTCGGTGAAGCGGGAGGAGCGCAGCCCGTTCTCGTCGACGGCGATCATCTCGCCGGGCTCGATCTCGCGGATGAAGCTCGCGCCGCAGATGTCGAGGGCGGCGGTCTCGCTCGCCACGACCCAGCCGCGTTCCAGCCGGCCGAGGACCAGGGGGCGCACGCCCTGCGGGTCACGGGCCGCGTAGAGGGTGTGCTCGTCCATGAAGACGAGGGAGAAGGCGCCCTGGACCTTGGGCAGCACGATCGGCGCCGCCTGCTCGACGGTCAGCGGCTTGCCGTCCTCGTCGACCTGGCCGGCCAGCAGCGCGGTGACGAGGTCGGTGTCGTTGGTGGCGGCGACCTGGGAGGCGCGGCCGTTCTCCCGGGGCAGCTCGGCGACCATCGCGGCCAGCTCGTGGCTGTTGACGAGATTGCCGTTGTGGCCGAGCGCGATGGAGCCGTGCGCGGTGGCACGGAACGTCGGCTGCGCGTTCTCCCACACCGAGGCACCGGTGGTGGAGTAGCGGGCGTGGCCCACGGCGATGTGGCCCCGGAGGGAGCCGAGCGAGGTCTCGTCGAAGACCTGGGAGACCAGGCCCATGTCCTTGAAGACGAGGATCTGGGAGCCGTTGCTCACAGCGATGCCCGCGGACTCCTGTCCACGGTGCTGCAGCGCGTACAGCCCGAAATAGGTGAGTTTGGCGACCTCTTCTCCCGGGGCCCAGACACCGAAGACGCCGCAGGCGTCCTGGGGGCCTTTCTCCCCGGGAAGGAGATCGTGGCTGAGTCGTCCGTCACCACGTGGCACGTCACCGAGTCTAGGACAGGTTGCGGGTTCGTCCGAACCGGGGATTGTGGCGCAAGGGCTTTCCCGGACCGGACGGCGGCGGAGCGGACTCGGCCGGACCGCCGTTCCCCACGGCTCCGGGGCGGGAGCCCGCGGAGTCCGGCACACCGGCGGAGCCCCTGGTGGGAGGGGTGTACGGGCGCCCGGGCCGGGTGCGGACGGGCTCGGCGCGGCCGGACGGGGACCGCTCGGCCCCGCCCGCCGGCGGTCCCCGCGGCCCGGTTCACCGCGGCCGGGAGCGGTGTCGAAGGTCACGGTCCGCCGGAGCCCGCGTCCGTGCCGGGGGAGGCACCGCGTGCCGTCGCCGGGGTGCCACCGGACGGCGGTGGGTCCCGGGCCCCGGCACGGCGGGGAGACCCGGCCGGAGGGTGCGGGGCCCGGGCACGGAGCCGCGGCGTGGCCCGCTCTCAGCCCAGGACGGGGAGCAACCGGGAGAGATCCGCGCGCTCGCCGCTCGCGGAGACCTCGGCCGCGTCCAGCGCCTCGGCCCAGGGCCTGCGGCCGGTGGCCAGCCGGATCCAGGTCAGCGGGTTGGTCTCGACGACGTTGGGCGGGGTGCCCCGGGTGTGCCGGGGTCCCTCGACGCACTGCACGACCGCGAACGGCGGAACGCGCACCTCGACGGACCCGCCCGGCGCCTTCGCGGCGAGCGCGTCGGCGGTGAGCCGGACCACCGCGGCCAGCGCCTGCCGGTCGTGGGAGACGGCCGTACCGGTGGCGGCCGTCAGGTCGTCGCCGTGCACCACCGCCTCCAGCAGCCGGGTGACCAGGAAGTCGTCGACGGTCATCACCCCGAAGAGGGTGCGGACCGTGCTGCGGGCGTCCGTCTCCGCGAGCGTCCCGGCCAGCCGGGCCGCCGCGGTGTCGAACCGGTCCAGTACGGCCGCGCCGGTGCGGGGCAGGGCGGCGGCCTCCCGCACCGCCGTCTCCGCGACCCCGGCGGCCAGGTCCTTCCCCTCCGACCCGAACCGGGCGAGGTACCCCTGGAGGTCCAGGTCCGGCTTGGCCGGTCCCGGCTCCTCGGCCAGCCGGCGCGGGAGGAAGTCCAGGCAGACGGCGATGTGCACCACCAGGTCCCGGACCGTCCAGCCCGCCAGCCCGGACGGGGCCTCCAGCAGTTCGGGGGCGTCCGGAGCCGCGCAGAGGACGCGGACGGCCTCCCGTACGGCCCGTACCTCGGCGTCCAGCGCCGCGCGGGTCCGGGCGGGGTCGTAGCTGCGGGGGCGTGGCTTGCGCGCTCGCGAGGTCATACGGGCGAGCCTAGGGCCCGGCGCGGGGGCGCTGCCCGGAGGCCGTTCGGATCCGGACCAACCGTCACGCCCCTCTCCGTCACACCCCTCTCCGCCACGCCTTACCGGCCCGCCTCGGACGCGCCCTTCGCCGCGTCGCCCCCGCCGGCCCCGCCGCCCCCCGGTGCCGGAACCGTGAAGACCTCGCTGTTCGCCGGCACGCCTGTGCCGCGCCAGTGGAACGGGATGCCCCGGGCCTCCAGGGGGTCGGGGCGGTCCATCAGCTGGAAGTGCAGATGCGGCTCGGTCGAGTTGCCGCTGTTGCCGGTGCCGGCCAGCCGCTGCCCGGCGCTCACCCGGTCCCCCTCGCGGACGGCCGCCGACCGGCGGCGCAGATGGGCGTAGAGCGCGTAGGTGCCGTCCCCCAGGTCGAGCACCACGTGGTTGCCGACGACGGCGGCCGGGGTGCCGCAGCCGCGGACCATGGCCTCGGCGAAGAAGTACAGCAGAGCGGGCCAGGAGGTGCGGCTGAGATGGTCGCGGCGCCCGTCCCGGACCCGGACCACCGTGCCGTCGGCGACGGCCAGTACCGGCTCCCCGAAGGCGGGGAAGTCCTGGTTCCGGCGGACGACGGGCCACCAGCCGAACCCCGGCCGGGCCCGCTCCCCCGGCTCCGCCTCCCGCACGAGGTCGATCGCGTGGGACTGCCCGTAGACGCGGGTGCCGTGGCTGGGCACCTTGTCCGCCGGGCTGTTGAGCGCCCGCCACCGCCCGGAGACCGGCGGCTCCACCTCGGCGGCCGGCGGTTCCCCCGGGTTCTCCCGCCGCTCGGCCCGGGGCCGTCGCTGCGAGCGGGCGGGAAGGAACTCGGCCGCGAGGCCGAACGCCACGACCAGCCCGATGACCCACAGGGGGACGCCGCGGACGGCGTCGAGCCACACCAGGTCGAGCACGATGAGGAGCGCCAGCAGACCGTAGTAGTACGGCCGCGCCCGCTTGAGCGCGTGGATCAAGGACATCGCCGGTTCCCCCTGTGGTGTGTCGGTTCGTTTACGTGTCGTGCGGACAGCGGTCCCGTACGGACGGCGCCCGTACGGACAGCGGCACCGGCCCGGATGCCGGTGCGGGCGGCCTCCCCGCGTGCCCGGCGCCCGGGCGGACCGGACCGCGCGGGTGAGCCGGTTCGCGCGGCCGGCACACGGCCGGGACGGGGGTGGCCGGCGCGGGGCCGGACCGGGCCGTGGTCAGTGCCCGGCCGCGGCGAGCGCGACGAGCAGCGGGACCACCCGGCCGGCCGGGACCTCGTATCCCGCACGGCCCGACGACCGCAGCCAACCGGCGGCGGTCAGCTGCCGCAGATGGTGGTAGACCTGCCCGGTCGTGCCGACCTCCGCCAGCTCGGTGAGCTCCGCAGCCGTGCGGCGGCCGCCGAGGATCTCCCGGAGCAGCCGCAGCCGCACGGGGCGTCCCAGCGCGGCGAACGCCTCGGCGGCGTCCTCCCAGGACTCCGCCAGCAGCTGGTCCGTGGGCAGCCCGTACTGCCACTCGTACTGCTCACCGGTGGGCAGCCGGACGGATCCGGTGAACAGCACGCCACCGCTCTCCGCCCCGGACTCCGGCAGCCGGGCTTTGAGCCCGTCCAGCGCCCAGAAGTCCGGGCGTTCCGTGATGGCGGGCCGGTCCTTCCGGCTCCCCGTCTCCTCCAGTTCGGCCAGCCGCCGCTCCAGCGCGGTGACCCGCTCTTCCAGTTCCACGGGAGCCACTTTACGTAATTACGTAATCCTCGACAAGAGCCCGACCCCCGGACAGCGCGACGGCCCCGCCCACCGGAGTGGACGGGGCCGTGACAACCCGGGCGGCCGGGCGGCCGGGGCGACCGCGCAAGCGGTCCCGGAGCGCGGGCCGGGTCAGGCCAGCAGCGCCGGGATCGTCGCCTCGTGCGCCTCGCGCAGCTCGGCCAGCGGGAGGGAGAACTGGCCCTGCACCTCCACCGCGTCACCGTCGATCACGCCGACGCGGGTGGCCGGCAGGCCCCGCGCGCCGCACATGTCGGTGAAGCGGAGCTCCTCGCTCCGCGGCACCGCGACGATCGCGCGGCCCGCCGACTCGGAGAAGAGGAACACGAACGGGTCCTGACCCTCCGGGACGACCAGCCGGACGCCCTTGCCGCCCCTCAGGCAGGACTCCGTGACCGCCTGGACCAGACCGCCGTCGGAGAGGTCGTGCGCCGCGTCGATCATGCCGTCGCGGGAGCCCGCGATCAGGATCTCGGCGAGCAGCTTCTCGCGCGCCAGGTCCACCTTCGGCGGGAGCCCGCCCAGGTGCCCGTGGACCACCTGGGACCAGGCCGAGCCGCCCAGCTCCTCGCGGGTCTCCCCGAGGAGGTAGACGAGCTGGCCCTCCTCGGCGAAGGCCATGGGGGTGCGGCGGGTGACGTCGTCGATGACGCCCAGCACCCCGACCACCGGGGTCGGGTGGATGGCCGTCTCACCGGTCTGGTTGTACAGCGAGACGTTGCCGCCGGTGACGGGCGTGCCCAGCTCCAGGCAGGCGTCGGCCAGCCCGCGGCAGGCCTCCGCGAACTGCCACATGACCGCCGGGTCCTCCGGCGAGCCGAAGTTGAGGCAGTCGGTGACGGCGAGCGGCTTGGCGCCGGAGGCGGCGACGTTGCGGTACGACTCGGCCAGGGCCAGCTGGGCGCCGGTGTACGGGTCGAGCTTGGCGTAGCGGCCGTTGCCGTCCGTGGCGACCGCGACGCCGAGGTTGGTCTCCTCGTCGACGCGGACCATGCCGGAGTCCTCGGGCTGGGCGAGGACCGTGTTGCCCTGGACGAAGCGGTCGTACTGGTCCGTGACCCAGCTCTTGGACGCCTGGTTCGGCGAGGCCACCAGCCGGAGCACCTGCTCGCGCAGCTCCGCGGCGTCCGCCGGGCGGGGCAGCCGGCCGGCGTCGTCGGCCTGGAGGGCGTCCTGCCAGTCCGGACGGGCGTACGGCCGGTGGTAGACGGGGCCCTCGTGGGCGACGGTGCGCGGCGGCACGTCGACGATCTGCTCGCCGTGCCAGTAGATCTCCAGCCGGTCGCCGTCGGTGACCTCACCGATGACGGTGGCGATGACGTCCCACTTCTCGCAGATCTCCAGGAAACGGGCGACCTTGTCCGGCTCGACGATCGCGCACATCCGCTCCTGCGACTCGCTCATGAGGATCTCCTCGGGCGAGAGGCTGGCGTCGCGCAGCGGCACGGTGTCCAGCTCGACGCGCATACCGCCGGAGCCGGCGCTCGCCAGCTCGCTGGTGGCGCAGGAGAGACCGGCGCCGCCGAGGTCCTGGATGCCGGCGACGAGGTCCTCGGCGAAGATCTCCAGGGTGCACTCGATGAGGAGCTTCTCCTGGAACGGGTCGCCGACCTGGACGGCCGGGCGCTTGGCGGGGCCGGTGGACTCGAAGGTCTCCGAGGCGAGCACGGAGACGCCGCCGATGCCGTCGCCGCCGGTGCGGGCGCCGTAGAGGATCACCTTGTTGCCGGGGCCGGACGCCTTGGCGAGGTGGATGTCCTCGTGCTTCATCACGCCCACGCACAGCGCGTTGACCAGCGGGTTGCCCTGGTAGCAGGGGTCGAAGACGACCTCGCCGCCGATGTTGGGCAGGCCCAGGCAGTTGCCGTAGCCGCCGATGCCGGAGACGACGCCGGGCAGCACCCGCTTGGTGTCCTCGTGGTCCGCGGCGCCGAAGCGCAGCGGGTCCATGACGGCGACCGGGCGGGCGCCCATGGCGAGGATGTCGCGGACGATGCCGCCGACGCCGGTGGCCGCGCCCTGGTAGGGCTCGACGTACGAGGGGTGGTTGTGCGACTCGACCTTGAAGGTGACGGCGTAGCCCTGGCCGACGTCCACGACGCCGGCGTTCTCGCCGATGCCGACGAGCATGGCGTCGTTCTCCGGGGCCTTCTCGCCGAACTGCTTGAGGTGCACCTTGCTCGACTTGTACGAGCAGTGCTCCGACCACATGACGGAGTACATCGCGAGCTCGGCACCGGTCGGGCGGCGGCCGAGGATCTCCCGGATGCGCTCGTACTCGTCCTGCTTGAGGCCGAGCTCGGCCCAGGGCTGCTCGGTCTCGGGGGTGTCCGCGGCGTGCTTGGTGGTGTCGAGGCTCATGCGCTGACCAGCTTCTTCAGGATCGAGGTGAAGAATCCGAGGCCGTCCGTGCCACCGGTGCCGACCAGGGGGTCGACGGCGTGCTCCGGGTGCGGCATGAGGCCGACGACGTTGCCGGCCTCGTTGGTGATGCCGGCGATGTCGCGCAGCGAACCGTTGGGGTTCAGATCGCGGTAGCGGAAGACGACGCGGCCCTCCGCCTCCAGCATGTCGAGGGTGCGCTCGTCGGCGACATAGCGGCCGTCCACGTTCTTGAGCGGGATGTGGATCTCCTGGCCGGCGGTGAAGTCGGTGGTCCAGGAGGTCTCCGCGTTCTCCACCCGGAGCTTCTGCTCCCGGCAGATGAAGTGGAGGTGGTTGTTGCGCAGCATGGCGCCGGGCAGCAGATGCGTCTCGGCGAGCACCTGGAAGCCGTTGCAGATGCCGAGCACCGGGAGGCCGCCCCGGGCCTCGTCGATCAGGGTCTCCATGACCGGCGAGAAACGGGAGATGGCGCCCGCGCGGAGGTAGTCGCCGTAGGAGAAGCCGCCGGGCAGGACGACGGCGTCGACCTGCTTCAGCTCCTTGTCGCGGTGCCAGAGCGTGACGGGTTCGGCGCCCGCCAGCCGGATCGCGCGCCGGGTGTCCCCGTCGTCGAGGCTGCCGGGAAAAGTGATGACTCCGATACGAGCGGTCACGATTCCGCCTTCACGGTTTCCTCGACCCGGACGGTGAAGTCCTCGATGACGGTGTTCGCGAGAAAGGTCTCGGCCATCTCCCGGACCCGGGCGAGCGCGGCGTCGTCGGCCGGTCCGTCCAGTTCGAGTTCGAAGCGCTTTCCCTGGCGTACGTCGGAGATTCCGGCGAAGCCGAGGCGGGGCAGTGCACGCTGCACCGCCTGGCCCTGCGGATCGAGGATCTCCGGCTTGAGCATGACGTCGACTACGACGCGTGCCACTGGCACTCCCGGTGGTGTGGTGGTGCGGCTGTGTCATTCCGGAGGCGCGCCATCGGGCCCAAAGTGATCCGGGGTACGGCCCCGGAGCCCCGAAGTCCTGCGGGGAGCTGACTCCCCGGACCCCCGGCTAGGTGTACCCCAGCCTACCCGGCCGGGAAATCTACGCGGGTAGATATCGCCCCGGCGGTCACATTCGCGTATCGGGCGCCGTAACTGTTGTGGAAAAACCGGCAGAGAAAACGTACGGTCTTGATTGCCCTGTGACGCCCGCATGGGAATTCACAGGGTTTCACCATGCAATGCCCATGCCTGTACAAATGAATTAGCCCTGTCCCCGATCACCACGGCGTACACCATCACCGCCTGTCATGGTGGTGACGCCGGCAGAAAGGACCGATATCCGTGGCTCAGCGCGTAGTGGTCACACTCTCCGACGACATCGACGGCGGGGAAGCGGCGGAAACGGTCATGTTCGGTCTCGACGGCAAGACGTACGAGATCGACCTCAGCACTTCGAATGCGAAGAAGCTGCGGGGAGTTCTGGAGCCCTACGTCGAGGCCGGCCGCAAGCGGTCCCGGTCCGGCCGGACGTACCGCCGCACCGCGGTCGCCCCGGATCCGGCCACCGTCCGCGCCTGGGCCCGCTCCCACGGCATGGACGTCCCGCCCCGCGGGCGCATCCCGAAGAAGGTCTACGAGGCCTTCGAGGCCGCGAGCTGAACCGACTTGCGCTCCACCCCCGTTGATCGGCTAAAGTCTGGAGCACGCCGAGGGGCGAGGCCGGAAGGCCAGGTCCCGAGGAGTCACGCGGGTGTAGCTCAGTAGTAGAGCGCCCTCTTTCCAAGAGGGAGGCGCAGTGTGCGATCCCTGTCACCCGCTCTCATTACTCACCGGACCAGTCGACTGGTCGAATGGATCAGGTAGAGTAGTGCTCGCGCCGAGAGGTGAAAGCTTCTCGGAGGCATGCGGACGTGGCTCAGTTGGTAGAGCATCACCTTGCCAAGGTGAGGGTCGCGAGTTCGAATCTCGTCGTCCGCTCGGGTTGAAGGCCCCGGTCATCGTGACCGGGGCCTTCGTCGTTCCGTCTCCCGGTCCCCCTGGTCTCCGCGGGCCCGCCCTTCATGGCATTTGTCATGCGCGGCGGTGACACGACGCACTTACCGCGCTCCGGCACCGCCGGGAGACTCGGAAGCATGGACAGCGACGCAAGAGTGATCGACGTCACGGACCTGCGGCGGCGTTACGGGCCCGCCGGACGGGGCGGATTCGACGCCGTACGGGGACTCACCTTCTCCGTGGCGCGGGGCGAGCTCTTCGCCCTGCTCGGCACGAACGGGGCGGGCAAGACCTCCACCGTGGAGCTGCTGGAAGGACTGGCCGCCCCCACCGGCGGACGGGTCCGTGTGCTGGGCCGCGATCCGTACCGGGAGCGGCCCGCCGTCCGGCCCCGGATCGGCGTGATGCTCCAGGAAGGCGGCTTCCCCTCCGATCTGACGGTGGCGGAGACGGCCCGGATGTGGGCCGGCTGCACCACCGGCGCCCGGCCCCCCGGCGAGGCCCTGGAGATGACCGGGCTGGCGGGACGGGCCCGGGTGCGGGTCAAGCAGCTCTCGGGCGGTGAGCGGCGGCGGCTCGATCTGGCGATGGCCCTGCTCGGCCGGCCCGAGGTGCTGTTCCTGGACGAGCCCACCACCGGGCTCGACGCCGAGGGGCGGCGCGAGACCTGGCGGCTGGTGCGCGGGCTGCGCGACGCCGGCACCACCGTCCTGCTCACCACGCACTATCTGGAGGAGGCCGAGTCCCTGGCGGACCGGCTCGCCATCATGCGGCAGGGCCGGATCGTCGTCTCCGGGACCCCGGCCGAGGTGACGGCCTCGCGGCCGTCCCGGATCCGGTTCCTGCTGCCGGCCGGGGTGGCGCCGGGCGAGCTGCCGCTGTCGCTGCGCGCCGCCGTCGGGGACGACCGGTGGGTGGAGATCCGGACCGACGGGCTGCAGGAGTCGCTGGGGGTGCTGCTGCGCTGGGCCGGGGAGAGGGGGCTGGCCCTCGACGGGCTGGACGCGCGCTCGGCCTCGCTGGAGGAGGCGTTCCTCGCCATCGCGCGCTCGGACGCGCCGGCGGACGCGCCACCGGACGCGCCGGCGGGCGCCGCGGCGGAAGCGGCCTCGGGAGCGGTGCGCGGCCGGGCCGGTACGAAGGAGACGACGGGGACGGGAGTGGAGCGGTGATGGCCTCGGTGAGCGCGACGGCGGCGCGGA